>JBGSBR010000152.1:0-501 GCA_041730495.1 Weeksellaceae bacterium | reverse complement strand
AGTTGCAAGTGATACAGGCAGAGTCGCAGCGAGAGTCTGAGGACACTCAAAGCTTCATCCGAAAGGATAAACGATAAACCTATTGACCTCTGAATGAACTTCGGTTCTGAAAGAATGGTTGAAATCTGGTTGATCCTGCCAGTCTACAAAGCTTGACTTGGAAATTAAGCCATGCATGTCTGAGTATAAGTAATATAAAGCGAAACTGCGAATGGCTCATTAAAACAGTTGTAATTTATTTGATAATTTTCTTACATGGATAACCGTGGGAAACTAGGGCTAATACATGCATAAGACCTTTTTAGGTTGTATTTATTAGTTTCAAACCAATGCAGCGCAATCTGCATCGTGAGGAATCAAAATAACTGATCGAAGCTCATTCATGAGCTAAATCATTCAAGCTTCTGACCTATCAGCTTGTTGTTAGTGTATTGGACTAACAAGGCAGTAACAGGTAACGGAGAATTGGGGTTCGATTCCGGAGAGTCAGCCTGAGAAACC
>JBGSBR010000151.1:0-501 GCA_041730495.1 Weeksellaceae bacterium | reverse complement strand
AATGTAACACGAATTCATACGATGTACCACGCCAGCTTCCTGGGTATCGGGTCGTTGTAATGTATTGTAACAACGTATCACCAGACAGCTGAGCTGCAGTCGAGCTCAAAGCATGCTTCTTCAGTTCACGATAGATACTCTGAGCATCATGATGCTCTTCATACTGACTAACTAACAATTTACCCTTGCCTGTTTTCAGATGCTCTTCAAATACAGCATACATAAAGACTTGCATTTCTCTGAAAACAGCATATTCTTCCTCACTATTTGGAGAGTATGTCTCATCCAAAACTAAGTGAGTATGATGCATACGTGCAGTTGCAGCAAAACCTCGGTTCCATGAGCTGAAATACTTGTCATCCTTGAGATCATCATAGTGTGACTTATCACGTTTCACACCACGACGAAACTCTTGTACCGTTAACGAACTAAGCGATTCAGCGATACCCGGAGTAGGTTTGACACCACGTGGTGCTGCTGGAGTTAGTCCCTCAGCAACTT
>JBGSBR010000149.1:0-505 GCA_041730495.1 Weeksellaceae bacterium | reverse complement strand
AATTATAAAATAACAAACAAACTATACCTAAACAAAAGAAACGTCCGATAATGTTATTGGACTTTTCTTATTTAAAAAATCCCAAACTCAGTATTTTGAGTTTGGGATTTCAATATTTTTCAAATTCTAATAATTATTTTCCTTTATTAGCTTCTGCTACATATTTCTCTAAAGCCATTGTCATTGAAGGTGTTTCTGGTGTTGGAGCAAGTATGTCAATTCGTAATCCATGTTCCAAAGCTTCTTTTTGAGTAGTGCTTCCAAAAAGAAGCTTTGGATCACGGATTGCGCATTGACATCATGGCACCAACACCTGGAACACCATCTATGACAATGGCATTAGAAAAATATGTTGCGGAAGCAAATAAAGGAAAATAATATTTTTATATATAAATTAAAAAAGCGTTTAGAAATGAACGCTTTTTTTGTGGCATAAAAAAAACGCCTTGAGTTGCAAGACGTTTTAAAAGTAGGTTATTTTTGGTAGTATATATTATAATTTAGG
>JBGSBR010000148.1:0-506 GCA_041730495.1 Weeksellaceae bacterium | reverse complement strand
GGCAGCCAAGGCCTACCGTAGGATAACCGATGAAGAAGCTTAACAGGCCCGTGCCAACCGCTACCAAGCAGTAGAGCACAGCGACCAACCTCGCGTCATCGGCGCTCAGACTGGGTCGCGACGGCAGTCCTTCTAGGTCATCCTCTGCCTGTGCGTCAGCTCTGATAATCTCCGGGGGAACCATAACAGTCGCCTGTTGCTCCGGTTCGGGCTCTGGGACCGTCTGCGCAAGCATCTCGCCGCAGTGTTTACACTTGATGGCCTTGGCCTTGATCGTCTCCGCACAGAAAGGGCACTCCTTCTCGTCGACGCTCACTCCCCTGTCCCCCACGCTTCTGGTCCTGCCCCCTGGAGGCGAGTGTCGTCGAGGGGCTTGCCTGCCCCGCCTATGGTCTCGCGCGGCACAGGGATGCCCAAGGCGGCCGCCATGCTGTTTCGCGCCATCCTGGCCTTGGCAGTGGCCGCCTCCATCTCTTCAACCGCGTCGGAGAAGATCCGAAACAACA
>JBGSBR010000147.1:0-507 GCA_041730495.1 Weeksellaceae bacterium | reverse complement strand
ATTGGATTAGCACCGTTTGGACCTTTCTCTATGGCATCCGAAATCCCATCATTATCTGAATCTAAATCTCTGTAATCTGGAGTACCATCATTATCCGTATCAATTGGCGTTGTCCCATTTGCACCTTTTTCAATGGCATCTGGTATTCCATCGTTGTCAGTATCTAGATCCGTTGTATCGCCAATACCATCACCATCCAAATCACCATCAATAAATAATGTAAATGAAGCTGTACCTATTCCGTCTGAATTAGAACCAGAAATTGTATATAACGTACTTGCACTAGCTTGGATTGGTGTACCGCTTATTGATCCAGTTGTAGTATTTAATGCTAAACCTAAAGGTAAAGCTGGAGAAATAGAAAATGTTCTCACTGTTCCGTTGATTTGAGACACCTCAATAGTTGAAAACGGCATAGCAACAACTCCTGTAATATTATTTTGAGACATACTAAATAAAGGTATTTCTATATCATTGGTAACCGTAACAGCAAAGGCTTTCTCAAAG
>JBGSBR010000146.1:0-512 GCA_041730495.1 Weeksellaceae bacterium | reverse complement strand
CTCCGCCTCCAACCTCGAGGATTTTGTGAAACCATCACATTTAATGGTCACCAGTATAGTGCCTCTGCTCACATTGTTACTTACAATGTTGGAAAACACAAGAGCACTTTGGGAGATAAAGCACTTGTTGATCGCGGTGCTAATGGTTGTGTCATTGGAACGGATATGATGGTAGTCGAAGGCAGTGAGCGTTTTGTTGATGTAAGCGGTTTAGCCGGACATCAAGAGAGCCAATTACGCATTGTTACTGGTATGGCATTGCTTCATACTCATAAAGGCGATGCTATTGGTGTGTTCCACCAAAGTGCTTTGCTTGGAAAAGGTAAAAGTATCCTTTCCTGTCATCATCATCTACTTGAGCATTAGTTGTCTTGAGGTTGAATTCACATCCAGCAAGAGCGTTATCATCAGTAACATCAACTGTTACGAGGAAGTTTTGTGTAGAGCTAGCTGGAATTTCGATTTCTGTAAAGTTATCAAATACAACTTTAGTAGCATCGATCTTTGTTCCA
>JBGSBR010000145.1:0-512 GCA_041730495.1 Weeksellaceae bacterium | reverse complement strand
GTTGAACACGGGCTGACGTCGTCGGCCAAGAGGTGCGGATATTAGATTCGGAAAACCGGGTGATGGATGGGCCTCCACATCCGAAAAATTCTCGAATGTTTTTATCGACATAAATGTCGAGTGCCGTTAGAGTAAGTACTCCCGCATAACGGACGCTCTGATACATTTTCAGTTAACACGGTGTAACTTATGTATTTCAACGCATACATTATGTGAGTCACACGGGGTCAATGATGCCACGTGGCAGTCGTACAGCGCATGGGTAACAATGAATGCTCATGAACAAAACGGCGCACGTCTTTAACGCTCGCTACGTTATCGAAATCGTCCCAAATTTTTCATGCGTTTTTAAATTCATTATTTTTATTGTTGTTCGAAATGCAAGCTGTAATGGTGGCGACACCGAGCGGAACTCGATGTCGCATTTCATTCGAAACAAATTATCTCGCTCGCTACGACACCAACGTACAGAAAGACATACGGCAAAATAAAGATACGAATTTAACCGATTG
>JBGSBR010000144.1:0-514 GCA_041730495.1 Weeksellaceae bacterium | reverse complement strand
CCAACAAAGTCGGAAATATTTGAATCTCGATTTATCGGGAGAGGATATATTCGGCGATGAGGGTTAAGTCGTAACAAGGTATCCGTTCTGGAAGGAGCGGATGGATCACCTCCTTTCTTTTTATTTTTTCTTTTTAAAGATAAAAATACCTCTAGCAATAGAGAGAGGATAGTCCTAGCCCGACTAGTAAACTAAAAAATAAAGTGAAAGCAATTTCTTATCTTCAGTATATACCTGTAATTTACACGTCATAATACTTACACACGCGATAATAGCGCCATAAAATGAATAAGTGATAGATCTTTTATGCCAAAAAAATACACATGGGTTACATGTGTATTTTTTTTATTCGTATTACTTAAGAAGCTCGATTTCCATACCTGGTCGTGCATGGTTAAATTCGTGCACTCCGGTAGTTGGATTTTCTTCAGTAAAGTGTCTCCATATGGTTATTTCCATGTATGGATTATCTTTATCTCCTGAAGATCCTGGATATATAACCAACTTTCCTGGC
>JBGSBR010000143.1:0-515 GCA_041730495.1 Weeksellaceae bacterium | reverse complement strand
CGGTAGTTATATTTTTACCCCACTGTCTAATTATCAAGGAAATGTACCTCCAATTGTAGTTACAATAACAGATGGTAGTGCAACAGCTACTGCTCCATTATCTATTGAGGTTCTCTACGATTCAGATAACGACGGCATTCCTGATTCAGTAGAAAAAGGAACTGGAACCACACCAATTGATACGGATAATGATGGCACTCCAGATTATTTAGATTTAGATTCTGACAATGACGGTATAGCTGATGCTATTGAAAAAGGATCAACTGCAACACCAGTAGATTCCGATAATGACGGAACACCAGATTACAGAGATTTAGATTCTGTGGCCGTGGCGACATTGCACCCCGAGGCGGTCGTCATAGGCTCAGACCAAGTGGCCGATCTGGCCGGTCAACCATTGGGGAAACCCGGTGAACACAGCCGTGCCGTGCTGCAACTGCAGCAAATGCGCGGCCAAACCGTTATTTTCCAAACAGCACTGGCCGTTGTTTGCCTTGCCACCGGCTTTGAACGGG
>JBGSBR010000142.1:0-516 GCA_041730495.1 Weeksellaceae bacterium | reverse complement strand
AGATTCTATCTGAATAAACGAATTAGCCAAGTTTAACTTGACTGAGATCAACTTTTAACATGAGAGTTTGATCCTGGCTCAGGATGAACGCTGGCGGCGTGCTTAACACATGCAAGTCGAGCGATGAAGTTCCTTCGGGAATGGATTAGCGGCGGACGGGTGAGTAACACGTGGGCAACCTGCCTGTAAGACTGGGATAACTTCGGGAAACCGGAGCTAATACCGGATAATCCTTTTCCTCTCATGAGGAAAAGCTGAAAGACGGTTTACGCTGTCACTTATAGATGGGCCCGCGGTGCATTAGCTAGTTGGTGAGGTAACGGCTCACCAAGGCGACGATGCATAGCCGACCTGAGAGGGTGATCGGCCACACTGGGACTGAGACACGGCCCAGACTCCTACGGGAGGCAGCAGTAGGGAATCTTCCACAATGGGCGAAAGCCTGATGGAGCAACGCCGCGTGCAGGATGAAGGCTTTCGGGTCGTAAACTGCTTTTATCTGTGAAGATTATGACG
>JBGSBR010000141.1:0-518 GCA_041730495.1 Weeksellaceae bacterium | reverse complement strand
GTTAAAAAACAATCTTATTAGTGAAATTGCTTCTCAAAAAATACAATTAGTAAAAATAGAATCTTTTATAAAAGACATTAGCATAACTCCAAATATTATAAATAATAAAGGGACAAATGGAAAGATGAAATTGATTTTACCGATACTATTTATTTCTTTATTTGTGCTTATTTCTCTATTTCTAGCTTTTTATAAAAATCAATCAACTAAAACAAAATAGAAATTTATGAAATCGCCATTAACATAAAGTTTGCGCAACAAACATCAATAAAAAAGGCGATACCATATTCAACCAATGATAAATAAAATTTAAACATATGAAAGGAATTATCTTAGCTGGTGGCTCAGGAACTAGATTACACCCATTAACTCTTGCTGTAAGCAAACAGTTAATGCCTATATATGACAAACCAATGATTTACTATCCGCTTTCAACATTGATGTGGGCAGGAATTAATGAAATACTTATCATTTCAACACCACACGATTTGCCTTTATTTAGACAATTATTAGGCGAT
>JBGSBR010000140.1:0-522 GCA_041730495.1 Weeksellaceae bacterium | reverse complement strand
GGTACGGCTTAACTAAAGCCGACTGTCAATGTCAATATGATACCTCCGAAGGTATCTGACTTGTCACTAAGACCAATGCTTGTAAGCGAACTTACTTGCGACCGCTATATGCTATTGTACCCTGATACCAGATATCAATAACGAAGATATCGTTCCACCGGAAGTACACTGTATGGATATATATACAGTGACTCGCAACTAACCCATTTCCGCAAGCAACGCTTGGTATTCCAGCGGAACACAGATGTCTGTAGCTATCGGATAACCGATAGCAATACATACTCAGAATATCGCCTAACATCTCAGTAACATCACACACTGGGTGAGTTGACTTAGTTCCAAGTTGCGCATGCGCTTCTCTTAGAATGCTGAGATGTAGAAGGACGATCACGACCCCTAGTTGCCACATATTTAACTTACAGTATAATATGCGTCCTGCCAATTACCATAATCTACATTATAGATTTGCTATCACTGAGGGATTTAAACCTCTAAGCAATCTCGTCGTAGTTAACGTCGCTA
>JBGSBR010000139.1:0-525 GCA_041730495.1 Weeksellaceae bacterium | reverse complement strand
TGTATAATGCGACTTGTCACGTTTAATACCACGACGAGACTCTTGAGCTGTAAGACCACCATTTGCATCGACCGCATTTGGGTCATGCTTGGCAACGTTAGGAGGTGCTGGTGTAGCAAACCCCTCAGCAACCGCCATATCAAGCTGACACTTTGCTGATCCGCAGTAGTCGTTGAATTCCGATCGCTTCCACATCACCACTTCTTCATCAATAAGAGTGGAAACTAACGAATCACACTTCTTCCGGTAAAACAACAAGAAACACTTCAACCTGCGACGATCTTTTAACATCGGCTTCGCATCGAACTTGCCGTTGTCTCGAATAACGTTCATATCATCAATCTGTTTGAAATGATAGGTGACCACATCATAGATGCTCTCCCACTGTTCTTGATCAATGTAACTAACCATGGTTGAGTCAGGAGCAAAACTACATAAAAAAATGATTGTGGCAATTTCAATGTCTAAATCTTTTGGTTGTGTGGGTGGACTAATTGTTTTTCCAAATAATTCACTTGCAAAAAG
>JBGSBR010000138.1:0-526 GCA_041730495.1 Weeksellaceae bacterium | reverse complement strand
CAATTCCTACAAAAGCATCAACTACTGGCATAATACCATCGCCATCATTATCAATACCATCTAAAACACCATTGTTATTTGCATCGCCAAGACCTGTATAACCGCTTTCCGCTAAATCGCTCAAACCGTCATTATCTGAATCAAGGTCATACATATCTGCTACAGTGTCATTATCTGGATTTGTTGGTGTATAACCTGTACCTGCTGCTGTTGGAATACCATTTGCAGCAACTGTACCGTCTATTCTACCATCGTTATTTGTATCATTATTTGTATTAGAAGCTACTGCTTCACGAACATCATTAATACCATCATTATCTGAATCTAAATCTCTGTTATTCGGAACACCATCGCCGTCAGTATCTATACTTCCTTCGACTGCATCAGAAATACCATCATTATCATCATCTAAATCATTTACATTTGGAACACCATCGCCATCTGAATCAACATCATCGGCTGCACTATTTGGATTTAATCCGTTATCAACCTCATACTTATCTGAAATACCACCATTATCTGAATC
>JBGSBR010000137.1:0-527 GCA_041730495.1 Weeksellaceae bacterium | reverse complement strand
GGGCGTGATCCTGAAGGGCGAGCTGATCCTGGTCGAGGAGACCTCGGCCCTGATGAAGAAGCTGGGCAAGAAGACCCTGACCCTGAACCTGCAGGATCCGCTGGATACCCTGCCGCCCGAACTGGCGGAGTGGGACCTGTCGCTGAAGGCCGAGGGCAATGAGCTGGAATACGTGTTCGATTCCAATGCGGAACGCACCGGCGTGCCCTCCCTGTTGCGCAAGCTGTCGGACCTCGGCATTGCCTTCAAGGATCTGAACACCCGCCAGAGCTCGCTGGAGGACATCTTCGTCAGCCTGGTCCACCAGAACGGAGCCGCGGCATGACCTTCAACGGATATGGCGTCTGGGCCATCTATCGCTTCGAGATGGCGCGGGCGCTGCGCACCCTATGGCAGAGCGTGGTCACCCCGGTGATCACCACGGCCCTGTATTTCGTCGTCTTCGGCGGCGCGATCGGCAGCCGGATGCAGCAAGTGGACGGCGTGCCGTACGGCGCCTTCATCGTGCCAGGCCTGATCATGCTCAG
>JBGSBR010000136.1:0-530 GCA_041730495.1 Weeksellaceae bacterium | reverse complement strand
TGATACTGAGGGGGGGGACTTTTTTGACTAAAAAAAGGATAGCAAAAAAAAAATTTTTTTACCTTTGAGTATCAAAAAAAATGAAGTGTATGAGAATTTGAAGATTTAAGGATTTGAGGATTGGACAAGTAACGCTCAATCAATGAGTTATAAAAATTCGGACATAGTGATTTTTTTTTGATATTTAAAAAAAATAAAGTATTTACTAAACACTTGATTTTTAATAATTTAAAAATAAAATATATTTTTATTATAATTTTTTTATGTTAAAATCAAAAAATTTACAACGTTTGAGTAACACTCAACTCCTGTTCAACTGTATAATAGAGTACAAGATCAAAAAACACAATTCGCAATGAATGAAAATTCAGAAATAAAAATAGTACTTCAAAAGTTTATTCTAAACCAATGCAATCTGGAAGAAAGCAATGCTGTAGTTGACTATTATAGAAAAAATAGGCTTACAGAGGATTTCCCGACGGTTGAAGACATCAAACTTTTGCTTACCGAAACACCTGAAATGGATGCTG
>JBGSBR010000135.1:0-530 GCA_041730495.1 Weeksellaceae bacterium | reverse complement strand
ATTGAAAAGCAAACAAAAGGAGATAAAAGAAATTTTACTTGTAAAAAATTTGCTAGAGATAAAAAAGTAATTATCTTTGCCCTCCCCAAAAGGAGCCAAGTTCTTAAGTAAGTTGAGTGAGTTAAAAAAGAAAGTATTTTTTCTAAAAAAACTTTCCAATAGACTTGCGAGATAAAAAAGAAGTTGTACTTTTGCACCCGCTTTGAGAGATAAGCGCAACAAACAAGTTAGACACGTTCCTAGACATATTGAATTGACAGCCGTTTTGAGAGAGATCTCAAAACAAATTAAAGAGTAATAGAATCGTAAGATTCGAAAAAGACCATTAGATCATTGTCATAATACATAGAAGTAAATTTATTTGCTTCGCATAATATACGATGAAGAGTTTGATCCTGGCTCAGGATGTGTGACGAGCTGCCCGATGCCGGTGACGACGGTGGACCCGTGGCTCACCGTCGGACCTTCGAGATCGCCTGTCCGAGAAGTCGCCCGACGTCGCCCAGCCGATGCCGACCGCCCTCGACGAC
>JBGSBR010000134.1:0-535 GCA_041730495.1 Weeksellaceae bacterium | reverse complement strand
AGAAGTCATGAAAAAATGCGGCAATAAACCAGATTCTTCGTTGGTTGGTTTGCAACATGGGAGATAGGGAAGTCCACTCTTGAAATCATCCTTGATGTCATCATTGTCTTCTGCTATACCAACATCATGATTCATGACTGTATAGTCAATGATATCATCAAGGTTAACAACTTCACCAACATCATGAGTGTTTGCTTGACAATTGGATTGAAATGGCTTAGAAGTACCACCGTTGTTCCCCATTTGTTCTTGATGACATTTAGCAATCAACCTATCCTTTTATTCTTGCGACAATTTATTCCATTCGTCACAAGACAGAAAACCCGAACTTGACTTTCCAGTGTTCTTCCTGTTGGCAAAACGATTCATGTCGGTATTGTACGCCATGATATCAGAAATATCAGTATCAACTTGAAAGACTTTGTACTCCCCATCTTGAATATCATCATAAGGGTGGCCTCCATCGCCGCTTGATGATACCGCTGTATAAACAGCACGTTTTTGTTTGCCAGGAAGCGTAATCTTCTTATCGTAA
>JBGSBR010000133.1:0-541 GCA_041730495.1 Weeksellaceae bacterium | reverse complement strand
ACGGTAATTCGGGATACCGTCACCGTCTGTGTCTGTTGGTGTACAAGGTACAGTACCTGTGCAACCAGCATCTTCCAGACTATCCGGAATACCGTCGCCGTCTGTGTCTAGATCTAAGTAATCTGGAGTGCCATCATTATCTGAATCAACTGGAGTTGAAGTAGGTCCTTTTTCGATACTATCAGGAATACCATCACCATCACTATCTAAATCTAAGTAGTTAGGGATCCCGTCATTATCACTATCGATATTGCCTTCTTTTGCATCTGAAATGCCATCGCCATCACTATCTGCATCCAAATAATCAGGGTTTGCATCACCATCGGTATTGGCAGGGGTCGAAGTTGGCCCTTTTTCAATTGCATCTGAGATACCATCACCATCCGAATCTAAATCTCTGAAGTTCGGAATGCCATCTCCATCAGTATCTGTTGGAGTACAAGGCGCCGTGCCGGTACAACCCGCATCTTCTAAACTGTCCAAAATACCATCGCCGTCTGTATCCGTGTCCAAGTAATCCGGAGTACCATCACTATCCGTG
>JBGSBR010000132.1:0-546 GCA_041730495.1 Weeksellaceae bacterium | reverse complement strand
TGGGGGTGATGTTATCACGGGCGTTGAAAACCTGATCGGTTCGGCTGGTAGCGATACGCTGGTGGGCGATGGCACTGCCAATGCCCTGACCGGCGGTGACGGTGATGATACGCTGGTGGGCGGCCTTGGTGCCGATACGCTGGCGATGGCGGCCGCGATAGACAGCTTCAACCCCGTTGAGGGCTGGAGCAAGGTCGAGGAATAGCGAAGGGCGATAGCGTCAAACGAGCGCCCTTCCAACAAGGTGAGGCCGAGCAATCTGCATCGGACGCACCACCGTCGATGTATTACCAAGACGCAGAGCCTAACCAGATTTTGGAGTAAATAAATTTACTTCTTTTATTAGAAGTTTTTATAATTTCAAGATTTTTTCTTTCTTCATAATCATAAAAATCTTCACTTTCATATTGAACTAAATTTATTGCGTTTTTAAATAATTTATCTAAATAAGCATATGCCGCCCATTCTGTTTGAAAAAATGGACTTTGTTGATTTCCAGCTTTTATGTTTTTATTAATTTTATCTAATTCTGATTCAACTACGTAT
>JBGSBR010000131.1:0-548 GCA_041730495.1 Weeksellaceae bacterium | reverse complement strand
GAAAGAAGCGGGAGGAATTGATACGGACAACGATGGAAGAGTAGATGGAGGTGTAGATGTTAACGGAGTTCCAACGTCTGCTAATGGTGGTATAACACCACCAAATACTGATGGAACCGGCGGTTCTAATCCATACGATATAGATTCAGATGGCGATGGCATCCCAGATTCAATTGAAAAAGGAGTCAACGGTAATAATCCTGTAGACACAGACGGGGATACTATTCCAGATTATTTGGATCTAGATTCAGACGGTGACGGTATTGCTGACGCGATTGAAAAAGGACTTAACGGAACAACTCCATTAGATACAGATGCTGACGGAACGCCTGATTATAAAGATTTGGATTCAGATAACGATGGTATTTCTGACGCGATTGAAAAAGGAACTGGAACAACTCCAATCGATACAGATGGAGATGGAACACCAGATTACCGTGACACAGATTCAGACAATGATGGCATTACTGATGCTATTGAAAAAGGACCATCGGCAACCCCTGTGGACACAGATAATGACGGAACGCCAGATTATAGAGATTTGGATT
>JBGSBR010000130.1:276-553 GCA_041730495.1 Weeksellaceae bacterium | reverse complement strand
GCAGTTTTAACGCATATTGTGATAATGTTTTGCATGAAATTTGCAACATTTGGTGCGTGATCGGTTTCGTATTTGGCGAGATTATTGGACACGAATGAAAGGTGAATCCGACTTTCGCTGTATGACTGCCACGTGGCATCATTACCCCCCTGTATCAAGCACATGGTGTATGCGTGCGCACCAAAAAACACACAGTGTACGTGCCTGACGAAAAATCCAGAAATGCTGATGAATGCTTCTTGACGACGCCTTCGTATTGTCGACAGAAACTTCGTTG
>JBGSBR010000130.1:0-266 GCA_041730495.1 Weeksellaceae bacterium | reverse complement strand
AAGTTAAAATCTTAATATTTAACAGCATCGAACAAGATCTACACATTCGAAGATACATTTGCAATGGTAGCATATCCGACGTTAGAATGCCGAAGCTGTACAATTCAGACGTAAGAGGTCAAAAGGACGCGTAGCGTCCTTGCGACCTTGTATCTATATGTTATTTTATAAAGGTATTTTATAGAGGTACTTTGATCTTAAACATTTGGTGTTTTAGAATTTAAACATGCAAGGCGGAACGATCTTACAGATACATCGGCGAAAAC
>JBGSBR010000129.1:0-554 GCA_041730495.1 Weeksellaceae bacterium | reverse complement strand
GACAGCTGTAGATAGAGATTATTATGGCACACCTGACTATAGAGATTTGGATTCTGATGTAGATGGTATTTCAGATGCTGTAGAAAAAGGAACCGGAACGACACCTGTAGATACAGATAATGATGGCACACCTGACTATAGAGATTTGGATTCTGATGGAGATGGTATTTCAGATGCTGTAGAAAAAGGAACAGGAACGACACCACTAGATACAGATGGCGATGGCACTCCAGATTATAGAGATACAGATTCGGATAATGATGGAATAACTGACGCGGCGGAAAAAGGTTCAGGAAATACTCCTCTTGATACCGATAATGATAGTACTCCTGATTATCGCGATACTGATTCAGATGGAGATGGAAAACCAGATGCTCAAGAAGGCACAATCGACACGGATGGCGATGGCACACCAAACTACCGTGATTTAGATTCAGATGGCGACGGCGTGCCTGATAGTTCAGACCAATGCCCATTAATTGTAGGAACAGCCAATGATAATGGATGCCCTTCAGATTTTGATGGAGATGGAATAATTGACACAGTTGATTTAG
>JBGSBR010000128.1:0-554 GCA_041730495.1 Weeksellaceae bacterium | reverse complement strand
GGAGTAGAATATAGTTTGAATGGAACTACTTACCAATCATCAAATAGTTTTACAGGATTGGCAAAAGGGAACTATACCTTATATGTTAGAAATCAATCTGACAATAGTTGTATAACCCCATCAGTTTCAGTAGTGACAATTAATGCAGTTCCAGTAGTACTAGTTCCAACCGCTTTAAGTGTTGTTCAACCAACCTGCGGTGTTCCGTCAGGGAGTATTGCTGTAGCAACACAATCAGGCGTAGAATACAGTTTGAATGGTACAACATATCAAACATCAAATACCTTCACAGGATTGGCAAAAGGGAACTATACATTATATGTTAGAAATCTATCTGACAATAGTTGTGTAACTCCATCGGCTTCAGTTGTTACAATTAATGCAGTTCCAACTCCACCAACTGCACCAACAGCTTCAAGTGTTGTTCAGCCAACCTGTGGTGTTCCGTCAGGGAGTATTGCTGTAGCAACACAATCAGGAGTAGAATATAGTTTGAATGGAACTACTTATCAAACGTCAAATACCTTTACAGGATTGTCAAAAGGGAACTATAC
>JBGSBR010000127.1:0-558 GCA_041730495.1 Weeksellaceae bacterium | reverse complement strand
CCCTTGCGCAACATCTTAGGTAGAGATTCGTAATGTGGCTTAACCAAAACTACTATATTACCGGTAGGTTTCAAATTATTAATTGCGTTTGGTAATACTTTTTCTAGTCTCGTCCAGCTAGTATCTACACTAATAAAATCCATTTTTTCAGGTAGCTCAATATGCATAGCATTACTTCGTTCACGTACCTTCACACGCTTGTCTTGTCGTAATTTCCAATCCAAAACACCATATCCAGTCTCTATTGCATAGACTTTTTTGGCTCCAAAAGAAAGTAGTACATCTACAAATCCACCGGTGTTTGAACCAAAATCTGCGCACAGCAAATCTTGCACAATTATATTAAATTGACCGAGGGCGTATTCTAATTTTTGACCCGCTCGAGATACATATTTTGTATTCATGATATTATTTTGGTGCCGAAGAGAGGACTTGAACCTCCACGGGGTTGCCCCCACATGCTTCTGAAGCATGCGTGTCTACCAGTTCCACCACTCCGGCTCGTCAGAATCATATTTTTCTTTTTCGTATTTTCATAAATAAAAAAACATTACCCAA
>JBGSBR010000126.1:0-559 GCA_041730495.1 Weeksellaceae bacterium | reverse complement strand
TTGAAGATCCAAGTACGTTTACGCCACGTACTACGGGAAGATCCTACGATATCCTACGTAGAGTATCTTACGAATCTTAGAGATGAATCTTGGGCGCGTGCGCTGGCAGGTATCTTGAAGAGGATCTCCTAGGAGATCCAAGTGAGCTACGCATGTAAGTAGACTCTCGTACATAGCATGGCTGCTCTATTTTGATGTTCCTCGGCATCAAGATTCACGATACCAACTCGCCGCGCATGCATGTAGAAACACGCAACGCGCACTCCAGATCTCATGGCTCTCTCTTTCTTAAAACAGTTTAAAATAAGCTTATAATTTTCTTATCGAATCATTATCACTTCTCGCTAGCTTTCTCTTCAGAAGCTAGCGTACTATATCCGAAGCTAGCCAACCGCTTAGGACACTTTGAATTCAAAACCCTACGGTCTCCTACCGTAGTGCGTTTGGGTATCGGCGTGGGTCCCTCAAGTCAAGAAACCCCTGAAGAAATTTCAACTGCCTCAGGCTACGCCGGAGGCCCTACTATTTTTTTTCGGCGCCGATTGAGAGAGAGGAAATC
>JBGSBR010000125.1:0-561 GCA_041730495.1 Weeksellaceae bacterium | reverse complement strand
GCAGAAAATCACTTTTAAAAACTTATAATTTTCTTATTGAAACCTATCATCCATCTACTTACTAGCTTTCTCCTTCCGAAAAGCTAGATCAATTATATCCTGGCTAAGCGCTTAGGACACTTTGAATTCAAAACCCTACGGTCTCCTACCGTAGTGCGTTTAGTATCGGCGGCAGTCCCCCAAGTTCAAGAACTACGGAAAAATTTCAACTGCCTCAGGCTACGCCGGAGGCCCTACTATTTTTTTTCGTCGCCGATTGAGAGAAAGGAAATCGCGAGAAATTTCTCCCACCGAGATTATTTCGCTCGCTTGTCCAAGTCCGCGGTTCCTCGAGTATCCAGCGAGAAAGTCGCGTTCAAGCTTCTGACCCTGAAGGCTCCGCTCTAGCGACATTTCGTGTTGCTACGAGTTCCAACCCACGTACCACAAGTCAAATCGAGTGACGCTGACGTATGTGCAGCGTCCGAGATTGGTTGGGCCCTCAGTACGTGTACTAGGGAAACCATCGCTAAAGAGAGTCCGAGCAGGCTCTGCTAGCGATTGACAGGACCTGGAAGAATG
>JBGSBR010000124.1:0-573 GCA_041730495.1 Weeksellaceae bacterium | reverse complement strand
GCATGATCACTACTAATACTGTTACTGCAACTGCGAATGTTGAAGCAATTGATACAGCAAAGAACGTTGTTTCTTTAAAAGGTCCTCAAGGAAACATCTTCAAAGTTAAGGTTCAGAATCCTGACTTGATGAAAGATATCGCTGTAAATGACCAAGTTAAAGTGGTTTACACAGAAGCGATTGCTGCAGTAGTTAGCGCACCAGCTGCTAAGAAGTAATGCAATAACGCTTTCTAGTCACTAGAAAGACAAAACCCCAGCAAGTGATTGCTGGGGTTTTTTATTTGGCGGAAGAGGTGAGATTCGAACTCACGGAGGACTTTCATCCTCGCCAGTTTTCAAGTCTCAAGGAGAACTGATGGATGTTTGAAAAAATCCTCTGAGAAATCAGAGACTTGCGCTACCTACTTGCCCATTCTCTCACCCCACAAAAACACACCTGTGTCCACCATTTCCTGCATGTTCCTGCGTATGTTTGGACACACATTTGGACACACCCAAAAGCAATGGCATCAAACAAAAAACCCAAGAAAAAGTACCGCCCAAAGTACGCCAAGGACTCGCTGCCCGTCAC
>JBGSBR010000123.1:0-594 GCA_041730495.1 Weeksellaceae bacterium | reverse complement strand
GCCTTAATCGTCATCTGCTCGATGACCGACGATGATCGTGCCAGAGCGTTCTTCAGGAAGTACTTGCCGGCTACCTTGACTCGCTTACCGTGGCGCCAGACCTTAGCCGTGAAGCCTCGCTCCAAGGTTGGTCAGCTTGGTGACGCCATCGACCAGTTCGGCCACCTCTTCGCCAAAGAGGCGCGCGACCTCGGCATATCTTGACTTAATTAAGTGTATGCTTTATTATCAAAGTATGGACATTTTCTCTGCACTCTCCGAGCCAACTAGACGTAGCATCATCGAGATGCTTGCACGTCGTGGGCAGCTCTCTGCTTCAGAGATCTCAGGATCTTTCGATATGAGTGCCCCGGCGATTTCGCAACATTTAAAAGTTTTACGCGAAGCGAAACTGGTAACAGTCGAGAAAAAAGCTCAACAGCGTCTTTATCAGATCAATCTGAATGGGATGTTTGAGCTGCGAGACTGGGTGGGGGAGCTAGCACAACTCTGGAATGATCGATTTGATCGACTAGAACAGTTGCTTGAAACAGAGAAAATAAAATCATAATTACTATTTATATATACATATGAACATCGTAGATCACACAATAA
>JBGSBR010000122.1:0-599 GCA_041730495.1 Weeksellaceae bacterium | reverse complement strand
GAACAAGCGAGGTGGCTATGGTAGAGGCTGTAGTACGATCGATGGTGTTACGGATACGTCTGAGGTCTCGAATGTGATATAGGCATGATTTAGACACAGCAGAAATATGATCAGAATAGGTTAGATTACAATCAAAGATGACTCCAAGATTACGTGCTGAATCAACAGGTGAGAGAATGACGTTATTAGGTAAATGAATAGTAGGATGATTCAGTTTTTCAAGTTGTTTTGGAAGACCAATGACGAGAAATTCAGTTTTTGATGGATTAAGAGAAAGAAAGTTAGATGACATCCAATTATAGACATTGGATACAGTTTGTTCAAGGTGAGTGATATTGTGTGAGAAGTCAACAGCTGAGAATGATATATAGAGTTGAGTATCATCAGCATAGAGTTTATGATTTGAGGATGAATCAGCTATGACTTTGCTGAGAGGAGTAGTATAAAGAATGAAAAGTAGAGGACCAAGAACAGACCCTTGAGGAACACCATAGAAAAGCTGATAGATAGGAGATTCAGTACCATTGAGTATGACCTTGAAAGAACGAGATGTGAGATATGATTTGATCCATGAGAGGACTGTACCACTTAGACCAAAC
>JBGSBR010000121.1:0-599 GCA_041730495.1 Weeksellaceae bacterium | reverse complement strand
AGTCCGAAGACGCACACATCTCTGCATGATACCGGTGTATGTCAAGCCTTGGTAAGGTTCATCGCGTAGCATCGAATTAATCCGCATGCTCCGCCGCTTGTGCGGGCCCCCGTCAATTCCTTTGAGTTTTAGCCTTGCGGCCGTACTCCCCAGGCGGGGCGCTTAATGCGTTAGCTACGGCACGGAGCTCGTGGAAGAGCCCCACACCTAGCGCCCAACGTTTACGGCATGGACTACCAGGGTATCTAATCCTGTTCGCTCCCCATGCTTTCGCTCCTCAGCGTCAGTAATGGCCCAGAGATCTGCCTTCGCCATCGGTGTTCCTCCTGATATCTGCGCATTCCACCGCTACACCAGGAATTCCAATCTCCCCTACCGCACTCTAGTCTGCCCGTACCCACTGCAGGCCCGAGGTTGAGCCTCGGGTTTTCACAGCAGACGCGACAAACCGCCTACGAGCTCTTTACGCCCAGTAATTCCGGATAACGCTTGCACCCTACGTATTACCGCGGCTGCTGGCACGTAGTTAGCCGGCGCTTCTTCTGCAGGTACCGTCACTTTCGCTTCTTCCCTGCTGAAAGAGGTTTACAACCCGAAGG
>JBGSBR010000120.1:0-610 GCA_041730495.1 Weeksellaceae bacterium | reverse complement strand
GGTTGCCATCGCCACGCCAAGTGTAACGGAATGCAATCTGGTCGTTGCCGAATGCATAGTCGTCAGAGCGGTCAAGGCGGATGCCGCCTACTTCACGTACGTAGATGCGACTTCAAACAATGTAAAATATGATGTAATTGGAATGTCTTATTATCCCTATTGGATTAATAGTGATTACACGGTAACCATCAATAATTTAAGCGCTAACTTAAACGATATGGTTTCAAGATATGGAAAAGAAGTTATGATTGTAGAAGTTGGAGGTGATTATACATTAGTTCAAAACACACACGATATGTTAGTTGCCGTAATTAGTGCTGTAAAAAATGTTCCAAACAATAAAGGCTTAGGCGTAATTTATTGGGAACCAGAAGGTGAAAAAAGTTGGAGTGGCTATCAATTGAATTGTTGGCAATCTAATGGCAAACCTTCACCAGCATTAGATGCTTTTAAAGAAAACTAAAATTATGCAAAACAGTACATTATCAATTTATAAAAAATTAGCAACGATTTCATCAAATCAGGTTCGGCTGTATTGTTGAATTTTGGATATTCTAAAAAAGGCTTGGGATTTGATACTACTCTAAGACGTTTGGAAAACATGACATTT
>JBGSBR010000119.1:0-612 GCA_041730495.1 Weeksellaceae bacterium | reverse complement strand
TGAGCTTGCGGCTGTTGCCAACCATGGCATGGAGGGAGAAGGCATTGAGCATCCAACTTCGGGTACTTCCTTCATCGAAGCAGTCGCCATACTCGATGTTGTAGCGGTATCCGCTGCCACATTCGATGTTTATCTCAAACAGTTCCTCGATGCTATGGATGTTGTTGATGAAGGTTCTTCGGGAGAGTTCCGTTCCTTCACTGAGGTCAGAGTCCAACCATCTGCTTTGGATTTCCTTCAGGGTGATGCCGCCCCTTTTCTTTGCCCGGTGGATGGTTTCCACGAGCCAGACATATTTGTTTAATTGGTTGATTGCCATATTATCTTGTTTTATTTTGTTTCTTATAATTTTGGTACAAAGATAACGGAAAAGTAGGAAAATATGTTGCACAAGTTGAATTATTTTTGATGTGTGAAGTGATTTTACACCCATTTCTTCTATCTTTGCATTAAAAACTTAGAAAGAAATGAAATATACGTATGGCAAGAACCTGATATGCAAGGGGGCTGATATACGAATCGTTGCTGCAACGAAAAAAATCCGTGAGATCTGTGGGACATTAGAACAAGAATCAAAAACTCCTCCAAAAATTTGATAGTTTCACAGAAAAC
>JBGSBR010000118.1:0-614 GCA_041730495.1 Weeksellaceae bacterium | reverse complement strand
TCATTGTTACCCATGCTTATCATCATAGAGCACCGAGTTCAATAACCCGCATGTTCGTAGCTGGAAAATCGACTAGCGAGGATATATCAACACGATGACGTCGAAAATTCGACAATATTCAGTGAGCTAGGTGCGCTCGCATTATTCGCTCTTTGTGTGACGATGTGTATGTTGCATTCTTCCGCTTCCTCGAGCATAGTGAGTACGTTAATTTATATAACATATATGTTGAACGTAATGCCATTTTGCTTGAAGAATAATTTTGGGCAAGGTTGTGTGAGCAACCATCGCTGGCGATGCACGCTCATTGCATGGTCGTTCGTGTGTGCATGCATGCATACAACAAAGCATCCGAGCATTCAATCATTCGTCCATGCGTCCACGTTACCATGCAAGAAAGCGAACTTGCAGCCAAGAATCCACACAACTTTTCCATGCAAAAAAGCATGCTATCATCAAAGCATTCATCCGCCCGTGTAACAATGCATCCATGCGTTCATGCAACAAATCGTCCATACAACCATGCGCTCATGCAACCGTGCGCTCATGCCACCACGCATATACGTCCTTGCAACAATGTAACATTCAAACGTGCCACCATATAGTTCTTACCT
>JBGSBR010000117.1:0-614 GCA_041730495.1 Weeksellaceae bacterium | reverse complement strand
AGCTTCTTGTTCTTTCACTAGCTGTTCGAGATTATGAATCTCTGCAGCTTTCAGTACTGTTTTATACTCTTCAACTACTTCTAAGATTATTCCTCGTTTTTTTAGATCATCAAGCAGTCTGTAGATCTTTGTACGATTCACTCCTGCAGCTTTGGACAACTCAAGGATCGTCATACTCCCTCTCGTTACAAGAGCTGAGTAGATGGCTTTTTCTTCGTCTGAAAAGCTAAGTTGTGACAAAAAAGTATTCAGAGCAGAAAGGTTCTCAGATGTGTTTTTGTTCATATTTTGGACAACAATTTAATATATTTAGACCTTTGCGGTAGACTATAAGTCATATATGTTTAACTCTATGACATCTTACCTGTATATGTCCATGTACAGGAAGTATAATCTAAACCCACTACCACAACAAGTAAAAAAACATCCACAGAAAACGTATCTCATCACCGGTGCTAGCTCTGATATTGGTGCTGCCATAGCCAGATCTCTAGCAGGACCAGATACGACACTTATTCTAACTGGTCGTAATAAAACAAAACTGGAACACCTTGAGATTGAGCTCCAAGAAAAAGATGCAATAACACATGTATTCGTTGCAGATTTAAGTAATG
>JBGSBR010000116.1:0-617 GCA_041730495.1 Weeksellaceae bacterium | reverse complement strand
TTGCCCGCATTGGTTTTGTATCTAATAAATACAGCCCTTCCAGAAGTCGGGGTTTGTTGCATGTATTAGCTCTAGAATTACTACGGATATCCAAGTAGTAAGGTATCATCAAATAAACTATAACTGATTTAATGAGC
Organism: Weeksellaceae bacterium; assembly: GCA_041730495.1. GTDB lineage: Bacteria > Patescibacteriota > Microgenomatia > UBA1406 > GWC2-37-13 > JBGSBR01. The sequence goes on along the minus strand of JBGSBR010000116.1, from coordinate 480 downwards.
CATTCGCAGTTTCACAGTATAGAGTTGTTTATACTTAGACATGCATGGCTTAATCTTTGAGACAAGCATATGACTACTGGCAGGATCAACCAGGTAACTACCGTATGCCAACCATTCCGCTTACTTTCACATTGCCAAACGCAAGCACCCGTTCTCACTGGTTTCCACAACCCGGCTCAGAGAAACAAAAAACAAAGTTCACCCTTCACGCACTGCAGCCAAGTTGAAAACACCCACTTTTTCCCCCCCATCAACAAACAATGAAGAAAGCTTTCCCCGTTCGAACATGCAAGCAGAAAGTTAAAACACAACCGTACGAGGTCCTTCAGCGAAACCATAAACTATCCTTCGCCCCTTGCACAATACCACTGCACAAAAAAGAGACTTGACCCCGTCCAACTTCCACCCTACCCACGAACCTTCGCCTACGACTGACTACAACATCACAATAAAGTTTGGCGTCAACAAAAACAGTGAGCG
>JBGSBR010000113.1:302-626 GCA_041730495.1 Weeksellaceae bacterium | reverse complement strand
TGCAAAGAGACCAAAAAGCGCGGAAAAGTGTACGGTATCCTCCCAGCCAAAAGACTCCAGAAGTCATTCCATGGCATACCCTCTGTATCGACCTAGTAGGTCCCTACAGCTTCGGGAAAAAGGAAAACCTAGTGGAACTCCACTGCCTCACGATGATAGATCCCGCAACCGGATGGTTCGAGATCATTGAGATCCCCAATCGAAAAGCGGATCACGTCGTCAACTATCTCGAGTTCGCCTGGCTCACACGATACCCATGGCCGACCGAAATCATCATGGACCGCGGCAGCGAATTTGCAGCGGAAGTATCAGATACGATACGCA
>JBGSBR010000113.1:0-292 GCA_041730495.1 Weeksellaceae bacterium | reverse complement strand
ATACGCAACGAGTACGGTATAACGCGCAAGCTTATCACTACTCGAAATCCACAAGCGAACTCAATCGTGGAACGAATCCATCAAGTGATTCACAACATGATTCGCACAGCCGGAATCGAAGGCAAAGCAGACCTCGATCCACACTTCCAGTGGCAAGGGATTCTAAGTGCCGTCCGCCAGGCCGTACGCAGCACTGTCCACACCACTATGCGCGCCACACCTACACAATTGGTGTTCGGTCGCGACGCCATCCTCAATATTAACTTCGAGGCCAACTGGCAATACATCAAAG
>JBGSBR010000112.1:0-633 GCA_041730495.1 Weeksellaceae bacterium | reverse complement strand
TTTTCTTTTTGGCCTACGGTGACTGCCTGCGCGGTGCCGGTTTTACCCCCGCTTTCGTATCCTGCTCCAACGAACACGCGCGCCGAAGTGCCTTGCTTGGCGACTCCAGCCAAGGCTTGACGGATCGTTTCAATATGTTCTTTTTTGAAGAAAACAGTATTCTCTATAAAGTGCTTGATAAAATCAGCTTCATTTGCAAATAAATCTAATAACGACGATAAACCGTCTTTACTTTTCAAAGTTTTACCATCAAAAAGTAATTCATTGTACCATTTTTGCATATTTTTAAAATTACAAAGAGTTAAGAATATTTATAATTTCATCTTCATTTTCAAATATTAGGTTTTGTAGTAATTCACCAGTAAGATTTTCATCGTTTAATTGGTTAGGTAAAATTTCTAAAACTGCTTTATTATTAACTAAATACCAAACTGTTTCTGTTTTTGATAAAAAATCCTCACAAGCCTGATAATATTCTATTTCTCCTGAATCCATATAGCCTCCACTAAGTATTAAATCTACAACATTTGCTCTAAAATGGATATCTAGATCTTCTAAATCTTTAAATAAAAAATCTAAACTAGGTCTTAAATGTAAATTTTCACGATTAGTAATTTTTCTCATATTTGTTAT
>JBGSBR010000111.1:0-644 GCA_041730495.1 Weeksellaceae bacterium | reverse complement strand
CAATATTCCTAACTATTTAGATCTAGATAGCGATGGTGATGGTATTCCAGATAGTATCGAAAAAGGACCTACTTCAACTCCAGTTGATTCGGATAATGATGGCACGCCTGATTATCTAGATCTCGATACGGATGGCGACGGTATTCCGGATAGCGTGGAAGATGCTGGTTGCACAGGTACTGCACCATGTACACCAACAGACACAGACGGTGACGGTATTCCGAATTACCGGGATTTAGATTCAGATGGCGATGGTATTCCTGATAGTGTAGAGAAAGGAATGGATGGCAATAATCCAGACAATACAGACGGAGCATTAGGACCAGATTATTTAGATACAGATTCTGATAATGATGGAATTTTAGACTCAGTAGAAAAAGGAACAGGTACTACACCTATCGACACGGATAATGATGGTACTCCAGATTACCGCGATTTAGATTCAGACAATGATGGAATCCCAGACAGTATTGAAAAAGGCAGTGGTAACACACCTTTAGATACAGATAATGACGGAATTCCTAACTACAAAGACGTAGATTCGGATGGTGACGGAATTTCAGATAATATTGAAGATTCAGGTTGTACAGGAACAGCGCCATGTACTCCAACGGATACAGATAACGATGGAACACCAAACTATT
>JBGSBR010000110.1:0-650 GCA_041730495.1 Weeksellaceae bacterium | reverse complement strand
TTTCGATTTTGAAAATTTCGAATTCTATCATCATGTTTCTGATGAATTCAAAGTTATGGATTTGCCTCATATGACTTCATTTATTCAAGAATTATTGCCAGCCGTAACACAAATGGCTAATACTCCAACTCATGAAATTCATATGAATTAACTTATCGAAACCGGTTTGTTCATATCATAAGCTAGAATAAAATAGTTATTATTGTTGAATTGAAATTCTCCTATAATCGACCAATTTAGTTTTTGAGTATGTGCTTTTGTCGATGGTATATTAGTTTTGTTGATAAAAGTTAACGCTAATGGATATTGTTTTACAACATGAGTTCTCATGAATTCAAAAAGCGGAGTAATTAACCCTGTTCCCCTATATTTTTTATCGATGCAAATAGGTCCGTATTGAAAACTGTTTGTAGTTGTAACATCAAAATCTAAAAATTTAAGATCCGGTAATAGCGTAATCATGTAATTGAATATAGGCCATTGATTGAAAAAGTCCCAGCTTCCAGAAAATATATAGGCAATAGTTTTGTTATTATCTTTTGCAAGAAATAATCCTTGCTAGGATCACAATCATAAACTCCATCTACACGTGTTCCTTTTAGAATTACATCAGCATTAATTTCTACTCCACGTAAAACAGCAGCGGTATC
>JBGSBR010000109.1:368-654 GCA_041730495.1 Weeksellaceae bacterium | reverse complement strand
CATAATCCTGTGGTTATTGATATGCTATTACTGAGGGATTTAAACCTCTAAGCATTGTTGTTGTGGTTAACAGCGTTATCACGCATGTAGCGATGATCGACCCAGTAGACCTGGTGTATATATATATATATACAAGGTCGCAAGGACGCTACGCGTCCTTTTGACCTCTTCCGTCCTCAGAATCATAACGTCGACACTCTAACTTCGATACGTTACTTCGAGATAAATGTTCGATTTTCCAGGTCTGTGATGGACGTTAAGTCGTTGCTGAGGTTTTAACTTGGGC
>JBGSBR010000109.1:0-358 GCA_041730495.1 Weeksellaceae bacterium | reverse complement strand
GAAATCGGAAACTGTCGTACACCCAGAAAAAGTTGCTTGTAGTCACATATAGAACACCTTGGATATGTGGGGTTTGAACGCATACATTATGTGAGTCACACGGGGTCAATAATGCCACGTGGCAGTCGTACAGCGCATCGTTAACAATGAGTGCTCACGAACAAAACGGCGCACGTCTTCAACGCTCGCTACGTGACCGAAATCGTCCAAAACTTTTCAAATGTTTTCAACTTTATCATTTTTATGTATGCACAAAATGCGAGATGAAATGGTGACTCCGATGACCGTGAACTGGCGAATCTCGATTTTCGGGACCCATTATCTCGCTCGCTACTCAACCAGATCGGAAGAGCACACG
>JBGSBR010000108.1:0-663 GCA_041730495.1 Weeksellaceae bacterium | reverse complement strand
ACTATATTGGCAGTTATTGTTGTTGTTCCAAATTTTATTGAATCAACATTAAATATTACAGGTCTAAGTAGTTTAAGTACAACATCCTTATTAATTCTTGCAGGTGTAGTTTTAGATTTAATTCGTGAAATCGATAATATCTACTATTCTAATGTTTATAACAATATGTATTAAAAAATTATTAAATAATAAATATGAAAGTTCGTCCGTCAGTAAAAAAAATGTGTGATAAATGTCAGTTAATTAAGCGACATGGAAAAGTTATGGTGATTTGTTCAAATCCTAAACATAAACAACGACAAGGATAATATTTTAAAGGAGTTTAAAAATGGTAAGATTAGTTGGTGTTGATTTACCAAGAAATAAAAAAATTGCATATGCTCTGACTTATATTCATGGAATTGGTCTTACAACTGCGAAACAACTTGTAGAAACAGCTGATATCGATTTTGATATAAGAGTTTACGATTTAACAACCGAACAAACGGTAGCTTTACGTCAAACAATAGAAGAAAGTGATCTAAAACTAGAAGGTGATTTACGAAGATTTAATGGTTTAAATATTAAACGATTAAATGAGATTAATTGTCATCGAGGCAAGCGTCATCGAAATAGTTTACCTGTTCTCGTTCTTTGTCCTCGAACAGGTAAACTATTTCGATG
>JBGSBR010000107.1:0-664 GCA_041730495.1 Weeksellaceae bacterium | reverse complement strand
CGGACACGTCAACTCTAGGAAAGAATCCAGAGATTCTTTTAGGAACCAGTGCAAATCATATGAGGTCGTACGATGTGGAAATCAATTCCTCCCCAGGTCACGTATGTAGACTCTCATACGCGACGTGGCAAGTCCAGTCGGGTTTCAGCCGTGATACCCCTTGGTCACGCCAATCCACTTGGTTTTGTATTAGCTCATACCAGCGCACGTAGATTCCTACGAGACCAACGACTCTCGTCGAAGGTCGGGACCTTATTTTTAGACTCCTTAAAATAGCTCATAATTTTCATTTCGAGATTTCTTTAACATCCACGCTCCCTCTCTACAGCGGAAGCGCTAGTTAAATTATCCATCCCAAGCTACGAAAGCGCTTAGGACACTTTGAATTCAAAACCCTGCTTCGTATCTCACGAGCAGTGCGTTTTCAAGAAACCGATTTTTTTTCTACAGGGGTCATCCGTCCGGCCTACGTGTGGAATCGGTATAAGAGTCCCTCAAGAATCGATCTCCGTGCCATAAGCCGGTATAGCTGCAAACTGCTCGTCCTACAAGAGGCTGATAATCGGGACCAAGCTCTACCTTTCTTCCAAGATGAGCGCATCCTCTAAGACGCCCGATGGGTTGAAAGACTCTGAATGCGAGAAGGGGCATTTGGGAAATCGCC
>JBGSBR010000106.1:0-664 GCA_041730495.1 Weeksellaceae bacterium | reverse complement strand
TTTCATATGATGCTTAGATATTGTACTTCTGGCCATCGGTTAGGTCAACACCCGATGCAATCCGTCGTGTATACATGTAAGCATGTAACCGCGAAGGCGTGTATGCATGCAAGCACGCAACCGAGAATGCAAGAAGCTATTGAAAAGTTTCTCACACGATTTTGAATCTTGTGCGTACGCATTGGTGCGTTATACATCAGGTGGTGCCGTGCGTGAATAAGGGGCGTTGTTACCTCTGGTGAAATGACAGGTATGATCCATGTATGCATGTATGTATTGGATGGATGCATGCATGCATGGATCCATGCATCCATTCATTTATACATACATACATGTGACCGCCATGTATGTGTAGACACACTCATAATTCAAATCAATGACACCAGTGGTATAATTCATTATTGTCAAGTAGTTGCCAGCCATTGTACCATTGCGTGTTGAAAATGTTGATGTTTGTACGTACGTGTGTGCATGCATGCATGTTTGTAATCATGCAACATGACCAAGAGCACAGACCAATTAGGTCTACCAACTTGCCGTTGCCCGGGTTCTGTATTTTCACAACACATGTTTCGATGAAAAGGATACAAAAGGTATCTCACTATAATTCTCGCTATAGCACTACAGCTATAATACCGAAGCTATAAAACCAAAGCTATTATGC
>JBGSBR010000105.1:0-669 GCA_041730495.1 Weeksellaceae bacterium | reverse complement strand
CGATAATAAGTCGGGTGTGAATCCTGGCCACGGGTGGTCTGAGATCGTTAACATCGACCCATCGATGAAGTTTTCTAATTCGTAATGCTCTTGAGAGGGGATGAAAATATCATCGCCACGGAATTCCATTTTGATACCTAGTTTTTTGAAAACCTCAGGAATGATGCCTAATTCAGGAATTTGGCAGTTTTTGATCGTGATTTCTGATTGTGTCATCACGGCTAAGCCGATGAATGAACCGATCTCAATCATATCTGGAAGCATCGTGTGCTCTGTTCCGTGTAATACATCTACACCTTCGATGATCAACATGTTAGATCCGATACCGGAGATTTTCGCTCCCATGCGGTTCAACATCTTGCTCAATTGTTGCAAATAAGGTTCGCACGCGGCGTTGTAGATGGTTGTTTTTCCTTTGGCTAAAACGGCAGCCATTAAAATATTCGCCGTACCCGTTACCGACGCTTCGTCTAATAACATATACGCACCTTGTAATTGCGATGCATCCACTTCGTAGATTCCGCCATCTTCTGGGCTATAATTGAACTTAGCTCCTAATTTCATGAAGCCAAAGAAGTGGGTATCCAATCTTCTGCGGCCGATTTTGTCTCCGCCGGGGGAAGGAATACGTCCTTTTTTGAAGCGGGCCAAAGTAGGTCCTAAAAGCAT
>JBGSBR010000104.1:0-630 GCA_041730495.1 Weeksellaceae bacterium | reverse complement strand
ATATGATTAGTTTTGGTGTTTCTACGAGTTTCTTCTTTTAGTAAGTGGTAAGCACAATATTCAGTCACGAGTATTCAGTCACGAGTGACAAACAACCACGAGTAGCAAGGTACATTAACGTCCATGGACCATGCGAAACGTACAAAATTCATTCGGAAATGGAATTCTTTGATGCGTATGAGAATCATGACTTGGTTGATGTCATTGACGATATCATTGATTCTTATCATCATGATCATGTCACTGATGTCTATGGTATTCATACAATTGAAACCAAACCAACCAAGACCGATTTCAACCTCATCAGGCCATACTTTGGATGGGCTCCAGCGGAAACAATTCGGCGCACCTTTGATGTCACAACTCAGTATGCTCGTGGTAGGGTCTCTGATACCCTCAAGCATCATTGGCGCTCCCGCTTTCCTGCGTGCAATGTGAAGCGCAGGAATGAAGCAGTTGCTACTGATACCGTCTTTAGTGATACTCCTGCTGTTGACAGTGGTGTTAAAGCAGCTCAGCTTTTTGTGGGACGAAAATCTCTTGTTGCCGATGTTTATCCATGTCAAACAGATGGTGAGTTTGTCAACACACTTGAGGAAAACATCCGCGACCGGGGAGCCATGGACAAGC
>JBGSBR010000103.1:0-734 GCA_041730495.1 Weeksellaceae bacterium | reverse complement strand
TTTTTTGCTTATGTTTTTTACTTTGATTTATAAAACTCACAAACCGCGACTCCAGTAGATACAGATAACGACGGTACGCCTGATTACTTAGATCTAGATTCTGATGGCGATGGTATTTCAGATGCTATCGAAAAAGGAAGTGGAAGCACGCCATTAGATACTGATAATGACGGCACACCAGATTTCAAAGATTTGGATTCTGACAATGACGGAATTACGGATGCTATCGAAAAAGGTAGCGGATCCACTCCTGTAGATACCGATAGCGATGGCACTCCAGATTATAGAGATTTGGATTCAGATGGTGACGGCATTTCAGATACTATCGAAAAAGGAAGTGGAAGTACTCCTATAGACACGGATAATGACGGAACGCCAGATTTCCAAGATACAGATTCTGATAACGATGGAATTTCAGATACTATCGAAAAAGGATCGGGCACTACAGCTGTAGATACGGACAATGATGGAACACCAGATTATCGTGATACCGATTCGGATAACGACGGCATTACCGATGCAATTGAAAAAGGAAGCGGAAGTACACCAATAGACACAGATAGCGACGGAACTCCAGACTACAAAGATTTGGATTCAGATGGCGATGGAAAAACAGACGCGCAAGAAGGTAGCATTGATACAGACGGAGACGGAACACCAAATTTCCAAGACTTGGATTCAGACGGAGATGGGGTTTTGGATGCGATTGACCAATGTCCATTAGTAGTAGGAAC
>JBGSBR010000102.1:0-737 GCA_041730495.1 Weeksellaceae bacterium | reverse complement strand
TTGGTAGGGAATACATAACGAATAATGCTGATCGGTCTGCTACACGTTGGAATGATCTGTGTCGAATAATGTCGAATGTTCTGTGTATGCTTTTCGTCTTTTTTTTTTAATTTGGAGGGTGTTTTTTTTTCCCAATCTGCGAGATTTTGGAATGTTCAATTGCATTTTCCTTTGGCGAGAGGGTTGACGCATGACCACAGTTCTATGAGAGATGTGTGCCCTTGGGCTGCACGTGCTTGGCTTGTATTGAATTGTATTGAATTTTATTTACGCTTTTTGTTTGATGTCCGTGTATGTGTGTATGTACGAATACGTATGCCAGCTTATACCTTGTTTCTAGTTTACTAAATTATTCTTTTTTTATCGGGGGGCTGCCGCCCCCCGCACCCCCCGCTTGGGGGCTGCGCCCCCAAACCCCCGCCGGAGTGTCATTCTCAGCTTTGGTATTCTACGCAAACACGGAACAAAGGGAATACATAACGACAATGCTGAACGATATGTGTATGTACGTACGTCTTGTGTGTATGTATGTATGTCGTGTTTCATGTGCATGCATGTATGTATGTATTAACAGCATTGAGAGTGGAAAAGTGTAAATGTATGTATGTATGTGTATGTGTGTATGAATTTTTTAATTAATTAAATATTCATTCATCAATATTGGTAGGGAATACATAACGAATAATGCTGATCGGTCTGCTACACGTTGGAATGATCTGTGTCGAATAATGTCGAAT
>JBGSBR010000101.1:0-739 GCA_041730495.1 Weeksellaceae bacterium | reverse complement strand
CGATAATCCATTTGAAATAAAATCATTTCTAATCCTTCCAAAGTGGCATAAGCAACCAACCAATTTCTTGCCATCATATAAGGAATCATTTTCTGAGTTTTCTCAGTTAGAATGTCGAAGTTGTTTTGTAATAATTTATAAAAAGTAGCTGTATATTCTTCTAATGAAACATCTGAATAGGAAGCCCAATTCTTCGCTAAATAGTGGTCATAAACAATATCCATAATCACACCTGAATAGTGTCCATACTTTTCATGCAATCGGTGTTTACTTTTTCTGTAAATGGGATGAGCATCTGTAAACGTATCGATGTATCGGTGCAAAAGAATTCCTTTGCGCAATTCGTCTGGATAATCCAAATAATGGTGCCCACGAATACTGTCCGCCATGAAATTTCCGATTTTGAGTAAATCGTTAGTGCCTGAAAGATAGATGTGGGCTAGGTAGTTCATTAAATAGTTTAAAAGTTTAAGTGTTTATGAGTTTAAATGGTTTTGAAACCTTCTTATTATATAAACGCTTCCTGTATTTCGCAATTGTTTTGTAAATATATTAAATCTTTAAGTGTTTTATTGAAATCCAAATCATAACTTTTTATATTTGTAGCTCAGATGAGTTAACTCTTAAACTCATAAACTTTTAAACAAAAAACAATGACATTAATAAAATCAATTTCAGGAATTCGCGGAACTATTGGCGGAAAAGTTGGAGATAATCTTACTCCAGTTGATGCCGTAAA
>JBGSBR010000100.1:0-746 GCA_041730495.1 Weeksellaceae bacterium | reverse complement strand
ATACCCTACCATCCAAAGCTGATAGGGCAGAAACTTATATGACTTGTCAACAGCTTAAAGCTGTATGATCCATTCCAATATCATGAATCACCATATACTCAAATGAGGATGGTTTGATACCTAATAAATACAATCTTCCGAAGTTAGATTTTTATGCATGTATTAGCTCTAGAATTACTACGGTTATCCAAGTAGTAAAGAACGTCAAATAAACTATAACTGTTATAATGAGCCATTCGCAGTTTCAACAAAAGTTTTATACTGACACATGCATGGCTTAATCTTTAATACGAGCGTATCACTACTGGCAGAATCAACCAGGTTGCCAATAATATCTTTTGCAAGAACATTATTGTTAACCGTTTAAGTATAAAGATATTCTTAAAGACTATAATCCAAAGTGAACCACTTGTATAGTGTGACTTATTTGTGTCAACTCTTTAACACTGCGTCGCCGTTATATTTTTTTTCAAAACAAAAGTATCCAAAAACTAATTATGTCACGTCGCGCATCCCCAAGTATTTTCAACAAAAAATCTCATCGATTGAATACTTCATTCGCAGAAAACGTATAATGCATTGCTCTTTTTACTATCTTTCCGCCGATAGCTACTTTCCATCAAAGTCAATGAATGCATTATCAGTTCTCCGCGAATGTAATAAACAAAATGTTTTGAAAGTGTCAATAATGCGTTGTAGCTTTTGTGTTTTATCTATACCAGCAGATAGTAATCCTCTTCCACAGA
>JBGSBR010000099.1:0-749 GCA_041730495.1 Weeksellaceae bacterium | reverse complement strand
GTTTCCAGTTGTTATCCCCCTCCTAAAGGCAAATTCTTACGTGTTACTCACCCGTCCGCCACTAGAGTTAAAAACTCTCGTACGACTTGCATGTGTAAAGCATACCGCCAGCGTTCATCCTGAGCCAGGATCAAACTCTCTTTAAATTTCCATAAATTTTTAGAACTTCTTTCGCAAAAGCATTTCTATAAAGTTGAATTATAGATTACTAAGTAAGACAAATAAGAAATAATTATGTTTCGATTAATTATTTTTAATTAAAAAAATACTTTATGTTATTAATAAACGGGATAAATGATTCTCAGTTTTTTTATGATAAAAAACCTCTCTTCCAAAAAATGAAAATATTTTCATTTTTTGGAATGACTAAAATAATTTTTCAATTGACATAAGAACTAAATTATGGAAATTTGCATTTAAAAAATTTAAGTTACTTAAAAAATTGTCTGATTGAGATAAATCAAGTGTCGAGAGTAGTTCAGTATTTAACGAATAATCTAAATCAATTGATTGTGTGATTAAAGAATTAGAGTTGAAAGAGAAATTTTGTGTTAAGATTTTTTGATTCAATTCTTTTATAATTCGATCGGGTAAAAATTGAATATCAAAATCTTTATATGCTTTTTGCATATAATCCAAAATATCTGGTCTTTCATTATACCAAAATTCTCTTATTTCATTTGGAATAGGATAACGATACCATAAAATCGGCAAATAATGAAAAACTAGAACATCTTTCATTTTTTGGT
>JBGSBR010000098.1:0-759 GCA_041730495.1 Weeksellaceae bacterium | reverse complement strand
CATTAATTCATATCCTTACTTTTTTCAAGTACATCGACAATTTCCTGTCCTGCTTGCTGTTCTTGAGTAGGTTTGTAATCTGGGTTTTCATTTTGAATAAGCTGTTCAATCGTCGCAATACATTGATCTTCCATGACTGCAATAAGTGTAACAGTCTGGTCAATCGTTAGCTTCTTCTCTCCTTTTTCTGGCCTGATAAAGTTGTGTATTTGGTAGAAATTACCCTTATAACACATGACAGCCTGAAACATAAAGTTCCAAGTCTGAATCATTATATCAGCCTCTTTATACTTTAACACCTTCAATATCTTGAGTTTTACAGGGCTAAGATATTGTATCTTTTTCTTTTTATCAGACATAGGAGCCTTCAATCCGACTTGAACGGATGACCGCCTGTTTACAAAACAGGTGCTCTACCACTGAGCTATAAAGGCTGGTACAGGGGAGTTGGAGTCGAACCAACGTGGTGATAGTAATACTTTGGCGTGTTATTCACCTTTACCGCTCTATTGCGTCTACCGTTCCGCCATCCCCCGAGGAGGTCAAAGCTCGAACACCGTCCGAACACTCGACCACTACTGTTATTCTACCACTTTTTTTACCTTGTCAACAATATCATCATCACCACCGAATATCATTTGAGTGATATTAAACTCTATACGGACTGGAATACCATCAAGAAGCACAGCAGTTATCCGACCATGCGTATACTTTCGCATCTGTTTGATAAACTCTGCTTCAAATGGTGTTACTTCGATA
>JBGSBR010000097.1:0-761 GCA_041730495.1 Weeksellaceae bacterium | reverse complement strand
GTGATGTTTGTGCGAAGCACGTTTGATATTTTTATGAATTATGGATCTGGATTCTTCGACAGCTTGACAGGATTAATTTTCTTCATGCTTTTGGGGAAAATGTTCCAAATAAAAACCTATAGTTTTTTGAGTTTCGAAAGAGATTTTAAATCCTATTTTCCAATAGCCATTACCAAAATCAATTCAGATACTTCAGAAGAAAGTGTGGCGATTTACGAAGTTGAAAAAGGTGACCGATTACTCATTAGAAACCAAGAATTAATACCTGTTGATGGGATTTTAATTTCAGAAAAAGCAGAGATTGATTATAGTTTTGTCACTGGGGAAGCGATTCCTATTACCAAACAATCAGGTGATAAAGTATTTGCAGGAGGAAAACAAATAGGCAAAGTAATTGAAATGGAGGTTCTGCATTCCGTTTCACAAAGTTATTTGACGCAATTATGGAGTAATGATGTTTTTCAAAAAAATGTAGAACAAAGGCATAAAACGATAACAGATAAAATTTCGCGCTATTTTACGCCCCTACTTTTATTAATTGCTTTTGCTGGATTTGGGTATTGGATTTCTATTGATGCGAATGTTGCTTTTAATGTTTTTACGGCGGTATTGATTGTTGCTTGCCCTTGCGCATTGGCGTTAACCGCACCATTTACTTTTGGTAATGTATTGCGAATTTTAGGGAAACAAAAATTCTATCTCAAAAACGCATTGGTTATAGAGCAGTTAGCCAAAGTCGATACGATCGTTTTTGATAAAAC
>JBGSBR010000096.1:0-763 GCA_041730495.1 Weeksellaceae bacterium | reverse complement strand
GTATCAAGAACATTATCATTGGTGGAAAAGTAAGTGATCCAGGAAAATTAGGATATCTCACGTGCAATAGGATCCAAATCTATCCTCCCCCAAGTGCCATACAAGATACTATGGTGGCAATTACAGCTTCATCATCAGGCACAGCAACATGCAGATACATAGCCACAGTTAAGGCTCTTACAAAGATGAAAGATGAGGAAGAGATGAAAAGGGGAGTTCACATCACAGGCACCATTACGATGGAAGCAACACACCATCATCCTACATGTCTTCATCTTCTCACCACCCTTGTGAATGAAAAAATTACGGGATTTGATTGCCCTATTCTGGATATCAGTGATAGCAAAATGGGCAAAGTGGGGTTGGCAATTTTAGTGGACATGAAAACTAAAATGGGGACACCAACGGAGGGCAATAGAAATAAAAAGCTCGTAAGGAAAAATATGAAATGTTGGGGGCAGCCATCAATTTATGCTTGGCCAATTGTAAACAGTGGATTGAAGAGAATTGATGGTGTAGGTTTGCTCATTCTCAATGATCTTGCAAAGAGTGTGTACAACTTCATCACAACTGTACAATCAGAAGGAAATGGAACGGGGTCTGCAAATAGATCTTAATTTATAACAGTTGCGCAAATGATTGAGTCTAGTGTGTACATTTGCTTTTGCATGTCCTTCTTGTTGAATATATTTCAATTGAAAATGGAGATTCCCATCATGGTATTACTGATGATCTATCGATGGTTATCACAAAACGGATGAAC
>JBGSBR010000095.1:0-777 GCA_041730495.1 Weeksellaceae bacterium | reverse complement strand
CGACAATGCTGAACGATATGTGTATGTATGTACGTCTTGTGTGTATGTATGTATGTCGTGTTTCATGTGCATGCATGTATGTATGTATTTACAGCATTGAGAGTGGAAAAGTGTAAATGTATGTATGTATGTGTATGTGTGTATGTATTTTTTAATTAATTCATTATTCATTCATCAATGTTGGTAGGGAATACATAACGAATAATGCTGATCGGTCTGCTACACGTTCGAATGATCTGTGTCTGTACGTTTGGTTTGTGTCATGTGCATGTATATATGTATGCACAAACGGAGATGTTCTAGCATGTGCAATGGATTTTTCATGAAATACAGGCCATTACATGCATTTACACCGCTGGGGTTTTGGAAAGTTCAATTGTGCACAGACTTACTTGAGTACATAATACATACATTGATAATGCTTTCCACTAAGGCTAAAAAAGGTAGCTTTGGAATTACATGCAAACACGGACTGAATGGAAAACATAACGATATTGGTGAACGATTTGTGTATATATGTATGTTTTGTATGTATGTATAACGTCTCGTGCATGTGCATGTATGCATGGATGTACGAATACATATGCGAACAACCCATTACATGTAATACACATATTCTCTTTGGACGCAGAATTATTTCGTGCTGCGCCCCCAAACCCCCGCCGGAGTGTCATTCTCAGCTGCGGTATTCTACGCAAACACGGAACAAAGGGAACACATATCGACAATGATGAACGATATGTGTATGTACGTACGTCTTGTGTGTATGTATGTATG
>JBGSBR010000094.1:0-778 GCA_041730495.1 Weeksellaceae bacterium | reverse complement strand
CGACTGTTTGATTTACCTTTATTGATATGATTTGCAATGTTTGTCCTTCACGGAAGGTTATGGGTTCGAGCATCAGATGAGGCATGCGGTGTTTCTGAGGATGATGGATAGATTGAGCCGGGAGGTAGGATAGATTGAGCCCTGATTATGGATAAGTTGTATCCTCAGGATGTTATTGGCCTATGATAGTAGATATGCGGACTTTATACAGGCCCGAGAAGGTATTAACATGGACTAGGACTTTTGGAGGACAAAAGTCGAGTACCGGTGTGACACATCAGACGGAGATAGGACAATGCTTCAAGGAATGACTGTAGGGACATAGTGTACGACCTCTCATGGATAGCACAGGCAGCATGCGCCTGAAGCGGGTAAGATCATGCCTGGAGTGGTCTCTGTATAATTGTACTGCTATAAGTAATGAATCTTCTCTTCTGTACTCGATGCAAATACAACTGGTACTGCATCTACAGAGTAGTACAGATATTGAGATGATTCCTTCAACACCACCTCAGCGCAATCCATTGCATCTAGAAGAAGGAAACATTCATAGAAGTAATCACAATTTATTAGAATCGGTTTGTTAATAGCAACTGTACAGTCTTCTTCCTATAGCTGATAACTGATCGTGGCTTAATAGGCTGGTTAGTTACTAGTTAAGACGATTGTTTGATTCCCTTCCTTCATCCCTCACGTTACGAAACATATCATGCCCCGTCCAACTACGTAACCCTGTAACATGGTAACCTGTATAGACAGGTTCTACTGGTCAACAATA
>JBGSBR010000093.1:0-789 GCA_041730495.1 Weeksellaceae bacterium | reverse complement strand
GGTAGCAGCGCCATTGGGTGAAACAATACACCATAGCGAGCATCTCCTGTTCCGTGGTTGTATAATTAACTTCAGCGGAGGTCAGTTTACGGGCAATGTAAGCAACGGGTTGATCAACTCCTTCATGATTCTGGATAAGAACACCACCGATTGCGCGAATACTCGCGTCACAATAAACATGAAAAGGTTTAGTAAAATCGGGGTGATACATGAGGGTAGCTTTGGATAAAAGCGCTTTAAGTTGATTCCAGGCACGTGTACACTCGTCGGTCCATTTCGGCGGATCCAAGTGCGTTTGATTTGTTAAGCTGAAACAGAGTTCAGAATAACGAGGAATGAAACGATTAAAATAATTCATAAACCCAAGAAAGCGACGACATTCACTGGCAATATTATCCAAATGTTGTCGGCGTTGTTTCGGGGTTATCTCGGAATTAGTTAGGGCTTCGATATCCTTTAAAGGTGGCTGCCATCGGTCTAAAGTAGCAACCTTAGCAGGGTCAGGTCGTACACCCCGACCATCAATTAAATGACCCAAATATTTAAGTTCTTTCTCGGCCCAATGGCACTTAGGCAATTGGCAGAACAGGTTATGCTTATGCAAGCTCGTTAATACTGCGTCAATATGCTTCGCATGATCTGCGTGATTACCAGATTTGATAATAATATCATCTAGGTAAACCAGGCAATAGCCAGCATCAATATGAGATCTTAATATAATGTTCATAGCCCTTTGCAAAATGGCGGGAGCATTACACAGGCCCATAGGCATGACAGTCCACTGGTAAA
>JBGSBR010000092.1:0-811 GCA_041730495.1 Weeksellaceae bacterium | reverse complement strand
GGATACAGATGGTGACGGAATTCCGGATTATCGTGATACCGATTCAGATAATGATGGGATATCTGACGCAAATGAAAAAGGTTCGGGAGCGACACCAGTAGATACTGATGGTGATGGATTACCGGATTATAGAGACCTAGATTCAGACAACGATGGTATTCCAGATGCAGTGGAGAAAGGCCCAAGTACTACTCCAGTGGATACCGATGGCGATAACATACCAGATTATAGAGATTTGGATACTGATAACGATGGCATTCCAGACAACCAAGAAGGAGTAGTCGATACTGATGGCGATACAATTCCAGATTATAGAGATTTGGATTCGGATGGAGATGGTGTTTTAGACACTAACGACCAATGCCCATTAGTGGTAGGAACAGCACAAATGAACGGCTGTCCAGCTGATTTTGATGGTGATGGAATTGATGATACAGCTGATTTAGATGATGATAACGATGGAATCTTGGATTCAGTAGAAGCGGCAGCTTGTTCACCAACTGATCCAGATTGCGATACTGATGGAGACGGCATCCCTAATCGATACGATGCTGATTCAGATAATGACGGTATTAAAGACACCAAAGAAGCGGGAGTTGTAGACGCTAACAACGATGGAAAAGCAGACGGAGGAGTAGATGCTAATGGAGTACCTAGCTCGACTAATGGAGGCACAACACCACCAAACACAGATGGTGACGGGCAAGCGAATCCATACGACCTAGATTCAGACGGAGATGGTATTTCGGATGCGATTGAAAAAGGAGCTAACGGAGCCAGTCCAGTGGATACAGATGGTGATGGAGCACCA
>JBGSBR010000091.1:0-821 GCA_041730495.1 Weeksellaceae bacterium | reverse complement strand
CAACCATTCTTAAATTGCTTCTTCGTGAATATGCACCTAATTCAGGGCATATAACAGTTAACGACACAGATATTGCTTCTAAAAAGTTCCATTCAATTCCTCAGTATCGTCAGCGTATTGGAGTCGTATTTCAGGATTTTAAAATATTGCAGGACAAGAACGTATTTGAAAACATAGCATTAAGTCTCAAAATTACAGGACATGATGATAGACATATTAAAGAAGAAGTACATAAAACACTGGATCTTGTTTCTCTGTCTCATAAAGTAAATATGTTCCCTTCACAGTTATCCGCAGGCGAACTACAGCGTGTAGCAATAGCCCGCGCGGTAATCGGTGACCGTGATATTATCCTTGCAGACGAACCAACAGGTAATCTGGATCCTAAAACTACCTGGGAAATCATGAGAATATTTAAAAAACTAGAAAGCACGAAAACAATATTATTCGCAACTCATAATACAGATATTGTAAATAGTTTAAAGCGTCGTGTTCTTGCATTGAAAGATGGAAAATTAGTTAAAGATCTGCGAAAAGGAGGATACGAGGTATGAGAGACATATTAACATCTATTAGGAGAACTCCTTATCAGTCACTCGCAGCGTTCATGGTTCTTTTTTTCACACTATTCCTTTCTACCAGTCTCCTCATTATTCTCAGTTTCCTCTATGGATTCCTGGGATATGTTGAGACTCGCCCACAGGTAACCGTTTATTTTCAACAGAAAACATCAGAAGGAGATATCTTTAAGACTCGTGACCAGCTTATATCATCAGGCAAAGTCTCAACAGTGAACTATATTTCAAAAGATAAAGCGTTCG
>JBGSBR010000090.1:0-838 GCA_041730495.1 Weeksellaceae bacterium | reverse complement strand
ACAGAGGTCTCAGTATTGTTCTTCAAACACCAGATCTTGAAGTTATATTTGATCGTGTCATGAAGACAGAGAATGGGTATGTTACTGGCGTTGCAATGGTACCAACGTTTAACACAGATATTGTTGCTATGAACAAGCATACCTGTGATCCGTGTCTTTCTCCACCTGGAGGGGAGTCCACATTCAAGCGCAACCAACGTCTTTCTCCACTTGGTGGGGAGACAGCATCCAACTATCTTGTCGATAAATTTTTTATTCAATCGTCAACTTGTCAAGAAGATGTTGAAGCGCGTGATGGCCCTAGCAACAACGCACTTAATTGTTCAAAACACATATGTAAAAATTTTGTGTCAACGTTGTTGGATGGAGATCCAAGTGTCGCAAGACAGAAGTGTACATTTACTCTGCAGGGATACAATACAAAAGAAATAAAAGAAAGTAATTTCTGGTATATGATTATCAAGAAGAATGAAAAGCAGAAATCATTAGACAAAATAGATTCCTTCTCAAATGATCAAAATGTTGTGGTGAATAAAATTCTTTCTTACATTGAAATTCTTTGTCACAACAAAAGAGTTTACTATAACACTGATATATATAATTCATCTTCACATCCTATATTTAAATTAACACACATAAATACTGTGACATGGGAAAATGGGGAGCAGATATCCAAACATGGGGAGACAAGGCTGCTCAATTATTCAATCTTGATAAAAGATGATGTACAAATCAAAGAATTTATATTGACATCCAGTGAGATGTATCATGTACAACAATTAATCTTTGAGAACTCATCTGGATTTCAATGGTATATTTTGAAACTAGCTGATGTATA
>JBGSBR010000089.1:0-868 GCA_041730495.1 Weeksellaceae bacterium | reverse complement strand
ATAGAAATGATTTTTTGAGTTGGATTTGGTCAATTAATTGTTGTGTTGTCATTGTTGAATGTTTATTTCAAAAAAAATGCCGCACACTAGAATTTAGGAGGGCATCTTTTTTTTATACTTTCATTTACTGTTGAATTAAAAAACCTGAAGCTAATGAGTCTATAGCTCAATGCAGAGACTCAAGACTGTTAATCTGAAAAAGTACGAGTAGTACAAAGAGCGGGAATCAAATTGAAACGTACGTGGAACGAACGACAGACGTTGCAATTCTGATGTTAGGGTTAGATGACGATATCAGCAAGCGTCAATAAGATATTGACGATGGCAATTATGATGATGATGATGAGTGATGAGCAAGGAGCGATGAGCGCGAAGAAGCAAGAAGGGAGCATTTACGAAAACCACCGTAATACATAAAGTATAGTCGTTAGTTTATTTTTGTAAATGATGTGAGCACAAGGAATGATCTTCTATCTCTGTCTCGTCATTCTCTCGATACTCCGTGATATAGATGTTTCTTTCAACGATTCTATCCACGATAGCACGAGTAGTGATACTGATTCCTTCGTAGCTACTGGTAGAGATATCCCTTCAATCTTTCGGTCACTCAACGATCTCCCGTGGTTACGACGTAGTCTTTCTGTAACCATTGGTAGAGATCATCTTCGAATATCTGATACTTAGCTACGACCTTGTGTCTCACTCCTAAATGTTTGGTCTTGCTTTGTGTGATTGAGT
This sequence comes from Weeksellaceae bacterium, assembly GCA_041730495.1. GTDB lineage: Bacteria > Patescibacteriota > Microgenomatia > UBA1406 > GWC2-37-13 > JBGSBR01. Next base: position 130 of record JBGSBR010000089.1, on the reverse strand, counting down.
TGGTCGCTCCGATTGCCGCCCACATCCCTTGTTCCTTCGTGTTGGGGCGTCTTGTTTGATCGTGTAGTGGCTTCATCTCAATCACAGTTTCTTCTCGTTGTGTCCGCACGGTATCTTGCCTCATTTTCCC
>JBGSBR010000088.1:0-869 GCA_041730495.1 Weeksellaceae bacterium | reverse complement strand
ATAATTCGGGATGCCGTCGCCGTCTGTATCCGTAGGTGTACAAGGCGCGGTGCCTGTGCAACCGGCATCTTCCACGCTATCCGGAATTCCGTCACCATCCGTGTCAAGATCTAAGTAGTCAGGCGTTCCATCATTATCCGAATCTACCGGCGTAGAAGTAGGCCCTTTTTCAATGCTATCTGGGATACCATCGGCATCGCTATCTAAGTCTAAATAGTTAGGAATGCCGTCGTTGTCGCTATCGATGTTACCTTCCAAAGCATCGGAAATACCATCCCCGTCACTATCCACATCTAGGTAGTTTGGTCTTCCATCATTATCGGTATCGGTTGTTCCTTCAATCGCATCTAAAATACCATCGCCATCACTATCTAAATCTCTAAAGTTCGGAATACCATCGCCATCTGTATCCGTAGGCGTACAAGGCGCAGTGCCCGTACAACCCGCATCTTCAACGCTGTCTAAAATGCCGTCGCCGTCACTGTCCGTATCTAGGTAATCTGGCGTTCCATCTGAATCCGTATCTACTGGTGTTCCTGTAGGTCCTTTCTCTATTGCATCTGGAATACCATCATTATCGCTATCCGCATCCAAGTAATCAGGGATATTGTCATTATCCGAATTCGTAGGGGTACAAGGAACAATTCCCAAACATCCCGCATCCTCAATCGCATCCGTAATGCCATCACCATCTGAATCTAGATCTTTGTAATTTGGAATACCATCGCCATCCGTATCGGTTACACCTTCATTAATATCAGGTATACCATCGCCGTCAGAATCAAGATCTCGGAAGTTTGGAATTCCATCGCCATCCGTGTCGATGGATCCTTCCACTGCGTCCGTGATACCATCGCCGTCAGAATCCG
>JBGSBR010000087.1:0-874 GCA_041730495.1 Weeksellaceae bacterium | reverse complement strand
CATAGGCCATGGTATTGGCGGGAAATATATCCCGATTATGGCGCGTCTAGCTGAGGCCAGACGCTGGAGTAAGCGATGACAGACTCGTCTGACATCACCCGATCTTACGGCCACTCAAATTAGTGATGGCTCTAAGATCCAAGTACGTCGACGCCACGTACTACATAAAGATCCTACGAATTCCTAGGTAGAAGATCTTATGTATTTTAGTAATGAGTATCTCGGACGCGCGTGCGTGGCAGGTACCTTGAAGCAGGATCTCATACGAGATCCATGTGAGCTACGTAAGTAAGTAGACTCTCGTACAAGCGTAGCCACACAAATCTTGATGCCAAGTACATCAAGTAACTCGATACCACACGCTACGGTCGCATACAGAAACATGCGAAACACACGCGAAACACACTCGGATCTCATCACTCTTTTTAGCATAAACTAAGCTCATAATTTTCTTATCGAATCATATCACTTTCCTACTATCTTTCTCTTCCGAAATCTAGTAGAGGATCCGAAGCAATCCAACCGCTTAGGACACTTTGAATTCAAAACCCTACGGTCTCCTACCGTAGTGCGTTTGGGTATCGGCGAAGAGTTCTCCAAGTCAAGAACCCCTGCAAAAATCTAACTGCCTCAGGCTACGCCGGAGGCCCTACTATTTTTTTTCGGCGCCGATCGAGAGAAAGGAATCAAGATTCTCCCACCAGCGAAAATCCGTTTGTGTCCTACAAACGAATTCCTACAGTCGCCAGCGAGAAGCGCATTCAAGCGTCTCTTCCTGAAGACACCACTCTGTCAACAACTACTGCTGACTATGAGTTCCACCCCGCTAACCGAGTTAACTGACCAAGAATGCGAGAAAGGGCAGCTGACTCAA
>JBGSBR010000086.1:0-888 GCA_041730495.1 Weeksellaceae bacterium | reverse complement strand
CTATCCTCATAGTGCTCATACGTTGCCGACCAACACGTTGCCGACCAACACGTTGCCGACCAACACTGCTGTTACCGGCCGACCGGGTGGGAACATCATGATAGCCGGCGACATACATCACATCATATCCACACGGGTTACCGCTTATCAAAACAATTCGGGGCTCGCACGAAGTGCCTTACATTTGAAAAGTTTGGGACGATTTCGATAACGTTGCGAGCGAAAATCGATCATGGAAAAGCCGCGACATCAACAATTTGTCGGTTCCACCATCAACACCGCTTGCATCTTGAACGCAAGTAGTATTCATATATTTCAAGGCTCTTGCAAAGTTTGGTGCGTGATCAGTTAATAGCGGGCGAGATAATAGGTCACGAAGTAAGAGCGGCACCGAGTCATGTCATGTCAAGACTCCCGGAGCTCATTGTGTGATCGATGTGCGCTGCCGTCGCTCTCTTATTGTGCGGCAATCTATAATTATTGTATGTGAGATAATGTGTACGCGAATGCGTTCAAGGTGGGCGCCCTTTGAATACGTGAGCATAGTTGTTACCCAAGCGCCATGCCGGTCACGAATGAAGAGCGAACCGATTCTCGATTAATTTCGCTCATTACATTCTGCATTTTGAATTCAATTAGAGATACAGCATGTAATAACATTCGCAAAGCTGGATGCAAGTTCGAATTTGAAGTGAGCAAGATGAACCGTCACGAATGAAGGGTGGAACCGAGAGAAACCCGGTTCCACCATTGCATATCGCATTTTGAACGCAAATACCGATCATGTTTTTAATGAAACTTGCTTTGTTTGGTGCGTAATCGGTTTCGTAGCGGGCGTGATAATAGGATACGAATGTAGGGTGCAACCGAGTTTCGCTTGGTTCCACC
>JBGSBR010000085.1:0-909 GCA_041730495.1 Weeksellaceae bacterium | reverse complement strand
CATATTCGTAACCCGATGCAGTCATATTCGTAACCCGATGCAGTCATATTCGTAACCCGATGCAGCCATATTCGTGACCCGATGCAGCCATATTTGTAACCCGATGCAGCCGTATTCGTGAATAAGTTTTATGTAATCATCTATCATCCATCACGATTTGGGGTTATCCCTCACGATATTCTCACTACACATTACCAGATACTGCATATCATTGTTGAAACACTTGCGATAGATTGACTTATACTGATATAGATAGACACATTTATGGTTAATAAATAAAATGTGTCTATCTATATCAGTATTTTATATGCTTATAACATATAATAAGCGGCATTCCTTGGATATGAATGCCGCTTATCATATAATTCGATATTTTTCTGAGTCATCTATGAAAGATTTGTCTTCTCGGTTTTCACAATCTTCGGTCTTCTCTTATTTCAGATATTCTCCGAAATCTGTCAATCTCATATCGCCCTTCTTCAGGAAGGTATCGTGCATGGCGAGGGCAGCACGCATGCTCTGTGGCTCGTGGCCCTTCTCGGCAAACTTCAGATACTCACGGAGTATAGGGCGGTAATCCGGATGGGCACAGTTTTCGATAATCTCTTTGGCACGGCGCAATGGGCCTTTGCCACGGAGATCGGCTACTCCCTGTTCGGTAACGATGACATCCACATCGTGCTCGGTACTGTCCACATGACTGCACATAGGAACAATGGCTGAAATGCAACCGTTCTTGGTGGTACTCTGTGTGGTGAAGATAGAAATGTAACCATTGCGCTCGTAATCGCAGGAACCACCGATGCCATTCATCAGCTTGCTGCCGCAGATATGGCTGGAGTTCTCATTGCCGTAGATATCGCACTCAATGGCGGTATTCATGGCGATGACACCCAGACGGCGGATGAC
>JBGSBR010000084.1:0-911 GCA_041730495.1 Weeksellaceae bacterium | reverse complement strand
CCCTCTTACTTTAAAGCAATGCTGTACTAGATAATGGACTAGGACTTCTTCTTATAGAAAACAAAAGTTGCATATGCCATGAAGGTAGGCTCGTAATACCGAAGCCCTTGCAACGGCGTGCGACGATATGGTACCACCATTATCTTCAACACCCCGGGCATACCCGTCTCGAAGAGACAATGAAAGCTGCGATATACTGGAAAGGAATGCGAATAACCATCCGATCCATAACGAAGTCATGCAAGACTTGCCAAGTAAATAAGAAGCGATCACTAAAGTATGGACATCTTCCACCCAAACAAGTGATAAGCACTCCTTGGGAGGCTCTATGTGTCGACCTTATCGGTCCATATACCCTCAAAGGCAAAGACGGCTCGTCAATAGACTTTATGGCTCTCACCATGATCGACCCCGCTTCTAGCTGGCTCGAAGTCGTGGAGTTACCAACAATCACCAGAGTGATGACCAAGAAGGTTAATGGTAAAGAGAGAACAATCGAAGAAGAAATCTTTGATAAGTCATCTGATCGAATTGCTCGATTAGTTAACAAAATCTGGTTGTGTAGATACCCGAGATGTCGCTATTTAATATACGACAACGGGTCGGAGTTCAAATTACACTTTGAAACATTATGCGATTCATATGGCATAAAGCGTAAGCCAACCACGATTAAGAATCCACAAGCGAACGCCATTTGTGAACGTGTGCATCAAGTCTTAGGAACAATGATGCGCACAGCTGAAATAGATATGGCAGATTCAGTTCACCCGGCTGACATTGACTCATTTATTGACAATGCAGTTTGGGCTATTCGCTCAACATACCACACAGTATTAAAAGCCTCACCAGGTGCAGCTATATTCGGACGAGACATGCTCTTCGACATTCCGTTCGTAGCTGACTGGCACAAA
>JBGSBR010000083.1:0-960 GCA_041730495.1 Weeksellaceae bacterium | reverse complement strand
GGAATGTTAGTGGCGATTTCCTTATTCAGAAACAGCGGTTTGTTTGAAATTATTAGTAACTGGATTGCTTTTGGGTTTTCTAATATGGGAGTTAGTAAAGAAATTACGGATGCTCTTCCAGTAGCAATGCTTAGACCATTTAGTTCAGCTGGTTCACGTGGATTTTTGATTGATTCCATGAATACTTTTGGTGCTGATTCTATGACGGGTAGATTGAGTAGCATTTTTCAATGTAGTGCCGAAAGTACTTTTTATGTAATTGCGGTTTACTTTGGTTCCGTTAATATAAAAAATACCCGTTACGCTTTAGGAACTATGCTTTTAGTAGATTTGATTTGTGTGATTACTGCGATTTTTGTGGCTAGTTGGTTTTTTTAAACAATGATATATTTTGAGAAGGTTAGCTACACCAAATTAGCAAGTATTTAATTCTGCATTCCCTCAAATTTCCATAACTTTACACTTCAAAAACATTTCACAATGGACTTTATATATCAAGACCCGTATCCGATAGTAAAAGACGATACACAATACAAAAAACTTACTTCTGACTTTGTAAAAGTGGAGCAATTTGGAGACAGAGAAATTCTAACTGTTGATCCAAAAGGGTTAGAATTGTTGGCGCAAGAAGCAATGAACGACGTTTCATTTATGTTACGAACTGCACATTTACAAAAGCTAAAAAACATTTTGAATGATCCTGAGGCAACCGATAATGACAGATTTGTAGCTTATAATTTATTACAAAACGCATCTGTAGCTGTTGAAGGTCAGTTGCCTTCTTGTCAAGATACAGGAACAGCAATTGTTATGGCTAAAAAAGGTGAAAGCGTTTTTACAGGAGTTGATGATGCCGAATGGTTATCTAAAGGAATTTTCAACACCTACCAAAATAAGAATTTAAGGTATTCGCAAATTGTTCCGATTTCGATGTTTGAAGAAAAAAACTCGGGATCTAAT
>JBGSBR010000082.1:0-998 GCA_041730495.1 Weeksellaceae bacterium | reverse complement strand
CTCTGCTCGTATTAGCAATATTATCAAACACAAGAATGGCTTCTTCTAAATTATTGTTGGCTTTTAAAGTTAATCCTTTCTGAAGTTCAATTAACACTAAAGTATTGTTTGAATTGATTGCATTGTAAATTGAATACGATTTGTTGAAGTATAATTTTGCAATCTTAAAATTTCTTTTTTCTAAGTAAAGGGTTCCTAATGCGTAGTTGATTTTTGCTACTTTAGAAGAACGAACTTGATTGATTTCATAGTAATTAGAACATTTTATGAAGTTTACAATGGCTTCATTAAAATTATTGGTTTCTAAATACAAGCTTCCTAAAAAATAATAGCAATCGTATAGCTTTTCATTATTTTTATACGCTTTAGAATACTCAATGGCTTTCTGAACGTACTTTATGGCGTCTTTTGAATTGTATTTTTCTTCAAAAGAATAATTGGCTAATTCTAAAAAATAGGTAATGCTGTCAGGTTTGTTTTCCTTTGTCTGAGAAAAAGTAAATAGTGAGAAAAAAGTAAGTAGAAAAAGGAGTTTTTTCATTATTTAGTATTCAAAACCTGTATTAATAATGTTAAAATTAGTATTTATTTTTCGATAAAAAAAGAATTAAATCAATTATACGAGAAGAATATCCAATTTCATTATCATACCAACCCACAATTTTAACCATTTTATCAATTACAGAAGTAAGTTGCGCATCAAATACACACGAATTTTTATTACCGATAATATCTACCGATACAATTGGGTCTTCGGTATAGGCTAAAATATTTTTCAATTCGTTTTCAGCAGCTTTTTTAAAGGCTAAATTAATTTCCTCTATAGTAACTTTTCGCTGTACATTAAAAGTAATATCGGTTAACGAACCATCTGGAACAGGAACTCGAATCCCACATCCGCCAATTTTTCCATCCAATTCCGGAAAAATTTTTGTTATTGCTTTTGCAGCGCCAGTCGTAGTTGGAATTATAGATTGCGAAGCACCTCGGGCACGTCT
>JBGSBR010000081.1:0-1009 GCA_041730495.1 Weeksellaceae bacterium | reverse complement strand
TTTACTAATGTACTTAAATGCATTCTCACTACTTGCGAAGTAAGTGCAAGATGAAATGGTGGCGAAACTGGCTGTCGCCCGTCACCAGTGACCGATCACGTCGCTCGCCACGAATGCAACGTGAACTAATTCAAGTATTATGCAACGTTATATTATTTTATATGTTTTAAAGTAATCGGATGAGTCCTGCGGATTAAGTGGTGGCGAAACCGGGTGTCGCCCTTCACCTGTGACCAATTATCTTGATCGTTACCGAAGCAACGTGAACTAAGTTAAGCATAATGCAATATTACTGTATTTTAAATGTATTAAAATTGTCGGATGGGCTCTGAGAATTAAGTGGTGGCGACAATAAGTATTGCGACATCGCAGCCCTTTATTCGTGCTCGATTATCTCCTTCGTCACGACAGCATCGTGCACCAATTTCTGGTTATAGCTCTATTAATTATTTTCCATAATTATCAACACGACGTACGGGCCATGCGCATGGCGTGGTGGCGACATTAAGTATAGCAACATCGCAGCCCTTCTTTCGTGCTCAATTATCTCGCTCGTCACGAGAGCAACGGAGGTCAATTTTCGGAGAGAGTTATACAGTATTTTTGTCGTAAGTTTGAAACCGTCGCAAGGGCCTTGCGGGCCCTCCTTCTGGTAGACAAATATAATCAAGAAGTACATTTGTAGGATCAAGAAGTACATTTGTAGGATCAAAGTATCCGGAAAAACAAACCAATTTATGTTGAAAAAGCTGCACTGATCGCTGCTTTTTGTAAATTGACTCATATTCCATTCCTCCACAGCTAAGAGAGATTCGATGAAAGTGTGCTCATCATTAATTCAGTAAAGCCGGAGAAAACATGGAGCGTTGTAAACAGTTGTGTTACAACGAAGCGTGGTGGCAAAACCGACAAAAAGGAAGGCAAACACCAGAAACGTGACTCCTCTCAACACCAAGGAACGTAACAGCCCAAATTCAAGTGAAACCGATGAGTGATGTAAACAGTTTTG
>JBGSBR010000080.1:0-1039 GCA_041730495.1 Weeksellaceae bacterium | reverse complement strand
CTTATAACCTGAGACAGACAGGTCAGTCATCTGAGAGATCTAAGAAACTTGGACCTAAGTTTGTTGGACCATTTAAGATTTTACAGCGTGTCGGAAAAGTATCCTATCGCTTGGAGATTCCAGAAGTTTGGAAAGTACACAATGTGTTTCATATAAGTTTACTCAAGGAGTATCTTACAGATGAAAGATTTGCTAAGCCAGCACCTCAATATGACATTGTAGATAAGTGTATTCATTTCCATATCCAAGCCATAGTTGGTGAAAAAGTGGATAAGAAAGGTCGACAATTGTATCTAGTCAAATGGACAGGATATGATGACGAGACTTGGGAACTTGAAGAACGACTTATCATCGATTCTCCACAATATGCCCCAAAGAAAATAAAGGATTACAAGATACGTAAAAGTAAACGTATACGTCCTACAAAAAGAATCAGACGGAACTAGAACGTTCGAAGATTGCCAGTCGGTTTCCTTCTATATAGCGCATGAGGGCATACGCACTTAGAAAGGGAGGTTTGTAACAGAACTGAGTAATATATTATAATATATCTTTTATATGAGAGATAATTATATATATTCCAGGTCTAGTGAGTCGGTCGCTGCAGTCAGCGCGACAGCGACGTTAACTACGGCGAGAATGCTTAGAGGTTTAAATCCCTCAGAGATAGCATATCGATAATTATAGAATTATGGTGATAGGCAGGACATATATATATCTACGGATTATTATATGGTAACTAGGGGTCGTGATCGTCTCATAGAACAGATCAGCGTACAGTGTTCTCGGTAAGCCGTAACTCTGCACGAAGTCAACTCGCCAGTGTGTGATTGTTACTGAGATGTTGAGCGATATTCTAAGTATGGATGTCTATCGGTTATCCGATAGTACGGACATCTGCGTTCCAGCGGAATGCCAAGCGTTGCTTGTAGAAATGGGTTAGTTACAAGCTGCGGTATCGCATATATACCGTGTGCTTCCGTGGGAACGATATCTTCGTTATTGATATCTGGTATCAGGATACAATAATACAAACAGA
>JBGSBR010000079.1:764-1054 GCA_041730495.1 Weeksellaceae bacterium | reverse complement strand
ACCCAAGAGGTATACTGATCCTGGTGTCACACTCGAGGATCTCCCACCTCTCGATGCCGTCCTCCTCTCACACAATCACTATGATCATATGGATCTCGTGACACTCCGATCTCTATCTGCACAGCATCATATGCCGATATATACGGGACTCGGTAACCGCAAATACCTCAATGATAGAGGCATAGAGAATGTGATCGAGATGGACTGGTGGGATAGTGTAGTATTAGGAGAAGCAAATAGGAAAGATGAAGATTCTCAAAAACAAGAAATTCGAGGAAGAAAAAATTACT
>JBGSBR010000079.1:0-754 GCA_041730495.1 Weeksellaceae bacterium | reverse complement strand
TTAACAAGACTGCAACGAAGCTTTCTTAACCGTTCCTCGATTTCAAAAATTTGTTCTTTGAGTTTTCCTTCCTCTGAATAAGTGATCAAGAGGAATTTTTATCTGACAAAGAAGTTCTTAGTTTTTCAGGATCTTCAAAGATTACATTTGTGCCGAGTCAGCATTTTTCTGCTCGAGGTATATCAGACCGCAATCGGACACTCTGGGGAGGATTCGCTTGGCAGATAGGTGAGACAACTGGATACTTTGCCTGAGATACTGGATATGGTCCATTTGTGGAACAAATAGAACAACGATTCCCTGATGGATTCGATGTGGGACTCCTCCCGATCGAAGATTGATCTTTCGAACATAATTCGCTGTTTTAAATTATCAAAAGAACGAATATTCAATTAATATCTAATAAGTGATAAGTAGCTCTTTCGAGTTTTGAATATTATTGGAAATCGAAAAATAGTTGTTTTGAAGATAAAAAGTTTTTTTCAGAGAAAAATATTAATAATAAATAAAAAAACAGCTAATTGTGACACAATTGACTCTTTCTGTTTTCACATTGGAATATTCATTAAAATATTCAATAGTAACATAATATTCAATTTTGAAGTAAAAACTAGAAATATTAATCGATAAAACTATCATTTATTGATCTTAAAATTTATAACTGAAAAGAAAATCGATAAAAATTGTTTATTCACTGGTTAGAAGTTACTATGCTGAGCGCACAAGTGTCTTTTTGTAGTGTTGCCATAAGATT
>JBGSBR010000078.1:0-1057 GCA_041730495.1 Weeksellaceae bacterium | reverse complement strand
GACGTCGTCCTGTCCGGGGATCAGGCCGTCGTCACCCGCGCCGTGCATCTCGCGCTGGCGCGCGGGTGGCGCACCGACGGACAGTACGCCGACCCGCGCCTCTGGACGCATGAGACCGCGCACCTGTTCAGTCCCAGTGGTCACACCCGCATCGACCTGCACCGCTTCATCGTCAGTTGGACAGCTGGTAGCCAGCGCCGCACCCGCGAGGTCACGCGGCAGGTCTGGCAGCGCAGCCGATCTCAGAGCTGGCAGGGGGTGACCGTGCGCCGCCCCGACGCGCTGGACCAGGCGGTCGCCACCCTGATCCTGGCCCGCACCCGGGGTGGAGACACCGGAGGCCTGAAACCTGCCGACGACACCGATCTGGCGCAACTGAAGCGCAACCACGGCCTGACCGAAGCGGCCCCGCTCCGCCGCGCCCGCACCCTGGACGGGACACACACGGTTCAGGAGTTCCTGAAGGTGTGTAATCCCTGGTGGCAGGTGTTCGACTTCGGGGAGCCGCAGACACGCCGGATCCTGCGCCTGGCGCCGATGCGGGACGGGGTCCTCACGCCGTTGGATCTCTGGCGCACCCGGCTCTTCGTCCTGCCAGAGCGGTTGAAACTCATGCCGCGGGTGCTCACGCAGGTGCGGGCTGGCCTGCGGCACGCCCGGACAGGCGACGCCGCTCAGACCAGAACCGTCCGGCTGGAGGTCAACCCACCGCCGACGGTGGCACTGGTGGCGGCGGGACGGTGGGTGATGCGCCTGCACCGTCCGGGCGTCCCCCGTGACGCACTGCACCGTGAATATGCCTTCGTGACGTTCCATATCCTGCGTGCACGGAGCGTGGAGGTCTTTCTGGTGAAAGGCCGTGACCCACAGTCCGGGGAAAGCCACTTCTGGATCGAGGACCTTCGGGGCGTGCCGGACTGGTACGGGGATGCGCGCGTGGCACGCGCGCATCCGGAGGGGCAGCGGTGGCCCGCGCGGTGCTGAGGCGGCCCGCGCGTCTGCTGCTGGCCTGCCGGGTCCTGCCGGTCGCGTGGCAGGTCCGCCGTCTGCTGCGGCG
>JBGSBR010000077.1:0-1079 GCA_041730495.1 Weeksellaceae bacterium | reverse complement strand
CGTCAGTTCTATAACGACAATGTGCGCTCGCTCAACCAAGCTGTTGCAACTATTCCAACAAGCTTCTTTGCATCAAAGATTATAAAGGATCAACATACAATGTGTTAGTGGAATGGGAAACAGGGGAGACAACATATGAACCCTTGGACTTGATTGCAAGCGATGACCCGGTTACATGTGCTGCTTATGCTATAAAACATGGTCTTCTTGATACCCCAGGATGGAAACACTTTAATCGGTTTGCAAAGACTGAGAAGAAAGTTCAACGGATGATCAACCAAGCAAAGCTTCGCAGTTATCGTCGTGAACCATTCTGGAAGTTTGGTGTCCTAGTTCCCAGAACGCATGCCCAAGCTGTTGAACTTGACAAGAAGAATGGAAATAGACTGTGGCAAGATGCGGAAGAAATGGAAATGAATCAATTGAAAGATTATCAAACCTTCATTGACAAAGGAAAAGGAGGTGAGGTACCACAAGGCTACAAGAAAATTCGATGTCACATGGTATATGATGTGAAGCATGATGGTCGACATAAAGCTCGGCTTGTTGCGGGTGGTCATCTTACTGATCCAAACACAGAGAGTGTATACTCTGGTGTGGTGTCATTAAGAGGAATAAGACTTGTAGTATTCTTGGCTGAGTTGAATGCATTAGAACTCTGGGGAGCTGATATTGGTAATGCATACCTTGAAGCACTAACCAAAGAGAAGGTGTACATTGTTGGAGGACCAGAGTTTGGCCCTCTTGAAGGTCACACGCTTCTTATCTTTAAGGCATTATATGGTTTACATTTGTCTGGGTTATGTTGGCATCAGAGATTTTCTGATGTGTTGCGAGCAATGGGCTTTAACCAGAGCAAGGCCAAAGCTGACATATGGATGCGTGAAAATGATGGGATTTATGAGTACATTGCTGTTTATGTTGATGACCTGTTGATTGCAGCTAGAGATCCAAAGTCAATCATTGATATTCTTAGTGAGAAACATAAGTTCAAGTTGAAGGGAGTTGGACCATTGACTTACCATCTTGGTTGTGATTAATTTCGCAAAATAAAGATGGAACCTTATGTTGTTGACATT
>JBGSBR010000076.1:0-1091 GCA_041730495.1 Weeksellaceae bacterium | reverse complement strand
TAAAAATTCAAAAAGGAAACAAGTGAAGTAAATATTCAATTACAGCCCCCCTGGCTCAGATAATTTAATATACAATTAACTCCAGTGTTCCGTGTTCCGAGTTAGTCACGAGGAGCTAGTCCTGGGTCCGAATACTAGTCCTGAGGAGCCAGTCACGAACATGTTTCGATTGCAATTTTTAGTGTACTGCATTCGCCCCCTGACGAAGGCAAAGTCAAGTGATTGGGGACTTGCGAGCTGGAATTTTCTTTTAAAGTTGAGGAGACGCTTCATGAAGTTTGTATTATTTTAAGCTAGGATTTAAGTAAATCTTAGATCTATACAAGGGTGATCAGTCCTTGTACGGAGTAAGATTCCGTATATTCCATGTTTGATAAACAGCTCCACCTCTTGGGGTGTCTCGCTTGAGCTTGACGGTACCATTGTCATAGACCGTTTCTACTGTTTGTGGTGACTTGTGCATGCTATTGCCATGCTTTCTATTTGGGTTTTCAGTAATTATTACCTTGTCACCTACTTGATAGACATGTTGTCTTCGAGTATTATTTTCCTTTTTATTATTTTGTATTATACGATGACGTTTTCTGTCAGCTATGTACTGCCAATCAGCTTTAAATACTGTATTATGTATGGCATCTCGTCCAAACACTAATTGTGATGGAGTGGCACGATTCGTCGTGTGTACAGTTGTTCGCATAGCAAAGGCACATGCTGATAAGATTCCTGAAAAGGGATCATCCAGATCAAGGTCCGGGTTATTTGCCAGGTCATGTGACCGGATTAATTGGTGTAATGTTTGGTGCGCGCGCTCAACCATTGAGTTGGCTTGCGGGTTTCGTGTCGTAATGACTTGTTGTTTAATACCATACTCATTTTCGAGCATGTCTTTTGTTTCGGCCATGAATTCTGAACCTCTGTCACATATGACTTTGGTCGGCCACGGGTAGCGTACTAGCCACGTCTGCTGTAAAATGTTTAGGCGATGCCAACGACATTGAACAACAAGACGAACTGGTGCACCGCTTTACATTGATCCCCAAAAGCGGTATCGACAACGCCAAAACTGGGCAAGTGGTGGTCGTGGAGCTCAC
>JBGSBR010000075.1:0-1096 GCA_041730495.1 Weeksellaceae bacterium | reverse complement strand
CGAAGGAGAAAAATTCATCAACGAAATTTTAGATCGTTTCCAAAAAGAAATTCATCAAGCAAAAGCAGTGGGAGAACTTATTCCAAGTTACTAGCATTAGAGTTGACGATGTCAAGTTCTTTCACACGGTTAAGAAAGATGGAATTTCGATGGATCAAAAGCCATTAAAGATTCATATTCGCATGATGAAGTGCTTTTTATTGTACTGCAAGCGCAAGAGTCATGAACGTGATAAAGATCTCTCCGAGAACGATGTCATTAACATTGAAAGAGATCAGTTCCTTTTGTACTGCGGTTCTGCTGATAATCTTCTGGATTTAGCCGCTTGTGTTGATGAATCAAGCACAAAACAGGTTGACATATCAAATATACGTATTGATGATGCTGTGAAGATTCCAGAGTCAATCCAAACGGAAGTTGTACGTGATATTGGTCTTTCCGTACGTGGTATTGGTCTTTCTGATGAAGGTTTGAAAGAAGAAAAGGTCGTGAGCATTGATGTTGACGTGAAAGTACGTCATTTTGACGTTAGTAACGATGATTCATTCGTTTCACAAGGTAGTGGCGGTAAAGATGCTCTTATGAAGATAGATTCTCTAAAGTATCTTACTCAGAAGAATCTTGAAGAAGCAACCGCAAGTGATGATAGCTATCGTACTTTTATTCGTAATTCGAATTGGGAGTACAATCCATATCGTGAAGAATGCAACATTTCAAACGTTTTTGTTAATGAAATCGATACGGTTTGTCATTTGGATGATAGAAACGTTGATTGTAAGCCTCCAGACAAGTTACGTGAGCGCAACAGGTCAAAACAAGAACAGGAAGAACGGTTTATTGCGGACAGTTTTGATGTTCATGGAAGCACTGATACTGGAAGTAATGGTTATACCGAAGTTGATGTTGATTTGACGTTGTGTGAGAAGCAGACTTTTTGTGACATAGTATTGATGTCATGGGATATGCATCCATTTCGCGACGACGACGCTGCACTTCGGGCCATTGATCACCCTTCAAGAAATTCAGATCATCGATCGCTTCGTTTCTTGAACTATCAGTAGCATTATCACACAAACTGAATCGCTGCTTCATTTCG
>JBGSBR010000074.1:0-1096 GCA_041730495.1 Weeksellaceae bacterium | reverse complement strand
GAATCATACTTTTAAAAATTTAGTTTTAGTAAAAAGCAGTCTGTGTCTCCGCCGAGACCGTTGCTGCATCAACCTCTCTGATTGACGATACAAAGATACAACATTCCCGAACCCCCAACTATGCGATTTGTGCGATTTGCAGGGATTCGGGAAAAAAAGGTTGAAAAAAGTGGTATTTTTTATGTTACTGAACTTTCAACGATGTATAGCGGAGCGCAGGGATATATAGCATAAGAATTGCTTTTATCTGAAAATAAAGACATTTTATTCCGCATTATTTTGCAGATACCAACTTTTTTCGTAACTTTGCCAAAAATTCAATAAAAAGCAACAATATGAAATATCCTATAGGAATACAAGACTTTGGAAAAATCAGAGATGATGGTTATGTCTATCTTGACAAGACAGACTTGATTTATGATTTAGTACACAATGGGAATATATATTTTCTGAGTCGTCCAAGACGATTCGGAAAGTCGTTGTTGATTTCTACCCTGGAATGCTACTTCCAAGGAAAGAAAGAACTGTTTAAAGGACTTGCCATCGAACAGTTAGAAAAAGAATGGAAGCAATATCCTGTTTTTCATATTGATTTCAACGGCAAGAATTTCACACAGGCTGGCGAATTAGAAAAAACCTTGCAGACTTTTGTTGAAACCCAAGAACTGAATTATGGCAGAAACCCATTGGCCAACACCTTGGGAGACAGATTTATGGCTGTTTTGAAAGCTGCCCACGAAAAGACAGGACTTGGCGCCGTTGTCCTGATTGATGAATATGACAAACCTTTACTGGATGTTTTAGACACAGGGTTAAAGACCTTCGATTCTGAAGGCAACGAACGTTTGCTGGAAGACCGACATCGTGAAATCATGAAAGGTTTCTACAGTGTCTTCAAGGCTGCTGACAAAGATTTGAAATTCGTGCTGTTGACAGGTGTTACCAAGTTCTCGCAAGTAAGCGTATTCAGTGGTTTCAACCAACCAGATGACATCAGCATGGACGACCGCTACGAGGCTCTTTGCGGCATCACGGAAGAGGAACTGTATTCTGTCTTTGATGAGCAAATCAAGGCAATGGCTGCAAGATATAAAGC
>JBGSBR010000073.1:0-1110 GCA_041730495.1 Weeksellaceae bacterium | reverse complement strand
GCCAAAACTTCACGTGCGAGAGTATACGTGCCACTCAATACAAACGACCGGGGTGCTCCAGAGAGATGATTATAGGATTGAGCATCTGCAGCGAGCAGTGGTTTTGTATTCACAATAAAGTAAAATGTTGTTGGGATACTTTTGCGATCCGGTACATATTAATTTGTGATGGTATATATAAATGATTTTCAGGGTGACGCATCCGAAATTTTGGAGAAAACAGATGCACAAGCTATGAGCTTTCCTGTAATCACCAGGTAAAAACTTGCCAGGTGACGAGACAATACTGTACCTCCGCTAATTATTCAACAATCTACAGAAACTGCTTACTACTCAAACGGTAGGGGACTTTTTGATAGATAGACCTAGAAAATACGTAATGACATTTCATACTTTTACAATCTGAAGTTTTGCCGATTGCAGACGGTTTTGTTTTCGACTGGTAAGTTCTTTTGGTATTTTTGGTCGAATAATTAGCAGCTGTTTGGAACAGATAGGTCAGTGGCTTACATCCCATCGTGGCGAGCAGTGATTTTCATTTCAATTTAAATGAATAGTTTTGGGATATTTCTATCCAATGTACTACATTATTCATTATAACAAGAAGTAAGTGTCCGGGTAAAGTAACCGATACATAGACAAAAACAATGGTCTTCTCGCGAACAGTGTTTCTGTTTCAGCCGTTCATCAGTTAGATGTGTTATTGAAACTAATATATATATATATATATATATATATATATACATAGAATCAAAGTATCCGAAAAAGATTTGTTTTTGTTTTCCAAGCACAGCCACTGGAGACAACCAACACGAACCTTCCTGGGAGAAGAGCCGGCGGCCGGTGGCTCGAACGGCGAGCACTTCAGGGGAGGTGGTATCGCTAGAAGTATGAGCAGTGAGGGTGAGCGCGTGTGCGAGCATCTGTGCACAGGCACCGTCACACACAGCATCCAGCTGCACTAGCGCCAGCAGCACAGCGTCTGCAGCTGCCGCGGCACGAGGAGCTGCCGCTGGATAGGAGCGCGAAGCTGCATACCTCACGCTTGGTTCCAGTATGTCCCGAAGCACGCCTGGACTCGCCATCTACGCATGCATCATCCGGTTCAGC
>JBGSBR010000072.1:0-1127 GCA_041730495.1 Weeksellaceae bacterium | reverse complement strand
CTCCAATTGCATTTGGTAAGGTTTGTAAATTATCCTCATTACACTTCTAAGAAAACCTAGAGTTGTTATTTCTTGTCACTGCCTCCCCGTGTCAGGATTGGGCAATTTTCGCGCCTGCTGCCTTCCGTAGATGTGGTAGCCGTTTCTCAGGCTCCCTCTCCGGAATCGAACCCTAATTCTCCGTTACCCGTGACTGCCATGGTAGTCCAATACACTACCATCCAAAGCTGATAGGGCAGAAACTTGAATGACTTATCGCATATACCTGCGATTCGTTCGATTACTATGATTCATCACATTCCTTGCGGAATTGGTTTGGTACTAATAATTACGACCCTTGGACCAGGTCTGACTGCATGTATTAGCTGTAATTTGTCACGGTTATCCATGTAACTTTCGATTATCAAATAAATCATAACTGTTTTAATGAGCCATTCGCAGTTTCGCCGTATAATACTTATACTTACACATGCATGGCTTAATCTTTGAGACAAGCATATGACTACTGGCAGGATCAACCAGATTACTACATTTGCGGGGCGGAACCCTGCAATGGTAAAAGTTTACTAACAAATAGCAATACATTGCTGACTTTATGCGGATCTCTTTCCCCTAAGGAAAAGCATGATCCAAGCCATATGTTTTACTACCTGCATCAGCTGGAAACCTTCCTCTAACAGAGTTATAGCTATATAATAGCTAAGGACCTCTGGAAAAAGGCATCCTTTGTGTAGGACAGATCACTTTTAGGCATTTACAACTAAAACTGTCTGCTCACTACAGCAATTTTTATTGCATACTATACCGTAAAGGTACATATACAACACTTCTCCTAGTCTAAAGCATTCGTTAGAGTGCTCTATCAAGGATAAACCTTAGGCCTGAAAACTTAATTTCATGCTTACAGGTCATAAATATTTTCAGGAAGATAGCTTCTTTCGCCCTGTATAGCGATAGCAGTTGCCATGCTAAGGGAAGTCGCGTTCTTCAGCTAGGCCTCCGTACTCGATATCGACTAGCTGATCCATTACCTGTTCTTGGGCTTGCGCCCTTACCTGGCTTATGAACTCAACTAGTCATCGATTTTAGGAGGGCATACAAGCGTTCAGCTCTCACTAGGCTTTGCA
>JBGSBR010000071.1:0-1140 GCA_041730495.1 Weeksellaceae bacterium | reverse complement strand
CGTTCTCCTGAATTAGCTGAGCTGTTAAGAATCATCAACTGTTGCCTATGGAACCAGTTTATGATACTAAAAAAAAAGAGTAAGGGGTATAGCTTACTCATTTGAGCGGTTCGGTGACTTTTTCGGACTTCCTATAAAACTGCAGGATGATTTCATTGCCCTCTGCCTGCGGCGTATAAGTGATATCCTTAAAGATTAAGTCTTCTGTTTTGATAATAACCAGAGGTATTTGTATTACTACGTCGGAGGGTGTTACAGTCTTTAGAACATTCATTGTTCGTACAAACCTTTTTAACATCTACTTTGGGTCTTCATCTTTTTTTAAGGCTGGAATAAGAATAGGGGGGCTGAGAGGTTTGGGGTCAGTAGGACGTTTGCCTTTCTTACGTGGCGGCTTAGGCGGCTTAGGGTCATTTGTATGTCGAGGCATCGCTTCTGCCTTTGAGTTTACAAATATTTGCCTGCAGGATAATTACCCCCCTTAGATACTCATGCCCATAGGGGGTAGCGGAGGCGGACGGATTATATGGAGGCTGACGGATGGCTAGGTCATATCCGGCAGCCTATCCGGCAGCCTTTTTTATGATATAATATATCATATTATTAATATATATATATATATATATATATATATATGATAGATGATGGATAATATATTAGATGGTATGAACGGGGAAATACTCCCCCCTAATGGGGGGAGATAACTGCATGTAACTATAGTAGTTTTAAAATGCATCTGTCAGCCCTCCATCCGTCATCCCACTCCCTATTTAAAATAAACCCGACCCCTTTCTTTCTTTTTAGTTTTCATGATACCATTTCTGACAAGAATAGCCAGTTTCCTTCCAAGTGCTATCACGTTAGGTGAATGAGGCAGCTCGTTATCTATACAATACTCCCTATACAAACGAAAGAGGATAGCCGTATCGCATTCTTCACCATCCCATGCTTCAATAAATTGTTCTTCAGACGACTGTCTAATATCATCAATCATATCTTGATATTCATTTTCGGGTAATTTATTCCAATCGCTCGTTATGACTCTCTCCAGTAAATATTGACTTACAGCAAAAGCAGACGCATCTGTAAACATCTCTTTTCGTATCATATGCCAGAACTCTGAATCACCTCGTTTCTCCG
>JBGSBR010000070.1:0-1159 GCA_041730495.1 Weeksellaceae bacterium | reverse complement strand
ATATACACGGGCGGGAAAAAATACCGACGACGACATATATATATATATATATATATATATATATCCAGCCAGATCATACCACGTCATGCAACAGGACACGCACCCGACTCAACTCATCGCCAGACAAAAAATAAAAAATCATATCATCACTCAAGAAAAAAAAATATCATACACCATACATCATCACCACAGAAAAAAATTCATACACCATACAAAAATAAAAAATCATACATCACACAGAAAAAATAAAAAATCATACATCACACCAAAAATAAAAAATCATAAATCATAAAAATCATAAAAATCATAAAAATACCAAAAATCGATAAAAACCAGAAAAACCCAGAAATCATCAAAAATCAGGAAAAACACGAAAAAACCCGAAAATGGCCAAAATCCCGAAAAACCCAGAAAATGCCCGAAATCGGCCTCCCGGCCAAAATCGACCAAATCTGGCCATTTCCGACCACCCCCCTACAGACCCCTCCCCGGGCCAGAATCCGACCACCCCAGACACCCGCGCCTAAAAGATAGTAGAATCCTACCCCCTACCCCCAGGTCGGGACGCGGGTCGGGACGACCCCCCGGGACCCCTCCCGGGACACCCCCTGCCAGATACCTTAATAAATAGCCCATTCGGGACGCCACTCGGGAAGGGTCATTCCGGGACCCCCCAGGTCGGGACGCGGGTCGGGACGGGGAAATCGACCAAAACCGACAAATCACAGAAATCGACCAAATCATACAAATTCATACCACAGCACAATTCATAACTCTACACCATACAGCAAAAAATAAAATATTACATCACGCAAGAAAAATCATAGACGACAAAAAATTCATACACCATCACTCACCATAGAAAAAAATCATACGACATCACTCACCATAGAAAAAAAATCATACACCATAGAAAAAAATCATACGACATCACTCACCATAGAAAAAAAAATATACATCACACAGAAAAAAATTCTATACACCACACATCATCGCTCACAGAAAAAAAATATATACACGGGCGGGAAAAAATACCGACGACGACATATATATATATATATATATATATATATATATATATATCCACCCCCAGCCAGAATCCCACCCCAGGCAAGAACAACCACCGACGCTACTTCCATCACGTCATAGAAAAAAAATC
>JBGSBR010000069.1:0-1344 GCA_041730495.1 Weeksellaceae bacterium | reverse complement strand
CCTTAGATGTGGTAGCCGTTTCTCAGGCTCCCTCTCCGGAATCAAACCCTAATTCCCCGTTACCCGTCATCGCCACGGTAGGCCAATACTCTACCGTCGAAAGCTGATAGGTCAGAAACTTAAGTGAACTATCGCCAGCCGAAGCCATGCGATTCACAAGCCTATTATGGATCATCCAACGACTATGCAAGCATAGGTTAGTTCTCAATCTAATAGATGCCGTCTTGCAGAACAAGACGTTATGCACGTATTAGCTCCAGAATTACCACGGTTATCCGTGTAGTAATTAGATTCACGGAAACTATAACTGTTTTAATGAGCCATTCGCAGTTTCGTTGTATAAAAACTAATACTTAGACTTGCATGGCTTAATCTTTGAGACAAGCATATGATTACTGGCAGGATCAACCAGGTTACACAAGACAATAAATTGTTTATGCAACACAAAACGAAACCAAGAGAAAGGGACGAGCAGGAATCACCCTGTCCAACGAAAACGTCTAACACCGCCTTTACTCTTGATATCGTCAAATTAGCTATGGTAACTAAAGCAAATAACCAGCTTATGTTTCCAAAGCTCACTGATAAGCACCGCTTTCATTAGTGTTATACAAGCATTCAACCCCTTAAATGCTAAACAACACACAGTCGTTTACAATTTTCACATTGCCAAACGATTCACCATTTTCTCACCATTCGACCGTTCGAAGAATCACACATCTACATATCAAGATTTCGTCTCATCTAAGCTTTACATGACACCGTTATACATTATAACTGCATCTGCTACGCTTCTACCATCGTTACCAAAGTGAAATAATTCAATCATGAATTTTTTTCACGATTTCGCCGAGGGTTTCGAAATAGAACTGACAGTGGACCTTTTGGGAAACTGCAAGGGACCTGATAGTATCCCGTAAGGGAATAGAGTTTCGTTATATTTTATGTTGGTCAACTTAAAGTATATTCTTGTGCGGGATCAGTTTTTAGTGTGGTATGAGTCCCGCTTTCAATGATTTTTCACTAAATATGTAAAAAAAATCAATAGTCAACATAAGTAATTTTCTCGAACGAAATATGATTTTGTGATGAGAAATGAATCCCGGTTTCACGGAATTTTCACCAAATATGTAAAAAAAATCAATAGAGCTGTCAGCAGGCAACGCTCTGCACGATGTTACCAAGCGCACAAAGTGAAGCTCCTGCCTCTGTTTGGCATTCAGAAGTCTGATGGGTTCTGGCTTTTTCAGAGGAGTGTGGCCGACAGCTTACTGTTAATGTAAGAATCTGAACCTTATACATCTAGTTTGAGACTCCACCAAGTCATAGGAAAAACTTTATGAG
>JBGSBR010000068.1:0-1410 GCA_041730495.1 Weeksellaceae bacterium | reverse complement strand
CTACTGCTTGGTTGTCTCCAAACATGAAAGACTTGTTGTTGATAGGAACACCCAAGTATCTCAAGGTAGTCCTGAAATCAATGATTTGGTCCACTGATATTCTTGCAGCTGTGAATTCAGATCCAAAAGTAGCTGTCTCCACAGTTGCCTGTCTCTTGCTATACCAATCAATCAATGTCTGATTGCAGAAGTGTAGTATCCCAGTAACAGATCTTCCAGTCAGCAAATCATGATACAAATTTGCATCAGTGTAGGTTACCGTTGTTACTGATCTGCCAAGTGGTTTGGGTGCATCTCTGGGTATAAGTTCTTCAACATTGCCATAGACAGTGTGGCACCATTCGAAATTTTGATCCGGCAGTGATGATAGTTCGGGCTGATCTGTTCTTACCCTTATTGCTGCGCTTGCAAACTTCTTCAGGTACCCATATATCCTTTTCAATCGTTCCAAATGTCCTTTCCTTGGTGCAACACGGAATCTTGACATTGTCATTGTTGCAGTCTGTATATCAAACCGGCCTAGTGACACTGCCCACTGCAAACATCCAATCATTGTTTGATATCGTTTGATTCCGTCTTGATCTAGCTCTTCTGTGGTATCAACCTCTGGATGATCACCCTTTTCAAGCGGCGATGTGTATTCTCTTGGTTTGGTACCATACATTCCTTCGTATTGATCAATGAGTTTGCTGATGTATTTCTTTGGTCCATAGCATAGAGTTCCGACATCATCACGAAAGTAGTCGCATCCCAAATGATATGTCAATGGACCAACTCCTTTCAACTTGAACTTGTGTTGCTCTTTCAGCTTATTGATAATCTCTTCTGGATCTCTTGCTGCTATCAACAGGTCGTCAACATAAACAGCAATGTATTCGTACAGCCCTTCGTTCTCTCTCATCCAAATATCTGACTCTGCTTTGCTCTGAGTAAAACCAAGTGATCGTAATACATCCGCAAATCGTTGGTGCCAACATAGTCCTGATGAGCGTAGACCATACAATGCCTTGTCAATCAATAATGTATGTCCTTCAAGTGTTCCAAACTCCGGTCCACCTATGATGTAAACTTTTTCTTTTGTCTTTGCTTCAAGGTACGCATTACCAACATCGGCTCCCCATAGCTGCAAGTTGTTCAGCTCAGCCAAGAACACAACAAGTCGAATACCTCTTAATGAAACAACACCTGAATATACACTTTCAGTGTTGGGATCTGTTAGATGTCCACCAGCAACAAGGCGTGCTTTGTGTCGACCATCGTGTTTGACATCGTATATTATGTGACAGCGAATTTTCTTGTATCCTGCTGGTGCTTGCCCTCCTTTTCCTTCATCGACAAACGTTTTGTATTCAAGCAGCTGTCCCATTTCTGTTGCTTCAGCGTCCTGCCATTTCGTATTTCCGTTCTTCT
>JBGSBR010000067.1:0-1426 GCA_041730495.1 Weeksellaceae bacterium | reverse complement strand
CAGCAACACCAGTTGACACAGATAGCGATGGAACACCAGATTATAGAGATTTGGATTCAGATAACGATGGTATTTCAGACGCTATTGAAAAAGGTCCTGGCATAACTCCAGTAGATACAGATAGTGATGGTACACCAGATTTCAAAGATCTAGATTCGGATGGTGACGGAATTTCGGACGCTATTGAAAAAGGAACAGGAACTACACCAGTAGATACAGATGGAGATGGCATTCCGGATTATAAAGACACGGATTCAGATAATGACGGAATTTCGGATGCTATTGAAAAAGGACCAACAGCAACACCAGTAGATACTGACGGTGATGGTATTCCAGATTATAAAGACTTAGATTCTGATAATGATGGTATTCCAGATTCAGTTGAGAAAGGTAGTGGAAACACAGCTGCAGATACTGATAATGATGGAACACCTGATTTCAGGGATTTGGATTCAGATAATGACGGAATTCCAGATAACCAAGAAGGGGTTGTTGATACTGATAATGATGGGACACCAGATTATAGAGATTTGGATTCAGACGGCGATAGCATTTTAGACACTAATGACCAATGTCCGTTAGTTATAGGAACTGCACAAATGAACGGTTGTCCAGCTGATTTTGATAGCGACGGAATAGTTGATACAGCTGATTTAGATGATGATAACGATGGTATCCTGGATACAGTAGAAGCAGGGGCTTGTTCACCAAACGATCCAGATTGTGATACTGATGGTGACGGTATTCCTAACCGTTTTGATGCTGATTCAGACAATGATGGAATAAAGGATACTAAAGAAGCTGGAGTTGTAGATGTTGACAATGATGGTAAAGCAGATGGAGGAATTGACACTAATGGAGTGCCTACTTCAACTAATGGAGGTACAACACCACCAAATACAGATGGCGATGGGCAAGCTAATCCATACGATCTAGACTCAGATGGCGATGGTATTTCTGATGCTATTGAAAAAGGAGTTAATGGTGCCAATCCAGTGGATACTGATGGCGACGGAACACCAGATTACTTGGATTTAGATTCTGATAATGACGGAATTCCAGATGCAGTAGAAAAAGGAACAGGAACTACTCCGGTAGATACTGATAATGATGGAACGCCTGATTATAGAGATTTGGATTCAGATAACGATGGCATTTCAGATGCTATTGAAAAAGGAAGCGGTACCACACCAGTAGACACTGACAGTGATGGCACACCAGATTACAAAGATCTAGATTCAGATGGCGATGGAATTACAGATGCTATCGAAAAAGGAACGGGAACGACTCCAGCTGATACTGATGGAGATGGCACGCCAGACTTTAAAGACACTGATTCTGACAACGATGGCATTTCAGATGCTATCGAGAAAGGGCCTACTGCTTCGCCAGTAGATACTGATGGTGACGGAACTCCAGACTACAG
>JBGSBR010000066.1:0-1434 GCA_041730495.1 Weeksellaceae bacterium | reverse complement strand
TGTGCAACAGTACGAGTAAGTTGGTCAAATCGAGCCCAAGATACTGTGTATGCACCAGTTGGAGCAGTTGCTTGTTTTCCATAACCATAGAAATAAAGCTCAGGCTCAATGTTTTCAAGAACGGACTTATTAAGAACATTCTGGAGATACGCTGCAGGAGATGCACCGTTTTTCACATTGGCATTAGTAATAGCTGCCATATAAAGGAAAGAAAAGAATTAAATTCTTATTCTGCCTTCTCTTACTGCTTTATCGAAATCTTGTTTGTAGTCGTCTGAATAGACATCTACTTTAGTTGGTTTGCGATTAGTAACTCAGGAGACAGAATATTTTTTTGCCTCTGATTTAGCTACCGTCTGAGTATCTAGCAATGCTTTTGGGTTATGCTCTGCAAGGTAGAAGTTTAATGCACGTTCAATAGGTACGTTGAGTTCCTTTGACATAGCCATTACGTCTTCTACTTCGTCTAAGTCCAAGCCTTTCGATTCTAGAAATCGTCATTGCTTATAGATAGACATTGCACTTTCATCGCTGATAGTAGAGAAATCACTGATTGACTCAGGATCATACTTTTCATTGAGTTTAGCTTTGTTAACCTCTGCGAGTTGCTTTCGAAGTTCTTGTGCCTCTCGTCTTGCTTCATTACGCTGAGCGACGAGTTTCGGTACGTTAGAATTCTTTGATTTCTCTTTTGGTTGCTCTGGTTCAGAGTCTTCACCATCTTCATCTGATTCGACTTCTTCAGTCTCTTCAGTTTCTTCCTCTACTTCAGTAGATTCAGGAGCATCGTCGTCTTGCTCTTGTTCATTTGTGCCTGAACTTGGCGATAGAGCTTCAAGGATGAGTGCATCCGATTGCTCAGGTGTTAGATTGTCAAACATAATAGATAGTTATGCAGTCTCCTGCGATTAAGGGATTTAACCCTGATGATTCCATCTAGTTGCCTAGATAGAACTGTCAGAACTAATCTCTATTCGTGCCTTCTCTCTCATTATCTCGAGAACTTTGTAAGGCTCTGTGATAATAATATCTAATATGTTACGTTGTGCAATGATCAAGCGTAACTCTTCTTCACTTGGATTATGCCACACTTGCCTTTCGAGATCGTCCTTTAGCTTTTGGAGTATTTCCTTCAATGCTAGGAAGTCCTCATTCGATAGGAGTCTCTGGAGTGATTGTGCTTTCTGCCTTTCGTCTAGGTTCATTGAATTGAATATAAGGGAAATACTTTCTCATATCTGCCTCAGTTACTCAGAGACGTTCGAGAGCTTCCTTGTGTTCTGGATAGTCATAGACTCCAGTCTTTTTGAGCTTCACATCATCACGGAAGTCATCGATTATATCGACTACGTTTCCTGATTGATCCACGATCTTCTCTTTGTAGAGACCGAAGAAGTTACGAATCATTTCCTCGACTGTGAATTGTTTTGAGAG
>JBGSBR010000065.1:0-1448 GCA_041730495.1 Weeksellaceae bacterium | reverse complement strand
CATGGCAGCGATGCACACGAGCCCCTACGAGGGTATGCAGATGCAGCGAGATCTCAGGATCAAAAAATCCGTCGGCATCCACTATGGGACATTCCCACTTGCAGCTGATCTCCAGGATGAGCCACTCGAGGATCTAGAGGTGGCGAAGCTGGACCCTCTATTTGCTGGACAAGATTTCCGAGTAGGAGAGAGTGGGACGAGCTGGGAACTCTAGTTTGCATTTGTTCCGTTGCAAAATCAAGTTTACATTTAAAAATCTTTTCAGTCATCATGGTTCTTCGGATTCTCTCGCGTAAGCGAGAGAATTTTGCAATAGGGAGTATCCAATTTTCTCATGAGGAGTCATATTCATCATGCCATATCCACTATGTGGTCTATGGTAGTTGTAGAAGTCAGTAAAAAGCTTGAGTTTATATCTATATTCGTGTATATCGATGAAGAGTGAATATTCTCCCATATGCTTCCAGAGTGTTCGATGGTATCTTTCTACCTTACCATTATGTTCTGGTGTATATGGAGGGTTCTTCTTATGCTCAATGCCAAGTTTCCCAAGGAACTCTGTGAATCATTTACCAAATTCAGTTCAACAATCTGTTCGTATTACTTTGATCTGGTATGGTGCTGTATGGAGGAGATTCCAGACAAACTCCATACTGGCTCGCACACACTGTTCTGAATGTACTCGAGATATGATGAATCTACTACAGTCATCAATAGCATCATACTGTACTTCTGGTCTACTTTTACCAAATGGAAAACATACATCTATTTGTACCTCTTGTCCTGGTACTTCGAGAGAGTATCTTTTGAGTCATCTCCTTCTCATATATTCTGTATCTCTTGTATAGCGTATCTTATGTCTCTTGAGTATCCTGTATATGGTAGACTGATCGAGTATATCTCCTGTAATATTCTCGATTCTCCATGCAAGCTCACGAGTTCCAAAGAGGGGCATTTGTTGAGCGAGAGTACATATCTTTTCTTCTAATCCAGGATGCGTTCTATTCCAAGTATTGAATCCTATGGATCCATCAATGAGAGGA
Organism: Weeksellaceae bacterium; assembly: GCA_041730495.1. GTDB lineage: Bacteria > Patescibacteriota > Microgenomatia > UBA1406 > GWC2-37-13 > JBGSBR01. Next base: position 405 of record JBGSBR010000065.1, on the reverse strand, counting down.
GTAGGCTTTGGTCATGGCTTCCTCGGAACTAATCCAACATCACCATACATCCTATACCTACTGATCCATTTAGATACAGCTTGTCTGGACACACTAAAATCTTCTGCTACTTTTGTAACAGATGTCTTCTTTTCTATTATATCTCGTACTGCTTGTATCTTCATGCTAATATACTTGTCACATTGGAATCTTGGTCACATAGATGGGATAGATAAAGAATGATCATAGGCTACCGCCTATCTCCTTTTTATCTTATCCCATCTATCTCGATATTTCAACCGAGGGAGATGTAAACCTAATTGCTGCAATTGTAACATACAGTATTAGATCTTCTATTGCACACTGAGATATAATCTGATTAGACAAGAAAATACGATGATTCAATACAAGTTGAGACAAATCTTT
>JBGSBR010000064.1:1055-1509 GCA_041730495.1 Weeksellaceae bacterium | reverse complement strand
TGGATAGAAAAGGTCGACAATTATACCTAGTCAAGTGGACAGGATATGATGACGAAACCTGGGAACTTGAAGAAAGGCTTATAATAGATTCTCCAGAATATGCCCCAAAGAAAATAAAGGATTACAAGATACGTAAAGATAAACGTGTACGTCCTACAAAAAGAATCAGACGGAACTAGAATGTTCGAAGATTGCCAGTCGGTTTCCTTCTATAAAGCGCATGTGGGCATACGCACTTAGAAAGGGAGGTTTGTAACAGAGCTGTGTTAATATATTATAATATATCTTGTATATAGAGATTATTATATATATTCCAGGTCTAGTGAGTCGGTCGCTGCATCCAGCGCGACAGCGACGTTAACTACGGCGAGAATGCTTAGAGGTTTAAATCCCTCAGAGATAGCATGTCGATAATATAGTATTATGGTGATAGGAAGGACATATATATATATCT
>JBGSBR010000064.1:0-1045 GCA_041730495.1 Weeksellaceae bacterium | reverse complement strand
GGTTATCCGATAGGAATTACATCTGCGTTTCCAGCGGAATGCCAAGCGTTGCTTGTAGAAATGGGTTAGTTACAAGCTGCGGTATCGTATATATACCGTGTGCTTCCGTGGGAACGATATCTTCGTTATTGATATCTGGTATCAGGATACAATAATACAAACAGAACCAGTTAAGTCACAATTAAGAGATTGCACAGCGCAAGATCAGTGAGTTAGTCAGTTGCCATACAGCTGGTATACATATTGACAGTAAGGCTACTCAAGTGGAGTAGTTCCTTTACATTTGGTATCGATTAAGTTAGCGTAGCGCAACTTAATTGTGACATCTTAGTTTCGAAGTTAATTGAGAATTATTCGACAGACCAGAAAGATGAGTTCCACCTCACGAACGATCACGGCAGAATCCCGGGACCCGTTCGAGTTCTTGGACGCTCCAGCAGGAGATTGGCTGAACGAAATAGAGTCAGAGCACTCGTATCACGAAAGTGATAACTTCGAAGTATCAGACCCTCTAATGTCGGTTGAGTTGATGGAAGAGTCGCCAGAAGCACTCTGCGCACTCATGGCCACTTCCGTGGCGGAAGATGTACCGACAGAACTCCAAGAAACAGAGGAATGCAATCCAGGTATGTCTACGGACGTAATTAAAGTTGATTGCTTCTTTGACAATGAAATCAGAACATGCTGCAAAAAGTTGCGTGACATGTCTGTAGTTTCGAATTACGTTGTCAAATCACAGAACAAGATGTACGAGCCGTATACGAAAACAGTACTGACCTTTGAATCTATCGCTGCAGAAATTGCGAGACAGGATCAGGAAATTCAAGAGGCATGTCTCAAGAAGAACCTCAGGTGGGTCTTCCTCGCAAGAGACATCGCGGCGTGGGCAGGCGACTTCCCATATGTACAAGCACTAGTGGCCAATGGCAACGTGCTACTCCAACCTAGAATTTATCGCTCAAGTGAGCAATACATCAAGGTCATAGACGCACTAGCCACGGACGTCCTCAAAGCAAAGAAATTGCTTTTGGAGCAGGAACTGGAC
>JBGSBR010000063.1:0-1657 GCA_041730495.1 Weeksellaceae bacterium | reverse complement strand
AATTATGTCTGACTCCCCAAAAGGAATTTCAGGCAAATCCCCAATATTATAATTCTTAGCAACATCAAAATTACAAAGGTACTCATTTACTGTTTTATGGATGTATAAATCGGAAAACCAGTAAGGAGCAATCTTTCGTGCATTCAGCGCCTTTACCAGACTGAACGGATTGAAAACATCCTCTGATTTCTCACTGAAATGATAGCCGTCGTAGAATCTTGTCAGCTCTGCCAGGCACTCCTCATACGTCATACCCAGGTCTTCTCCCAATGCCTCAATATCCGGTTTCATCTGAGTGGTAAGTTCCTTTTTGCTGATACCGCAGATAGCCGAATACTGGTCGAACATGCTGATATTGTCGAGGTTATTCAGCTCGCTGAAGATGCTGAGCTGCGAGAACTTGGTGATACCCGTGATGAAGGTAAACTCCAGGTATGGGTCGAGCTTTTTCAGAGGACTGTAGAAGTTCTGCATGATACGGCGGAGGGGCTGCAGGTTCTCCTTCTCATGTACCACATCCAGCAATGGGGCATCATATTCATCGATGATGACAACCGCCTTTTCGCCCGTTTGCTCATAAGCACGCTTTACGATACCATCCAGTCTTTCATTAGGATATTTTTCACCTTCTCCCTTACCGTATAGCTTTTCATAGGGCAAAAGCTGTAGATTCAGATAACTGTTCAAGGCATCAGCATCAAAGTGCTTGGCACCGCTCATATCAAAATGAAGCACAGGATGCTTCACCCAATCCTTCTCATAATCAGCTATTGCCAATCCCTCGAAGAGTTCCTTTCTACCCTCGAAATAAGCTTGAAGAGTAGAGGCAAAGAGCGACTTTCCGAATCGTCTTGGACGACTCAGAAAGACATACGACATCTGTTTTTCTCTGAAATCCACGATATATTGGGTCTTATCTACATAGAGATAACCTTTCTCACGGAGTTTTTCGAATGTCTGTATCCCCACAGGGTATTTATTTACTATTTTTGCCATAATCTTACAAACTTTACGTTTTGCGCGGCTAAATTACAAAGAAAATCTGAATTAACCAAAGAAAAAATCAAATAACTTAACTTTCACTTATCAAGAAATGAAAGGAGATAAGGAAGTACTGTAAAGATAGTAAGAGGGTGCGCCATAACTTATGACGCACCCTCTATATACCTTATAATGAAAGATAAGGAGAATTAATCCCAAAGACTGCCGTTGCTTGGACGGGCAAGAACTTCAATTTCTTTATCAATGGTTTCATCAGATAGCGTAGGACTTGGAGTTGTTCCACTACCTGCCAAGATAACACCAACCTCAACTTCTGTAATTTCCATAACTGGCTTAATATATTTTTTCATCTTTATTTTCTTTTAAAATTCAACGTGTTTGTTATAATAGTAAAGTTTAGTAAATAGCAAAGGCGATTACTTCTTGATCATCTTCTTTCCGTTGCAGATAACAATGCCCTTGTAGTCCTTGCCTACTCGCTGTCCAGAAAGAGAGTACATGATGCCGTCTGCCTTTACACCATTCTGCTGGATAGCCTGAATGCCGGTAGTGTTTCCACCAATACCGATGGAATAATACTTAGCAGGGGTTGTTGCAGGAGTAGCAATCTCCAAATATGCCTTGTTTGCAGGAATTGTAACACCAGTTGCAACCT
>JBGSBR010000062.1:0-1669 GCA_041730495.1 Weeksellaceae bacterium | reverse complement strand
GCATGGGTGCGGTGAGCTACCAATGGTTCGCCAATGGCGCAGCCATCAGCGGCGCGATGACGCAATTGAAAAAGGACCAAATGGCGCTACACCATTAGATACTGATAGCGACGGAACGCCAGATTACAGAGATTTAGATTCAGATAATGATGGAATTTCAGATGCTGTGGAGAAAGGAAGCGGGACTTCACCTTTAGACACGGATAACGATGGAATTCCAGATTATAGAGAGGTAGATTCAGACAATGATGGAATTTCTGATGCTATCGAAAAAGGATCAACTGCTACACCGGTTGATACGGATAGCGATGGAACTCCAGATTATAGAGATTTGGATTCAGATAATGATGGGATTACGGATTCTGTAGAGAAAGGAAGTGGAACTACTCCATTGGATACAGATAGCGATGGCACTCCAGATTACAGAGATTTAGATTCAGACAATGATGGCATTCCTGATTCGGTTGAAAAAGGAAGTGGAACTACTCCATTGGATACCGATAGCGATGGCACTCCAGACTACAGAGATCTAGATTCAGATAATGATGGAATTTCAGATGCTATAGAAAAAGGAACCAACGGGTTGAATCCAGTTGATACAGATGGGGATGGAATTCCAGATTATAAGGACACGGATTCAGATAATGACGGGATTCCAGACTCGGTTGAAAAAGGACCAAATAGCGCTTCCCCATTAGATACGGATGGTGATGGAACTCCAGACTACAGAGATCTAGATTCAGATAATGACGGAATTACAGATGCGATTGAAAAAGGGCCAAACGGTGCGACACCTTTGGATACAGATAGCGATGGCAGTCCAGATTACCGCGATACAGATTCAGATGGCGACAATAAACCTGACAACCAAGAAGGATTGACAGATACAGATGGAGATGGAATACCTAATTATAGAGATACGGATTCCGATAACGATAGTGTGTTGGATATCAATGACCAATGTCCATATGTGGAGGGTACAGTTGTTTTAAATGGTTGTCCGCCCGATTCGGATAACGATGGAATTCCAGACAATATAGATCTAGATGACGACAATGATGGTATTTTAGACACAATAGAAAATGGTATTTGTAGTCCAACTTCTATAAATTGTGATACCGATGGCGATGGTATTCCAAATCGTTTGGATCCAGATTCAGACAACGATGGCATCTCTGATGTGATAGAAACTAATGGAGCGGATGGGAATGGAGATGGAAAAGTTGATGGAAGTGTAGATGCTAACGGTATTCCACAATCATCAAACGGCGGGGTAACACCTCCAAATACAGATGGCGATGCGAATTCAAACCCGTACGATCTAGATTCAGATGGCGATGGTATTCCAGATGCAATTGAAAAAGGAGCGAATGGAAACGCACCTGTGGATACAGATGGTGACGGAACACCAGATTACTTGGATTTAGATTCAGACAATGATGGTATTCCAGACACTATTGAAAAAGGTACAGGATCAAGTATCTTAGATACTGATGGTGATGGAACACCGGATTACAAAGATGTTGATTCAGATAATGACGGAATTTCTGATGTTATCGAAAAAGGAACTAACGGAGTTAATCCAGTGGATGCCGATGGCGATGGAATCCCAGATTATAGAGACCTGGATTCCGATAACGACGGTATTACAGATGCTATCGAAAAAGGT
>JBGSBR010000061.1:1419-1683 GCA_041730495.1 Weeksellaceae bacterium | reverse complement strand
CTCACCAGGTGCAGCTATATTTGGACGAGACATGCTCTTCGACATTCCGTTCGTAGCTGACTGGAACAAAATTGGAGACTATAGGCAGCGCCAGACTGATCGCAGCAACACACGTGAAAATAGCAAACGTGTTGACTACGATTACAAAGTCGGTGACAAAGTACTAATCCGTAAGGACGGTATACTCCGCAAAGCAGAGTCCATTTGGAGAAAAGAACCATGGACTATAACGACGATTCATACGAATGGAACGATCAGGATTCA
>JBGSBR010000061.1:0-1411 GCA_041730495.1 Weeksellaceae bacterium | reverse complement strand
TCCGGAGAGTAACACCATTTAGTGAAGAACTTCTGACCTAACTTGGGACAATAATAAGACTAACAATAGCATAAAATAAAAATATGAATTCAATAAAAAACGCGAAATTTATCTCCTACTCTCAACAAACTTACGCTACATAATAGTAAAGTTCTATTCTTACACCTTAAATGGCACCTTCCCATCATGTCGGTAAATTTTTACCTAAAACCAAAGGTTTTTTTCCGCATGACTTCACCCTGATAGCTTCAGTCGTGGGGGAGAGTGTCATAGGCCATGGTATTGGCGGGAAATATATCCCGATTATGGCGCATCTTGCTAAGGCAAGACGCTGGAGTAAGCGATGACAGACTTGTCTGTCATCACCCGATCTCACAGCCATTCACAACGAGTGATGGCTTGAAGATCCAAGTACGTTACGCCACGTACTACGGAAAGATCCTACGATATCCTACGTAGAGAATCTTACGAATCTTAGTAAAGAGTATCTCGGACACACGCGCGTGGCAGGTATCTTGAAGAGGATCTCCTACGAGATCCATGTGAGCTACGTATGTAAGTAGACTCTCGTACAGGTCGTAGCCACTCAATTCTTGATCAGCCTTGGCATCAAATCTTGATACCACACGCCGCGCATGCATGTAGAAACACGCGACGAGCACATCCAATCTCATCACTCTTTTTAGCATAAACTAAGCTCATAATTTTCTTATCGAATCTATATCATTTCTCACTAGCTTTCTCTTCAGAAGCTAGTGTACTATATCCGAAGCTAGCCCTACCGCTTAGGACACTTTGAATTCAAAACCCTACGGTCTCCTACCGTAGTGCGTTTGGGTATCGGCGTAGGTCCCTCAAGTCAAGAAACCCCGAAGAAATTTCAACTGCCTCAGGCTACGCCGGAGGCCCTACTATTTTTTTTCGGCGCCGATTGAGAGAGAGGAAATCGCGAGAGATTTCTCCCCGAGAATATTTCGCTAGCTAGTCCCCAAGCACGCGTATCCTTGACCATCTGACAGGAAAGTCGCGTTCAAGCTTCCGACCCTGAAGATACCGCTCTCGCGACATTCTGTGTTGCTACGAGTTCCACCCCAGTACCACAAGTCAAATCCGAGACGCTGACGTATGTGCAGCGTCCGAGATTGGTTGGGCCCTCAGTACGTGTACTAGGGAAACCATCGCGATAAAGAGGCTTAAGGGCTTATCTAGCGATTGACAGGACCTGGAAGAATGCGCGCGTAAGCATCTCAAATCTTCTTAGGAAAGATACGAGAAAGCATTAGCCTCAAAGAAGCTTACTTAAGCATCTAGGCAGGGCGATAGACCCAACGAAAGCTGAAAGACTTAACTAAGTCTAAGCTGCTAAATAGCTAACGAAACTGCTAAATAGCCAAAATATCTGCTAAATAGC
>JBGSBR010000060.1:0-1768 GCA_041730495.1 Weeksellaceae bacterium | reverse complement strand
TACACCCCCATTCACAGCAACAGGTCCGGCAGAGGTAGTCCGCATGATTGATATTATTACACCTCTTGTAAAAGGTGCCTCTAAGGAACCAACAGACAAAAGAAAGCAGTTATTTGATGAGCCTGTCCATATAACCATGGATAACTTCTTCAGTGGTGATGAGGTGTTGAAGTTTCTTGGGGAACGAGGGTGGAAAGCTACAATGACTTGCAGGCGTGATCGCCTTCCCAGAAATGTACCAAAATCATATTTCAACTTCATCAAGGCAGCCCCAGTCAACATCAGATCAAAAGCTGCAAGATTTGAGCAACCTATCGTTGCTGTTAAGAATGTCAAGCAGCCAAAAGAGATATCTTCAAAACAGAAGGCGGAGGGTAAAGGGACAACAGCTATATTGGATGATGAGCCAGTATTAGAGAAGAAAGATTATGTGATTTGTCATGTATCGTTCCAGTCAACAGGTGGAACTAACATTACATCAGTCAATGCGTTTTCTTCTGTTGAATTATATGTACGTGAAAGAAATAAGGGAAAGGGGAATCAAAAGAGAAGCTGGGGGATTGAGATGAACGAAGCACGTGAAACCTACCTTAAGACTTACAGTGCCGTTGACAAGATAGATCAGATGCTCTTGGGATGGGATGTCACATACAAGTCATGGAGGTGGTGGCATGCACCAACCAGGCATGCAAAAGCAATTGCAATGAGTATGGCATATTCTTTGTACCTTCATTGTGCTGAGGGAAGTGTAGATCCAGATTGGAAAGTGGTTGCTGTTTCAGGTCCAAAGTTTCGACAGAAGATGTCTCTTCAGATGGTGCAGTACAGACCATCAGAAATGAAGTATCCTGGGGATTCAAGGATGCGAATGGCAACACAGATGAACAAGAGGAAGCGTGGAGGACTTGAGGGATCACTTGTGGAGTGTGATGATCACATCAAGAGAGTCTCCTACTCACAATACCTAGATGAAAAGCAGCCACGAAAAGGAAAAGTGACCAGGTTTTGTGCAGACAACTTGACCCTGTTAAAGAAGCATCTGAGTAGCATGAAGAAAGTACATGGTGCAGCATGCAGCATGTGTGGAAAATTAACATACATGGAGTGTCAGTTGTGCCAGAAGCATGTTTGTTTTAAGAGTGGTAAGGGTTCAACAACATTATCATGCTGCATTGATTTTCATGATGATCTGAAGTATGGCCTGGGTGTCATGGACCGGGTTGAGTTGTTTGGTGTTCAGAAGTCAAAGTTTAAGAAAGCTCCAGCACCTGAGGTGAGAAAGAACAAGATCCATATGCGCAATTTGATGATGAAGTATCACAGGGACATTGGGGATCAGAATTAATGTATTTATTGAGTGAAAGCAGTGAATTCGCAGATGGTTAGTCGGTGGGTTTTGATGTTGGATATGTAGCTGTGAGAGACAATCCTAAAAATTAAAAAATACACATAGGAATTAATGTTTCATACTTCGAGACTGATCAATATGATATCCCAAAACTGTAGCTGCCAGCTATCAAAACTGTAGCTGCCAGCTACAGTGATAAAAATACAAAATTGTACGTAGGAATTGGTACATGATACTTTCGAGCCTAATCGCAATGATATCCCAAAACTATCGTCTAGTCTGGGCAACCGATCTATAGCTGCCAGCTATAGGTACCGTAGCTGGCAGCTATAGTTTTGGGATATCATTGCAATTAGGCTCGAAAGTATCATGTACCAATTCCTACGTACGATTTTGTATTTTTATCACTATAGCTTGCAG
>JBGSBR010000059.1:0-1846 GCA_041730495.1 Weeksellaceae bacterium | reverse complement strand
GGAGAAAAAAATGACATTTAATTATTTTTACGGTACCGAAGCTGATCAGTTCAGCTTCTACCGCATACCAAAAGCATTATTTACAGACAGTTATTTTAAAGATTTATCGAGCGATGCTAAAATTTTATATGGACTGATGTTGGATCGAATGTCTCTTTCCATCAAGAATCAGTGGTTTGATGACAAAAACAGAGCATATATCTACTTTTCCATCGAAGATATCATGGAATTACTGAACTGTGGCAGAAATAAAGCCATTAAATCCATGAGAGAACTGGATGACGAAACAGGAATTGGTCTGATTGAGAAACGCAGACAGGGATTTGGAAAGGTGAACGTTATCTACGTGAAAACCTTTATGCCTGAGAAAACAGATGAGAAAAAATTTGAAGAGGAATTAAAGAAGTTTAAAAAACAAACTTCTGTGGAAAATGAGGAATCTACAGAAGTTTACATTTCAAACTTCATGAAGTCCCAAAATCAAACTTCTAGAAGTCCCGAAAACAAACTTCAAGAAGTTTACATTTCAAACCCTAATAATACTAATCTTAGTGATACTGAAATGAATGATAATAAATCTAATCCTATCATATCTGTGGATGAGAAAAGATTTGATAGCGATAACCGCTCTGAGGATTATCAGGCTTATGAAAACCTTGTCAAAGAGACCATTGATTATGAATCACTGGAAGTAACCCATCATGACGATATGCGGCAGGTAGATGAAATCGTGAACCTGATCGTAGAGACTGTGATGTGTAAAAATGACAAGATCTTGATTGCCAGCAACTGGTATCCGGCATCACTGGTGAAGAAAAAATTTCTGATGCTGACCTATTCACATATCGAGTATGTCTTACACTGTATGAGTGGTAACACCACAAAGGTGAAGAACATCAAGAAATATTTATTAGCAGCCCTGTTTAATGCACCGTCAACGATGAACGGGTATTATCAGGCAGAGGTGAACCATGATATGCCAGGACTGGTAAGATAGGAGGTGCACATGTTTATTTTAAAACTTGCTGGGAAGATATTATTACTGCCGGTATGGCTGATCCTTTTTGTGATCGGCCTGGCAGTAAAGATGACAGTACAGACTTATGCGGTTGTCAGAGGGATCCTTGGGTTTATATTCACTTTGTTGATTATAGCGACTGCATACTGTTACCATGACTGGGCACAGGTTGCATTTCTGTTTTCGCTGAGTGTAATTCTGTATCTGATCCTTTTTGCAGGAGTGTTCGTAGATACTGTACTGGACATGACAAGAGAACGTATTATTGATTTTATTATATCGTGAGGAGGATATGAAAATGAGCGAAAACAATGATTATATTCAGTTACCACCACTAAAAAAAGACACACCATCCGATGTGGTAGCATTTATGTGGGAGTACATGAAAGTACCGGAGGATTCAAGAGAAAAAGTTAAGAATCTGCTTAAAGATGCAAATGAAAATGGCGTAAAATTAAGTCATCAGGCACCAACACTGTATGATGTTGTTCCAAAAGAAGAAATTGCTGAATTTGAAGAGCTTATGCGCAAAACCATAGCTGACATTGTATCAGAAGCCAGTAGCGTTGCCTGTTGGGTGTATGTGCAGAAATATGTGAAGCACAAAACCCTAAACGAAATGCTGCAAGAATTGCCAGGAGCAGGCCAGTTTATCATTGTCATGGATACCTGGTTCGAAAGACTGATGGCGGAATAATGGATGCTATGATAGAATAAAGAAAAAGATTTGAAGTGCAAATCGTTAAGGAAAGAATCGAAGGTGGTGCAAACGAAAAAGCAGTATGGAGACTTTTCATTAACTGCCCTTTCGTTTGCATCAATTTCGAT
>JBGSBR010000058.1:0-1863 GCA_041730495.1 Weeksellaceae bacterium | reverse complement strand
CCAAAACATTCGCCAATGTTGGGGCAACTGGCTTCTTCGCAAACAGTGACCAATTTATTTTTGCGAAGGATGTCCTTGATTTCATAAAAGCGTGTGGTGGGTGAACCGGCTTTCACGCGAATCCAGTCTGGCTTTTTCAGAACTTCGCCGGGCATCACTTTGATGGGAATACGCGACAACTTGGCGGCAGCTTTTTGCTTGGCCATGGGGTCGTAGTTTTCTTGCGATTGCGCCTCGCGCACAACAGGGCCTGTAGCGCTCAATTCTTTGGTCATTGCATTCTTTCAGTGTCAGGTTGCCAGCAGGGCGGCGAGCTTGTGCGCCAATACGTCTGCCGCTTCTTCCCAAGAGGTGTTCACCCCGATTGTAAAAAGGTCGACCGATTGCAAACCAGCATAGCCGCAAGGATTGATGCGGTCAAAGGGTTCCAGGTCCATTTTCACGTTGAGCGCCAGCCCGTGATAGCTGCAATGGCGTGAAACTTTGATGCCCAAAGCACTGATTTTCCCCAAGCCTTTGAAGGGGTCGTTGGGTAGCACGGGCCCAGTCAATGCGGTGTGCGCGAAGGGGTCGGCCAGACGCACATAAATACCTGGGGCATTGGCAACACGGTGGCCCGTGACACCAAAATGAGCCAAGGTGCGGATGACCGACTCTTCAAGTCGATAAACGTACTCTTTGACAAAGTAACCCGCACGTTGCAAATTCAGCAAGGGATAGGCCATGATTTGTCCTGGCCCATGGTAGGTCACCTGACCACCTCGGTTGGTGGCGATGATCGGAATGGTGCCGGGACTGAGAACGTGGCTGGCCAAGCCGGCTAAACCTTGGGTGAACACCGGAGGGTGCTGGCACAGCCACAACTCATCGACCGTCGCTGTTGTGCGTTGCAAAGTGAAGTCTTGCATGGCTTGGTAGGCGTCCGGGTAGGGGACCAGTCCGAGATGTTTGACCAGCATAAATGGGACTTGAATTAGAGCGCTACTTTGACCATGGGATGCCCTGTGAGGGCAAGGTAAAGATTGTCCAGTTGCTCTCGGCTTGTGGCCCTGATGGTGAGTGTCACACTCAGGTAGTTGCCTGCTTTGCTGGCCCGCATTTCAAGGGTGGCCGGATTGAAGCTGGGGTCGAATTGTTGGGCAACCTGGCACATGGCTTCTGCAAAACCGTCCACCCTTGCGCCCATGACTTTGACTGGAAAGTCACAGGGGTATTCAATCAGCGACTCTCTTTGAGCGTCGGTGGCAATGGGGGGCTGTGAAGAGGCGCTCATAAAATTGGATGTTGGAAAGCCAGGGAGGAAGCCTCTAGTTTAATTAACGCCAAATGACCACGGCGCCTACAGCCAACCAGCTAAGGCCGAAGTTGATAAGAACCAGCCTGTGAATTTTGGCCAATTGAGCGCCAGCACCTGGCAGGTCTTCGTTTGCCAGAGCCAATTTCAATTTGCGAAAGGGGCCAAAGTACAAGTGTCCAAAAATAAGGCACATCAGCAAGCCAATGCCCAGCATGGTGTGCCATCCCTTGGGTGCAAGCCGCATGTCTACGCCCTTCAGCATCAGTCCGCCCGTAACAAGCAGCAGCAGCACGCAAAGCCCCACCATTTGGAAAAAACGCGACAAGATCCCCGCCAACAAAGGCAAGCGTTGAATGGGTTCCAACTGTTCAATGGCCACGGGCCTCACAGCCCGAATCATGAGTGCCATGCCCCCCATCCACACAATGGCGGCTGCGAGGTGAACAAATTTAATGATTTCGTACATAGTGAATGACCGGTTCGATGGCAAGAGGGGACTGAATGTCCGGATGTATTGTGAGCCTTTTCAGGTGCATGGGTTTTCACTTATACTCGTGAGCTTTGCG
>JBGSBR010000057.1:0-1971 GCA_041730495.1 Weeksellaceae bacterium | reverse complement strand
ATGACCGGCTGCATCTCAGTGAATATTCTAATAGCAAAATTTACAAGTAACGACACAAAAAGCCCGACAAATCCGCCCAAAAGACTAAGTACTACTGCCTCTGATATAAACTGTCCCAATATTTGTTTATCGGTTGCTCCGACAGCTTTTCGAATACCAATTTCTCGTGTTCGTTCTGTGACCGAAACAATCATCACATTCATGACTCCGATTCCACCAACAACTATAGAGATAGTCGCAACAGCCACAACTAGACCTGTCAAAACTCTTAAGACATTATTTGCAATTGCTAGTGTATCCTTTTGCTTTAGCACCGTGTAGTCACTACTGGATGCATTGACTTTTATTAGATTTTGTTCAATAGCACTTTGGACTTCTTCAACTTTGTTGGCATCAGTAGGTTTTGCCAAAATTTGAAATACTTGGGCAGATCCTTCATTAATCGATTTTCCGGTAACGTATGGGATAAAGATTGCGTTATTATAATTTGCCCCGAAGTTGAGTGGGATCTCATCAAACTCTGAAAATACGCCTTTGACAATAAATGATTGCCCCCTAAAGGTTAACGATCGGCCAATTGGTGCGCTATCGTTAAATAGTTGCCGGGCAACCGTTGATCCGACAACAGCGAAATTTTTACCTTCATCTGTTTCTGATAAAAATTGCCCAAACTCTATATCATGATTTATTAAGCCGGCGAAGGTGTTGGTCGTAGCAATAACTTGGCCACTTTTATATTCTTTGCCGTCATAAGTCACGTTACCGCTAACTAAAGATAATGGAGCCACCGAAGCAACTCCTTTAGAGCTAGACACCGCCTCGATATCACTATCAGCCAAAGTCGTAGAATTATTAAATACCGAGAAAACATCGACATTCGTAATATTTCCACTAGCATCTTTATCCAAATGTTTGCCTGGACGTATTATCAATAAATCGCTACCAAATTCTTTAATCTGAGATTCGATTTGCCGCTTTACACCTTCACCCAAACTAATCGTAGTAACTACCGAGACAATACCTATAATAATCCCGAGCATTGTCAAAAAACTTCTAAGCTTGGTAGCTTTTACAGTTTTGTAAGCTAATTTTAAATTAGATTTAATCATTATTTGCGGGCCTTTATCTTGGTATTTTTAGCTTTTCGTTTGTTACGTCGTTTTGGCTTCTTTTTATCATCAAGATCACCGGGAATTGTTTTCATCAAGGCAGATACGCCAGCGACGTCATCTTCAGTAGTCTTTTTACTAACAAAATACATACTTCGTTTTAAGATGTCAGGTATGTCTCCAATCTTATTCTTTTCGTCGTGAATAATTGTGCCGTCGTGGACGTATACAACACGATCTGCATATTTTGTAAGGGCAGGGTTATGAGTCACCATTAGAACTGTGTTGCCGGCTTTATGTATTTCGCTTAGTAGCTCCATGACAACTTTACTTGATTCGCTATCTAGATTACCGGTTGGCTCGTCGGCAATAATCAATTTTGGATCATTAATTAGAGCTCTGGCAATCGCCACGCGTTGAATCTCGCCACCACTCAATTGGCGTGGATAAAAGTATTCGCGATGGGCAAGCCCCATACGGTCTAATAACTCACCAGCTCGACGCATTTGAGTGACAGGAGACAGTCCTTTATACGCAAGTGGTAGCGCGACATTTTCTAAAATTGTCATTTTTGGGAGCAAATTAGATGTCTGAAAAACAAAACCAATCGTATCTCTACGTAGTTTAGCTTTCTGATTATTACTAAGCTTTGAGGTTAGTCGACCATTCAACTTGTACTCGCCGTGTGATGGCTCGTCCAAAAACCCAATAATATTCATGAGCGTTGATTTACCTGATCCGCTAGGACCCATAACCGCAATAAATTCGTTTTCTTCGACGACAAAATTAACCTCGTCGAGTGCAATAGTTGCAGCCTCACCGAAGCCATATAGTTTAGAAACGTCATCTATATCAATTAATG
>JBGSBR010000056.1:0-2131 GCA_041730495.1 Weeksellaceae bacterium | reverse complement strand
CTCCAATGTTGCAACCGTTTGATTCAACTTCTTTTCCCATAAAGGATCATTAGTAGATGCAACAATTACGCTCTTCGAATTAACAGCAGGGGCTTTACTATCATCAATGAAAGTAAGTGGCTCAGTAATAGCTGTTCCATCTCTCATCGTAGCACTATGAAGAGGTACCTTCAAATATCCCTTAGAAGCCTTCAACTTCTCCAGCTGTGGCAAACCAATACGAAGCGATGCCTCATAACTGCCATCATTGAATGGATAATCCACATCATTGAAACCGAAGTTAAGCTGTGGTCCATCCTTCATTACACGCAAATCTACCGGTATAGCACCTGTACACAACAGATAGGTTGTACCATTGATTTCGTATGGAATATAGCCATCTGAATTCTGAGTTCCTTTTGGCAACATAAAGATTTTATGTGTTTCACCCAAAGGAAGCTTATCCTTGCTGATAGTGATAGTGTTTCTGTCTGTTTCGATCAGATATTTGGAAGCTACTGCAGGATCATTAATATACCAGAAGAACTCCACATTATCCAATGTTATCTTACCACCATTATTAGGGTCAGTTGTTGTCAATTGTCCCTTGATTTTAACCTCATAGTTGTCAGCTTGATCGCAAGGAATCTTATAATCCGTTACGATATTGCCCTTGGTATCAGTAATGATTGGATGCTGGCTAACCATTTCAAACCAGTTACTGTACAACGAGCAGACTTCAGCAGGTGTGCCCCAATTAGCATTTCCCTTGGCAGGATCCTCTGTAGATACAGATACATAATACTTCTTACCCGTAGTCAAAGGAAAGTCCTTATTGCTGATAACAATATAGGTTTCACCTTCACTATCTTGCTCAATCATATTAGTACCATCGATCTCAAAGTTCTTACAGGTTTCCTCTGAATCGTATACATCAACAGTACCATATTCTGTACCAGAAACTGTACTTGTATTACCGGTCGTTCTATCCTTCAAGGTATAAGAATAATCCGTATTTACAGGATTACCATCTTCACCCACAAATCTGAAATAGATCTTTGTATTTTTATGTCCCAAAATTGCATTCAAAGTCTCGTGGATAGCACGTATCTTCAGTTTGATGGTTCCAGTTGTAGCACCGTTACATACCGGCTTTTCCTGAATCACCTGAACCTTAGCCGGCGCAAGATACATACGGATATCATCTACGGCATAGTCGGCACCATCAGTATTGCTACAGTAATTATCAATCTCCAGTCGGAAATCTGAATACTGCTCTACATTTGACTCTTTTTGCAAAGTAATCTTACCATATACCTGGTACCAAGTTGCCGGTTTCAATTTTTCTACATTAGTTTTAAAATCACCAGACGCAAAACTATGTATCAGGTGTTTTTCAACAATATCATCATTGACATTTCTTTTAACACCAAATAGTTTAAACATAATCTGTGGCTTAGTATCCGCTTTAGTCATGTCAGCAACACCCGCTGTGAAGATAAGTTGCTGTCCTGTACAGAGATCTGCCGTGAAATCTGCAGCGGCGATTTTTCTACTTTCGTCTGATGCATCCACATAGAGGAAGTGGCCATACTGAGAACCATTGGTTATCTCATAAGTCTTATCATATAATTGTCCACTTTGCCACCAAAGATATCCATCTTTAAGTGTCTCACCATTACCGGAAATACCATTAACATTGGCAGATTTATACAAGCAATAATCTCCATGAAGTGGAGAATGACCGATTTCCCCCAGGTTAACCCACCAAGAAGCATCGCAGTCAATCAAATCACGATATACGAAACTATAAGCACGGCGATCCCATTTAGATGGTAATCGGTCCTGGTTGTCATCCGGACTTGTAGGAGCAGACACAGTCTGTTCTACATCATCATCATCAAATGTAATTGGCTTGGTAGCCATTTTATAATGCTCGTCAAGATAACTAATCAGTCTGTTATTCAATCCATTTTTAACGATCTCCTCTTTAGTCATCGGATGATTATTCATGAATCGAACATCGAAATTGGCAATAGGACAACGGTTTCCGTCATCATCCATTGCATATGCAACTATGAATACAGGATCTCCATAGGTAAATGTAAAACTCTTGCCAGTTCCTGTCAAAGATACAGGCGTCCACTCTTTA
>JBGSBR010000055.1:0-2147 GCA_041730495.1 Weeksellaceae bacterium | reverse complement strand
CCGTGTCTGTGCCTACAGGTATCGATACGGAAATTTTTGTGCCCGGGAATAAAATACAACAAAGAAAATCAATAAACCTTCCGCAAAAACATTTTATTTTTGGTATTGCTGCAACATTACGATCATGGAAAGGACACAGTGATTTAATTCAAGCATTTAATCTTTTAAAAAATCCAATGTCTACTTTAATCATCATCGGCGACGGACCACAAATGGAAAATTGTAAAAAATTGGCTAAGGCTTCTTATTACCCTGAGAATATAAAATTGGTTGGCGATATTCGAAATATCGTGCCCTACTTACAAGCAATAGACTGTTTTGTGCTGCCAAGCTATGCGAATGAAGGTGTTCCTCAAGCATTATTGCAAGCGATGTCTATTGGCCTTCCAATTATTAGCTGTCCAGTCGGAGGCATCCCAGAAACTTTAAGTAAATATAAAAAAGCTGTATTAGTGAAGCCTAAGAGTCCAGATCTCCTATCAAAAGCAATGTCAAAAATTATGAAAACTTCCAATACAAATCAAATGAAAAATATACATAGACCTTTTACTTTAGACATAATGTATAAATCATCTCTGGAAGTTTATAATAAAGCTATTAAGAATAGAGCTGGGACGAATTAGATTGTAAATAAATGGCGGAAGAGGTGAGATTCGAACTCACGGAGGGGATGAACCCTCGACGGTTTTCAAGACCGCTGCCTTAAACCGCTCAGCCACTCTTCCGGAGCGAGAATTCTATCATAACCTTTAATCATCTTGAAGATCTGAATCGGGAAATAAAGCCTCAGAGAATCCAAAATTACTTAAATCTTCTATTCTCATAGGATAAAGAACGCCATCTAGATGATCACACTCATGCTGAACAACCCGAGCGTGAAAGTCGCTCACTGTTCGATCAATAGGATTGTGATTCAAATCATAACCTTGATAGCGAAGCTTTTTAAATCTTGGCACTAGCCCTCTCATGCCGGGCACTGAAAGACATCCTTCCCAGCCCTCCTCCATTTCATCATCAAGGAAAGTAAGTTTTGGATTAATTAAAATGGTGTAAGGAACTTCTTCTGCATCTGGATACCTTGGTGTTTTTTCTACACCAAAGATAACAACCCTTAAGTTAATACCTATTTGGGGTGCTGCTAGACCTGCACCATTTAAAGCATGCATCGTATCTTGCATATCTTCAATGAGATCTCTCAAAGCTTGGCTTTTGAAATCATGCACTGGCTCTGCAACATTCAAGAGCAATGGGTCCCCCATTTTTAATACCTGTCTAATAGCCATTTAATTTTTTAAAACGACTTCTTCGATCAGTTTAACTACATCCGTCATCATGAGACGGCATACATCATTATCACAAAGCTCATTGATGCTAGAGAATGAAATAGCGTCTTTGCTCTGCCCTCTTCCTGCGGCGTGATTTACCATAGGACATATCGCTGCATAAGCCATATTGAGCTCTTTTGCTAGGACAGCTTCTGGCATTCCAGTCATGCCGACTATAGTAACGCCGTCCTTCTCAAGACGGTTAATCTCAGCGGCTGTTTCTAATCTTGGCCCCTGAACAGCGGCATATACGCCATCAGTTATGATTGTGTTTAAAGAAGATTGAGCGATATTAATAATAACTTTTCTCAAAGGTTCATCGTAAGGATAAGTAAAATCAATATGCTTCACCGGCATTTCCGCGCCATCAAAATAAGTATTTTTTCGTCCATAAGTGTAATCAATGATCTGGCTGGGAATACATACTGTGCCAGGCTTTACTTTGTCGTCAATTACACCAACGGTTGCTACTGAAATTATTTTTGTAACACCAACTGATTGTAATGCCCATATATTGGCGCGATAATTAATTTCATGAGGTGGTATCGTGTGGCCTGAACCATGGCGAGCTAAGAAAACAACATTTTTACCTGACAAATTACCAAAAATAAGTGGCTGAGATGGTTCTCCGTAAGGCGTCCTTATAAGTTCACGCTTTACAACCTTCAGTTCGTGGATTGAAGCCAAGCCTGTACCACCAATAATGCCAAACATAAAACTCACCTTACCTATTAAAGATTTCTATTCTATAACATACTAACGCCTATGAAGCCTACACATTCAATAATGAGCCGTTACAAAATCGATCAATCAAAAAATCAT
>JBGSBR010000054.1:0-2167 GCA_041730495.1 Weeksellaceae bacterium | reverse complement strand
GTTTGCTGAGATACATCCAGATAGCTGTGGTAGACCAGAAGAGTGGTGACCCTACGAAGATTATCCTGCGCGACCGCATCACCCAGTTTATCGTGCTCGCCTGGTTGCTCTCCTTCCTGATCCTTATTTATATCGTATAAGAAAATGAAGAAAAAATTATATTGTTTCGATTTCGACGGAACGTTGACAACAAGCGATACCCTGCTGGAATTCATCAGATATGCCAAGGGTACCGGTCGGTTTCTGATGGTTTTCCTGATGTACAGTCCGCTCCTGGTACTGATGAAGCTGCATCTCTTTCCCAACTGGAAGGCGAAGCAACTCATCTTTGCCCATCTTTTTGCCGGCATGCGTATCGAGAAGTTTGATGCGCTCTGCCGCGATTTTGCCGAAGAATACCAGCATCTGTTGCGCCCCAAAGGTGTCACGCTGGTACACGAAGCCCTGGTTGCAGGTGCTCAGGTTTTCATCGTGAGTGCCAGCATCGACAATTGGGTCCGCCCGTTCTTTAAAGTTCGCGGTCTGGATGGAGTCAGGGTTTTAGGCACCCAGATAGAAGTGATTGACGGCAGACTTACCGGCAAGTTCAAGAGCAACAACTGCTATGGCGAGGAAAAGGTGCATCGCATCTGCGAGGCACTGACCACCACAACCGCCAATGCCTACGGTACCCCCTCATTATCTTTCGACCGCGCGCAATATGATATTGAGGCATTTGGCGACAGCCGAGGCGACAAGGAGATGCTCGCCTTCGCCAACAAAGGACATTACAAGCCCTTCAGAATTTAGAAACGAGCCTGTATCTTGCCAACTACCCATGTACGGTGAAACGCCGTATCAAGTATACGCGAGTCCGCTAGGCGTTCCTAATAAAACGCCTAACGGACTCGCATATCTAATAGAATACCATTATTTTTTTAGTTTAAAATCTGTTTTATCCCTCACATCCATCACGTTTTCTGCTTTTCAAAACTTTAACTATTTGATAATGTGATTGTTATCTCTTTTATCTAGCGTGATAGATTAACAAAAAGTTTACAATATCCATCACGCTATCCATCACGATTTGGGGTTATCTATCACGTTTTTCTGCTAATCATTATGCAGAAGTAACCGAATTCATTTACGAGTAAAGCAAAATCCTTTGCAGATGGACGAAAGCAGAGACTGACAATCTTGGTTAGGAATAACGATTATTAATTGTCAACCTTCACCAGGAATAAGACTCTAGGTAGTAAACTAAATATAGGAAACTACACGTATCACTTTGTTTCACAGGATGAAACAAAGTGTTTCTCCGCTTGAAACGAACAGTTTCATGGTATGAAATAAAATATTTCATTCTATGAAACCGTAACCTTTGTGGTTTAACGATTTTAGTTGACCACTTTTAGTTTTATTTGTAAGACGAGTTGACTCGGTTAAAACTTATTTATAATTCACGTTGACTTTCCTGAAAATCGTGAGGGATAACCCCAAATCGTGATGGATAGCGTGATGGATTTTTCCATTTTTGAAGTATCTATCACGCTATTCAAGTATCTGTATATTAGCATGTTAAGATGTATAATAGATATAAATCGTGATGGATGATAGATGATTACATAAAACTTATTCATATGAAGGCTGCGCAGGGTTATTGATACGGCTGCATCGGGTTACGAATATGACTGCATCGGGTTACAGATATTACTGCGTAAGCTAACTGAGACGTATCCGTAAGCTTATCGAGACGTCTGTATCAGCTAACTGAGACGTCTGAACTCGCTGACTGAACCACTTGAATTGCTTGACTGAGCCACTTGAGCTGGCTGACTGAGCCACTTGAGTATTCTTCTTCATGTACTTGCGTGCAACCATAGAAACTTTTTCTGTAACTTTTACCGGAAATCTCTTGCAGATATGAAAATGAAGTCGTAACTTTGCGGTATACAAAAAAGTTCTATCAGCATTATAGTCAAAAGATTAGAATATTGCAGCAGCCTGCTGCAATATTCAATACAGAATTTAGTCAGCAAGTTGCTGACCAATTAAAAAGAGATATTTTTTCAATTTCTTGGGGGCATCACATGCTGTTGATAGATAAGTTCTTAACAGAACCCCAGACGATAGAGGAATGGGAAGCTAAGTTGGGCGGCAACATTGAACACGAATAATATTGAATGAT
>JBGSBR010000053.1:0-2219 GCA_041730495.1 Weeksellaceae bacterium | reverse complement strand
ACATTGATAATCCAATCATAGATCCAGAAACTCCTTTTGTTGACAAGACGAAAGGTACATACGATCTGAATTACTGGTTCTTCCATACAATGAATCATGAGTTCTGTCATATTCTGACTCAGAAAAAGAATTATTCTACTGAGTTCCAGACAGTTTCTGCCGGCAAGTATCAGACTTCAGGTTGGGTGAATGTAGAGGATAAAGATGCTCCATCCATGGGATTTGTATCCGGTTATGCCAGCGGTGAGTATAATGAGGACTTTGCTGAGATTTTTGCCCAATATGTAACCCATTCAGAAGCAGCATGGCAAAAAATACTGAATGCAGGTATTGTATACGAGACAGATGAAAATGGCGATTATGTGCTTGATGCAGACGGCAATCCTATAGTGAAGGATGCAAGTGGCTATAAAGCTATTATTCAGAAATTTAACATTCTCAAGGAATATTTTGCCAACACTTGGGGCATGGATATTACCAAGCTTCGTGAAGTTATCTTGCGTCGTACGGCAGAAGTAAAGGCAATGGATTTAGAAACATTAAAGTAAGACGGATATGAAAAGAATATATAACATATTATTTACGCTGATTGCGATCTTGTCTTTCACATCTTGTTCCAACGACATAGATGAAGTGTTCGACAAACCTTCTGCAGAGCGAGTGAATGATGCAATAGCAGAGTATAAGACGGTTCTTACTTCTGCAGAGAATGGATGGCTGATGAAATATTATCCTAAGGCTAATACCAAGTATGGTGGATATAATCTGTTGTTGAAATTTGGAACAGATGGAAATGTTACTGCCATGAGCGATGCTTTGGGTGCAGACACGAAAGCCACATCACATTATAAATTGGAGCAGAGTGCTAGTATCGTTCTGTCTTTTGATGAGTACAATAAGGTGATTCATTTCTTCTCCGATCCAGCTAACCCTGATGGTATTGGTGATAATGGTAAGGGTATGGAAGGTGACTTGGAGTTCCGGGTGCTTACCGCCACTGCTGATTCTGTAGTCATGCTTGGCAAGAAGCGTGGTACAAAAATAGTGATGACTCCTATGGCGAAGGATGCCGATTGGACTGAGACCATTAATCAGATAGATGGTTTGGAGCAGGAGATGCAGTTCCCTAGATATAC
The DNA here is from genome assembly GCA_041730495.1 of Weeksellaceae bacterium. Lineage (GTDB taxonomy): Bacteria > Patescibacteriota > Microgenomatia > UBA1406 > GWC2-37-13 > JBGSBR01. The sequence continues at coordinate 1,083 of JBGSBR010000053.1, read as the reverse complement.
TTGCGAGGTGAATGATGTCAAGTATGTAGCTACATCAAGCTATCGTACCATTACTTTCACTAGTTCTAATGCCGAGGAAGGCTCTACAACGGAACCTTATATTGTTACAGACAAGGGCATTGAATTTTATGAGCCAATAACTCTTAATGGCGTTACTATCAAGGGATTCAACTATAAAGGGGGCGATAACTATGAGTTTGAATCCACAGATGCCGCTGTAAAGATGTTCGGCGTAGTTCCTCCTATCAGTGAGCAGGTTATCAGTGGAGACTGGTTCTTCTCTGTAGCTAATATGGGTAGCTATACTCAGGCGTATTGGAATGCTGGTAACGAGGAGGTTTCTAAGCATTATTCTCCTTGCCTTTTTGCTGCTTTTACCACTTCTGCGTTTAATGACTATGCAGGACATTGGGGAATCTTTTTCAATGTGGCAGGCTATGCTTCGTTCATAGACATTACTCCTACTATCGTTGACGATGATCATATCTCATTTGCTTGTCCTGGCAAGTTTAATGCGAATGGTCAGTATTTCTATAGTTGGGGTCAGCTGTATATGATTTATGCACTGACTGGTGATGAGGGAAGTCATGCAGCCGGCGTGGCCAAGACTTATAAAATCGAGTTGCTGGAAGGTACAACGAAACAGCCTTCTTCTATAAAGTTGACTGATGAGAGTAATCCAAATAACTGGTTTGTCTTGACAACTAGTATGCCAGAATCTCTTTTTTAGAGTTCATCCATCAAGAAATAAAATTATATACATAATGTTTAATAGGATTCTTTGTGAAAAGAATACATAAAATCTCTCGTCTGGGGGCGTGCTCATTTAAGCACGCCCCTTATTTGATTATTGCGCTCTTTTAAGATGCTGTTTTTTGTAGTATATGCACCTTGGAAGGTGCAAATTTATGCGCAATGTGCACCTTCCAAGGTGCATATATAAATGTTTTTTCTTTTAAAACTCCAAACTTTTTGCTTATTTATTTTTGCTAAAAAGTTTCCTTTGTCTCCAATTTTGTATAGCTGCCAGAGAGTTTTTATTAGTATGTAGCGTTTATTGTCTAGTTATGGAAGAATATTTTG
>JBGSBR010000052.1:0-2259 GCA_041730495.1 Weeksellaceae bacterium | reverse complement strand
CTTGAGGCAACAATCGCTCAGCTTTTGAGTAACGTCTAACCCCAACCCACTAACGAGAGGATGAGAGATATGAAGATGATAGCACTGATGTTTTTGCTGGCCGGCTGTTCGGTCAAGGAACATGCAATAAGCAGATCGTTAACTTACTGCCACGACAAGGGCGGGTTAGACAAAATACACGTCGATGTTTTTACCGATGTTGCTATATGCAGAGATGGTACAGCCAGTCGCTATCTTGAAAAAGTTCCTTACAAGCAGCAACTAACAAACCAATAAGGCGGGATGTATGACGGTGGTAGCTGTGCTGAAACGAGGTGAAATTCCACGAGATGCGCGTATGGCTATTAGTAGGGTACGACATATCCAGCCGTTACTTTAACCGCACCCGATAAGGAGAGAAGATGAAAGAAATAAGAATCGAGAAAGTGACTAATGGCTACATCGTTCGATGCTTTGGTGGTGAAGGACATAATAGTTATGATGACACGTTTGTTTATCCAAACATCTTGCAAGTCACATCGTTTATGGCGATGCAGATGAATGAGCCAGAGTTTGAAGACAGGATAAGTAAACTGGTGAATACGGAGAATTCAAAATGAGCCAGACGCAGGAAGAGATTGATAGATATGCAGCTAATGATTACGTCAACAGTAAAGCAAAAAATCCTGACAAGGGGTGGGATTGGGATGACGTAGAAAATTCATTTATCGCAGGCGTGCAACATGAGAGGAGTCGCAATCAGAGAGTTTTAACAAATAGTTTTAACGAATACCTTTCAACCGTTTGCGACACTAACCAGGTCACAAATTCAGATAGGCTAACTCTCTTGAACTGCTGGCAAGCTGCTTACGAAGCTGGCAGATTAAGTGCAATGGAGGGGAAATGAGTAAGATTGAAAAAGCCATGGTGTCTTGGCTTGTCTCTAATAATGCCTCGGTTAATGATGTTAATTATCCGAACATGTTATTTACGTTTACTGCTGGGTACGAAGCCGCTTTATCCGATCAAGCCAACACCATCGTAGACAAAGCACGAATCCACATGAGCTTGAGTAGACCGCATCCGCTGGAGTTAAGATGTAAAGAACTTGAGGACAGTTACGAAAAACTAGCTTATGCCTTTGATGATCTCAACGTGAATAACAATTATCACTGCCTTAAAATTAAGGAGCTTGAAGGCAAGCTGAGTGTGGCGGTTGAGGCTTTAGGTTCACACAGATGCACATTTGAGCAATGGGACAACTACAAGTGCTTACAATGTGAAGCCCTCGCCCAAATAAGAAAGGAGGGTGTGTGAGTACTTGTAATCCTTGCGGTCGAGAAGAGTGTGCATTTTGCTCAGAAGCGGAAGATCTTGAATCCCAACTCGCCGACTCGAGAAAGCTGAATGAGGAGCTTGAATACAAAGTATCTTTCCAGAAAAGCGATATCGAATTAAGGGCAAGGATGATGAATAAGCAAACTCACCACATTGAAAACCTGCAAAACGAATGGGTGGGGATGAGAAAGGATCTTGAGTGGGCGATGAAAGAGCTTTTTTCAACGTTCAACGAATTTGATGGTCCAGACTATAGAGCAGGACTGACAAAGGTTCAAGCTATCCGCCAAAAGTACAACCTAGGGGGTGATAATGTCGATTCGCAGAAAACCCGAATTTGATAGGTTTATGTCAGGCCTATCGAAAAGAATTAACTCGCTAGTTACTGACACCGATTGGGACAAGCAAGACCTAGTGAACGTAACTCGCTCCGAGTGTTCGAGAGTGTGGAAATATTTAATCGAGAAAGTTAATAAACAAGAAAAAGAAATCACCTCCCTCGAGCAGCGTCTAGCTGAGGCGGAGGACTTACTCGAAGACTTTATCCTTGAGGATGAACACTTGCCAGAGTGCCGATATAAATCACGTTTTGGAATGGAGTACGACTGTAAGTGTATGGATAGGACATACTTCAATAGAGATAATTGCTTGATTCGCACCAGAGAATACAAGCAGAAGTATGCGAAGGAGGAGAGGTGAACAACTACTTTGATAAGTACCTAAGGCTGCATGATAAGCCTGTTACGGAGGATAATCCCTGCCCTTGTAACAACGCCTGGACCTATACAGCTTTCCTATCGAAAATGAGAAAAGGGCTTGTATATAACTCGGAAGCAGTAATGTTTTGTATAGATAATATGTGCAGGCATCCGTTCGACTTTATTAATGAGACTAAAGTTTTAATGAGCAGAGATGAGATCCTCGGTATGGCTTATCTGGATA
>JBGSBR010000051.1:0-2377 GCA_041730495.1 Weeksellaceae bacterium | reverse complement strand
TGATATATACCGCCACAAAACCTCTGCTCGTTTTTCAGACAGCCTTCCATTCAACAGCCCCCCTCCTTCCGGGGAAGCTCCTCCTATTATTTGAATTTTCCTGATAAGACGGACGGAGTCGTTCAATGCGGAACAGATTTTAGCAAACCGCTCCATCTCGTTCCCATTGTCAAGTAAACATGTATCTATATTTACCTTTCCTTGATGAAAATAGATCCTTACCGAATCACGCTTCTCCTGAGCGGATATTTCTCCGCTTATACTCAACACGAGCACGAACAATACACATTTAATATAAAAAAAACATCTTTTCGTCATTTAATCATTTGTTAATATGACAATCCAAACCCAGGCTTTTACACCCCCTGAATTTCAACCGCTAAAGATATGCACCTATAAACCAACCTCCAAAGCAAAAAACAAGTATTTTAAACTTATAAATACTTAGGGACAGTCGCGAAATAGGCTTAAAATTATAACAAATTGATTGTCAATGTGATAAAAATTTCATATCTTAGCTACAGGAATTAAAAATTCCTCCGAACACCCTGGAAAAGTGACTTTCGGAGGAAATGAGCAAAAATAACTCATGGCAAAAGTACGAAATTTATCTGACATTCAGCAAGAGATTGCATTTACAGAGTTTGATTTTTATCAGCGATACGAAGAGAGCTTCAAAACATCGGAACTTGGACGGATCAAGTCACTTCTTCCTCTTCGAGAGATGGCGATATCGTTCGGTTTAGTAGAAGAGAAGCCGAAGAGTTTGAGAGTGAAGCGAGGACGAAAGTCCTTCTTCACACCTGAGGGCAAGGTGGCGTTGGCGTTCTTGAAGATGTATACAGGATTGTCAGCTCCGAAGCTGATGGATGCGTTGAATGGAAACATCCATTATCAGATCTTCTGCGGGATCAGGATCAGTCCTGAGAACCAGTTGACAAACTACAAGCTGATCGACAGCATTCTGGTAGAATTGTCCAAGAAACTGAAGATTCAGGAGCAGCAGAAGGTACTTGCAGATGCATGGAAGCCGTACATGAAGAACCTTGATACTGTCTATACAGATGCCAGCTGCTATGAAAGCCTGATGCGCTTTCCAACTGACGTGAAGTTGCTTTGGGAATGTGTAGATAGAGCATACAAGATGATGTGCGGTATCAGTTCTCAGCTTGGTGAGCATCGAATGAGAACAAAGTACAATGATATCGACAAGGCGAACCTGGCATATAGGAAGCAGCGCAAACATACTCATAAGCAGACCAGAAAGATGATAATGAGACTGCTTGCATTGCTGGGCAAGATACTGGGAGAAATCCGCAGACAGATGCGCGTCCATCCGGATGAAGAACTATTGAATTACAAGCAGTTGGATATGCTTGAGACTGTCACAAGGGTATATCGTCAGCAGAAGAACCACTTCAAGAGTGGTGACTCTCGTGAGAGTATCCCTAACCGTATTGTAAGTCTCAGCAAGCCTTACATCAGACCGATAGTCAGAGGCAAGGAGACCAAGATAGTCGAATTTGGAGCGAAGTGCAACAACATATTGATTGACGGAATATCGTTTATTGAGAAGCTATCATTCAATGCATTCAATGAAGGAACGAGACTTAAGCACTGTGTGTCATTGTCGAAGAAACTTACAGGCGTTGATGTAAAAAAGATAGGTGGCGACCAGGGTTACTCGGGTAATGACAACAGAACTTTCTGCAAGGAGAATGGTATTGAAACCTCATTCACTCAGAAAGGACGAACTGGAAAGAATGAAGTTAAGAACGCTACTAAACGAGAACTTGCACGCGTTCGAGCTACAGCAATGGAAGGCTCTTTTGGAACTCAGAAGGAGCATTATGGTCTGCGAAAGATTGCTGCAAGGATAAAATCGACAGAGATCATGCTGATCTTCTTCGGTATCCACACAGCAAATGTGGTAAACCTTGCAAGACGAGAGTCAGTCCAAGTAGCTCTTGCAGCCTGATGTTCCACGCATGGAACACGACTTTACGGGAGTGGTAGCTCCAGACGTGACTGAAAATGAAAAAATCGGCCCTAAAAACAGAGCCGATGATATAAAAAACGATGAGTATGATCGGAAAAATAAGGGAAAGTCTGCTGGTTAACTCAAATTGAAGGAATTAAATGACTATCCCTAAATTATGCTGCATCCCTTGCCCAAGCGTTTGCAGGTCGTCGGGTTTATCCCATTCGACACTGCAAAAATACTATTGTCAGCGACCCTTTGCAGGGAGTAAAAAACAGCCCATTTCCTACTCCCTAAAATCCATAGATAGCGGATTCAGTATGCGGCAGCTTGTTTGCATAGGTTTTCAGCACTCCTTTCAGCGATTCATCGCTATCCTTAAAGTTTACATTTCGT
>JBGSBR010000050.1:0-2468 GCA_041730495.1 Weeksellaceae bacterium | reverse complement strand
CTGTTCCAGTAGTCGCCCCAGTTGTAGTAGCACCAGTGATGCCTGCTGCCCCTTTCCCCGTTGCAGCTACCCCAGTTGTGCCCGTAGTGGTCCCAGTGGTAGCTGCGCCAGTCGCACCTGTTGTGGTATCCCCTTCTAGTCCTGCTGTGTTCTCCTCCAAAGAGGAAATGACCCAGTTTGTCATCAACTCCTATCGTGCACTCGGTGCTGAGAAGGGTGCACTGATCCAAGGTGTACTGACAGCCATGGGGTACGCCAACATCAATGACGTTGACCCTGCACGTTGGGGTGAGTTGAAAGCTGGCATTGAGGCGCTGGCAAAATGAAAACCTTTGAACAACTCAAACAGGATGTGATTCAGTGGGCGTGTGACCGTCGAATCATTCCCAATGCTAAAGCATCGAGTCAGCTACTCAAGGCTGTGTCGGAGATGGGTGAACTGTGTGATGCGGAGAACCACGATGACACACTGGAAATCAAGGACGCTGTGGGTGATGTACTCGTATGTCTTATCAACTACTGCGCGTTGCGCGAGATTGATATTGTGGATTGTCTGAATGGTGCATACGAGGTCATCAAGGATCGTAAGGGTACGTTGATGCCATCGGGTGTGTTTGTGAAGGATGGGAAATGAGTAAGCGGGACATCAATGCTGTTGATAAGGACATTGAGGTCTTATTGAAAGATTGTTTGTCCCGCGAATTATTGAAGAAAAAATTAAACGGTTGTTCCCGCAATAGTAGATCACAGTCTTTGTCCGAATATGTAGGTGTTCCATTATTTTCAATGATTGTTGGTAGCGGTGGGATTTTGAAAATGAATACTACTGGACGTTACGCATATGAAACTAAAGGGACGTCTATCGAAATATTTGCAGACAGATGTTCTAAAAAATGGGGGTTGACAGACATTCAATACATGTTGCTGATTGATTATTTTGTACGACGATATAGAGGAAAACCGGGTATTTCGTATGGGATGTATGTCACGAAACAAGTACCCTATCCGGTTGAATCACCATCAACGTATCGTGATGTTTTAACCATGTGTCATTCCGTTTTATTAAAGCTCGACTGTGTTAAAAAAGGATTACCGTTGAATTTTATTATCAGTAAACAACTTGCGAATTTGATATTGTTGAAATCGTTATTTAATACATTGAAGGAGATTTGAGATGAACCCTACAGCATTAATGACCTCAGGTGACGCGCGTCGAATTATTCTTGAGACAATTCAAGCATTACGATCAGGTGATATGCCAGCAACTACAGGTATGGCGATTGCCGCAAATATGAAAGTGTTGAACGATTCAGTGCAAGTTGAAATCAATGCAGTCAAAACAGCAATTCTTGCTAAAGATAAAGGGCATGATTTCGGTCGAATTGTCGGGCTTGGTCAAAGACTACTCGCTAACTATGAGGAACAAAAATGACCACCCATTCCAAACTGTCACCCTCTGCGCGGCATCGGTGGGGCGTATGTGCCGCCAGTGTGCGCGAGGAAGCGAAGTACCCCAGTAGACCCAGTGGTGCGGCTGCTATTGATGGCACACATGACCATACGCTATTGGAGTCTTGCATCAACACTGGTAATAACCCATCTGATCTTATTGGTCGTACATTCAAAGACCATGAAGGCGAGTTTGTTATCGACGCTGATCGCGCTGAACGTATCCAATTCGCATTAGATTACGTTAGTGGTTGTGTTGGTGTTGTGATTTCAGAACGTAGGGTTTATCCTGATGCACTGGTTGGACGTGATGATATGTCTGGAACAGTTGACATTCAGGTGGTGACTGATACCAACCTTGAGATTATTGATTACAAAGGGGGAATGAACCCCGTCAAAGCAGAAGGTAATCACCAGATGGAGCAGTATGCTGTGGGTGCTATTGCTGAGATGCAGACACAGGGGAAACTTGCACCACTCTACGTCACATGCACCATCATTCAACCCAAACTGCGTATGAAGGGTTTGACTGGTATCGACTCGCACACTTATACACTAGGTGAGTTGATGGTCATCAAGGACAAGATGGTTGCAGAAGCTGCTGCCACTGATGCACCTGATGCTCCGTTCAATCCAGGTGAGTCACAGTGCAAGTATTGTGCACACGGTGGTGCATGTACCGCACGCACCACACAGGCACTGTCCACTGCTGGCATCACGTTCGCTAACCTTGAGGTGGTAGAGCAGACTGCCAGCAAAGAACCCACTACGATGACTGACAAGCAGTTACGTGAGGTGCTTGAGGCTGCACCACTGCTGCGTCAGATGATCGAGGCTGCTGAAACTGAGGCTCTGCGTCGGTTTGAGACTGGTCAAGAGATTGACGGGTTGAAGGCTGTGCGTGGTCGTGGTAGTCGAAGCTGGATGTATGAGGATGATGTGATGGAGGATCACCTTAAAAAAGCTGGAATCCCCAAGTCAGCAATCTATAAAACCAGCGTCATCACCCCCGCGCAGAT
>JBGSBR010000049.1:0-2496 GCA_041730495.1 Weeksellaceae bacterium | reverse complement strand
AGTTAGGTCGCACTCGACATTTCCATGATATTGGTTCTAAAAACCAAGATGGGTATGAGAGAGTATGGTGTAATGGCACACTACGAATGAAACATCGTTTAGTGTTTTGGTTGGTAAATTCAACTATGCCTAATGAGATTGACCATATCAACGGAAATAGGTCTGATAATAGACCTACAAATCTAAGATCAGTCAATAGAAGTCAAAACAAAAGAAACCAATCAGAGAAAAGAACCTATAAATGGTTGACATCTGATCAAGTCCATCTTTTGTGTTCAGACATACAATCCGGTAAATACAGCATTTCTGCTTTGGCCTTGAAGTATGGGCGAAGCAGAACGCAAATAAAACAGATTGTGGGTAAGAAAAGTTGGTCCTCAATAGGTGATCAATACTTCTAAGGAACGTTCAACGACCATCCGCAAGGAGTAGAACACAAGCTAATGGTGTTCGAAGCGCAGAGACATAGAAATATGTATGATATGGTCTAGACTGTGTAGAAATATGCAGCAGTGGTTCACTCCACGGGCATTTGAGTTGCGTCAAATGTTGAATACCTCGGATTGCTTCCGGTGCCATCCCAACTATGGCAACGACCTCCGTCAACAGTATGCGATCATCCTTGCTGATCTTAACGACTCCACCCTGTTGCAGAGCCTCTGCTCGCAGGTAGCAGGCAAGCGAATCCCGGTCAAGAAACTGGGCAAGCTCACCCGTCAAACGATCCTCGACAGTAATTATTGTCTTGCTTGATGTAAGCTTGCATGATACGTTAGCCCATCCCTTAACTGGGGTGGGCTTAATTTTTTGAGGACATGACAGTGAATAATCTTGAAACAACAAAACATCGGTATCGCACTATTCCAAAAGTGTTTTTTGCACGAGTCTACCAAAACCAAATTCAAAGTTCTAAACGGAGAAAACAACCTCTACCAGCATACACTTGCTCTGAACTTATTGATTGGTTGAAACTTCAACCCAATCTTACACAACTATGGGAAGATTTTCAAAAATCAGACCATGACAGGTGTTACGCTCCATCTATTGATCGTCTTGACGATTCACTACCATATAGTCTAACTAATATCAGATTGACTACTTGGCATCAGAACCTCAAAAAAGCCACAAAACACATGCGTGAAGGTCTCTTGAACCATGGAAAAACTCGTGCCAAACCTCTTCAACAATTTACACTAGACGGGCAGCTTGTTGCTACCTATCAATCATCCCATGAGGCCATGGAAATAACAGGCTACAATGCTCAAAACCTGAGAGCATGTGCAAATGGTAAACTTATGACAGCTTACGGTCATCTTTGGAGACACAAATGACTGATCTCAATAGGTATTATTTCTATGATGACACCAAAAAGATCATCTACCACGGAACTGAGTTCTCTTCAGATCCCAATCTGATCTATCTGGGCACCTCAGACAATGCCAACTGGGCAATGGCTGCTCAGGTCTTCACCAAGAATATGAAGATCGACTCTGGCTATAAGCTCAAGAGGCTAGACTAACTTTTCTCTTTGGTTTCCGGATCATAATGATCCAACCTTTGGAGAAAACAGATGACCCAAACTCTTTCACCCTCGGAGATGCGGACGTTCATTGAGAACGCCATCATGATCCGTGAAATTCCCTATGTGGCTGGTCCACCCGGCATTGGGAAATCCGACATCGTTGCACAAGTCGCTGACGACTTTGGACTGAAGCTGCTCGACGTGCGTCTGAGCCAGATGCTTCCTGAAGACCTCACCGGTCTTCCTAGCCTTGATCCCAAGACAGGCAAGGCTGAATACAACCCCTTCTCGACCTTCCCTATGGCTGGGGACAAAGTTCCTGACGGCTTCAATGGTTGGCTGATCTTCCTCGACGAGATGAGTTCTGCAACCGAAGAAGTCTTTGCAGCCATCTACAGCCTTCTGCTCGGGCACCGTGTTGGTGGCAAGCCTGTCCACCCCAAGGCTGTGATCGTGGCTGCTGGCAACCGTGCAAGCGACTCTGCGATTGCCCGTGAACTGCCTGACACCCTGATCTCTCGGATGCTGCCTGCAACCATGGCAGTGAACCCGAAGGACTGGATCATGTGGGCCACTGACCCCAAGACCAAAGGTCATGAGGGTGTGATCGACTTCATCAAGAAGTATCCGGAGGTGCTGAACACCACCGTTGATGCTTCCAAGCGTGAAGAACTGGAAACCTTCCCGACTCCTCGTGGTTGGGGAAAAGCTTTCAAAATCATGCACTTCCATGAAAAGAAAGCCTCCAAGAACCGCATCACTCGCAAGGATGCTGCTGGTATTCCCATGAATGGGACCGGCAACCCATCCACTCCTGTGACTCCGGACATCCATGCGATGCTCGAAGCTGCTGTCGGTATGGCTGCTGCGAAGAGCTTTCAAGAGCACTACGATGAAGCGATCTCCCTGCCTTATCCGTGGGAAATTGCCCAGTCGCCCAGCTCTGCTCGGATCCCGAACAACACCATCGGGAA
>JBGSBR010000048.1:0-2597 GCA_041730495.1 Weeksellaceae bacterium | reverse complement strand
ACGGCAGACAGCGCGGACTAGATAAAGAGGAAGCATCTGCATTCTTTAAATACAAGTACCTTTCGATTATTTATAACCGTGACAAGGTTGGTGAGTATCCTGAAACATTCAAGGTCATGCGTGATTTGAAGAAGTCAGGAAGTTCAGGCTATGAGCCATTAAGACAGTTTGTTGCAAACCGAATAAGCACCACAGAAGCCACAACAAAGCAGATGGCTGAATACTTGAATGATATTGAAATGTGGTGCTTGAAAGATGGTGTAAAGCTTACCTGTCCAGATAATCTTAAATATGTGATGGAGTAAAGATATGGCGGCTAATACAGGTCGCCCTTCTGACTATTTGGTAGAAGTGGCTGACGATATTTGCTCACTTCTAGCAAGTGGTGAGAGTTTAAATTCAATTTGTAAGAGAAAAGGGTTTCCAAGCCGCAATACGGTTTATCGGTGGTTACGCGAATACAAGGACTTTCGTTACAACTACGCGCGCGCGACTGATGACCGAGCAGATAGTATTTTTGAGGAAATGCTTGATATTGCTGATGGCGCAGAGGAAGAAACTGCTTCTATTGCAAAGGCTAGATTACAAATTGATGCTCGCAAGTGGATTCTTGGAAAAATGAATCCGAAAAAGTTTAGCGATAAGCAGTCTGTTGAACATTCAGGCCCCAACGGTGGTGACATTAACGTCACTATCACAAGACGAGTAATTGACTAAGAGGTGATATTGTGGAGCTTGAGATTCAGACCCCACGATGGGCATTACCGTTATTAAAACCATCACGCTACAAAGGCGCATGGGGGGGGCGAAGGCTCAGGTAAATCACATTTCTTTGCAGAAGCATTGGTTGAAGATTGCTTTGCAGATAAAGAACTTCGTGCGGTGTGCATCCGTGAAGTGCAGAAGTCTATCAAGTTTTCATCAAAACAATTGATTGAGGATAAGATCAAGACGCTTGGGTTATCTGATTACTTTGATTGCCAACGTGACTTGATTAAACGTGTTGGCGGTGATGGCGTGATTCTGTTTCAGGGTATGCAAGATCATACGGCTGACTCAATCAAGTCATTAGAGGGGTTTAAACGCGCATGGATTGAAGAAGCTAATCGGCTATCTGATAAGTCATTGCGCTTACTGCGTCCAACTATGCGAACAGATGGCGCTGAGATATGGGCGTCTTGGAATCCTGAATCAAAAGATGATCCGATTGATGACTTTTTGCGTGGTGAGTTTATACCTGAAAGCAGTATTGTGGTTGAGGTCAACATTGACAACAATCCATTCGCAGGCAAAACCTTACTTGATGAATACAAAGCAGATCGACAGCGCGCTATTCAGATGCAAGAAGCAGGTGATGCAAACGCATGGGCTTTATTTGAGCACGTATGGCGTGGCGGTTATCTTGAGTTTTCAGACTCGCTTGTATTTAGTGGTCATTATGTTGTTGAAGAATTTGAGCCGCAACCTGATTGGGTAGATGTTTATTACGGTGCTGACTGGGGCTTTGCTAAGGACCCGACCACACTGAATAAAATATGGGTACATGATGATGTTCTATATGTCGAACATGAAGTGAATCGAGTCGGTTGTGAAATTGATCATTTGCCGAAGCTATTTGATGAAGTTCCAGATGCAAGAGAACACAAGATCAGAGCAGATTCAGCACGACCTGAGACCATTAGCTACTTAAAGCGACAAGGTTTTAAGATTGAAGCAGCAGAAAAAGGTGCGGGAAGTGTTGAGGATGGTATTACCTACTTAAAGAAATTTAAAAAGATTGTGATTCATCCACGTTGCACCGAAACGGCTAAGGAATTTCGTTTGTATTCATACAAAGTCAATCGTGCGGGTGATGTACTGCCTGTTATTCTTGATATGTATAACCACCATATTGATGCGATTCGATACGCATTGCAGCCATTAATCAAAGGTCGATCACCTAAAAAACCTGCAACCGCAGGAAATAGAATTTTTTAAAAACAAATACGGATAGAGCCTAAAAAACAGGTTTTGTCGTATTTTTTAAATCAAACACAGCTCGCAGAAATGCGGGCTTTTTTTATGCTCGGAATAAATACATGGCAAAGTCTAAAATCAAGGACAAAGCGTCTAAAAAGGCTTTGTCCAATGGGCACTTATATTCTCAAGAAGCAGTCAGTCAATTTTATAAGGCAAGCAAACAAATTGATTTAGACGAAACTTTGCGCAAAGCAGGCATTCAACGTCATCGTTTATCTATTCTTCTTGATGATGATGAAATCTCACAAACCGTTGAAACACGTATAGATGCATTACTTGCAACTCCATTTCGATTTGAGCCAAGCGATACACCAGAAGCCATTTTATTAATGAAAGAAATTAAAGAATGGTTTGCTGAAATTGCAACAGGTTCAATTAATGCTTTGCTATTTGGTTATTCAGTTCAAGAGTTGGTTTACAACCAAGGCAGTGACTACACGGGTATTCAGTGGGTCGGAGAAAAGCCGATGGAGTGGTTCGAACCGAAGAATGATGGTCGCTTGATCTATCGACCAGAGGGTACAGGGCAAGAATCCGAAGTCGATCAAGTCTTTAAATTCTTTATGACACGGCGTAAA
>JBGSBR010000047.1:0-2624 GCA_041730495.1 Weeksellaceae bacterium | reverse complement strand
TTTAAGAAGTTCAAAGAGCTCTGTAACAAGAAGTCTAAGAGTGTCTTTATGGAATTATTAACCGGGGATGTTTCTGTAGCTAATCTATAATATGTTAAAACTTAACGAGAAGATGTACATGTATGTTTATACTTCTAAGTATGATGGAGAGCAGAGTTTTATAGTGATGAAAGGAATTAAGGAACTTGAAGAGAGTCCTACTGACCTTTCTGATTGGCAATGCTATGAGGTTGCAGAAATTAGTGAAGCAAAACCAATTGAAATTATTAAACAACCATGTAAGATTAAATATCTATGAAATCAGTAATTATGATGAAGGGACTACCAGGTAGTGGTAAGTCAAAATGGGCTCATGAAAATTGTGACGCTGAAACAGTACGTGTAAATAAAGATGATATACGCGCTATGATGGGTGGTGATTTCTCTAAGTCCAAAGAAAATATTACGCTTAATGTTCGTGATGCTTTAGTTAGAGAAGCTTTATCTAAAAATAAACGTGTTATTGTTGACGATACTAACTTCAACCCTATCCATGAAGAGACTCTAAGAAGTATTGCAAAAGAATACGATGCTAGGTTTATTGTACATTATATAGATACTCCAGTTGATGAATGTATTAAGCGTGATGCTAAGCGTGCTAATCCAGTTGGTCGTGATGTGATAATGGATATGTATAGGAAGTATGTTAAGCAGGTTCCAAAAGAGTCATTGTTTGATGAGAGTCTACCATACGCGATTATTGTTGATGTTGATGGAACACTCGCACACATGATAGATAGGTCACCATATGACTACTCAAAGGTTGATACTGACATTGTTGACATCAGAATACGTGGTATTGTAAGGATACATACAAACTCGGGGTGTAAGGTAATAATTGTCAGTGGAAGAAAGGACGAATGCTACGAACAGACACGCCAATGGCTTCATAACCACGGTGTTCCATTTGATGAGTTGCACATGCGTAAAGTAGATGACAACCGAGCAGATTACATCGTTAAGAAAGAAATCTATGATGAGCATATCAAGGATAAATACAATATACTCTTTGTGCTTGATGACCGTGACCAAGTTGTTCGTATGTGGCGTGAGGAAGGACTTAAGTGCTTACAAGTAGCTGAAGGTAACTTTTAACTATATGAACACATATAAAGTAACTCGTTTTGAAGTGATTGATAAGAATGGTCGTGCTTACACTAAACATGGTGTTCAGGTCGAACTTTCTTTTCAAGATGATGATAGGACATTGAAAGTTTTTATTTATGAGAAAAAAATAACTAATGCATAACTATGGAAAAAACTTGTAACAAATGTGGTGGTGATGTTGCTGGGGTTGAGTACTCTTGGGACTCTCCAGAACACTATGACGGTGTCAGTGAGTATGAATGTTTAGATGGTAACTGTGGTCAGCGTGAAGGTCGATGGTCAGGTAAGATATTACAAGACGGAGAAATTGAAAAGCGATATGGAAGATAATTTTTGTACAGATTGTGGCTCGAAACTTGCACACTATCAAAGAGATAAGTATGACCCAATTAGTGGTGAAAAACTAATTGCTAAGCGTTGTGAAAATATCTACTGTGAGCGTGGTTGTAGTTCAATGACTGGACATGCTAAGTGGTCATGTTGGAGAAACAAGTGTCTGGGGTGTGGTTACTCAATACAAGATTACTAATATGGAACCAATCTACTCAACCCCAGGTGAAGAACAATACCTAGACTTTAGATTTAAGTTCAAAGTAAAACACAGTCCTGGAACAAAACAGCACCTTATCCAACTATTTGAGTCCTATCTAGAACCAAAAGGTGTTCCAATGGAAGACTCAAGTCATAAAATTGAAATACTATGAAAGATGACTGGACTACACTAAAAAAGACATTCACGAAAACACAAGAAGACGCGCTGTGGCAGTACTTCATAGATCACTCAAGGATACAACCTAACGGATACCTTGGAATCCTGTTTTATGTTAAAAATGTTGATGACTTCTGGCGCAGGTTGTTCTACCGAAGTTCTGGAGAATATATTAGATACGATATAGAGGAAAAAGAACGTTATCAAGATGAGCAGATAGCTAGATTCTTGAAATACAAGAAGAGAATAAATGAAACAAGGGTTAACAAGTTGTTGTTTATTGTCTACACTAGATTACATAAGCATCTTTTTGGAACCGGCAAGCGCTAGTTTGGAAGTTAGTCTTCCTCGTAATTCAATCTGGACTCTCCAGTTGCGCAAGCACCGCACATTCCTGTTATGTCATATATATTTGTGTTAAAGACTACTATACAATCACAAATGTCACATATGCGGCTTTTAATATAATTATTCTTAAAAACATTTTTATTATGCTTTGATTTGGTCATAGTGTTTATTTGTTCTAAAATTGACTTGCATTGATAGTTATATTCTAAATGATACTTGACTAGCTTTTCATATTTACACATGCGCAATGGTCAATATTTTGCTTTGCCTTTGCTTTGTGTGGGTGCTATATGCCTCTAATTGGTCATATAATCCCCACAATTAAACAAAAACCCACGCTGTTGGCGTAGGCTCTTGTGAGAGGTTAGGCGGTATTTTATTTTAGTCTATATCTTGTGGGTTAAGCTCTTGCAAGCGTTTT
>JBGSBR010000046.1:0-2778 GCA_041730495.1 Weeksellaceae bacterium | reverse complement strand
GCAGTAAGTATTGAGCAACAGCTTTACCTGCAATGGTGTGCTTTCATCACCAACCCACAACATCATGACATACGGCTGGGGCAGTGGTTCAGCATACACTATCTGAAAGCTGAGGATAGCGTCACACATAAGTTTTGGAATGCCACGACGCTTGAAGCACAGCGTTACATCATCCAATGGCTTGAAGACCATTGCTACACTGACACACTGCCACATAAGCTGGAGATTACACGTTATGGACAACCAATCAATGATGAGCTATTGGCGAACACTATCCAGTAGCCCAGTGAAGCTGCTTGATTCAATTATTGAGCATGGCAAAATATCATCTGAGTTTGCTGCGTTATTAGACTCTGTTGCTCAGAAGTTTGAAGCATTAGAAGATGAATTGACTGCCGTCACAGAAGAGCGTGACAATGCCATTGAGAGTCTTGACCAATCAGAAGAGGAGATTATTCAGCTTGAAGATCAGGTTGGTGAGTTGAGTGATCGAATTGTTGAACTTGAAGAAGAGATGGAAAATCTTGAAAAAGGTTTAAAGGAGTTTGTCGATAATCAACCACCCATCTAACATAATAAGCCATCCACAACGGGTGGCTTTTCTTATTGGAGCAACACATGCGTATCTTGTCATCAGCAGTATTTGGAACACAGAGGCCAATCATGGCATACACTTACGTCGAGGGTGTTGTTGGGTTGGTTTATGTGCTTAGGTAGATGTTGTTAAAAGCTGACCTAATAAAAAAGCCCGCATTTAGCGGGCTTTTTGTTGTCTATGGCTTTTTGATTCGCTTGGGCTTAAGAAGTCCATCATCTGACACCCGACCAATACGGATGTAGAATGTTGCGGGGTTAATAGTTTTCCAGTATTCACCGCAATCACTGAGTTTTGGTTCAAACTCCCATATCCATATATGCCCCCAACGATCCAGTGTAGCCCAATTAGCCCACAATGGTGCTGTCAGAAAAATGTCACGATTGAATTTCATAGTCTTACCCCTTAATCGTTATTGATCGTATCTGGTACGCCACCCAACTCACTGAATAGTGTTGCACAATAAGTTTCCAAATCTATCAGGCTGCTAAAATCATGCACAGTGATGCTGAGATAGCGTGGCTCAAATCCGACATTAGCAACATGCAATTTCAATTCACACTGATAACCAATACCCGCATCACTGCGATACTTGGTGAAGTCATAAATTCCAATGTCCAGCCAGTAAATCTTATCACCCGCTTCATTGCGAAAGCATTTCTGATAGAAATAATCAGATTGATGAATGCTTTGCTCGTAGCGTTTGTAGCCAGCATTCTCTAGCAATTCAAATGACAGAATTTCACGGCTTGATGGGTATGGGGTCATACTACCCCCTCCTTCACGTTGTAATAGGTGGATAGCTCTGTCGTACAGACCGTCCAAGATCATGTAGTCGAATTTACCACTACTTCCGGCACAAATGTACATGTCAAGCTCCCACTTTGGTTTATGATTGAAACCACAAGCAGAGCCACTATAATCAACACCAATCCATGTCACCCAATCAGGGCAGAGCTTGAATGTTTCTTGTGTAAGCATTAACATATCTCTTTCTCCAAAATCAAAATTGGACAACCAACATTAGCTGTCCATGTAGGAATAATCGAAAGGGTGGGTTGTGTCAATCAATTTTACAGAGAAAACTGCACAAGAACTTATCTCTGGGTGCTAGCTCGTCTGATGTGTCTTCAAGAAGGCTGCTACACCCATCAAACAATTCCTTTACAACCAAATGCACAGGTATGACGTATTTCCAAGCCCTGTCATTGCCATCCTACAACATATGTTCATCTGCACTATCTTTTTCCAAATACTTCATTCGCTTTACAGCATCACCTGTGCAATGGATGTCTTGCATGACATCAGCATAAGAAACATTGCTCACATAGCAATCAATTCCATGTGGGGCGTTCTTTAGCAAGTCTGCTGTGATGGTGTTGTAATCTTTCATTCATCTTGCTCCTGATTGGTATGCAGCGATGCAACATATGCTGCGTAATTCATCACATCTGTTCGTGTTCTGCGCCGAGATACATCTTGTGTAGGTTGGTTTTCGGGTACATCGTACAAAACTTCCAGAGGTTGACCATCTTGTACCAAAACACGGTACGTTGTTGACTTCTTCATTTCACTTCTCCGACATTAAGAATCCCAATAATAACCAACATTGTTGTCATTGTCAACATCTCATGTTGCATACAGACAAAAGAAAAGCAGCCCAAAGGCTGCTCTGTTGTTACACTAATACAAACTCATCTGGTGCAATTGGTTTTATGTAGCTCCAATACCCACCATAAAGGGACAAGAAACCATTGATTGGGTGATGGTTTGTTATGCCCGATCTTCAAGAAATCTTGGGCATTTGAAATAGCCAGAATGAAATGTTGAAAGCACACATCTGGCAACAGCCTTACCTAACTTGTCACTTTCCCCATAACCAATTCCATTTGGATTTACAACTCTCCACAGGTGGTCTGGTTTGTCGTAAAGGAATCTTGTATCGCAATGATTGCACACAAGTCCATAATGATCCACCAACATGTTGTAAGTTTCAGTTTGGGTTATGCTAAACTCCTCTCTGTCACCATTAAATTTCCTAACCCACACACCCATTGAACTGTCCCAACCAAACTCATGGTAAAGGCCAGCTAATGTACAGATTTTAGCAACACCATAAGAAAGTTGCACGGTGTTTGCTGTTGATATGTCAGTTCTCATTTCCGTTCCTCTGCTAACCAAAC
>JBGSBR010000045.1:0-2805 GCA_041730495.1 Weeksellaceae bacterium | reverse complement strand
TGCTGATAAAGTAGTAACTGCATTAGGAGCTTTTACAGATGTTAGCCAATGGCATTTTGTGTTTACTTCACCGCAAGAAATAAGTGGTTATTATAAACAACTTAAACTAGTTGGAAAACTTGATGAAAATTTAGGGACTCCAAATGTTTATATTGTAGATAAAGTCAAATCAAAAGTATAAGAAAAATATAAATGAGATGAATAAACTGAAAAATGAAATGGTACGAGATGAGGTGATAATGAACAATAGAATGGAATGGAGCTGATTTAGAGTGCTTATAAAAGTTGAGCAAATTAATGACAACTTATTCTTAAACACTTGTAAAGGTAAAAACAAACAAAAAATTGCATGAATGAATGAAGTGAAGGTGAGTTGATACGAAATGAAGATGAGATGAAAAGGCCAAGCAGGGTCAATACCAGAGATATCCGTCCGAGAGAAGCCCAGGTGAGTACAGATTATGGTGGAAAGGAAATGCGAAAGAGATGAGATTTTAATTTTGTGAGAAAGAGAGAAGTGGAGAGATCAGAGATACAGGAGCCAGCAATAGGTACAGGAGACGTGGAATGATGAGCAGAATGACGAAGATGTGAAGGTAGACTGTTCCACAACACAGGTGCGAAGTGAAAGAATGATCTGTTAGAAATTTTTAGACCAGAAGAGACAGAAGGACGATTGAGTGTGATAAGAGATGAGGAACGCGTAGAACGATGAGGTGTGAGAGAGAGAAGAGAGCGGAGATAAGAAGGATGACCAGTTTTGAGAGATTTGTGAGTGAGAGAGAGAACCTTGAATTGAATTCTTTGATTTATTGTAAGCCAGTGAAGAGATTCGAGAATAGGAGTGATATGATGAAATTTTGGAGTACGAGTGACGGCACGGGCAGCAGAATTGAGAACAAGTTGAAGACGGTTAGTTTGATTAGCTGGAAGATTAAGCAGAAGAGAGTTGCAATAGTCGACTTTAGAGTGAATGAGAGAAGTAGCAATAGTTGAAGCAGTAGTTTGATCAATCGTACTTCGTATACGTCGTAGATCTCTAATGCTGAGGAAGCATGATTTGGAAATAGACGAGATGTGTTGAGCATAAGAAAGATGTTTATCAAGGATGACACCGAGGTTTCGAGCTGAATCAACAGGTGAGAGAGTGACATTGTTTGGTAGACGAAGAGTGGGAGAGTTGAGTTTAGAGAGTTGCTGAGGAAGACCGATGATAAGAAACTCAGTTTTCGAAGGATTAAGTGTGAGAAAATTGGTCGACATCCAGTTGGCAACACTTGAAATTGCAGTTTCCAGATGAGCAATATTGTGAGAATAAGAGGCTGCTGAGAAAGATAAGAAGAGTTGGGTGTCATCTGCATAGAGGTGATGATTTGCAGATGAGTTGGAAATGACAGTGCTAAGAGGAGTAGTGTACAAGATGAAAAGGAGAGGACCAAGTACTGAACCTTGAGGCACACCATAGAGAAGGTGATAAACAGATGATACCGAGCCATTAATACTGACATAGAAAGAACGATTGAGTAGATAAGATTTGAGCCAGGAGAGAGCAGTAGAAGTGATACCAAACCAGGATGACAGACGTTCAAGAAGAATAGTGTGATCAATAGTGTCAAATGCAGCAGATAAATCGAGAAGAGTGAGACAAGTAACTTGTTGATGACTCATGGCCTTGATGATGTGATCATGAACAGAGAGTAGAGTAGTTTCAGTAGAATGATGCTTGATATAGGCTGATTGGAACGAATTGAGTAAGTTATTGTTAGATAAGTAGTCAGTGAGACGAAGCTTGACCACTTTTTCCGTGAGTTTAGATAAGAAAGAAAGATGAGATATAGGGCGGTAATTACTGAGATCCTCTTTGTCGAGGTTAGCTTTTTTGAGGTGAGGATGGACAGAGCAGCTCTTGAACTGATCAGGAAAGACACCAGTGGAAATAGACAAATTGATGATGTTGGTGATAGTAGGAAGTAGAACATGAGAACATTGTTTCAGAAGAGATGTAGGAATAGGATCAAGATCACAATTGGTATTAGGAGATTGAGACAGTAGATTAGAAACATCATCAATAGTAACAGGTATGAAGGAAGAGAAACAAGGAGGAGTAAATGGAGGAGGTACATGCGGAGAGGTTGAAGTGTGATTGAAGAGAAGACCAGTGTGAAGTTTGTGGATCTTGTCAGAGAAAAATTTGGCAAAAGAATGAGACAAAGAGCTCAGAGAATCATACGTAGGTAGAGCAGGAAGTGAAGATCGATGAAGAATTGTGTTGATGTTTTTCCAGAGAAGCCGAGGATTTGTGATGGAGGACGCAATGAGAGAAGAGTTATATGCTCTCTTCGCTTTTATGATTGAGGCATGATAAAGATTGGTAGCAGTGCGAAAGTTTTTGAGATCTTCAGAAGAATGTGAGCGAGACCAGACACGTTCAAGATGACGTTTAGAAAGTTTCAATTTTTTTAGGAGAGGAGAGAACCAAGGACTAGGAGAATGAGTGCGAAAGGTTTTAGACTTAAGAGGTGCATGTTTGTCGAGAAGATGTGACAAAGTGGAGTTGTAGCATTCAACAAGGTCAGAAAGACCAGAAGGAGGATGTGTGATAAGACGAGAAGAAAGAATGTCACGACCAAACTGAGTAGCATCGATAGAGTATATAGCACGAGTGAGGTGTTTGGTTATTGGAGCAGCAGGAGATGGAATGATGTTGAGAGAGCAAATGATAGGAAAATGATCTGTTGGAGAAACTGGTAAACAAGTAAGGGTAGGTGATAAGGTAGAGTGAGCCGATGTTATGACAAGATCTAG
>JBGSBR010000044.1:0-3000 GCA_041730495.1 Weeksellaceae bacterium | reverse complement strand
TAAGAATAAAGCAGGAATTATCATATAAATCTCGTTTCATCCGATACAAAAAATCGTTCATGCAACATCTTTTGCAGTGCATGAACGATTCTTTTCCTCACATCTCCTTGGAGGCAACAAGACTATACTTCCCCCATCAGCCATTTCAACGCATTGATTCGCTTGATACCATCATAATCTGCCGTCGGGTCTTCATCGAGCGTCAAGATATACTTGGGATATTGGTCCTTGATTTGCTGAAGCGAAGCGAGTTCGCGCTTCAAGGTCTTCTCATCCCTTACCGTTGCAGCTACCTGATAATAGGTGATGTCATCCTCGTCAATAGCAACAAAATCAACCTCCAAGTTATCCATCTTGCCTATATACACTTTCTTCTGCCGACGCAAGAGTTCCAGAAAAACGATATTTTCCAAAATGCGCCCTGCATCAAAAGAGCGAGAGCCAAGCAACATACGTCGCAAACCAATATCCACCAGATAGTATTTTCCCAAAGTTTTGAGGAGTTGCTTACCCTTGATGTTATATCGCTTCACTTCATACAAGAAGAAAGACTCACAAAGGGTTGACAGGTATTTCTCCACTGTCTTTTGGTCAATCTTTCGCCCATCAGCCGACATCAAGTCTGCAATACGTTTCGTCGAGAGAATATTGCCGATATTATCTGCCGTGAAACGTATCACGCTCTCCAACATCATTACATCGGAAAGTTTATTTCGACTCATGATGTCCTTTACCACTATCGTATTGTAAACAGCATTCAAGTAATCGCTAATCTCATTCGCCGTATCCAACTCCAATGTATATGGGAAACTGCTCTTGCTCACATATTCTATATATGTCTGTGAAAGATGGTCCGTACCACCGATACCTTCCGCATACTCCTTGAAAGACAACGGAAGCATCGCAATCTCTACATACCTGCCAGACAAGAGTGTAGCTATCTCGCTAGAAAGCATGTAGGCATTCGAACCCGTCACATATAAATCAACTGTTGGCTTCAAATTAAGACTATTGATGATATCCGGAAAATCCGTGACATGCTGTATCTCATCAAAAAAGATGTAAGTCATCTTATCTTGCTGTATCAAAGGTTTGACATAAGAATACAGTTTTCTTGGGTCTCGCAATTCAAAATAGTCATAGTCCTCAAAATTGAGATAGATGATTTGCTCTTGCATTACTCCATGAGCTATCAGCCAGTCACGATAAATCTCCATAATGGTCGATTTACCACAACGGCGAATGCCTGTTATCACCTTGATAAGCTTTTTATCCTTGAAAGCTATCAGCTTTTGCAGATAGTTATGTCGTTCTATTCTCTTCATTTTTGTATTTTTACATGTCATGCTGCAAATATACATATTTTTTAGGAATCTACATACTAAAAGTACGATTATTTAGAAAGTTTTAGGAATTGATTCCTAAAACTTTTCTTTTACGGACGTTTTTAGGAATACAAACACTAAAACTCCTCTGCTTTTATTAATCATGACTGATAAAAACACTCTTTTCACCTATTTTATTATGGAAAACAGCGTTTTCTCCAAAGTTCAAAACCCAAACAAGAAAAAGGCAGCACTATACATTATCATATAGTACTGCCTTATCTTATTATGTTTGAACTAATTAGAACTTCAGCGAAGCTGTGAATTCTACAGTGAATGGACGAAGATAGCTACCCGTCATAATCTGATTCTTGATTCCCTTAGCCTCATCCTTGGTAATCAGCTCGGCACCTGCGATACTACCCTTGGCACCAGTCTGATTGAGGAAGTTGACTACGGTGCAGCCGAGAGCCAGACGCTTGGTTGCTTGCCAGTTCAAACCTCCGAAAGTCTCCCAGTGACCGTTGAAGTAATATGCCTCGTTGATGTTGGCGTATGTCTTACTGAAGTAACGGAAGCTGGTCCAGAGCTTGATGTCCTTGGTAATCATGTAGCTTGGGTCCAACTCGATGAGAATCTGAGGAATCTCTGCTACGATATTGCCAGTGGCATTGATGTTGCCAAGGGTACCATCACTGAAGGTAACCGATGTCTCATATTTCTTGTAAGTTGGCTTCTGATAAGTGAAGAGGAAGTGGAAATCGAATCCCTTGAAAGGATGAGCCACTGCATCAGTTGTCCAACCCCATGTCTGAATATCGAAAGCCATTGGCGCAGCCTTGATCTCACTGCCATGCTGAAGATTCAATGTTGCATTGTTGTTGGTCTTTGAGATGTAAGAGAACAACGATGTCAAACTCAACCATGAATTATTGTAGTAGATACCTGCACGACCGAGTGGTACAGAAATCTTATCCGTATTTGGCAATGTAGCTGGGGCAAAAGCCTCGAACTTAGGATGCTGAACGATGTAAGTGAAATCGCCAGTGAAGCCGAAGTTATCGGTCAACTTATAAGTTGCTGCTACAGAGAAATCGTAGTTCAACCAGTTGTAACTCAAGTCTGCCGGAGCAATCACGGTTCCATCTGCTGCCTTAGCACCGAGATGGTAATCGGCAAAACGGCCTACGAATTCACCCTTTGCATTCTTCACTGCTGCGTTTTCACCCTTCAGCTTCTGCCACTCCAGACGGGCACCATAGTAGAGATTCAACTTGTTGGTGACATCCCAATCGTGAGTGAAGTAGAGAGCCAGCTTGTTTTCGCTTCCCTTGTAATACTCAGAGGCGTTCTTGTTGAAATCGTAGAAGTAGCCGTTGCGCTGGTTTGCATCCCAAACTCGCAGGGCATAACTGCCATCTGCAGGAACACTCTGGTCATACATGGTTGTATTTGAGCAATAATCGATATGGTAGAACCACTCATTCACGCCAAGGCGGAAGGTGGAAGTACTGAATTTCTTGCTGAGCTCGGTGGTGAAGAGAGCCTCATCTATCTTACCGGCATTGAGACATGACATACGGGTCTGGATGTACTGACCGTTGTAATCCTTGGTCTGTCCGTCGATATCGCGATACTTATAATTATATACGCCCTTGTTGGCATCGCTCTTCAA
>JBGSBR010000043.1:0-3108 GCA_041730495.1 Weeksellaceae bacterium | reverse complement strand
CCAGCTGGTTCCTCACCTGATAAAGAAGGCACAGTCATGTTTACAGATTTCCAACTGGAGAAACAATGGTTTGCAGCTATGGATAGTGCACAAGATCATAAGTTTACCTTCAACGAAGCAATTTCTTTCATGGTCAACTGTGAGACACAAGAAGAGATTGATTATTACTGGAAAAAACTATCTGCAGATCCAAACGCAGAGCAGTGTGGCTGGCTGAAAGATAAATATGGTCTGTCTTGGCAGATCTCGCCAGTAGCACTCGACAAGATGATGAATGATGCTGATCCCGCAAAAGTAGCTCGAGTGACTCAAGCATTCCTCCAGATGAAGAAGTTTGATATTGCAAAGCTTAAGCAAGCTTACGAAGGTAAATAAATTTCAAATATATCTATGAAAATGAAAAGTATTTCGGGAGTAACTTGTTATGTGAATGATCTGGCAAAAACTATTGAGTTTTATACAGCACTCGGATTTGATTTCAAGAAACAAGATGCGAAACGTGCGACCGGATATGTGAACTGGTTTTGGGTAGATTTTGTTTTGATCTCTGCAGAAGAAAAACCAGAGTTTCAAAAAGAAGCACAGCTTGATAATAAAGGTGCAGGGGTATTTTTGAATATCAGTGTCGATGATGTAGATGCATTCCATGCAGGTGCTCTCGAAAAAGGACTGAAACCTGCGTCAGATCCTCGTGATTGGCCATGGGGCAATCGAGAGTTTGTGATGCGAGATCCTGATGGCTATAAACTAGTTTTCTTCAAAAAGAAATAATAATCGAGCTTATTTGTAACCAGCTCTTTCCAATGCTATAATATAAGCTTACATGGAATTTATTTTTCAGATAACTCTCGTACTCATACTCGTTTTACTTAATGGTTACTTCGTAGCCTCTGAGTTTGCGCTGGTCGCAGTCCGTAAAACTCGTGTCGATGAATTAGCTAGAACGGGTAATACCAGAGCAAAAGTACTTCAAGAAGCACTTAAACATCTTGATAGTTATATCTCCGCTACTCAGCTCGGTATCACTCTTGCAAGTTTGGCACTTGGTTGGATCGGAGAGCCTGCGATAGCTCATGCATTAGAACCTCTTTTCACGTTTCTACCTCAAGAAGCTGCTTTTCTGACATCACATACCCTAGCTACTATCATTGCGTTTAGTATCATCACCTTTCTTCATATTGTGCTCGGTGAGGTAGCTCCGAAGTCGATTGCTTTGCAAAGAGCAGAAGCGACATCTCTTTGGATTATCGCTCCACTGATTATATTCACTAAAGTCTTTGGTCCATTTATCTGGGTACTTAATCATGCAGGTCGCATAGTGCTAAAACTTGTAGGGATGCATTCTGTAGATGGGCATGAGATTGTCCACTCAGAAGAAGAGATACGCATGCTGCTATCCCAAAGTGCACTTGAAGGCAAGATTCCTTCAAAAGAAGTAGAGATGGTATATAACGTCTTTCAGTTGGGAGATACACCAGTGAAATATGTGATGGTACCACGTACAGATGTGCTGGCCTTTAATATTGCCTCACCAATTCGTGAGATTGTGAAACGTATTGAGAAACATCCACATAGTCGTTTCCCAGTTTATGAAAACACGATTGATAACGTCATTGGTTTCGTCCATGTGAAAGATATTTATCGTGAGCTGCTGAAAAAGGGCGATACGATGAAACTATCCCAACTCGATATCATCCGCACGATCATCAGTGTCCCAGAAACCAAAAAAATCGATCAAGTACTTCAAGACATGCGTAAAAAACGCATTCATATCGCAGTCGTGAACGATGAGTATGGCGGTACTTCTGGTATGGTCACTCTTGAAGACATCATGGAAAGTTTGGTCGGTGAGATCGAAGATGAGTTTGAAGAATCTATCGCAAATATATCTAAGGCTAAAGATGGAAGTTATCTCATAAGCGGGCATACATTGATTGCTGACTTCCAAGAGAAATTTACGCTTCCGATGAAAGGTCAGGGATACACGACAATTGGAGGACTCGTGTTTGGACTCTTGGGGCATGAGCCACGCATCGGTGACGCGGTAGAGATAAGTAATCTGATTCTCACAATTGATGAGATTGAAGGTAAACGCATCAAGATGCTGAAATTGCAGAAAGCTTCGAAACAACCAAAAGGTACTGATGTTACAGCATAATTAGTATTATTCATGCATATGAAAATTGGATTTATTGGCCTGGGAAATATGGGATTTGGTATGGTAACCAATCTTCTCAAAGCTAAACATCAAGTAATTGTTTACGATATCGATGAAACAAAAGTAAAAGAGATAGTTTCTTTGGGAGCTAAGCAAGCTAACAAAATTGAACAAATGTCAGAAGTAGTGGAATGCGTAATCTTGTGTTTGCCGCATCCAAAGATTTCTAAAGAAGTAATTGAATCATTAGTTACTAACAATACTACTATCAAAACGATTATCGATACGAGTACTCTCACTCCTGAAGACTCACAAGAAATTTATAATCAACTTAAATCAAAAAACATTGCCTTCCTTTGTGCTCCAATGCTTGGTGGTAAAACTGCTGCTCTAGAAAAAAACATCCACTTTTTAGTTGAGGGTGATGAAACTGTTTTTGAAACATATAAAGTTGTACTACATGATATGGCTAGTCGAGTAGATTATATGGGTGCCTTACCTGCGGCTACACTCGCCAAACTGGCATACAATATTTGTCGATATAGCAACTTAGCTACCGCTGCAGAAGTGTCAAGATTTTTACGAAGTTACACTTCAGATACACAATCTATTTATCAGCTGTTATCCGAAGGATCACTTGATAACTTTGGGCAAGTTTGGAAAGAAGATATTACTGATATGATCTTACAAGGGAAAGAGTATCAAGCTACAAATATTCCTGATAAAGACTTATCACTAGTTGTATCTTTGGCACAAAAACAAAATGTATCTGACAAGCTGTTTAGTGCGATAAAAGAGGTCTATAAGACCTTGGTAAAGAGTCATTAATCTGTATATCTGCTACAATAAATTTATATAAGTTATTCTTTACTCCTATGTTTAAAAATACAAAAGCTTTCACAGGATTCTCAGTCAATGATATTGCAGCTGCTAAAGAGTTTTATGGTAAT
>JBGSBR010000042.1:0-3199 GCA_041730495.1 Weeksellaceae bacterium | reverse complement strand
GTACATTCAGTAATACAACTGTTGTTGTGATGATTTGGAGTGTTAGCGTTCAGTAAGACAACTGATATGGAGTTGATTTAAAGTGCCTGTAAAAGTAAAACAAATTAATGAATACTTATTCTCAGACACTGTACAAATCCAAAAAACAAAAAGTGGTGAAGAAATGACAAGCCAAGGTCAATACCGGGGATATCCGTCCAAGTGTAGTCTAGGCCAGGTGAAGACTAAGGTGGAAAAGAAGAGTGAAAGAGATGAGTTTTTAGTTTTTTGTGAAAGAGAGTTGGGGAGATGGCAAGAGGGGATGTAGAAGGTGATGAATCTAACTGACGAAGTTCAGGAGGTAGGCGGTTCCAGAGGGCAGGAGCAGTGTGATAGAAAGATCTATTGGTGATTTGAAGATGAGAAGGATTTGAAGGACGATTTAGAGTTACAAGAGAAGAAGAGCGAGTTGAACGAGTACGGTTTAGAGTGACAAGGGAGTGGAGATATGCTGGGCGACTTGAGCTGAGTGTTTTGTATGTAAGAGAAAGAACTTTGTACTGAATTCTTTCATTTATATTGAGCCAATGAAGAGATTTAAGTATGGGAGTGATATGATGAAACTTAGGAGTTTTAGTGACAGCACGAGCAGCAGAATTAAGAACTAGTTGAAGACGATTTGTTTGAGTTGATGGGATATTGAGTAGAAGAGAGTTGCAGTAGTCAAGTTTAGAATGAATAAGAGAAGTGGCTATGGTACACGCTGTGGTACGATCAATGGTATTGCGGATACGTCTGAGGTCACGTATGTGATATAGACATGATTTAGAGACAGCAGAGATATGATCAGAAAAAGTTAGATTGCTGTCAAAAATAACTCCCAGGTTACGTGCGGAGTTGACAGGTGAGAGAATGACGTCATTAGGTAAACGAATAGTAGGATGATTCAGTTTTTCAAGTTGTTTTGGAAGACCAATTATGAGAAATTCAGTTTTAGAAGGATTGAGAGAAAGAAAGTTAGATGACATCCAGTTATAGACATTAGATACAGTTAGTTCAAGGTGAGCAATATTGTGTGAGAAGTCAACAGACGAGAATGATATGTAGAGTTGAGTGTCATCAGCATAGAGTTTATGACTGGAAGATGAATCAGATATGACTTTACTGAGAGGAGTAGTATATAGAATGAATAGTAGAGGACCAAGAACAGATCCTTGAGGAACACCATATAAGAGTTGGTAAGAAGATGATTTAGAACCTTCAATATTAACAGAGAAAGAGCGATTAAGCAAGTAGGATTTTATCCAAGATAGAGCATTTGAAGTGATTCCAAACCAAGATGATAGACGTTCGAGTAATATGGAGTGATCAATGGTGTCAAAAGCAGCAGATAAGTCAAGGAGAGTGAGACAAGTGATTTGCTGAAGACTCATAGCTTTGATGATGTGGTCATGAACAGACAGTAAAGTAGTTTCAGTGGAATGACCTTTAATGTATGCAGACTGAAAAGGACTAAGGAGATTGTGATTAGACATATGTTCAGTGAGACGTGTTTTAACGATTCTTTCAGTGAGTTTCGATAGATAAGAGAGATGAGATATGGGACGATAGTTTGCTAGATTTTCCTTGTCAAGACTAGGCTTCTTGAGATGAGGATGAACTGAACAACTCTTGAACTGATCTGGGAAAATGCTAGTTGAGAGAGAAAGATTGATGATATTGGTAATAGTAGGAAGGAGGACTGATGAACATTGTTTTAGGAGAGAAGTGGGAATAGGATCCAAGTCACAGTTAGTTTCAGGAGAATCAGACACTAGCTTAGAGATTTCATCCATGGTGACAGGAGTAAAAGAAGAGAAATTAGGTGGAGTAACAGGCGAAGGAATGTGAGGAGAGGAGTGAGCATGATTGAGTAGAAGACTGGTGTGTAGTTTGTGAATTTTATCGGAGAAAAAGGTGGCAAATGATTGAGAAAGTGAACTTAGCGATTCAGATGAAGGTAAAACTTGAGGTAAAGTACGATGCAAAAGTTTGTTCACAGTCTTCCAGAGCTGACGAGGGTTAGTTACTTGAGACGAAATGAGAGATATGTTGAAGTTTCTTTTAGCTTTTATGACAGCAGCGTGATAGTGATTAGTAGCAGACCGTAGAAGTTTGAGATCCTCTGAGGAGTGAGATTTAGACCAAGCTCGTTCCAGACGACGTTTAGCAGACTTGAGCTTGTTGAGAGCAGGAGTAAACCACGGTTTAGGTGGCTTAGAGCGTATCGTTTTAGATTTTAGAGGTGCATGTTTGTTGAGAAGATTTGTTAGTGTAGAGTTGTAGCAGTCAATAAGATCAGATAGATTAGAAGGAGGATGAGTAATGAGACGCGATGAGATAATATCACGAATAAATCTACCAATATTGATAGAATGAATTGCTCGCGTTAGGTGATTAGACACAGGTGGTGAGGGTGGTCGTGCAATATTCAGAGTGTAAAGGATAGGAAAGTGATCTGAAGGTGAGATAGGACATTGAGATACAACAGGACAAAGAATAGAATCAGCTGGAGTAATGACAAGGTCAAGAGTGTGACTGAGACGGTGTGTTGGAAAAGAGACGTGCTGAGTTAAGTTGGCGAGATCTAGAAGAGAGATAAATTGTAATGCATTTGAGTCAGTAAGATCGTCAACATGAATGTTGAAATCTCCTGTAATGAGAAAGTCATGTGGTGAAGTAGATATGAAAGAGATTAGAGTTTGAAAGTCATCAAGAAACTGAGAGAAGGATGTAGAGTCTCGAGACTTTACAGATGATGAAGATGGAGGACGATAAATGTTGAAGAGCGATAGTTTAGAATGAGGAAGCTTGAGTGTTACAATAGACATTTCAAATGATTTGAAGGTGACTTCTGGAGACGAGATAAGGGTGAAAGGTTCACGGATAAGAAACGCCGTGCCACCACCAACAACCGAAGAGGTGCATGAGGAAGAGACAGGGCGAGGATTGCTGATCAGCGTGAAACCATGAGGAATGGAATCAAACAACTGAGCTGAAGTAGTGTTAGGATTGATCCAGGTTTCAGTTAAGGCAAAAATGTCAATATTGTTAGATTCGGCCAAGTCAGCTAGAGCAGTAAGCAGTTAAGCGGCGTGTACCCTCTAAGCCCTATAGGGCCTTTAGGCAACTCGGCACCGCAGCTGCATGTAATCGCGTACACTTTTAGACTATCAAGGCA
>JBGSBR010000041.1:0-3237 GCA_041730495.1 Weeksellaceae bacterium | reverse complement strand
CTCCAAACATTGATGAAACCCCAAGGACAGGAACGGTTACGATATCTTCTGGTGATCTCAAGCTTGATGTGAAGATAACTCAGGCGGGCTACGATTTCATGAGAGACGACCCTAATCGTAAAGTCAAAATGTTAAAAAATGGCAGTGAGATTCAACAGGACTATTTTGCCTGGTTGGATAAGGTTAAAGGAATCAGACCAGATCAAATGCAAGGCGCAGTAAGAAATAATGGTCTTCATTTTACGGTAGGAAAGAATGCCTACAGTTATAAGATTCCTAAACAGGAAGGGGATGTTCTGACATATAATAACGATAGCCAGAGCCTTTTCACTGTTAGCGATGACGGAGGTTACTGGAAAGTGACGTTGAATGATAATCACGATAATAATTATAATCTTTGGAAAGGCACCTTTACGATAAAAAACGCATCTGATATCAACATCACCTACACTGTTTATCATACTGGTATCTTCCATGAGATAACAGATTATATGGCAAACAAATACGAATTAACAGAGGGTGGTGTTGACAGTCTTAAGGTAAAAGGTATGTTCTATTATGGGGTAGTGAAGGTAAAGGGAAAAGCCCATACCTACATCATGCTTGACCGTAACCTGGGTGCTACCGACAATAGTCCTTATGCACCAGACGTCAACGAACTTAAAGACCATAAAGGTGCTATCGGTGGATACTTCAAGATTTCAGAGGATAAGAATAAATCAGATGTCAAGCAGGGGAATCTATCCTCTACTCTATCTCCTGAAGGCTTTGAAATACCAGAGAAATCGGTGTTTGAAGACTTGATTGCAAATGGTACGCTTAAAACAGAGGTACGCCATACTGCTCTTGGAGAATCGTACTATTGTACATTTATGAATACAACAAGCTCTGAGTTGAAAACCATCTATCTGCCATACGGAGGATATCTGGAAGGTGAAAGCCATAAATATCCAATGCACGTGGTCTTTTGGACCAAAACACTAGTCTCTGGAACACAAGGATTCAGTGGAGGAAGTCCGGAATATGGTTACTGGTATAACTATTTCGACGTGTACAACGATAAGAAGGGTTTTTCCAACGTACGTTTCGTGAGTGGTAGTAATGGAAATAACACCCATCGCTACAAGGCGATGCCATTACGATTGATCAGTAAGACAGTATTATCGAATCCTACACTTTAATATAAACAAGAGAAATCCACAGCAGGCACTCAAGCCAGCTGTGGATTTCTTGATTCTAAACTTCCTTCCAATCAACCAGTCCTTTACCAGAATCATCCAGTTCTATAGCAATAGCTATTACCTTGCGTTTATCCGCCTTGAATGGTTCGGCATATTGTCTAGCCTTAATTTGCTCCGCTGCCGCATCAATGCCTCCATTGTTGCTCAGCTTCAGTTCCAGAACGTAGATGAAGTTATTGGTTTCCAACACCATATCTATCCTACCAGTAGAAATCATCTTCTCAACTTCCACCCTGCAGCCGATAGCATTGAAGATGGTACTCAAGATAAGACGGTACCTCTCTTCCATATCCATGCTGGCAAGTTTCTTATTGCTGTATGGCACATCCGCAATAAGCGCCTTCAGACATTTCATGGCTTCAGGCAAATCGCCAATTTTTAGAGAATACAGCAACATATTCTGTGTAGATATCACTATCGCATTTGATTTCAGTGTCAAGGCTGGCAAGACTATCTTGTATAGAGCCTTGCGTACTTCATAGTTTGGAATGCCCAGCAAATAAATTCCTTCCATATATCCCTTTATCGTGAGATAACCAGACTGATAGAGGAAAAGTTCAGCTCCACCACCTGTCACATCAGAAGTCTCCAAGGTATCGCTGTCTATCGGACATTTCTCGAAATCCTTCAATCTAATTTCCATATCATCTACAAACTTAGGAAGCAAAGAGGTTGCTCCAGATGAAGCCCAGTAATTCTTTAGACTGGAGTCAGCGAGGGCATTGATAAGACTGAATGGATTGAATATATCAACCATATTTTCATGACTGAAATGATAACCATCGTAGAATGCCGTCAACTGTACCACGGCTTCATCAAAAGTCCATCCTTTCTTTGTAGCCAACCTGTTAATCTCCGATTTAAAATCTGAGAGGAGTTCATCTTTCGTGATACCGCAAAGAGCTGCATACTCAGAATCAAAGCTGATATTACTCAAATTGTTGAGTACAGAGAAAAGAGAAATCTGCGTAAACTTGGTAATACCGGTAATGAAAACAAACTTCTCGTATTTATCATCAGCTTTGAGAATGGCAAAAACCTCTCTATAGATATCCGTACATGCTTCATGATGTGGAGTCTTCCAGGAATGCTGCAATGGAGAGTCGTATTCATCGATGAGGATGGCAACCTGTTGTCCAGTTTGCTCATATGACGTTTGGATAATGCCGTCAAAACGGTCGGCAAGTTTGGCGGTGGGCTTAGGTGTAATGTCATATTCCTTCTCTAATCTGTCGAAAGTGATGTCGAGATAAGAGCGTAAAGTTTCCGGCTCTGCGCCAGCACGACTCATATCGAGCCTGATGACAGGTCGCTTCACCCATTCCTTCTCCATCTGCATAATCTTCAACCCTTCGAAGAGTTCCTTCTTACCCAGAAAGTAGGCTTCGAGCGTATCTACCAACAGAGATTTACCAAAGCGGCGTGGGCGGCTCAGGTAATTATACGTTTTATTTCTATTGGCAAGTTGCCAGATAATATCTGTCTTGTCAACATAAAGATATCCACCCTTTCTGATTTTTTCAAAAGACTGGATGCCTACTGGTAATTTTCTATCGTTCATATCTACTATAATTGCTTGTCTAATTACAAAAAACAAAATTATCGTGACTTGCTAAGTTCACCTATATATGCCCCTTGCATATCAGGTACTTGCCATACGTATATTTCATTTTAATTCCGATTGCAAAGATACGAAAAAACAAAATAACTACCAAGTTTTTAGATTTTTTTCTATATAATTTATTCAAGATTCGCAAGTTCAGTATACTATCTTACGGCAATCTTCTGACCCTTAGCCTGAGCACAGGACTGGGTAGATGCCTTCACGATGTGACGGCACAGAGAGGTTATTATGCTAGTACTGACGTGGTAAAGGCGCTTCCATCGCTTATTGAGGGTGTGTCATAAAGTCAGTCCTAAGAAGCTTATGACACACCCTCACAAAACGGGTGAATGAGAGCAAGAAAACGAATGAATGAGAGTAAGAAGAGGGGTA
>JBGSBR010000040.1:0-4522 GCA_041730495.1 Weeksellaceae bacterium | reverse complement strand
AGATTTAGATTCAGATAATGATGGAATTCTTGATGCAACTGAAAAAGGACCAAATGGCGCTACACCATTGGATACAAATAATGACGGAACGCCAGACTACAGAGATATAGATTCAGATAATGACGGAATTTTAGATGCTGTGGAGAAAGGAAGTGGAAGCACTCCATTGGATACTGACAATGACGGAACACCGGATTACTTGGATTTAGATTCAGATAACGACGGAATTACAGATGCAAACGAAAAAGGAACGGGGACAACTCCGGTTGATACTGATGGCGATGGAACTCCGGATTATAGAGATTTGGATTCAGATGATGATGGTATTACAGACGCAGTCGAAAAAGGAAGCGGAAATACTCCAAGAGACACTGATGGAGATGGAACACCTGACTTTAGAGATCTAGATTCAGACAACGATGGCATTCCGGATTCATTAGAAAAAGGAAGCGGAACAAATCTATTGGATACAGATAATGATGGCACACCTGATTACCAAGATGTTGATTCGGATAATGATGGAATTCCAGATGCAATAGAGAAAGGAATTGATGGATTAAATCCAATTGATACCGATGGTGACGGAGTTCCAGATTATAAAGACACGGATTCTGATAATGACGGAATTTCTGATTCAATTGAGAAAGGATCAAATGGCGCTAGTCCAGTGGATACTGATGGAGATGGAATTCCAGATTACAAGGACTTGGACTCAGACAATGACGGAATGACAGATGCAATTGAAAAAGGAGCCAATGGTGCTACTCCAGTAGATACTGATGCAGACGGATCGCCTGATTACCGAGATTTAGATTCAGATGGCGACAACAAACCAGACAACCAAGAAGGTCTAACCGATACTGATGGAGATGGCACACCAAATTACAGAGATATTGATTCAGATAACGACGGAGTATTAGACGTGAATGACCAATGTCCTTACGTTGAAGGTACCGCTGTATTGAATGGTTGTCCTCCTGATTCAGATAATGACGGAATCACTGACAACATTGATTTAGATGATGATAACGATGGAATCTTAGATACAGTTGAAAACGGAATTTGTAGTCCAGCTTCAATCAACTGTGATACAGACGGAGATGGTATTCCTAATCGCTTAGACTTAGATTCTGATAATGATGGTGTCTCTGATACAAGAGAGGCAAATGGTATAGATGTTAATGGTGATGGAAAAGTAGATGGTCAAGTGGATGCCAACGGTATTCCGCAATCATCAAATGGAGGTAAAACGCCACCTAATACAGACGCCGATGCTAATCCTAATCCATACGATCTAGATTCAGACAACGATGGTATTCCTGATTCAATTGAAAAAGGAGCCAATGGAAATTCACCAGTAGATTCAGATGGCGATGGAACACCGGATTACTTAGATTTAGATTCAGATAATGATAGTATTCCGGACACAATTGAAAAAGGAACCGGCTCAAGTATTTTAGATACAGACGGCGATAGCATTCCTGATTATAGAGACGTAGATTCGGATAATGACGGAATTCCAGATTCGCTAGAGAAAGGACTAAATGGAATCACCCCAGTGGATACTGATGGTGACGGAAGCCCAGATTATAGAGATTTGGATTCAGATAATGATGGTATTTCAGATGCAGTTGAAAAGGGTGCAAATGGAAACAATCCTATTGATACTGACGGTGACGGAACACCAGATTATCGAGATGTGGATTCAGACGGTGATGGAGTACGTGATTTTGAAGACGATTGCCCATTAACTATTGGTAATGCCGCATTACATGGCTGCTCAGGAATTGATTCAGATAATGACGGAATTCCAGACGCTGTAGATTTGGACGATGACAACGATGGAATTACGGATATTGTTGAAAATGCAGCTTGTTCACCAAGTATAGTTAGTTGTGATACGGATGGTGATGGAATTATCAATAGTTTGGATTTAGATTCAGATAATGATGGCATCACTGATGCAAGGGAATCAAATGGTATTGATACAGACGGTGATGGAAGAATTGACGGTTCAGTAAATGGGAACGGAGTACCTAGTTTATCTAATGGAGGAATAATTCCTTTAGATACTGATGGTGATGGGAAACGCAATCCGTATGATGTTGATTCAGATGGCGATGGCATACCTGACTCAGTAGAGAAGGGAGAGAATCCAAATGCACCTGTGGACACGGATAACGACGGAACACCAGATTACTTGGATTTAGATTCTGATAATGATGGGATTTCTGATGCTATCGAAAAAGGAAGTGGTACAACTCCAGTTGACACGGATAACGACGGAACACCTGATTACAGAGATTTAGATTCTGATAATGATGGTATTTCAGATTCAGTAGAAAAAGGAAATGGTACAACTCCAGTTGACACGGACAATGACGGAACACCTGATTACAGAGATTTAGATTCAGATAATGATGGAATTGCTGATGCTATCGAAAAAGGCCCTGATGGTACTAATCCAATAGATTCTGACGGAGATGGTATTCCAGATTACAGAGATTTACCTAATGTAAATTTAAATCCAGATTCTGACGGTGACGGAGTGACTGATTCACAAGAGTTAATTGACGGTACAGATTCTACGAATCCATGTTCATCAAACCCTCAAAGCATTACATTGCAATTGAGTCAATCATTTTTAGAGGGAGATTGTGACGGAGATGGTTTAACAAATGGACAAGAATTGGGGTTAAATCCAATGTTGCCAACCGATGTGGATAATAACGGAACACCAGATTATTTGGAATTCAACAATCATAGTCAAAGCGAGGATGATTTGGAGATATTCAACTCGATGACAGCAAATGGTGATGGACTCAATGATATTTTTGTAATTCGAGGTATTGAAAATTATCCCGATAATAATTTGTATATCTATAATCGTTGGGGAGTAGAGGTTTATAATGTAGAGGGCTATGCTCAAGATAATAAATATTTTAGAGGTTTGTCAGAAGGTCGTAAGACGATATCACAATCGGCAGAATTACCAAAAGGTACCTATTTTTATATCTTGAGATATGTAAATAAACAAGGAGTAGAAAAAGAGCGTTCAGGTTATTTGTACATAACTAAATAAAAGCAAGAATGAAAAAGCTATATAGTTTATTAGTATTATTAAGTGTAAGTGTTTGGGGCCAACAAGAGCCCCAATACACCCAGTATATGTTTAACCCAACAGTGATTAATCCGGCTTATGCGGGATCTACAGGTTATGGATCTATTTTTAGTATGTATCGTGCGCAGTGGCTTGGACTTGAAGGAGCACCACGTACGATCAACCTGGCGTATCACCAACCCTTTGAGAACAGTCATTTAGGAATAGGCGC
The DNA here is from genome assembly GCA_041730495.1 of Weeksellaceae bacterium. Taxonomy (GTDB): domain Bacteria; phylum Patescibacteriota; class Microgenomatia; order UBA1406; family GWC2-37-13; genus JBGSBR01. Next base: position 1,190 of record JBGSBR010000040.1, on the reverse strand, counting down.
TAACCTATTGCGAGATGAGATCGGACCAACGAGTACTACCTTTGCGGCGGTAGATATCTCCTATACCATTGCATTGGCCAACGAAAGCCGTTTGGCCTTTGGTATAAAAGCGGGAGGTGAATTATTTAACATTGACAATCAAAAACTAAAGAACTTTAATCCAGAGGATCCTTTTTTACAACAAAACATGGTGGATCAATTCTCACCTAATATTGGTGTTGGATTGTATTATTACAACGACAAGAGTTATTTAGGATTATCCGTCCCGAGATTATTAGAAACGCGTTTTTATGATGCCCTAGTGTATTCAGAAACCAAAAGAAAGCAACACTATTACTTTGTTGGAGGAAGGGTCTTTGACTTGACATACAATCTAAAATTCAAACCGGCTTTTGTAACTAAAGTGGTTGCAGGAGCGCCATTGCAAGTCGATCTTACGGCTAATTTTATGTACAATGAGCGTTTTGCAGTTGGACTAGCGTATAGATGGAGCGCAGCGCTCTCAGCTTTAGTTGGATTTAAAGTAAATGATAGATTATCAATTGGGTACGGATATGATAGAGAAACCACAAGATTATCCAATTTTAATTCAGGCTCACACGAGTTATTCTTACAATTTGATTTGTTGAAAAACGGACAAAAAGTAGAAACCACCCGTTTCTTTTAATTCGTAGCGCCATGAAACTGAAAACACAAAACAAGATGAAAAGACAGTTACTCCTCGTTTTATTATTTCCAATACTTGCATTGGCGCAACAGCCTCTGCGTAGAGCAGATGCTAAATTCGAGCAAGAATCGTATATATCAGCTATCAAGATTTATGAGCATTTAGCCAACAAAGGCAAAGGCACTGCCGAGATCTATGAAAAACTAGGCGATGCGAATTACTTCAATGCGAATTACATCCAAGCCCAAAAGTGGTACGAAAAGCGTTATGCCATGAGCACTGCTTTCCCAGAAGGCTTTTTATACCGCTATAGCCAATCGCTTAAGTCGGCAGGGATGCAAGAAGAGGCTCAAAAGATAATGGCCGAGTATGCCAAGGAAAAACCTACGGAACTCCGAGTTAGAAACCAAACCCCAACACTAAGAGCTCAGAATAGTATCAAGAAAGGATCAGATACCTTTAGCATTACTAATTTAAACATCAACTCGAAGTACTCGGACTTTAGCAGCACCTTCAAAGGAGA
>JBGSBR010000039.1:0-5017 GCA_041730495.1 Weeksellaceae bacterium | reverse complement strand
TCTCGGTGATGGTAATATCGTTTGTATTGATATTACCTGCATAAAGTGATGGGGTTTCAATGCCGTTGATGTCGATGGTTTGCATACCGAGGGTATCGACCGCTGTATATGCATATTTTCCAGAGACATATACACCGTACACATACTCATTTACATCACTTGAGTCATACGCACCCACAAGATTCGGTGCTGCTGGATTTGAGATATCGATCACTTGAAGTCCTGAACTAAAATCAGCAATATATGCATACTTTCCGGAGGTATATACATCATACGCGTATCCTGGAGTATTATATGTCCCCACTAGACTTGGTGCTGCTGGGTTTGAGGTATCAACCACTTGAAGTCCAGAAGCTCCATCTGCAACATATGCATATTTTCCTGAGACATACACATCTTGTGCACTTCCAGATGTATTATATGTACCTGTAAGCGTTGGAGCTGCGGGATTTGAGATATTTATTATTTGAAGTCCAGCAGCATCATCAGCAACGTACGCATATTTTCCAGAGACGTATACACCGTATGAAAAACCACTTGTATCAAATGTACCTTTGAGTGTGGGAATTGCTGGATTCGAGATGTCAATAATTTGAAGTCCTGAACCAAAATCAGCAACATATGCATATTTTCCAGAGACGTACACGGCATATGCAGCCCCAGACGTATCATATGTTCCAACTAGAGTTGGTGTTACGGGATTTGATATATCAACCACCTGAAGTCCTGATACTCCATCAGCAATATATGCATATTTTCCAGAGACGTATACACCAAGTGCAGTACCAGTTGTATCATATGTCCCAACTAAACTTGGAGCTGCGGGGTTTGAGATATCAACCACTTGAAGTCCTGAACTGAGATCAGCGACGTATGCATATTTTCCAGAGACATAGACATCTTGGGCATTTCCAGTTGTGTCATATGTTCCTAGTAATGATGGATTTCCAGATGCAGTGTGTGTAAAGTTACCACCTGCAAGAGTGAGCTTATTTGAAGGGGTTGATGTGCCAATTCCAATGTTTGTATTGAATATGGCAGCTCCTAAAAAGGTAGTCGTTCCGGTTGTAGAGCCTATGCTTGCTAAGCCAGAAAGAGTGCTCAGGTTGGGTAGTGATGTTGTCGCAGAAAGTAAGGCTCCGAATGCATATGTAACTGAGGTTGTAGAAAAAGCTGCTGTGAGTGCTCCATTTACAATAGAGAGTCCAGACCCGGTGAGATCGGTGACATAGTCAGAACCTAATGATAAATTTGTGATTGACAGATTTGGGAATGTCGAAGTTGCTGTGGTTGAGGTTGCGGTAAATATCGATGCTCGCACTGCATTACTGAAAATAGCTCCTCCATTTACTGAAAGAGTCTCGTATGGAGATGATGTTCCGATACCAATACTTCCAATAACGTATACTCCCCCAGTTACTTGCAGTTTTTGTGATGATGAAGTTGCAGATGCTCCGATTACTACTTGGTTTGTAGTCGTAGCAACTGATATCCCAGAATTATTAAAATAAGTCCAATTTGTATCAGACCCACTTCCGCCTCCACCTGAACCACTCGTATCATTTGCACAAGAGACAACTCCGCTTGAGTCCGTAGTAAGTTTTCCACCATTTGAATACACAGAACAATCAAAAGATGTCAGTGTGAGCGCTGAACCAACAGCACTACCAAATGAGAAACTTGCCTGTGTTCCAATCTTTGTAAGATTGTTTAAAGTTGTGGTGGCTGCAAGACGTGTATCAAATGCATATGAATCAGATGTTGTTGCCCAATTTCCTGAAGCATCAACAGTTAGTGCTCCATTTACAATAGAGAGTCCAGACCCGGTGAGATCGGTGACATAGTCAGAACCTAATGATAAATTTGTGATTGACAGATTTGGGAATGTCGAAGTTGCTGTGGTTGAGGTTGCGATAAAGGTATCCGCAATGACGTTCCCTGCAACAGAAAGTTTTTGATATGGAGAGGTAGTACCGATACCTAATGCCCCAGCAAAATATGAAGATGATGTGCCTGCTGCGGTGACTGCCCCATCTGTAAATATTCCACCCTGTCCTACATTGAGACCTCCTCGTATCGACAAACTATTACCAATGTCTACATTCTCGGTGATGGTAATATCGTTTGTATTGATATTACCTGCATAAAGTGATGGGGTTTCAATGCCGTTGATGTCGATGGTTTGCATACCGAGGGTATCGACCGCTGTATATGCATATTTTCCAGAGACATATACACCGTACACATACTCATTTACATCACTTGAGTCATACGCACCCACAAGATTCGGTGCTGCTGGATTTGAGATATCGATCACTTGAAGTCCTGAACTAAAATCAGCAATATATGCATACTTTCCGGAGGTATATACATCATACGCGTATCCTGGAGTATTATATGTCCCCACTAGACTTGGTGCTGCTGGGTTTGAGGTATCAACCACTTGAAGTCCAGAAGCTCCATCTGCAACATATGCATATTTTCCTGAGACATACACATCTTGTGCACTTCCAGATGTATTATATGTACCTGTAAGCGTTGGAGCTGCGGGATTTGAGATATTTATTATTTGAAGTCCAGCAGCATCATCAGCAACGTACGCATATTTTCCAGAGACGTATACACCGTATGAAAAACCACTTGTATCAAATGTACCTTTGAGTGTGGGAATTGCTGGATTCGAGATGTCAATAATTTGAAGTCCTGAACCAAAATCAGCAACATATGCATATTTTCCAGAGACGTACACGGCATATGCAGCCCCAGACGTATCATATGTTCCAACTAGAGTTGGTGTTACGGGATTTGATATATCAACCACCTGAAGTCCTGATACTCCATCAGCAATATATGCATATTTTCCAGAGACGTATACACCAAGTGCAGTACCAGTTGTATCATATGTCCCAACTAAACTTGGAGCTGCGGGGTTTGAGATATCAACCACTTGAAGTCCTGAACTGAGATCAGCGACGTATGCATATTTTCCAGAGACATAGACATCTTGGGCATTTCCAGTTGTGTCATATGTTCCTAGTAATGATGGATTTCCAGATGCAGTGTGTGTAAAGTTACCACCTGCAAGAGTGAGCTTATTTGAAGGGGTTGATGTGCCAATTCCAATGTTTGTATTGAATATGGCAGCTCCTAAAAAGGTAGTCGTTCCGGTTGTAGAGCCTATGCTTGCTAAGCCAGAAAGAGTGCTCAGGTTGGGTAGTGATGTTGTCGCAGAAAGTAAGGCTCCGAATGCATATGTAACTGAGGTTGTAGAAAAAGCTGCTGTGAGTGCTCCATTTACAATAGAGAGTCCAGACCCGGTGAGATCGGTGACATAGTCAGAACCTAATGATAAATTTGTGATTGACAGATTTGGGAATGTCGAAGTTGCTGTGGTTGAGGTTGCGGTAAATATCGATGCTCGCACTGCATTACTGAAAATAGCTCCTCCATTTACTGAAAGAGTCTCGTATGGAGATGATGTTCCGATACCAATACTTCCAATAACGTATACTCCCCCAGTTACTTGCAGTTTTTGTGATGATGAAGTTGCAGATGCTCCGATTACTACTTGGTTTGTAGTCGTAGCAACTGATATCCCAGAATTATTAAAATAAGTCCAATTTGTATCAGACCCACTTCCGCCTCCACCTGAACCACTCGTATCATTTGCACAAGAGACAACTCCGCTTGAGTCCGTAGTAAGTTTTCCACCATTTGAATACACAGAACAATCAAAAGATGTCAGTGTGAGCGCTGAACCAACAGCACTACCAAATGAGAAACTTGCCTGTGTTCCAATCTTTGTAAGATTGTTTAAAGTTGTGGTGGCTGCAAGACGTGTATCAAATGCATATGAATCAGATGTTGTTGCCCAATTTCCTGAAGCATCAACAGTTAGTGCTCCATTTACAATAGAGAGTCCAGACCCGGTGAGATCGGTGACATAGTCAGAACCTAATGATAAATTTGTGATTGACAGATTTGGGAATGTCGAAGTTGCTGTGGTTGAGGTTGCGATAAAGGTATCCGCAATGACGTTCCCTGCAACAGAAAGTTTTTGATATGGAGAGGTAGTACCGATACCTAATGCCCCAGCAAAATATGAAGATGATGTGCCTGCTGCGGTGACTGCCCCATCTGTAAATATTCCACCCTGTCCTACATTGAGACCTCCTCGTATCGACAAACTATTACCAATGTCTACATTCTCGGTGATGGTAATATCGTTTGTATTGATATTACCTGCATAAAGTGATGGGGTTTCAATGCCGTTGATGTCGATGATTTGGAGTGTAGAACTATCTGCTACATATACATATTTTCCTGAAACATATACACCATATGAAAAACCTGGAGTATCATATGTCCCTACCAAAGTCGGAGCTGCAGGGTTTGAGATATTTATGATCTGAAGTCCAGAAGCTCCATCTGCAACATATGCATATTTTCCTGAGATATGAACATCGTAACTATCCCCAGTTGTGTCATAGGTTCCCACTAGAGTTGGAGTTGCAGGGTTTGAAATATCAACGATTTGGAGGCCTGAATCATAGTCTGTGACATATGCATACTTTCCAGAGACATATATTCCAGCTGAAATTCCAGTTGTATCATATGTCCCAACTAAACTTGGAGCTGCGGGGTTTGAGATATCGATAACCTGGAGACCTGATGTAGAATCAGCAACATATGCATATTTTCCGGAAACATATACTCCACTTGCAAATCCGGGAGTATTGTATGTTCCTACCAAACTTGGAACTGCTGGATTTGAAATATCCACAATTCTAAGACCTGCTGCATCACCAGCGATATATGCATACTTTCCAGAAACATATGTATCGTGAGTCGTAAATATACCACTGTACACTCCGGCGATTGTCGGATTCCCCGCTGCGGTATGCGTAAAATTTCCACCAGCCAAAGTGAGTTTACTTGCAGGTGTAGATGTTCCAATCCCTACATTTCCATTGAATATAGCTGCACCAAGAAGTGTTGTTGTTCCAGTTGTCGATCC
>JBGSBR010000038.1:0-7189 GCA_041730495.1 Weeksellaceae bacterium | reverse complement strand
AGCTGAACATAATAAGCCATTAATTGGCATCGATCATATGGAAGGCCATCTGTACTCAAGCTTCGTGCAAAACAGTCAAGGTAATCCGAAACGCGAGTTTGAGTTTCCATATTTAGTCCTTCTCGTTTCAGGTGGACATACGGATTTAGTTTTGTTTAAAAATCATCTGCAATATGAGATCCTTGGATCGAAGCGTGATGATGCGGCAGGGGAGGCACTTGATAAAGCAGGTCGACTGCTTGGTTTCGGATATCCGGGTGCACCTACGATGGAGCGATTATCTGAGCAAGTTGAGAATGCAGATAAGTATAAATTTCCTCGTCCGATGATCCGCAGTGGAGATCTGGATTTTTCTTTTGCAGGACTTAAGACTGCGTTTCTGTATTTCGTGAAGAAACTGCCAGAAGAGGAAAAAGTAGAAAACTTAAATTATCTTGCAAGTTCTTTCCAGGAAGCAGTGTTTCAAACTCTTGTCAGTAAAACCAAAGATGCTATCATCCAAACTGGTGTCAAAAGTGTACTGCTTGGTGGAGGAGTTTCAGTAAATAAAAGATTGCGTACTCTGATGAAACGGATGGTGAAAGAGCAAGGCGGTAGTGTGTATTTCCCTTCATATAAATATCTTAACTTCGATAATGCCGCGATGATCGGTGTGGCTGCGAGCTTCAGAGCAGAGAGAAAATTGTTTGTGAAAGATCTGTCAGAACTTGATCGCAAGCCGCGACTTTCGCTCAAAGACTCTTCTGTAAATCCTATAGTATAATATCTTCAGATTGCATGATCGCCTTGCAGTCATTTTTACATAAGCAAGGAGGCTTATGAAAATAGTTCCATTTACAGGTATTGGTCAAGCTGTTGCTACAATTTCTCGTTCCAACGACTCACAGTTTTTGTTTGAAAGCAATGCGGGTACTCTCATCAATGATTGGTATCAAGTCGCTGAAGCACTCATTGAGGGAGGAGTAAATTGTATCTGGGATCGCACGATCCCGACAGAAAATGGTGACAAAGGTAAGGCCCGCTTGACGATCAAGCGAGCGTCGTAACTTTTTACTCATTTCTGTTAGTCCATCTATGCGGGTGCTCGTACGAGCACCCGCATATCGTACCTAGCTTCAGTTTATCTTGTCGTGGTATACTACGAATCATGCTAAAACTCACAAATCTCTCAGTCTCAATCGAAAACAAAGAAATCCTCAAAGATATCAACTTCGAGTTTGAAAAAGGTAAGGTCTATGCCATCATGGGTCCCAATGGATCTGGTAAATCGACTATGGCGTATGCACTGATGGGACATCCATCATACACACTGGCCGAAGGATCACAGATCGAGTATCACGGCGAAGATATCACTGAGATGGAAGCTAATGAGCGAGCTGAAAAAGGAATCTTCTTATCTTTCCAGTCACCACTTGCACTCTCTGGTGTCCGAGTCTATCAACTGCTCCAACTTGCTCTTCAAGGCAAAAAAGATCCACTTACTATCCGTCAAGAAGCACAAAAAGTCGCAAAAGAACTACATATCAGTGAAGAGCTCCTGGGTCGACCACTCAATGAAGGTGCATCTGGTGGAGAACGCAAGAAAATGGAAGTGCTTCAAGCTGCAGTGCTTGATAAAGAGGTCTTGATCTTCGACGAAGTCGACACTGGTGTCGATGTGGATGCACTCAAATCCATCTCGAAATTCCTCGATAAACATAAAGCAGGTAAAACCTATATCATCATCACGCACTACAATCGTATCCTGCATCATCTGAAACCAGATTATGTGCTAGTTGTTTCAAAAGGAAAAATAATTAAAGTTGGAGATGCTTCACTCGCTGAAGAGATTGAGAAAAATGGATATGAAAGCATAATAAATGCGAAATAATTTACGATGCAAAACTTATCGAAAGAACAAAAGTATAAACTAGTTGAAGCAGACTACGCAGGTGTACATGATTGGTACGATAAGACATTTGATACAGCTATCGATTATGCAGAACAACTAAATGATTTTATATCAACCATACCTGCTGATGCAAAAGTACTGGATATCGGTTCAGGTCCAGGCAAAGAAGCAGCGGTAATTTCACAGAAAGCGGAAGTAATAGCTTTGGATCAATCACCCGATATGATTGAGAAAATCAATCAGCGTTATCCGCAAGTTGAAACTGTCCTTGGTGACATGCGTCAGATGCCTTTTGCAGATGAAGAGTTTGATTCTATTTGGTCATGTAGCTCTATCATCCATATCGTACAAGAAGATTTAGATCAAACATTGCAAGAATACTCAAGAGTTTTAAAACCAGAGGGAGTGATAGGGTTGACATTTATCGCACCTAAAGATAATAGTGAACATGTGGAAGAATTTATACCTGAAGAACCACCAAATCAACACTTAACATACTATCGAAATTTATATTCAGCAGATTTTATGAAAGCTCGTTTGGAAAGAACTGGTTTTAAGGTTTTAAAAACAGAGCAATTTGATAAATATGGAGATCAATACATTTATATGAGATTACAGAAATAATTATGAATATAACTATCCGCAAAGCAACAATTGCAGAACTAGAACAAATATTAGATGTTAATTACAAATATCTGAATCGACTATCTGTGCAATGGGATCCATTACTTGTAGAGAGTTGGACACAGAGTGAGAAAGGACATAAATACTTTTCAGATAAAATAACTGATGAAAATCAATGTATGTTTGTGGCAGTTGATGGTGACAAAATAGTTGGGTTTATTGATGGAGAAATCACTGAAAAAGATTATCTCGAACCAGGTATTTATGCAGAGTTAAACGATATCGCTCTTGCAACTGAGTATCAACAAAAAGGTATTGGTAAACAATTAGTTGAAGAGTTTATGACTTGGTGCAAAGATAAACAGGTTGATCATGTCTACGTCTCAGCTTTCGTGCAAAATACAAATGCAATAGAGTTTTATCATAAACTTGGTTTTAAGGATTTAGATGTAGGGTTACGACTTAAGTTGAAATAATATGTCAGATGTACACGATAAACAAAAAAAAGAACTGAACTTTGACTACAAGTATGGTTTTTCCATGCCATCGAAGCCAGTTTTTAAATCGAAAAAAGGCCTTGACGAAAGTGTGGTCAAACAGATCTCTGCCATGAAAGACGAGCCAGCATGGATGACAGAGTTCAGACTCAAAGCATACAAATACTTCCTGGAAAAACCAATGCCTACTTGGGGTGCGGATCTCAGTACGATCAACTTCGATGAAATCTACTATTATCTTAAACCTACTGAAAACCAAGTCAACTCATGGGAAGATCTGCCAGCTGAGATCAAAGAAACATATGATCGAATCGGGGTGCCAGAGGCAGAGAAGAAGTTTCTCGCGGGTGTCTCAGCACAGTACGAAAGTGAAGTCGTCTATGAAAGTATCAATAAAGAGCTTGATAAACAAGGAGTGATCTTCTGTGATATGGATACAGGACTACGCAAATATCCAGAGATTGTCAAAGAATACTTTGGCAAACTGATTCCTCCACAAGACAATAAATTTGCAGCATTAAACTCTGCTGTTTGGTCTGGTGGATCATTTGTTTACATCCCGAAAGGCGTCCATGTGAAGCTGCCACTGCAAGCATACTTCCGTATCAATTCAGAAAGATTTGGTCAGTTTGAACGAACTCTCATCATCGCAGATGAGGGAAGTAGTGTCCATTACATCGAAGGCTGTACTGCTCCGATCTATACTTCTGATTCATTGCATTCAGCAGTTGTTGAGATTTTCGTCAAAAAAGATGCACGAGTGCGTTACACTACTGTGCAAAACTGGAGTAAAAACGTTTATAACCTAGTTACAAAGAGAGCGAGAGCTGATGAAAATGCGGTGATGGAGTGGGTCGATTGTAATCTCGGTAGTCAGATAACGATGAAGTATCCAAGTGTGTACCTTTTTGGCAAAGGTGCGCGTGGAGAGGTTTTATCAATTGCGTATGCGGGCAAAGGACAACATCAGGATGCTGGTGCAAAAATGTTTCACGTAGGTCCTGATACTTCCTCACGTATTGTCTCTAAATCTATTTCGAAAGACGGTGGTCGCACATCATATCGCGGACTTGTGCAGGTATCACCTGGTGCCGCAAATTCTTCGGTGTACGTATCATGTGATGCACTAATCCTGGATGAAGAATCTCGCAGTGATACATATCCATTTATGAAAATCAAAGAACAAGATGTCTCGATCCAACATGAAGCGACAGTTGAGAAGCTTGGTGAAGAAAAATTATTTTATTTGATGTCGCGAGGATTAAGTAAACCAGATGCAGAAAGCGCACTGGTTCTCGGATTCATGGAGCCAGTGACCAAAGAGATTCCGCTTGAATATTCTATCGAGCTGAATCGATTAATACGTTTAGAAATGGAAGGAAGTGTAGGATAACCATATGAAAAAAATATATCTGGTCAGACACGGAGAAACAGTCGGCAATGCTAATCATATCCATCAGGATGAGTTCACACCACTCTCTGAGCTTGGTCAATCACAAGCTGAGTTTGTAGCAACTCGTTTACGAGATCTACCGTTTGATGTGATGATCGCCAGTCCTTATAAGCGAGCGATGCAGACTGCCAAGACAATAAATAAAGAACTAGAGCTTGAGTTAGTATCAAATGATTTATTCAGAGAGTATTCTCGACCATCAGAGATCCAAGGGATGTCTATGTTTACGCCACTTTCGAAAGTTGTCCGCCGAGAAATAGAAAAAAACTTTCACAATGCTGATTGGCATTACTCAGATGAAGAGAACTTCAGTGATTTCAGTAAACGTGTTAAACAAGCTGTTACATTCGTTGAACAACGTGAAGAAGAACGCATTCTTATTGTCTCACATGGATTATTTATCAAGATGTTTATCGCACTGGTGACATTTCCTAAATCATTTAACTCACATATGTTTCTCGAGTGGATCGATAATAGCTGGCACAATAACACTGGCGTCAGTATGCTCGAATACCATGAAGATAAAAATCATTGGAGACTACTCACCTGGAGTGATTACTCACATTTGCCAGCTTGATCATGACGACACTTATCAATCTCAATACTGAAAAGCATCCACTGGTCTTTAATAAAAAAGGCACGTATGTTGTCTTTTTTCATAATTTATCTGGCAAGCTGACATTTGATATCACTGCTACTGGTGTCAATCTTTATATCTTCGGGTTATTTACTGGTAAAGATAAAGATGAATTTAATATTGAAACGATTCAGCGACACTCAGCACCAGGATCACTTTCAGATCTTCTTATCAAAGGAGTTTTTGACGATCAGTCACGACTCATCTATCAAGGCCTTATCCGTCTCGAAAAAGATGCGCAGCAAAGTCATGCTTATCAAAAAAATCAGAACTTAGTGTTATCAAAAGGTACATTTATTGATTCACGGCCATTTCTCGAAATCCTTGCCAATGATGTTTTCTGTACTCATGGATCGACGACAGGTAAGCTGAATGAAGAACAGTTCTTCTATGCAAAAAGTCGTGGTCTTGATGACTCAGTCACACGTGATTTACTTGTATCAGGATTTACTCAAGAAGTGATTGATAAGGTACAATCTCATGTGCCAGAGTTTAGTTATTCATTGTCTTAATGTCATTGCGAGCAAAGCGAAGCAATCTCAGTTGAACAATTTGTATAAATTAGTAAGTTAGGAGATTGCCACGTCGTTCGTGACTCACTCCTCGCAATGACAATTCTATATGCTCGATATCAAGCAAATAAAAAAAGATTTTCCTATTTTCACTCATCTTCCTGAGCTCGTGTATCTGGATTCGACTGCAACTTCCCTCAAACCTCAGGTTGTCATTGATGCTGTTAATTCTTATTACTCAAGTTACTCTGCCAATGTCCATCGTGGGATTTACCAGATAGCAGAGAAAGCCACACAAGCGTATGAAGATGCACGCGATACTGTGAAAATATTTATCAATGCCACACGTCGAGAAGAAGTAATCTTCACTCGAGGTACGACAGAGTCGATGAATTTACTCGCTTCATCTTTGTCAGAACTAATATCAGAAGGTGATGAAATCGTAACGACGATCATGGAACATCACTCAAACTTCGTACCCTGGCAACAACTTGCTAAAAAAAAGAAAGCCACATTTAAGGTAATCGATATTGATGATAATTACCAATTACGAATTACTAATGACGAATATTTAAAACAATATATTACTTCTAAAACGAAAATACTGGCGTTGACGTATGTCTCAAATACCTTAGGAACAATGAATCCGATTAAACAGATTGTAAAAGCTGCGAAGCAAATTAATCCGAATATTATAGTAATCCTTGATGCTGCACAAGCCGCTCCTCATCTGATACTAGATGTTCAAGAGCTAGGGTGCGACTTTGTCGCTTTCTCTGGACATAAGATGCTCGGACCAACAGGTATCGGAGTACTGTGGGGTACGTTTGATCAACTAGATAAGTTGCCACCATATCAATACGGTGGAGAGATGATACGCACAGTTGCTGTTGAGAACACCACGTGGAATGATCTCCCACATCGACTCGAAGCAGGCACGCCACCGATAGCGCAAGCAATCGGACTGGCAGCAGCGATTCGTTATCTGCAATCTATTGGTTTAGAAAAGATCCATCAACATGAAGCAAAGCTAACAAAGTATGCAATTGATAAACTGTATGAGAAATTTGGTGATGAAATCAAAATCTTCGGACCTATTGGAGAGAGAGCGGGAATTATCTCATTTACCTTAGGTAATTATCATGCACATGATGTAGCGCAGATCCTTGATGAATCTCATATTGCTGTTCGAGCAGGACATCATTGCACCATGCCACTTCATACGAGGCTCGGAATAGCAGCTTCAGCTCGAGCAAGTTTTTACATTTATAATGATGAGTCAGATGTTGAGAAGTTAGTAGCGGGTTTACAACAAGTTAAAACTATTCTTAAATAACTATGTCAGTCTACGGCGATATTATCTTGGATCATTACCATTACCCACGTAATTTCAAAGCGCTTGAAAAGCCGACAGCTTCAGTCGATGTCGATAATCCGCTTTGTGGTGATAAACTGCATTTTGAAATAGTCGAGCATGATGATTTGATAGAATCTGTAGGTTTTACTGGAGAAGGTTGTGCAGTGTCACTTGCATCAGCTTCGATGCTGACTGAGCATGTCAAAGGTAAATCCATC
>JBGSBR010000037.1:0-7416 GCA_041730495.1 Weeksellaceae bacterium | reverse complement strand
CAGCATTCCGTGAGTAGACCGTTTGGATGGAATCAATCACGATAACATCGAGATCTTTTTGTTCTTGGACACCACTGACGATACCTTCAACCTGCAACGTATCAGAAAATAAAAACTGATCAAGATCTACTTCAAGTCTTTCAGCGCGTTCCTTCACTTGTTCAGCGGATTCTTCACCAGAGATATACAGTGTTTTTAGACCTTTGAGAGCTTGAAGCAAAAGCGTAGATTTACCGACTCCTGGCTCACCGGTCAGCAAGATGATGGAGCCGGGGACGATACCGCCACCAAGGACACGATCAAGCTCAAATAAACCGGTTTTTTTACGGGTGTTTTTTTGTGAAGCGATGTTTTTGAAAGAGGTTATAGCAAGTGATTGTTTTTTTTCACCTTTAGCTCTGCCTTCCTTGGCTTCGCGCATCTCCTTGAATGTATTCCATTCTTTACACGCAGGGCAGCGACCGATCCAGGTAGAGCTTCCTTCACCGCAGTTTGAGCAGACAAACATATGTTTTATTCAATTCACTGATAATACAATTCGTATAAGCATTGTACAGTATTGAGCAGAATTTTGTGCTAAAATCAGGACAATTATGACATATTATCTTGCAAAATCAGATCCTGAGACTTACTCGATCGAACAACTGCAAAAAGATGGCACGACGACATGGGACGGTGTACACAACTATGCTGCACTTATCTTCATCAAAGCGATGAAACCAGGCGATCTCATATATTTCTATCAGTCTCAGACAGATAAAGCGATTGTCGGATTGATGGAAGTAGTAGGCGAGCCATATAAAAATGAAAAGGATCCTCGAACATCATTTGTAGTCGATGTGAAGTTTAAAAAGAAATATACCAAGCATGTAACACTTGCAGATATAAAAGCTGAACCACTCTGTGCAGACTTCGCACTCGTCAAACAATCTCGCCTTTCAGTCATGCCCGTACCACCAGCTGTACAACAGTGGCTTGATACAAAATTGGCATGAAAAAAGGCGCCCCACGTTGGGACGCCTCTTTTGCGGTGTAAAAGTTATCGTTCACCTCCTTTTTCAGTAAAGCCGCCATCGCCAAAGCGATTTCGGAACCGTTGTAGATCTTGTCGTGCTTCTTCGAGCGCAGCGCGGTTTTCAGCATTTTGTCGCTCTTTTTTGGCGATGATACCAAATGTGTAGAGTGTTGCAGCGGTAAAGATTCCCGCCCAGTATGCCACAACGCTACTTTGAGTCAACACAAGCATGATGAAACCAGTGCTGGCGTTAAGTGCAACTGAAACTTTTTGCATTTTGTCATCATTGTTGCTGACTGCGATTGCAAAAAGTATGCTTCCGCAAATCATGAGGATGCCGTTTAAGATTATGAGCAACAGCGTGGTAGTCATAAGACTCCTTCGAAAAGATGGTGATAATTTTACATAAGCTACGATTAGTAAGTATGAGTGTTAGCAAGCAAATTGCTTTTCTCATCATTACGTTTCGTGAGCACCGCAAAATTTGAATGTGCAAAGTCAGCTGACTTCACAGCGTAATTATACGTTTTTTTACCCAAGAAGTCAATTATTATAGGATAAGAGATGCTTGGTTTTAAGAATTTCTAGTTTTTTAGTTGCTTGACTACATCCTTCATTGATTTTCCTGTGTTTTGTGCTAGAATTACGTTATGGTAGTTGTAAAAAGTGAGTTTTCATTAGCTCTTAACCAAGTCGCGTCAGAACGAGGAATTAGCGTCGAAGACGTTATCTCTTCTATGCAAGCAGCTATCCTTGCAGCTTTTCATAAAGAACATCCAGAATATGTCGAAGATGAAGCTGTTGAAGTCGTAGTAAATGGTAAAGATGGTGAAACACGAATCATGAAAAATGGTGATGATATCACCCCTCCAGGCTTTGGTCGCATCGCAGCTCAAACAGCTCGCCAAGTCATCATTCAGAAAATCCGTGAAGCAGAAAAGAAAACAGTAATCACTCATTATCAAGATCAGATCGGTACACTCGTCCGTGGACGTGTGATCCGCCAAGATCCATACAATGTATACGTCGATCTCGGCAAAGCTGAAGGAGTGATCCCAAAAGAAGAGCAGATCAGACACGAAACATATAGTATCAACAATAAATATATTTTTTATCTCAAAGAAATTGGTAGTAATAAAGCTGGATACTCACGTATCGTACTCTCACGTAGTGCACCAGAGCTTATCAAAGAGCTTTTCAAACGTGAAGTGCCAGAGATCGCATCAGGTACTGTCGAGATCAAAAATGTAGTCCGTGAACCAGGTGAACGCGCCAAAATCGCTGTACACAGTACTCAAAATGGAGTAGATCCAGTCGGTGCTTGTGTCGGACAAAAAGGTGTTCGTGTACAAACAGTCACAGATGAGCTCAATGGTCAAGAAAAAATCGATATCATCCAATGGAATGCTGATACAAAGACATTTATCACTAGCGCTCTGTCACCAGCCAAAGTAATCTCAGTCGAACTTGATGAAGTGAATAAACGTGCTAAAGTAACCGTCGAAGAAGCTCAAGCTCCACTCGCAATCGGTCGTGGTGGCGTAAACGTAAATCTTGCTGCAAGACTTGTCGGTTATGAGATTGATATTGCACAGATCGCCACACCAGGTGCAGAAAAGAAAGAAACAGCAGTTGAAGAAACAGTTGTCGAAGAAGAACCAACAGAAGAAGTAGTCACAGCTGATGATAGTGCTGAAGCACCAGTGACTCCTGCTGATGATACACAAGATGATGACGCTCAGACTCCAGTAGTTGCAGAAGAACCTGCTACTGAAGAAGCAGCTCCTGCTGAGGCAGAAACTCCTGAACCATCTACAGAAGCACAACCAGAAGAAACAACGGAAGAGAAATAACTGAATTGTTCTCTTAATTAGTATTATTCCGCTTAGAAATGCAAAGACCACCAGTAGTAACTATCCTTGGACACGTAGATCATGGTAAGACCAGCTTGCTGGATTTTATCCGTAAAAGTCGTGTAGCTGCCAAAGAACATGGCGGTATCACTCAACGCATCGGTGCATATGAAATCGAAACCGGCATCGCTGGCTATGATACATCACGTATCACATTCATTGATACTCCTGGACACGAAGCCTTCTCACAGCTCAGAGCTCGTGGAGCGACTGTCGCAGATATGGCCATTCTTGTGATTGATGCGAAAGATTCACTTAAACCTCAAACAGTTGAGTCAATTTTTCATATCAAAAATGCAGGGATTCCTTTCATCGTTGCACTCAATAAATCTGATCTTCCTGATGCTAATCCTGAAAAAGTAAAACGTGACTTGCTCAAACATGAAGTAATCACCGAAGACAAAGGTGGAAATGTAATCGCACTCCCAATCTCAGCTAAAACCGGAAACGGTGTACCTGAGCTGCTTGAATCGATCTTATTGCTTGCCTCAGATAAACAGTTTACGTATGAACTAACCAACCCAATGCAAGCTTACATCATTGAAACCAAGAAAGATCAACGTGGCATCGTAGCCAGTGTGATCATCAAAGATGGTGTACTCAAAGTCGGGGATGACGTGTACTCAGAAGACGTCAAAATCCGTGTACGCTCACTGATCTCTGATACAGGAGCTTCTCTCAAAGAAGTCCAACCATCGACACCATTTGAGCTGCTTGGCTTCTCAGATATGCCAGAAGTCGGTACACTTATCACTACAGATGAAAAAGAATCCACTAAAGCTGCTGCAGTAGTCGCACCTACTCATACATTTGAGACCATGATGGCTCCTAAAGATGAAGGTAAAAAGCTTTCACTCGTGATCAAAGCGGACTCACAAGGTTCACTTGAAGCAGTAGTACAGACACTATCGAAAAACAAAAACGTTAATATTATCTTAAGTGCCATTGGACCTGTGCATCGTTCAGATATCTTCCTCGCCAAAACAACTGGAGCAATCGTCATCGGTTTTTCAGTGCCAATCATCAATGATGTAATCGATCTCGCCAAACAAGAAAAAGTAATCATCAAGACATATGAAATCATCTATGAGCTCCTCGAAGAGCTTCAAGAGGTATCAGATCTGATGCGAGAAAAAGAAGAACAAGAAAAGAATCTGAAAGCAGAAGCTAAAATACTGGCAACCTTCATCATCGATGGCGAAACCATCTTTGGAGCCAAAGTAACCAAAGGAAAGATCAATGTCGGTGATCCTGCAGAAGTGTTCAGAAACAAGGTATCAGTCGGTAAATCTCGCCTCGTTTCGCTCAAGATCCGTGCAAAAGGCACAGATGAGGTCAAAAAAGATCAAGAGTGCGGAATGCTATTTTCACCTCTACTTGACATAAAGGTTGGAGATGTGGTAAAATTTATCCTATAATAAATTCTACCGGTACATATGATGCCTAATCAACCACAAAACATCGATAAAGAACTTAGTCAGATCCGTGAGCTAATCACTAAAAATAGCTCAGGTATCATCGTGCTTCCTGCAAAAGCTACTCCAGATGCAGCCGCTGCTGGTACATCATTGTATCTCGCACTTACCAAAATGGGTAAAAATGTGTCTCTTGTTGCGGCTGAAAAAGCCCAGGTAGATATGGTTGGAGCTGATAAAATCAAAACTGAGTTTACCACTGGTGGTAATAACCTTGTAGTTTCTTTCCCATATACCGAAGGTGCTATCGATAAAGTAGACTACAACATTCAAAATGAACGATTTAATATCGTTATCATCCCTCGCGAAGGTCAAAATAAACTTGATTCAAAAGATATTCAGTATTCATACACTGGTGGAGCAATTGATTTCATCATCACAATCGATGCGCCAAACTTGAATAGTTTAGGTGATATTTACACTAAAAATCAAAATACCTTCCAAGGTAAAAATATCATTAATATTGATCGTCATCTCATAAATAATAATTATGGAACGATTAATCTAGTGGCTAAATCAAGTTCTTCAACTTCAGAGATTGTCCTCAAAGTAATCCAAGGTCTTAAAATCGAGCTTGATCGTGATATTGCGACCAACTTACACTCTGGTATCATGATGGCGACCAATAATCTTGGTGCATACTCTGTAAATGCTGATACGTATGAAACAGTGGCAGCTCTGATGAGAGCTGGAGCAGTCAAGAAGCCAATGCGTCCTATGGGTAATCCAGGAGCACCAAATATGGGTGGGATGCCAATGATGCCCCAGTTTGGTGGTCAGCAACCTCGTATGGGTGGTAACTTCGGTCAACCAGCACCGTTTCCTCAGATGAATCCTATGCCACAAGGACAAAACTACAACATGAATCCACAACCAATGCCCATGAATCAAATGCCTCAAAATCAGCAAATGCCTCCACAGCCACAAGTAATGGACAATCAACGTCCTCTTGAAGATGTGGAGGTCGATGATATGAGTGATGAAGGACAAGAGTCTGGAAATCCAGAAAACTGGTTGAAACCAAAAATCTTCTCTGAAAGTGGCGGGCTTGTCTAAATTCGAGTATAATCGTATGGCATGGATATTCCTACTGTCATACTTATCATCGTAAGCACCGTCGTCATACTAGTAGTACTTCGTTTATGGCTCTCTAATCTTGAGAAAAAATCAGGTACTTCTGATGAGCTTATTGCCTGGATCAAAGACATGGGTGAGCGAATGGAAAAATCTACTAATCAAGTTGATCAACGGCTTACCGTAAACATGGATCAGTTCAACAAACGTCTAGATAATGCTGCGCAAGCGATGATGGGCGTGCAAAAATCGATCGGTGAGTTCTCCGAGATCGGGCGCTCGATGAAACAACTACAAGATCTACTCCAATCACCAAAACTGCGTGGTCAGCTTGGTGAACAAATTCTCAATGAACTTCTTATTCAGTTTCTTCCTCAAGACTCTTTCGCCCTTCAGCATGCTTTTCAAAGTGGTGAAAAAGTAGATGCAATAATCAAAACTTCTCAAGGCTTTATCCCGATTGATGCCAAATTTCCGATGTCCAACTTTCGCCATATGGTCGAAGCAGTGGATGAAGCGGGGAGAGCTGTAGCACGTCGTGAGTTTGAAAAAGATGTAAAAAATCATCTCAAATCTATCTCTAAGAAATATATTTTGGTGGGTGAAGGCACGATCGATTATGCACTTATGTATATCCCTGCTGAAAGTGTTTACTATGAAATTATCAACTCTCCGACACTCTGTGATTTCGCTGAAGAAGTACGCGTGATTCCAGTTTCACCAATGAGTTTCTATGCCTATCTGAAAGTAATTTTGCTTTCATTTGAAGGACAGCGTATTGAAAAGCAAGCACATGAAATCATTGCAATTTTACAATCCATGAAAAAAGATTATGAAAAAGCCGATGAATCGATTGCGCTCCTTCACAAACATCTGGGTAATGCGTATAATCAATCCACTCAGGTGATCAAGAATGTAAATACATTGGGACAGAAGATTCACTCAACTTCGCAGCTGACGACTCAGGTCGAAAAACAGGTGGAACAACGAGTCGAGCAAGAAAAATTAATTGAATAAAAATTATTAAGTCATCCTCGGACTTGATCCGAGGATCCAGTACTGGATTCCCGATCTAGTCGGGAATGACAATACTTCTTATGAAACTGACTATAAAAGAGACTATTACCGCAAATAGAATTTCTCCAAAAGAGCTTGTCGAAAAACTACTTATATTACGTAAGATCGAGAATCGTGAAGAGTTTCTCAATCCACCAGATCCACAGTCATTTAGTCTCAAAGATTTTGGTTTTAGTGTGAAACAGATCAAGACTCTTTTTGAAACACTGGAGAAGGTCAAACAAGAAAACAAGACAGTTGTTGTGTATACGGATTACGATGCAGATGGCATCACGGGTGGCGCGATCATGTGGGAGACGCTCAACATGCTGGGATTTAAAGTCATGCCATATGTGCCACATCGCAAACTAGAGGGTTATGGATTTTCGATCATCGGGATAGATCGTATCAAAGCTGACTATGACCCAGCGCTGATCATCAGTGTCGATCATGGTATTACAGCAGTCGAGCAGATCAAATATGCCAAAACACTTGGTATCGATGTCATCATCACTGACCACCATCATAAGCAAGAGCAGATACCCGAAGCTGCTAAAGCGATCTTCCACATCCCCGCACTCTCGGGATCTGGAGCAGCCTACTTCGTGGCTAAAGAGATTGCTGAGCATTTCATGTCAGACAGTAAATATAAAGTGCGGCTAACTAATAACTTCAAAACTGATTACTTAGCTCTCGCATCAATTGGTACTGTGGCAGATCTCGTACCGCTTGTCGGTCCATCACGCAGTGTAGTCGCACATGGTTTGAAACGTTTCAATCATGTGAAGCGCATCGGTATCTTGCAGATCTGCAAAGAAGCTAAAATCGATAATAAACCAATTACGCCATACGAGATCGGCTTCGTGATTGCTCCACGGATCAA
>JBGSBR010000036.1:0-7490 GCA_041730495.1 Weeksellaceae bacterium | reverse complement strand
ATGTTTTTATTATATAATATTTATATATTCAAGTAATCACAGTTTCTGTATTATATTGTTTTATGCAATAATTAAATAATGTAAGTTGTGTAGAATTGTACGAACTTTATTTTGAATATATTGTTGTAAATATTGCTTGATTGCTTCAAAAGATACATCGATTCTAACAAGCCATCTAATTTTCGATTTTATTTACTTCTGTTTTCTCATCTTCATCAATGAGGTCTGAAGTATTACCAGAGTAAAATAATAGTGGCTTTAGCAGATGCCATACTTGTGGATAGCTCCAATGTTTGCTGACAACATCAGCTGGATTATTTTTACCATCAATCCAATAATAACCTAACACTTTTGCTGCAATCATTTCTCTCACTCTATGATAGCCCAATGCATTGTGTCTTTTGTTCAAGGAAGAATGTGGAATGGAGCTATTCATTACTACTGCTTGGTTGTCTCCAAACATATAACTCTTTTTATTGACAGGTACACCTAAGTAGCGCAATGTTATTCTTAAATCAATAATCTGATCGACTGCTATCCTTGCTGCAGTAAATTCAGATCCGAATGTTGCTGTTTCCACAGTAGCCTGGCGTTTAGAATACCAATCAATAAGGGCACTGTTGCAAAGATGAAGGACACCAGTCACAGACCTTCCAGTTAACATGTCATGATACAGGTTTGCATCTTTGTATGTTACTGTTGTCACAGACTTTCCAAGAGGTTTCGGTGCATCCCTTGGGAGAAGTTCTTCAACTTTACCATATACACTGTAACACCAATCAAAATCTTGATTAGGAAGGTTGTCCAGATCAGGTGTTACGGTTCTAACACGAATGGCTGCACTTGCAAATCTCCTCAAGTATCCGTACATACGTTTTAGTCTATCCAAGTGACCTTGTCTTGGCGCAACACGGAAACGAGACATTGTCATAGTGGCGGTTTGGATGTCAAAACGACCCAGCGATACAGCCCATTGAAGGCAACCAATCATAGTTTGGTATATCTTGATACCTTCCTGATCCAATTCTTCTGATGTGTCAACTTCTGGGTGATCACCTTTCTCCAATGGAGATGTATATTCTCGTGGTTTGCATCCAAACATGTTTTGATATTGATCTATCAACTTGGTAATGTATTTCTTGGGACCACAACATAAAGTGCCATCCTTATCGCGGAAGTAATCACATCCCAAATGGTACGTAAGAGGTCCGACACCCTTAAGCTTGAACTTATGAATCTCACTTAGCGTTTTAATAACTTCGCTTGGATTTCTAGCCGCAATCAACAGGTCGTCGACATAAACAGCAATGTACTCATACAGTCCATTGTTCTCACGCATCCAAATGTCTGCTTCAGCTTTGCTTGGAGTAAATCCCATGGCTCTTAATACATCGGCAAACCTCTGGTGCCAACACAAACCTGAAGATCTCAATCCATACAAAGCTCTGTCGATTATGAGCGTATGTCCTGCAAGGGGTCCAAATTCGGGTCCACCTATGATGTACACCTTCTCCTTTGTCTTTGCTTCAAGGTATGCATTACCAACATCAGCTCCCCATAATTCTAATTCATTGAGTTCAGCAAGAAAGACAATCAAACGTATACCTCTCAGGGAAACAACACCCGAGTATACACTGTCAATGTTTGGTTCAGTCATATGGCCACCAGCAACAAGTCGAGCCTTATGTCGTCCGTCATGCTTTACGTCGTATATCATATGACATCTGATTTTCTTGTAACCAATTGGCGCCTCACTCCCTTTTCCTTTGTCAATGAAGGTTTGATATTCAAGGAGCTGTTGCATCTCTGTTGCTTCTGCATCCTGCCATTTGGTGTTGCCATTCTTTTCATCAAGTTCAATAGCTTGAGCATGTGTACGGGGTACAAGCACACCAAATTTATAAAATGGATCTCGACGATAGCTACGAAGCTTGGCTTGATTGATCATGCGCCGTAACTTCTTCTCATTCTTTGCCAATCGCCGAAAGCGTTTCCAACCTGGTTGATCAAGAAGATTATTTTTCGAAGCGTACTCGCCGCAAGTTACTGGATCATCACTTGCAATTAGATCCAAAGGTTCATAAGTTGACTCTCCTGATTCCCATTCAACTAACACATTGTATAAAGAACCTTTGTAATCTCTGTCAGATGTTCGAAGGGGACCTTGATGAGCAACTATACGTCGAAACTTGTACATTTGTTCGGTGTCGCTTTCAATATCGTTGTTATCCTTTTCGATGTGATCAAGGATCTCGTTGTAAGTATATATTTCATCAACAGTGGAGTTTGGAACCTCACATATAAATTTCATATACTCAGATCCTTTCTTCAGATCTTCTTCTTTTTCTACTATTGCGCGAACAACACGAGCTCTAAACCGTTGTCCGTCTTCTTCAGAATCTTTCAGAAAGGAGCGTCCAATCAAGTCTTTGGGATCGATAGTAACCATGCGTTGCTTGACACTTGGCCCACCATCCAACGGAGATGACTCACTGTCGGGGTTTGGAGAAACAGATTTTGAACGAATGAACATTTTATCGCCAAGGTAGTTGGATGCCGTCTCCCCGCCAAGTGGAGAAATACGTTGGTTACGTTTAGCTGGATCCAAAGCAGAGCGTATAGCAGATCGATATATGATCTTGTTATGTTTTGTAAGTATCTTATACGTGAGCTCATCACCAACATGTGTTGCAACACCAACCCACCAACCTTGTTCTTCATTTGATACAGACGGGTAATGCTTGTTATAAGCATTATAGTATACCGGCTCATAGAAAGAGAAGTGAAGAAACTTCGAGATGTCCGGTGTCTGCCCTGTTAAAGCTTGCAAAGGGGGCTTCCAACCGAGAGCAGCACTTGCAAGATGGTTCAATAAAAGACAAACGTAAATCAATGCAAGGAGCCAGGTGTTGGCTGGAGCACCGGATAGATTCAAAATCCGATTGGTAGCGGCTTTCAGTGTACCATAGCGTGTTTCGGCAAAATTCTGATTTTCGTAATACGGTTCACTGTACCAAGAACTGATGCACAGAGCACGAAGTATTTGCTTGACTCGATTACTCATCTCTGCTTTTGCACCGTCGCTGATTAATTTGTCCATTGCTCCCCGTTCTCGGATATTATCCTCTAACGCATTGACAAATTCTTGATCACTCCTCAGGGGATATACATCAGTAACCAAAGATTCTCTGCCAACAAATATTTGGGCAGCTTTAACACCGCTATCAACTGCAGGTGTATCGCTAAACACCGTGTCGGTAGCAACAGGCTCATTGCGCCTCTTCACGTTACAAGCAGGGAAACGGGATCGCCAGTGCTGCTTTATAGTATCAGACAAACGACCTCGTGCAAACTGAGTAGTTACATCAAATGTTTTCTTGATTGTGTCAGCGGGAGCCCAACCAAAGAGCGGACGTAGCAACTCAAAATTGGGTTTGACATTGGTAACATCGGTAAGCTTAACATCGTATATGTCATTAACACAAGCAGGATCTAATATATCAATAAGATCATCAATGAGGTCGTCATATGCCGTATACTCAACCGCATCAAAGAATTCTTCTTCATTTACAGTGCTGTGTGTAGCAACCGTTCGATGTCGATACTCCCCATGAGAATCAAAGGGGTAGTCGTGATCAACAACATCCATGGATGTGTCATGGAACTCTTCAAGATTATCAATGACATTGTCATAAATACTTGGGTCCCAATCAGTATCAGCAGTCATGATGATGTGCGGTAAAGAACCAAGCTCATCATCAATAGGTTTACGACAACGTAGGTAGGGTAAACCGTTCTTGAAGTCCAATGGGATCTGATAACCATCCATTAGAATACGTTGCTGACCTCCAGGAAGTAGACGCGATCGATCATTGATTTCTGCACCGTATGCTTCCATCTGAAGACATGACAAAATACTTTTGCCTTTTCCAAGTAAAGCCATCTGATGGAATGTAGCAATGACATCACCCTTATGTGTAGTGATCAATGCTTGTGCTGTGACAATCCGTAATTGACTAACCTTGTGTCCAGCAAGCCCGAAAACGTCAACATAACGTTCGCTACCTTCAAGTACGTTCATATCGTCACCGCAAATACCACCATTTGCACCGCGATCGACAAGTGCCTTTTCCATATTGCCAACATCATGTTGACTAACACGGTAAGGAATCATTGTCATATGTGCAAAGTATTGATTGCCTTGAAATGAAATTGTCTCACCCTTGTTTAAATAATACGTTGTACCATCAACTTGTACCGTACTTGGTGCAGACTTGCTTTCATTTGCCTTACGAGGTTTTCCTTTATCAGGTGCACGCTTAGCAGCAAGAACATTTCGAATATCACCTGCCGATGTAGTGTCCTGAGTACGACCAGCCATATATGCAAGCAATTCATCATCATTGCTTGTACCTTCTTTGATTTCATTGCCATCATCAAGTTTTGCAACATCGTGGTTCATGATTGCATAATCAATGATGCTGTCAAGATCAACGACGTCACTGACATCATGCATATTAGCTTGTCGAGATGCCTGAAAAGGACGTTTACCACCATTACCTTGCATCCTTTCTTGACGACGCTTAGCAATCAACCGGTCTCGCTCTTCTTGTGTCAGCTTATCCCATTCCTCTCTAGGAAGAAAGCTTGACATTGGTTTACTACCATTGCGGTTGTTACCAAACCGATTGGTATCAGTGGCATACGCCATGATATCCGAGATATCCGTATCAACTTGGAAAACTTCGTACTCCCCATCTTGAGGATCATCAATGTCATCACTTGCGATAGCAGATGCATAAACAGCACGCTTCTGTTTACCAGGAAGTGTTGTTTTCTTGTCATATGTCGAACATGCTGACAATAACAACTCCATGTAACTCTCATACGACAACGGAGGGTTGCCACGTGCAATATCCTGATCTCCAATCTGTTTCACGTAAGACAGCTCTGAGACGTCACCAACAGCATTTTGTAACATCCGGAGTTTCTGCTTTGAATGAAAAGGTTCCAGCTCAAGCTTCTCATATTTCATCACTTGTTCCTTCCAATGTAATACAAAACCATACGATGTACCACGCCAGTTCCCTGGGAATCGAGCCGTCGTTACATACTGTAACAACGTATCACCTGACAGCTGGGCTGCAGTTGAACTCAATGCATGCTTCTTCAGTTCGTAATAAATGCTTTGAGCGTCACGAGTCGTTTCATATTGACTAACTAATGATCTACCCTTGTCTGTTTTCAGGTGATCCTCGAGAACAGCATACATAAACGTCTGCATTTCCTTGAATACCGCCATATCACCATCTGTTTTGGGAACGTAAGCTTCATCCAAAACGAAATGAGTATGATGCATATGCGCAGTAGCAACAAAACTACGATTCCAAGTATTAAAATACTTGTCGTCCTTCAGGTCGTCATAATGCGATTTATCGCGCTTCACACCACGACGAAATTCCTGAACTGTTAATGAATCGAACGTCCCGGCTAAACCACTCACACTTGGATCTCCTTTACCACCAGTTGGCGCCATGAGAGAACAGCCACCACTCGCCACATCAGCAGTATAATCATCAGACCCGCAATAGTCATAAAATGATGACCTTGTCATGCAAGTGATCACATAGTCTTCACTTATAGTGCTAACAAGATCACGACATTTGCGCTTGTAGAACAACAAGAAACACTTGAACATACGGAGGTGAATCGCCATCGGTTTTGCTTCGTAGTTCCCATCGCTCCTAACCGTAAAGAAATCCTTGACTTCCTCAATACCAATTGTTGTAACATGAAACAACTTAGTCCAATTCTGTTGCTGAATGAACTTCACCATGCTTGAGTCTTCAGGGAAATCGCATAACCAGATGATTTTCGCAATCACTTTTGTAAATCCCATCGCTTCTAAGGATGCAATCGTTGCTTCACTCTTTGCTGCTGTAGGTCCTGTTCCTGTTCCTGTTCCAGTAGTTGCTGTTCCTGCCGTTGTTCCTGCCGTTGCCGTAGGATCAGGGACTTGAGTAGATGGATCAGGTTCAACATCAACACCGATACCTGCACCAGTTGCACTAGCGCGACTCGATCCTTCGGCGGTTCCACCAGTGCCAGTTGCACCGGACGTAGTCGTTGCTTTCTTCGGAGGCATGATAAAAGATTGGAAATAAAGATAAAATAAAGTTTATATACTTCGATACTCTCAGTTTAACAAGCGTTAACTGAGACTGTTAATCTGATATATTTCGCGTCGTAATGAGAATAAACAATCGTCTAACTACTAACTAATCAGCTTGTTCAGCCACGATCAGTTACTAACTATAAGAAGACTGTACAGTTGCTGTTAACAAACCGATTCTAATGTATTGTGAGTTTATCTATTTATCTGTTTACTAATCTCTCTGATCTGGTGGTTGAATCAGCAAAGATTCGTTGCAACGTAGTACAGCGCTGGGTAGTACATGTATAGTACAAGTACCACATACCAGTGAGAGGAACAAACAATTTATATGTACTGGAGGTCCGGTACTAGGAGAATCCGGTACCGATGCTTATCATGTCACTCCCCTTTGTTCTGATCTACTGGTAAGAGCAGCTTATTATTAATACTGTACTGCACTGTTTGAAGTTTCGCCATTTTATCAATTTCAGGGTGATTTGAATTCTGTTTTCACCAACTGTTTCTAAACAAGATGTCCTGTAATGATTGACTACCAATAGGACCGCTCTCCAAGTTCGAACAGCGAATTAATTATTCTCTTTGATCAATCATAAACATAACACATCCTTATTGCTTCTATCAGCCATTATCCATCCTGACAAGAAGTGCTTCAACTTTTCGAAGGTAAGCTTGTTTTCAACAATTAAATATGATATCAATATGTACTTTTTCCGGCCGAAGTCTCCGAGAAGTCTAAATTGTAATACCTTTTATATTGCAGGCGCTACAGTACAAAACACGTCGAAGCGAAATGATTGTAATATATGCTGTTGTAGATGATAGCATATCTCCAGTTCTGTTGCTCTGTTTTTGATGATTCAAGTACCAAAATGATTCTTATTTGTCGATGTATAAATATATTGGGTCGTTGGATAATTGAAATCGTCGAATAAGGTCGTAAGAGCGATAATGGGTTCTACTCATTTCTGAGTATGTATTACCCGTACTAATTGGTAATTGACATATCGAGACGTAGAGATAGAGTTACGACAAATATGAATACTTGTACGTGTACTCCGTTGTCTGAAATTTGCGCACGAGATAAAGCCGAATCCGTAGCTCCATAGTAGCAAAAGTTATCGATGATATGGCGAAGTGTACTGTTTTCGATATTTTTGTTGAATGATAATATTGTTGAAATATGATTTATCATATATCAGGAAGTACTGGGTCAATTTTCAATCCTGAACTTGCAAAATAATCCTTAGAGTACCGTGCACATGTTTCTGTTGTCGAATTTTTATATTAAGACGACGGTTATAATCGTTTCTATTGA
>JBGSBR010000035.1:0-8183 GCA_041730495.1 Weeksellaceae bacterium | reverse complement strand
GACGAAGAGCGTAGAGATGGAATGGATGAAGACTTGGTACAGCAGGAATACTTTGTAAGCTTTGATGCTTCTGTAAAATGAGCTTACTACGCAGACCAAATGCGTGATGCTCGCAGTCAGTGAAGAATATCAAACGTACCTCACGAGCCTACACTCCAAGTTCATACAGCTTGGGATTTGGGTATCAACGATACTACAGCAATATGGTTCTTTCAGATATATGGAAAGGAAGTACGAATAATAGACTACTACGAAATGTCTGGAGAAAGTCTCTCTCACTATGTTGAGGTGCTAAATGGTAAACCTTACAAGTATGGAACTCACTATCTCCCTCACGATGTAGAAGTGAAAGAACTACAAACAGGACAATCACGCAAATCATTCCTCTACTCTATCGGTATGAAGAATATCGAAGTAGTACCAAGACTACCTATTGAAGACTGAATCGATGCAGTGAGACGAATGTTCAAGAACGTATGGATGGATGATAACAATTGTGAACGTGGTATCAATGCTCTCACAAGCTATCACAAAGACTATGATGCAAAGAACGAAACGTATCGAAGACAGCCAAAGCACGACTGGGCTTCGAATGGTGCTGATGCTTTCAGGTATCTATGAGTTGTATACAACAGTCTCACCAAACAAAAGAATGAAGCAATCACTTACGAAGCGGATTATTCAGAGTTTTACTAAATTTGTAAAGGTGTTATAATTGCCACAATTAACTCTATTTCTACCATATGCCATATAAAGAGTCAGAAAAGGAAAAGGAAAAAGTATTGGTCGAAACTGTCTCAGATGACGATATAGACACAGAGGCTTTTCTCCTACAAATCCAACAAGAAGTCGAACTCTCTCGAAACTTCGTCAATCCAAAGCGTGAATACTTACGAAGCAACGTCTCAAAGTACATAGACCAAACGATAGACGATGAGAAGATCCCAATGAATACATCCTATGCAATGATCAACCTATCACTTGCAGTTGAGCTGATGGACAGTAAAGAGCCTATCTTCACTCCTCGTTGACTATGAGATGATGAGATCGCTGAAAACCTTACTGATGTAGCTCAATTTGACTACAAAGAGATGGGAATGGACAAGATAGCATACCAAGTAGCTCTCGACCGTAGAATGACATGAGTCGGTATCATAGCAAAGACAGGTTGGGACGAAATGGGAACTCATCCAACTATCGGAATAAAAGATCCAATGGCTTGGCTTCCTGATCCATTCTTCGACAATACTACAGATGCTCGCTTCCATTACTTTGAAGAGCTTATCCCAAAGGAATGCCTGAGCGAAGAGTATGGATTTAGTGAAGAAGCAGAAGAGATGTGTTGAGATATATCATCAAACGTACAACTCAACCAACAGGCTCGCAATGAGAAGACAGGATACAATAACGTAGCGAATGACATCACGATGGTAAGTGTAATCAATGGTTACAGTTACTTCGATGATACTCTCTATATGGTGACTCTCAATCAGGATGCTAGTAAGCTACTGAGAACAGTGGAGATAAAGCCAGTATTCAAACAAGAGAAGCTCGATTGTGTACCAATGACATCTGTCGTCAATGTGAAGTGGCACGCTGCAAAACGTAGTGATCCATTCGGGATAACAATGCTTGAGCAAATCTGACCAAAGCAAAGTGCAATATCACAGCTTATCAATCTTCGCCTCATAAATGCTAAGTTCTCTACGCTTGGGCAAATGTATCTCTACGATATAAACACAGTCCAGAACGCAAACGAGATAGCACGACCAAGCACCAATCCAAAGATAATCGGAGTAGACGTAAAGAGTTGATGAGCTCCTATATCATGAGCAGTCTATCCAGTACCTCGAAACAATATCCTCGAAGACTCATTCAGAGTATCACAAGAGATAATGGAAGCTCTACAGATGGAGACAGGTATTGACTCAAGAACGCTCTGAGTACAGTGAACATGAACTTCTACACTCGGTGAAGTGAAACAAATCCAAGAGAACGCTAATATTCGATTTGGACTTGATACAATTAACCAAGAGATTGCAGACCGTGAGTTCTGGAGAGATATATGGTATCGATCCTATAAAGAATACTTCTCTCGTACAGATAAGAAATTCATCCGTATTGCAAGCTCTATTGACGGAACTCGTGTACTCGAATTTACAAAAGAAGACTTCCTCACATTTGAAGACCCACAAGTAATCATAGAGAGCAGAAAGAAGTTTGAGGCAGAACGTGCTAGAATCGCAGCAAGTCTCGATGCTCGGCTCGCAGTAATGGAAGCCAATCCAAACTCTCACAAAATATCTCTTAACTACATGAGGCGAAAGATACTAAAGCTCCAATGAATGACTCGTGCAGATATTCAAGTAATGTGTCCATATGAACCAGATGAGATGGATGCTCGCAACATAGTAAAGTTACTCAATGAGAACGATATGAAAGCAGCAACCATTCGAGATATAAACCAAGACCATATGACATATCTAGTCGTCTTCCAATCTGCTATGGACACAGAAGCTAAACAAATAGCCATAGAGATGCGAAAGCAAGCTTACATACAGTCAGGTCAAGGACAAGCGAAAGACGTATGAGGATGAGCTGCTAACGTAGCTACAAATCAAATGGTTAATGCTTCTATATCTCAAAATGCTACTAATAACCCTAATCAATAATTATGTCTTACGTTATTCGCCAAGTTGCAAAAGACCTTCTCACTCTTGAAAAGGCAATCTCTGAATGTATATCTAATCGTGAGCGATATGAGCCAGTCAATGGAGCTTGTCGTGCTGAGATAGATCACGCAAAAGAACACCAAGAGGATGAAGAAGTGAAACAGAACATAATAACTACTCACGAAAAGCAAATCCGTGACAATCTCTATGCAATGAGACAGAACGAGATTAAGTTCAATGCTTCAGTAGATGCGTATAATCGTATTCGTTCACTTTATTTTCCTGGAATTCTTGGTACAATAAAGCTGTTTATCTATAAGGTGTTCTAATATGATGACAACTGATTGACTCGAAATAAGACTCGGATCAGAGATGCAAGCAGTTCTTAATCGCTCTGCTTGATACCTCACACCTGAGCAATGTATACGAAACTTCTTCTGACTCTATCGTCGTGATGTTCTCGATGCAAACGGTAATGTTTGTGACTATGACGATGATTTAAGAAACGATGCAAAGCTAAAAAAGGCTTGAGTCTATGACTATCTCGATATGCACAAAGAGAGCCTAGAACGTCTCTGAATTACAGAGGCACATATGAAACAAATATTCCCCTATGTTAACTTTGTCAAAACAGGAAGCAATCCAACTGGAGCGACTCAAAATGAGTCCTGACTTCCAACTCTATCAGAAGATAGTGGAGAGCCTAAAAAGCGAGCAAGAAAATCAAGCGTTCCTCAATCCTAGCCAAGCATATGAACACTTGGTAGCGAGAAACGTATATGAAATCGTTCTTACTATCAATGAAAAGCTTATCGAAGAGACGAGAGAGCGAATAAGAATAGAGGAAACTTCCGCCACAGCTTCTTACTAATGTAAGAGGTTGGATCGGGAACTTATCCCATTTAGCAGTAAGGCTGCATAATAACCCTACAAAATATGACTACAGAAGACCAAATCCTACAGGATGCTTGGTATGGACGAGAGTCCACCGCTGACTCGGGCATAAACGAGGAAGAGCAAGACGACGATGCTCCTGAAACTTCTGAGGAAGTGGAAGAAACTGAAACCGAAGAGGTAACAGACGAAGATGGTGAAGACTCTGAACCAGAGCAAAAGAAAGTGGAAGATACACAGACAAAGAAGAAGTCAAACTCTAACTTTGCGAAGATACTTGCAGAAAGGAATGCTTTACGTCGACAGCTTCAAGAAAAGATTGACTCATCATATGATAAAGA
The DNA here is from genome assembly GCA_041730495.1 of Weeksellaceae bacterium. GTDB lineage: Bacteria > Patescibacteriota > Microgenomatia > UBA1406 > GWC2-37-13 > JBGSBR01. The sequence continues at coordinate 4,276 of JBGSBR010000035.1, read as the reverse complement.
GTCAATGAAAGACATTGAGAGCCTCATCGAAGAGCGAGCAGAACGAAAAATAGAAGAGAAACTCTTCTTTCGTGACAATCCTAATGCAAAAGAACTTGCTGATGAACTCCGAAGTGTTGCTAGCGAACACAATATGGATATTGAAACAGCGTACAAGTTCTATACTTCTGTAATCGACCCACAGACTGTAGCTAAATCAGAGGCAAAGAAACTATGAGTCTCATGAGTATGACGAAGAGTTGTACAAAGTAAGGACGAGTTCTCTTCTGATAAAATGTCAGAAATGGACAAAGCTTACAAAGCACAATACATTCGCTAATACCATTGGGAACATAGATTATAAATTTAATCTTTCCTCCTATGGCAGTACGAACTACGGGAAACATCAAGAATGGTGCTTCCCCTGCAGTATATATGCAGAACTTTCTCCGCAAGCAAGTCCTCGAAAACCTCGAGCCTGAGCTTTACTTCGCTAAATATGGTCAAGTATCACAAGCGGAAAATGGATACCTCACTCTCTCTTGGGCTCGATTCGATCAATTGACTCGAACTGTTGCACAAGTTACTCTTACTGAAGGTGTTACACCAACAGAAGTAGATGCAACTGTTACAGTTGTTCAAGCTACTCCAGTACAGTACGGAATGCAAGTTGTTATTTCTGACTTTCTTCAGAAGACTTCTCCTATTTCTAGCATTCTAGAACTCGTTGGTCGTGAAGTAGCAGCAAATATGATGCGTGTTATCGACAAAGTTATTCAGGCTGAGCTTAGTACAAACGGTACAAACGTAATCTATGCAAATGGACGTGCCGCACGTGTTAACCTTATCTCTACTGACGTTGTTACTGGTTCTGATATTTCAAAGGTAGCTATCAAACTCCGAAAATTGAATGCTAAGACAATTTCAGAAGGATGTTACGTTGGTATCGTTGACAACTTTGTTGCTGGTGATATTCGAAACACTTCTACAGGTCTTTGGCTTGATGCTAACAAATACGTTACAAATGGTGCGATCCTTAATGGTGAAACTGGTAAGCTCCAAGGTATCAAGATCGTTGAAACAAGCAACATCGATACTTTTGTTTCAACTACTACTGTCTACCCTTCTTACTTTATGGGTAAGGACGCTTACGGTATTGCTAATTGGCAAAATATGGAGACTATCTTCCACCCTATTGGATCAGGTGGTACAGCTGATGCTCTCAATCAACGTGCTACTGTCGGTGCTAAAATTGCATTTGCTGCAAAGATGCTCCAACAGAATGCTCTCGTACGTTTGGAATCAGCCGCTACAGCAGTCTAGTCAATGCTTATGTATTGCTTCACAGTTACTCTCTCACGAGAGTGGCTGTAACTAGTATATAACCATCCACCATATGGACGTATCAGGCATCATATCACTCTTCCGAACACGTTGTCACAACGTATCAACAACAGCTTTCAACGACACAAAAGCACTCGAACTCGCTAACTACTCATATCAGAAAGTAATTGCTACTATCAGAAGTGAAGTGAACGAGGATTTTATGAGTGATATCTGGACAAGAGACACAGTAATTGGTCAATCTGAGTACAGTTTTGACACACGATGAGATGATGCAAGCCTTGTCGCTCCTATCCTCAAAATAACAAAGGTTGCAGTAAAGTATAAAAGCGATAGTGACTATGTACTTGCTCTCCCTATTGCACTCTCTGAAATGCAACGAGACGACTCAATAATGGTACAAGGGAATATCTACTATCCAACGTATCGCTTCAATGATATGTCGATAAACCTATTCCCTGCTCCTACAGAGGCTGTAGTAACTGGTCTGAAGGTCTATGGTCTATATAACCCTATCCCTCTCACTCTCTCCACGGTAGAAGCGAATATATGAGTACCTCCAGAGTGGCACGAAACAATCACAACACATATGCGATATATGTACTACGAGACAATCGGTCAACTGGATAAGAGAGCAGCAGCCTATAATGATATGCTCGAAGAAGAATCACGAATGATAGCTCGTATGTCTAATCGTACGAATGGACAGCAAGAGTCACAGCTTCCAAATCTCACTTACTTCTCCTAATATGCTCTGGAATGACTTCTCAAAATGACTATCTGAAACCCGTGAGGCAATAGCTGATGGGTATTTTTTCGATAGTGAGGCAATCGAAACAAGACTTAATCCGGGTGCAAGACTTGCAAAGTATAATGAGATACGAGAGTGGACTGTATGAAGTGGACTCAATAAGAAAGTGATGGGAATTGTAACACTTGGAACTGGATGAAGTAAAGATTATTTTGTATTCATGCGGAATGGTGATATGAGTAGATACCAATATAGCTCACCTGGTTCATATCTATCAGTGACTGGTTCTTTCCCTCTTGGTGGTACTATTACTGATATTGTCGAAACTCCTCGATGAGTGTATGCTTTCTGGGAAGCATCATGAATAAGTACAGGAACAACTTGCAAGATATTCTACATAGCAAAGACTGTAGTTAGTAGTGCTGAAACGCTTGATTATGGGCTGATGTTCACGAATCCTGAACGTATCACATTCACACATAACACAACGAATATCAATCACTCCTACGGTAAGAAATACGCTACTCTGGTAGACAATCAAGCTCTTATGTGGACAAGCAGAGCAATAGATGGTAAGGTATCTATCTATTTGATGGACTATGAATCTCTCATCCCTCTTGTGTCACAGCCAGGAACGATTGTCGATACACTTCCATGAACTTGTACAGGTATCTCATCACAAGGTGGATATGTGTATGTCTATATGCAAGACAAACTCTACTACTACGCTACAAGTGACTTGCTCAATGGTGTAGCTACGAAGCTTATCCCGACAGGTGTACTGAATGTAAACTTTAAAATATACGATGTACTCCCTTGAGACACAAGTGACTGGGTAATGACAAGTAATGGAATATATCAGAGAAGTGGACTCAACTTCACTCTTATGAGTGGAATTACATTCGGGACGTTCAATGGTTACTCTGCACAGTCTCCTCTTATCAATGCTACAGGTCGTGGCAATGAGACACTAGGTACAAAGCTCACAACATATGGACGAAAGAATAACTTTTTCCCTGGTGGATTCGTAGGAAGCGAGTATATAAATGGTGACGAAGAGACAGTATTTTGAAACTGACCACTCTATGCTTATTTCGATGGATCAACAAAGCTAAAACTCGTACAAAAGGGTACAAATACATGAAGTGGGAATATAGACGCTCCGTGATACTATCCTGTGTCAGAGAATCAAGAGACTGGTATATTCGCACCAAGTGGTAAAATCTCCTCTTGTCGATTCTATGCTCCATCATTCCGACAGTTCAAAGAACTCACCAAGCTCGATATATCTTTCCAACTCAATGGATGAACAATAGCACTCGATGCTAGAACAAACGTAAACACTACGTTCACCGAAATAGGAAGCTGGACTAATTCTATTAAATGAGGTGCTACAATATCAGCAGACCAATTCTCTAGTATACTATCGAATAAGTTCAACTGGATTGAGTATCGAGTACGCATTACGAGATGAGCAGATATAACAACGACTCCTATCTTCTATTGAATAATACCAGTCTATGGCGAACAAACCGAAGAGTTCTAACATACCGTCCTCAAAACCTCTCTATCCTATATCACAGGATAGTGTACCGAATGACACAATGTTCTGAGGTAATGAACACAAAGTAGACCCAAGCGATACAACGCCTTTCTCGTATCATCTTATCACGACTGTGGCAGATGGGACAAGCAAAGACATAATTGTACCGTTCTCAATCAACTCGGTGCAATGTCAAAGCTTCATTACAAACCGTGTGTGTTCTGGCTCTATGGGTACAGGATCACAAGGTAGTCACTATGTATTCGCTAACTGAATAGGAACAGCCTCATGATCAAGCACAACTCGTATGATAAATCTATGAGTCTGAACGGTAACGTGTACGATAAACGGTCGAATACTCACTATTGCGAATAGTTGAGTATGAGCTACAATTACAACAATATTAACTTTCTTTGCATAGTATGGCACGACAATGAACAGCCAAGCAAGCAATAGACGCTCAAAATGGCGTAACTCCTCCAGTAACTCCAGTAGCTCCAACTACTCCTACACCTATCAATACTCCTGCTCCTGTAACTGCTCCAGCTCCTATAGCTCCACCAACTGTACCTGCACAGCCAAGAGTAGAAGGTCAATGGAACTATGGAACGAATGAAGCACAGGTACTCGGAGAGAAACCTACTGTAGCTCCTACACAG
>JBGSBR010000034.1:0-8408 GCA_041730495.1 Weeksellaceae bacterium | reverse complement strand
TTGATCAGGACCAGTGGAGAATTGAGGATGTCGAATTTTTTGCTGTGGCAGTCCGCCTATACGGAGTTCTTCTTCACCGAGGCCTACTGGCCCGACGTGGACCGCGCCGTGCTCGATCAGGCCCTGCGGATGGTAAACAAGATGAAAATACTACCTTTCACCCACGCAGTCCCTATGGTGTATCCAAAGTGTATGCATACTGGATGACTGTAAACTTCCGTGAGTCATACAATATGTTTACTACAAACGGTATATTGTTTAATCATGAGTCCCCGATCCGCGGTATACAGTTTGTCACACGTAAGATCACAGATGGCGTCGCCAAGATTAAGCTCGGACTATCAGAAGAGCTCAGACTCGGGAATCTTGAAGCCAAACGTGATTGGGGTTTTGCAGGAGATTATGTCGAAGCGATGTATCTCATGTTACAACAAGAAAAACCTGATGATTATGTTGTTGCAACAGGTGAAACTCACACTGTGCAAGAGTTCGTCGAACTCGCCTTTGCAGCTGCTGGTATCCCTGATTGGAATAAATATGTCACTATAGATCCTCGTTATAAAAGACCAGCAGAGGTCCCACATTTACTGGGAGATCCAGCTAAGGCTGAAAGAGTACTTGGTTGGAAGCGTAAAACAACCTTCCCAGAGCTCGTCAAGATGATGGTGGAAGCTGATATTAAACGTCAAGAAGATAAAAAGAAATAAGCTTGGTCTATGAAAGCACAAGAAAATCTTGATGAACAACAAAAGCATCTAACTGATGTCAATTATGATCTGCGGATCAGTAATCTGGCACGTTTTATCGCTACCAAACTCCCAGGATCAGGTATTCTTCTTGATGTCGGCGCTGGCAGTGGTCTGATGATGAAGCTTTTCAAGCAACGAGGCTATGATGTGGCAGGTATCGAGTATGATCCTGAGCTCGTCAAGCGTATGCATGCAGATCCCCAACTCAAAAAACTTGATATCAAACAAGGTGATATCACTAAACTTCGTGGTAAAGAGCAGTATGATATCGTAGTTTCCAATGATGTAATCGAGCATATCGAAGATGACCGTAAAGCACTGCAAAATCTTTGGAGTTATGTAAAACCAGGTGGTATGCTGGTGATCACTGTCCCCGCTCATTCATTCCTGTACTCACAGCGTGATCGCGATTGGGGACACTTCCGTCGTTACAATAAGTCAGAGTTACATGAAAAAATGGAAGCACTCGGCGGCAAGATGGCGTTTATCACTTTTTGGAATAGCTTAGGTTTCTGGGTATATCTCACCATGGAGCGTCTTCTCCACCTCAAAACACATGAAAAAATCCGTTATGGTAAGTCAAAAAGTACTTCTGTCATCAAATCTGTAGTCGAAAAAATACTCCAAATTGAAGAGAAAACTGGTGGTACACTACTTGGTTTATCCCTCGTGGCAGGTATGAAGAAACCGCTCTAACTACTTCTTCACTTCTTGGAAAAATGTCGATCTGACAATGCCATTCGTAATCCCAGCATCATAGACCAGATAAAAGAGTGGGAAATACGGCTCTCTCATTGTGATTGCCTTAAATACTCCTTTAATAAGCGAAACAACGAAAAAAGATCGTAATAAGGCGATCATCTTACCTATGATACCGCCTTTGTAGCTTCTTTTACCGATCCAGCTTGCACTGTCATAGACTTCCAGCATTGTTTCTGGATTGTAATGGTAATACTTCGCACCAGGCGCATTAACGGGTCTGTATCCCAGTTTATGCTTAAGTGACCAGGTATCCGTATAGCCGGTGTTGTCGAAGCCGCCGACTTTTATAAACTCAGATCTCAGTATGGCGCGAAAATCATCACCCACATCGCTGTCTTGCATAACGCGCATCTTGACTGGTAAGGCTGGATTGAGTTTATTCCAACAACGAGCTAGTGGTTCATCCCAGTTTTTCACATATTCGAGCTTGGAAAACGTGCCTTTTTGCTTATTTTCATTGATTGGCTGCACAAGGCGCGCTATGAAATCATGCTCAAACTCCATATCCGCATCCAGGAAGACGAGTATTTCACCTGTAGCTGCTTTTGCGGCATTATTTCTCGCCAATGCAGTGCCTTGATGGTTGCTTTGGAGCAGTGTAATTTTATGCTTTTCCGCTATTTTGACCGTATTATCTGTTGATCCATCATCTGCAACGATAATTTCTAAAGGTTTATAGCTTTGCTTTTCCAGTGAGCTCAGACATTTCTCGATATATTTTTCTTCGTTATATGCGGCGATGATGATACTGACTTTTTTCATAGGTTAGCTAAATGCATGAATCAGGTTATTTAATCTTAGTATTACCTTACCTTTATGTTTGGCAAGGTAGTTTTGCAAGCTGTGTTGATAGTTTTTTTGTTTTTGGATCTTATCTTGATCGGCGCTTTTACCACCCAGATGCTCGATTTTCACTTCAGGTACATGTAGAATCGATATTCCAGCTTGTTTCAAGCGATAAGAGAGATCAATGTCCTCAAAATACATGAAGAATTGCAGTGCATCAAACTGACCTATGTCATTGAATAACGTTCGTTTGATCAATAGTACTCCACCAGTGGCCAGATCGACCCAGATTGGTTCATTTGAGTGAGCTTCTATTGCACGGGGTCGAGCGAAAATGCTGTTAAGCGGATGTTTTGTAAAAGAATCAAAATAGCCGACAGATTTTTCTACCTGATTATCGTGTACTAGCTGAGGAGCAGCTACTTGCGCATCATGCTTTTCAGCGATAGTTATGAGTTTCTGCAATGCTTTGATATCTGTTTTCGTATCACTATTGAGCAGTACAAGCCATTCTCCTCGACTTTGGTTGGCAGCTTGATTCACGGCAGCAGCAAAACCAATGTTTTTACTATTTTTGATGTAGGTTAGCTGTTTTTTCTGGGAAAGGTTATCTTTCAACTCAGATGTTGGGCTATTGTCGACGACAATGAGCTCAGTTTCAGGTGAAAGATCAAGCATATTGACAACAGATAGAGTCAAATCTGGCGTTTTATAGTTAATGATGATTATGCTGAGCGCACAAGTGTCTTTTTGTAGTGTTGCCATAAGATTTCACTTCCAATGATACCAATAAATAACAATAGTATCAGTCCGACGACGATAGCAGCCAGTGCACCGAGATATATGTTGGCAAGCCAAGCTGATCCCCAGCTGACACCAAGTGCAGATACATGCAGGATTGATAATTCTTTTTGTTTTTTGAGTGCGATGAGTGGTTGGGCAAATACACTATTGATGCCCCAACCGATTGCCGGGATAAGGAAATATGGTAGCAGTGACGAAGTCATGCTTGCATCAGCTTGAGTAAATTTTCCGCCGACAAATAAGAGTTGAATCATAAATGGTCCAAGTAAGAGTACTGCAATGCTCACCACCACAGAGATCATTACTGCGATGATCTTCGCTTTATGGACATTTTGGATCGCTTTGTCATAGTTTTTATGTGAGATGTATTCTACGAGATGTGGCAGCAATAGCACTTGTATGCCGACTGTCAGAATACTGGTTGAGATGGAAAGAATTTTCGTTATTAAATTGAGATATACAAGCGATCCAGCTGGGAGTTGTGCTCCAAAGGAACGGATAAGTAAGGTATCTGATCTCACCGCAAATGCACCGATGATAAGTGGTACGAAAGCAGCGAAAAATGGCCATATGTTTATGTTCACAAATGACATATGTACGATTTTGCCTGGTATTACAAATAAAATTTGTATAGCTAAGTTAATTACAAATGCTATCACTAGGGCCCAGATACCAATATGTGGATATAACAAAACAATAATCACTAAGTTTGCCATACTGCCGATCATCTGTGCGATCGGAAAGCGAATGAAATCTTTTTGCGAATAGTAATATGAACCCAATAATGTCGCGAGTACTGCCAAAGGCAAGCTGAAAAACATGTAACGCATTTGTAATGAGACGGCGGATACAAACGCAACGCCGCGACTGTTGTATAACAGATTACTGAGCGTGTCAGCTGCAAAACTTGCTATTAATGCAATTACTAACGATAGTCCAGTCAAGATCAAAAGATGAGAAAAGAAGAAGTCATCTGCATGTTTGGCATTGGTAGCTTTTTCATGGCCGTATAGCGGTAGAAAGGCGTCATTTACGGTAGCGTATATCATAGTGACAACGAGAGTTGGGACAGCGACGGCTGCTAGGAAGATGTCCAGATTGAGGCTTGCTCCGAAGATCCGAGTGACGAGGATCTGACTGACAAGTTGGATAAGAGTCGAAAAAATGAAGATAAGTGTAACGACAATACCTTTTTGGATCATAGAGTTATTATACTGTTTACAAACCCCAACTGTAGACGGTGATACTCCATGAATCTTTCTCATTGCCTTTGACTGTTTGCTCGCCAAACTCTTCTTTCAAAGTACGACGGATATAGTCTTGCATCTCTGGTGAGGTCTGGCTCTCCCAGTTTTCAACAATCACGATGCCTGCTGGATATTGTTTCTTGATTGCTTCAAACTGTTGTGGTGTGCTGATGTTTTTTTCACCATAGGGCGATTGTCCTTTACCATCACGATTTATCCATACAAAAGGTTGATCAGGCAGATACCATGGTACTCGATCATTCCAAGCATCCATCACAATGACATCTTCTCTATCTCCGATTAATTTTTCTATTTTTATAAAAGCTGATTTATAATCGACTATTGGATTTTCCCGCATATCATTATTGATGCCATAGTATGCTTGTGGTTGCATGATCATTTTTCCTTTCTTGATAGGCCAAGCCAAGAACAAGCCCGATAGCAATATCAGGATAATGATTTTGTTGTATTTAAATGATAGATGTTTGGCTAAAACTTCAGAAACGTTTACTAAGCCAATTGCAAATAGCATATAAAGCAACGGAAATGCAGGCAGTGAGTATCGTACATAGCGTGGATTAATTTTAAAAATGGCAATGAAAAAGATGAGTGATATGAATCCGACGAGCAGAAACATCAGTTGTTTATTCTTATGCCATAACGCAAGAACACCTAACCCTGATCCTATCAGCAGCCATAAATAGTGATAGAACAGATATACCCGATAATGAACAATATATGTATGAAAGGTTGTAAAAAGCCCAATAATATTGGCTAAACCAGCACCAAATGAGAAATATAAAAACAATGCGGCAATGAGTGTTGCTGGTATCAATGCAAGTAAATACTTGTATTGTTTATCCCTTATACATTTGTATATAAAGACGATAGAGATAAATGCGAGGTTTATAAGTCCGGTACCATGGAAAAAAGCCGAAATTAATGCACTAAAACTGGCAAAAATGATGTTTTTTTCAACCATCTTTTTGGAGCTGAGAGCTTTATAACTGAAATATAGTACCGCTAAGCTAAATAGCTCTAACCAGATATAAGGTCGTAGCTGTGTCGACCATGCAAGCTGTATCTGGGAAAATGCCATCAAAAAGCTTGCCAGGAATGCGGATTTAGTATCCGATACTTTCTTAGTAATCCAAAAAATCACAATAATTAACAGTGAACCAATGAGTACTGAGGGCAGTCTTCCACTCAGCTCAGTTATACCAAATAGCTTAAAAAATAAAGCAGTTACATAATAAAATCCTAGTTGGTAAATACCAGTACCACTACCAGAAGGTGTTTGAGGGATACCAGTTTGAGTGATTGCTCGAGCAAAAAAAGCAGCGTGACTTTCGTCATTCCAATAAGATAATTGCTGGGAGATGCTAGAAAATCTCAATGCAAAGCCAATCAAAAAAAGTATGAGTAGGATGATGTGAGTTTTATATTTATGCATGGTTACGCTTTAATTTACGTATGTCGTATTGTTTTACGAGTAATTGAGTTACTAATGTAATTATAAATAAATATGACCAGATCGCTGTTTTTTCGGCAAATTTAGGTTGAGCTACAATATTTAATAGAAGAGAAAAGCTCAAAAAAACTGAGATCATCATAAATGATGTTTGTACCGAGATATGATGTTTTTTGAGATTTAAAAGCCATAAGCTTAGTATCAGCAAGTAGATTGGGTTTTGTACATTTTTTATAAAGAAAATTTCAAGAAATATAAGTACCAGGAAAAAAATAATATCAGTTTCAATAATGTACTTCAGATGAGCATGAAATTGAGCTATTACACTTTTTTTATGAATGGTTTCATTAAATAAATTAATGTTTTTTAAAAGTTTCTTTTTAAAGTATGAGGTAAAACCAACGTATGACAAAAAAGGAAACATATAAACTAAGCTAGAATAAAAAATATCATAATAAAGGAAGGTATTGAGAACTTTTTTTAAACCGAACCAGATAAACGTTTGTGGATCTTGTGTAATTGCTTCTTTACTAAAGTGATATTTTGTTTGAATCGTTGGATTGGGACTTATTGCTATTGCATTATCTTTGGCTCCTTCTAAAGACTTTATCTCAACTGTATATATTTGATTTTGAGAATCCTTTATGTTTGGAAATCCAAAAGGATAAAGGGGTAGATAGGTAAAATGTGTTGCTGGTATCTTTGAGCTATGATGCCATGTTTTTGCATTTTTTTCTTTAATTTTTACCTGAACTGTATCTTTATTAAATCGATTGAAAGCGTCAAACTCTATCAAAACAATTCCTAAATTGTTTTCTTTTGCTTGAATTGAGAATTGCACTGTATCACCAGCAAGCAGTGGTTTATTATTTGTGATATTTACGGAGTGATTATAGCTTAATGTAGAGAAACTGTAATCTGATTCTAGGACACTTTGGCCTATGAGTACAGCTCCTACGGTAAAAAGCATGAGAGGAATAAGCAACTTTTTGCTTAATTTACCTATGAGTTTATGCATAATACATTGTACTATTAAAAGAAATTTTGTTTATACTGTGACCATTGATTGGAAATCATATATAATGAATTCGTTATAAAATTTAAACATATGCATACATTAATAACTCATTGTAGAATCTGCAAAAATACCAACCTCGAATCAATTGTAGAGTTAGGCGAACAATGTCTGACCGGTGTTTTCCCTGCAACTAAAGAAGAACATATACCTAAAGGTCCCCTTTCACTCGTAAAATGCATCGGTGATGATAAATCATGCGGTTTAGTCCAACTTCAACATTCGTATGATAGTAGTGAAATGTATGGTGATAACTATGGTTATCGCTCAGGTTTAAATGTCTCAATGGTAGATCATTTGCATGGAATAGTGAAGAAAGCACAAGAGTTTGTTACGTTAAAACCCGGTGATCTAATCATTGATATCGGAAGTAATGATGCTACATTACTCAATAGCTACCCTGATAATGGGTATGATCGCGTTGGCATTGATCCTACAGCAGAGAAATTTAGAGAATTCTACAAAAAAGATATCAATGTTATTCCGGATTTCTTCTCTTCCGCAAATATCAAGAAATATCACCCTACAAAAAAAGCATCTATTATCACATCGATTGCTATGTTTTATGATCTAGAAGATCCTATACAGTTTGCTAAAGAAATTACAGATGTGTTAGCAGATGATGGCATCTGGGTCTTTGAACAAAGTTACATCTTATTGATGTTACAAACTCATGCATATGACACTATTTGTCATGAACATATTGAATATTACTCGCTTAAACAAATTAAGTGGATATTAGATGCGGTCGGTTTGAAGATTATTGATATTGAAACAAATGATACCAATGGTGGAAGCTTCAGAGTTACTGCTGCTAAACAATCACATCCACATCAAGAAGCTGAAAAAGCTATTTCAGATTATCTTGAAAATGAGAAAAAAGCGAAGCTTGATACTATGGACGGCTATCAAGAGTTTAAAGATGCGATATTTAAACATCGTGAAGAGCTCACTGCACTGGTAAAACGTCTTTGTGCAGAGGGTAAAAAAATCTTTGCTTATGGTGCTTCCACGAAAGGAAATGTAATTTTGCAATACTGTGGTTTTACACCTGCAGAGATCCCCTATGTTGCTGAAGTAAATGAGTATAAATTCGGTAGATTTACTCCTGGGACACACTTGCCTATCATCTCTGAAAAAGAAGCAAAAGCACTTAAGCCTGATTACTTATTGGTTTTACCATGGCATTTTAAGAAGAATATACTTAAACGTGAAACTGATTATATAAATTCCGGTGGGCATTTGATCTTTCCATTGCCACAGATAGAAATAATCTAACTTATATGTCAATCGCTTCAAAAGTAGAAAAAGGACTTTTTTTGCTAGCTACTTATCCAGTGAGTTTCTACAAACGCACTAAACAGTTTAAATTCATGGGAAAGTCTTTTAAGTACTTTTTCCATCCTTATAATCGTACATGGTTTAACGTACGCTCTGTAGAAATTCCTGTTTTTATAGATATCGTCAAAAAAAATAAAGGCAAGGAAATATTAGAGATAGGCAATGTATTAGCA
>JBGSBR010000033.1:0-8451 GCA_041730495.1 Weeksellaceae bacterium | reverse complement strand
CAATAATTGTAGTTTCCATAAGATTTATCTTAATTAGTAATTACTCATTCATTTTTCGTTTTATCTCTTCAATCTGTTCATCGATTGCAATCCGTGCATCAGCTGTGGCTTCTTTAGCTTTTGCCTGAAGTTCATCAAGCTTGGCTTGCCATTGGTCAGCTTTTGCTTCTGCTTTATCATCATATGCGTTATTCATGCTTTCACCACCTTTCTAAGCAACTTTTAACTTGAATAGATATAGCTTACTGATGGTCGATAAGAGCGAGATGAGGTTGGTGTAAAAATATAGTAAGAGCAAGCGCAAAATCGTGACTAATCTGATATACTATGTATCTTCCACATGAGTTCATTGGTATCTACGTAATTGCATGCTACCAGTCAATCTGAATGTGGTTTATTTGTTGTACAAAATATATGAATATTCGTAACATCGCAATCATCGCACACGTCGATCATGGTAAAACTACTCTCGTTGATACTATCTTGAAACAATCTGATGTTTTCCGCGAAAACCAACGCGAAATGCAACAAGATTTACTCATGGATTCCAATGATCTTGAACGTGAAAAAGGTATTACGATTCTTGCTAAAAATACGAGTATTTTTTTTGGAGCAGATAAAATCAATATTATCGATACTCCAGGACACGCAGATTTCGGTAGTGAAGTCGAACGTATCCTAAACATGGCCAGTGGTGCACTTCTTTTAGTCGATGCTGCCGAAGGTCCTCTTCCTCAAACTCGATTCGTACTCAAAAAAGCTCTTGAAGCAAAACTGAAAATCACTCTTCTTATCAATAAAATTGATAAAAAAGATGCACGACCACTTGAAGTAAAACACGAAGTCGAAAGTTTATTCCTCGAGCTTGCCGATGATGAAGATGCGCTTCACTTCCAAACTCTTTACGGAGTCGGTCGTGATGGTAAATTTTATCTCGAATTACCTGAGCAATATACAACTGATCTCCCAGGTGATCTAAAACCTCTCCTTCAAACAATTGTAGACACAGTACCAAATAGCTCTGTTGACCTCGATAAACCTTTTCAAATGTTGATCTCAACTCTTGATCATGATTCATATGTCGGTCGTATTTGTATCGGCAAAATCACTCGTGGTGTACTCAAAAAAGGCATGAAAATTTCTCTTGTCAGTGATGGAAAAGTCATCGGTAACTATAGTGCTACCAAGCTTTTCACCAGTATGGGACTCAAGCGCCAAGAGGTCGATGAGATCGTATCAGGTGATATTGCAGCTCTTGCTGGTATCCCAGAGCTCACCATTGGACAAACAGTCACTGATCCAAGTACTCCTGAAGATTTACCTCCTATCCATGTCGAAGATCCTACCATCAAAATCAGAATTGGCCCAAATACCAGTCCATTTGCTGGCCGTGAAGGAACATTTGTCACTTCACGACAAATCAGTGAGCGTTTATATCATGAACTTGAAACAAACTTAGGTTTACATATTGAAGATGATCCAGAAACCACCGGCTTTGTTGTCAGTGGACGTGGAGAGCTTCATCTTTCAATCTTGATTGAAACTATGCGTCGTGAAGGCTTCGAACTTGAAGTGTCAAAACCACAAGTCATTTTCAAAGAGATCGAAGGTGTAAAATCTGAACCTTTTGAAGAAATAACAATCGATGTTCATAAAGATTACATGGGTGCAATCACTGATGAAATCGGTAAACGAAAAGGTAAACTCATCAATATGACGACCTATGGAGACAATGGTCTTCGTCTAATCTATAAAATCTCAAGTCGTAACTTAATCGGTATCCGCAGTACTCTCATGACAAACACTCGTGGTACTGCCATCATGAATACATATCTTCTCGGATACGAACCAATCGGTACTACTATGGATCAGGTCCGCAACGGAGCGTTGATTGCCAGTCAAGCTGGTGAAACACTCAGTTATGGTCTGGCTCGTGCACAAGAACGTGGACTATTGTTCTATGGTTCTGGTGTGAAAGTATACGAAGGTATGGTTGTCGGCTTAAGCTCACAAGAAAAAGATATCGAAGTCAATGTCTGCCGTGCTAAACAGCTGACCAATAATCGATCATCTGGTGAAGGTGTCAAGGTCATCCTTGAGCCACCTACTGTACTCAGTCTCGAGCAATACTTAGATATCATCGCAGATGATGAGTATCTCGAAGTCACACCAATCAGTCTGAGATTACGTAAGCAGTTCTTAAACGAAGCTCAACGTAAAAACGCACAACGCAAAAACTAATCTGATAGTCATTCAGATATAGTGAAATCTCCATTCAATACTGCTGTATCTCTTATGGTCATCCTGAGCTTGTCACAGCATCTCTTCTCATCTTCCCAAAAAAATAGCCGATCTTTCGACCGGCTATTCTATATCCAAGTTATTTATTATGCATGGATGAACGTAAGTGCTGTACCAGCTTTGTTGCCGCGTCCAGTACGTCCGATACGATGAATATAATCTTCATACGTTGCAGGTTCATCATAGTTGATGACGTGCGTTATATCATCGATATCAATACCGCGTGATGCTACGTCGGTCGCGACCAGGATAGCGATATTATTATCTTTGAATTGTTTGATAGCTTGATTACGACGTGATTGTGTTTTATCACCATGAATTGATGCAGCTTTGAAACCACGTTCAATCAGCTCATAGGATAATCGCTCTACGCCATGTTTTGTACGTCCGAAGATCAATACTTTTTTAGCTTCTGCTTTGAGCAGTAAGTCATGTAAGACCTCGATCTTGACCATACCTCTTTGGACTTTCACCACATCTTGTTCGACGTGATGAGTTGTCTCATGAGTTTTCACTGAGACCAAGATTGGATCATGTGAAAATGAGTAAATCAATTGTTTAATTGATTCAGTCATAGTGGCTGAGAAGAATAATGATTGACGTTCACTTGGCATAAGTGTCAGTAAATGACGCATATCTTGGATGAATCCCATATCAAGCATTCGATCTACTTCATCAAGTACGACATTGGTAAACAATGAAAGATTAAGAATTCTTCGTTCAACCATATCTTTCAAGCGACCAGGAGTACCGATCACGAAGTTTGGATTACTACGAAGCTCATACATCTGTTTGCCCATGAATGATCCACCGATACAGACTGCTGAGTAAATACCGAGAGTATCGGTAAACTTACGCAGTTCATCTCTGATCTGTGTTGCAAGTTCACGAGTTGGAACGACGATTAAGATGCGCTCTTTACGATTGAGCAGTACTTTATGCAGTAAAGGCAATAAGAAAGCAGCAGTTTTACCTGTGCCAGTATTGGCGATACCGATAATATCCTTACCTTCCAAGATATGCGGAATCGCACTTTCTTGAATTGGGGTAGGCGTTGTATATCCACGACGTGCAATATTTTGTTTGATACGTGTATCAATAGCAAAATCTTGAAACGAAGCAGTTGATGGTGCGACTGGATCAGTTGCCACGAACTCAGCTTTTTTCACATAACGAGAATGTGAGATTGACTGGGACGATTGGTTACGATTACCAGATGATTTTCTAAAACGATTTCGGTGGTTTCCGTTTCCGCCACCACGATAAGAGTTGTACATAAAAGAACAATAAATTTGAGTAAGAATAGCTCCCGCAGAAAATTAATTGATGTAGTCAGCAGAATCTATCGTACGATAATAGGTATATTATAACACAGTTTGACCTAAAAAGAAAGAGTTAGGTTATTTATTCTTGTTTTTCTCAAGTGCAGTTTTTTTACGATTTTCTTGGATATTCTCAAGTCTACGTTTTTTAGCTTTTTCTTGATCGACTTGAAGCTTGGCTTGTTTAGCCATACGTTTATCAGCTTCTTTTTGACATGCATCATCTGCACAACGATAGACTGAGGTGATAATTGTACCATGACCGCCATTATCTTCTTCTGATTGAGATACCAAGAGAGTCTTTCCTCCGCAATCTGGACATTTACGCGTTGATGGTTGAGGGTATGTAGTGTTCAAGATGTATTAAGTGTACCAGATGTTGTGATAGAAAGCAAAGCTGCATAATATCAGCTGCACAAATATGCTATAATAGGTCTTCCCGACAACCTAAATTATGCGTAAACCATCAGTCACCATTGGCATCGTAGCTTTAAATGAAGAAGACAACATCGAAAAAATGTTTCAATCTCTTTTCACGCAAAAAAAAGAAACATATACACTTGATAAAATCTTACTGATCTCTGATGGTAGTACAGACGATACTGTACAAATCGTAAAATCTTTAGCTAATCCAAAGGTTGTAGTGCATGAGTACCGACTTCGCATCGGTAAATCACAACATTTAAATACATTATTTCAAAAATCAGAGTCAGACATTATCGTTTTATTTGATGCTGATATCTTACTCGCAAATCCAGTTGTAATTGATAATCTCATCAAACCATTGATTGATAAACCAAACACAATGTATGTTGGTGGTAATCCACAACCAATTGCCGGCACTACTTTGATCGAAAAAGCCGTGAATGCTTCATTTGTAGCATATGATCAGATCCGCACCGTACATAACAATCGTAATACGCCGTATGGCTGTGATGGTCGTATCTTAGCTCTCAAAAAAGAGTTTTATAAAAAAGTTGTTGTGCCTGAAGACATGATCGCCAATGACAACTTCATGTACTTTGTTTGTAATAAACTCGGCTATGATTTTGAACATGTCCGCGATGCAATAGTCTATTTCCGCTCACCTGCCACTTTACGTGATCATTTACGACAAAATAAACGCTTTATAGCAGCTCGTAAACGCATGCTGCGTATCTTTACACCTCAGACAGTAGCTGCGGCATATGCTATACCCATCACATATAAATTTCAGTATATTTTCCCTCAGCTTATCAAGCATCCTATCCTTGCACTCACTATTTTCATAGTCAATCTGTATTGCTTACATCGTGCATTGATAGAAGAAAAGCTCATGACCGCCAAATGGGCAATTGCGGAAACGACCAAATACGATATCAATCGTTAACCCGTATCTTCATCGATCCCTGGATGACCAGGAAGTCCTGCGATACTACCATCATTATCAGCATCCATCACATCTTCTCTAGCTATTACTCCACCTAAGTCTGTATTATTGTTTTCAGGATCATCAAATAAGGTATCACTTTCTCCGCGCACTAAATCAGCAGTATAATACTCATCACTTTTATCACTATCAGTCAACGCAATATCGTCAATTAAATCATCATCAATGGGATTCATACTTTTGTATAAATAATAATAGAGTTACTATAAAAGGCTCTATGCAGAACTGTTTCGCAATCATGTAAGAGATATGTGAGGAAGTGTTTTGATTAGATCTTTTTAGGAAAGAGTACTGAGAGAATAAGTGACAAACCGAGTGCAGTCATAATCACGGCAAAAGAAGCGAGTGATGAAATATGAATATCGACAATACCTAGAAGCATCTTTGCACCGATGAAAATGAGGATGAATGAAAGTCCTTTTTGCAGATGATGAAACTTATGGATCACACTTTCAATCAGGAAAAAGAGGGCTCGGAGTCCCATGACAGCAAAGATATTTGAGGTAAATACGATAAACGGATCATGACTGATCGAGAATGCTGCAGGTATAGAGTCGATTGCAAAGATGATATCAGTACTTTCGACGAGCAGAACAATCATAAACAACACAGTAAAATGCCATTTACCTTTTTCTTTGATGATAAATCTACCGTTATGATCAGCAGTCGTAAAGGGTAAAAATTTCTTAGCAAACACAAGTACTTTATTGTTATTGAAATCTACGTGTTCTTCTTTTTTATCTTGTAAGAGTTTGATACCTGTATAAAGCAATATCCCACCGAAGATATAAAGTACCCAATGGAACTGCTCGATGATAATCGCTCCAACTCCGATAAATAAGGCTCGGAAGACTATCGCACCGAGTATTCCCCAGAAAAGCACTTTATGATGATACTTTTCATCAAGTTTGAAGAAACTAAAGATAAGTAAGATCACAAACAAATTATCTACTGACAGCATCTTCTCAGTGACATAAGCACTCATGAACTCTGCAGCCGACTCACGTCCCATGAATAAGAAGACGAGAAACGCAAAAGCAAATGAGATTGCAATCCAAAAAGCTGACTGGATCAAAGCATCTTTGGGAGCAATACGATGTGCTTTGCGATTGAAGAAGCCAAGATCAGCGACTAAAAAGCCACCGACAACAATGGTGAAAAGAATAAATAAATTTTGTTCGATATTCATGAATATATAATAATAACATACATATACCTCATATAATCCTGAATCGAACAGTTGATAAGGTGTATAATTGCCCGTATGAAGGCTCAAAAACGAAAACTTATCAAGATCTCAGATAAATTTCGTAAAAATACTCCACTAACACCTCAAGAAATCAAACTTTTACAAACATTTGAACATAAAAACGAAGATAATCGTATTATTTCATTTTTGAAACTCATTGCCTTCCCTGCTTCACTCCTTGCTGGAGCAGCGTTTGTGATCTGGGCAGAGTACTTCGATACAGTGGTTAAAACCCTTCCTAGTTGGACGAATTTGTCACCCTCACTCCTTGCTGGCATAGATTTCATCTGGGATTTTATCGGTGAGCCAATCGGTCGCGCCAATATTATCTATCATATCCCCAATATCATCCTTTATACATTTGGTATCGCAGGAATTAAAACATTGATTGATACTATCGAACATCGTACATGGCTGGAAAAAGTACTTCAGGCACAAACTGCACTCATCCAAAAGATTCAAATAGGAAAACTTGATCTCTATATGAAATCAGGTCATTCACTTTTGTTTATCGGGAAAAGTGATTTTATCGGTATGCAGTTTGCTCTCAATCATAAAGATGATGAGGTTGTAACTATTGCTCAGCATAAACCAAGCTATACAAATATCTGGAATTATTATGACATCTCGACATTATATGAAGATCTTGAAGATGTAATACTGAGATCAGATGGTAGTAACGTCGGTGAATACGTATTCTTCCCGGTCAAAGATGATCAGATCTTTTTACCAGGAGACACTGCGTATGACCTATCCCCTCACAAACTAGACCTCATCGCACAAGATATTCGCATCATAGAAAAAGATTTAAAACTGAAACCAAAACGCATGATCATCATCGGTGATAAATTTCACAAAAGCTTCGTTCAATCTGAAGATGAAAAATCGTTGATCCAGAATAGTGAAGATACCATCTCACTTGAATCAATCAGTAAAAAATATAAAAAAGTTACCCTTGTTGATCCTTCTGACATCGTTGTAAAAAGAATTATCGAAATCGCTCAAGGTCGCAAAATTGTCTTCAGAGCGACCAAAGATGGACTCAAAGAATACAAAACTCGTTTTTATGAAAGACTGAAAAATCTCGGTTACAAAACATCAGTCAAAGCAAAAGGTATCCTCACTATCGGTTATGATATCTTCGAAGATCAAACTGAGCAACAAACACTGGCTCGAGCAGTCGATGACTACTATCCAGTCGTACTCTCCAAAAGTGTGCGTGACTCACTCATTAGAAACGGCTACAAAAAGTCAGAGTTTATCTATGTCCCCGATCTCGTACTCAAAGAGTTAGCAAAAATCACCAAAGAACAATAATGAACTTATTACGCATCTTGTTATCTAAACAACCTCAAGGTTTCAGATCTTTCATCACAAAACTGTTAGTTTTTTGTGTCTTATTTATCCTAGTCTCTGGAATCGTCGGTCCCTGGATTATCTCCACCAAGCTGCTATACGGGTTTTCGTTTTACATCTATGCCAATATGGGTAAGATGATTTTGTTTTCTGCACTCGCCTTCATCATCCTTACTCGAGATCACATCAAGCAGATTAAACATATAAATTATGACCGTTACAACATTTTCTTTATTATCTTAAGTTTTATTCTTACCGGAGTATTTTTTTATGCTGCCAATCAGTTACTTGATCAAAAGAGCCTTAGCTCAAATATAGGTTTATCTATAATCACGCATCTGCTTTTGATCTCTGTTCCACTTTTTCTGGCTATCGGTGTATTTGGTCTGAAGTTTATCCGCTACTTCGTCTTTACGTTTAAAAAGGAGATCGCTATCTGTCTCATCCTTTCTGTCATCTTTTACTTCAGCATTTTTGAGGTTTGGAAGTTATGGCCATATTTTAGCAACGCAGTTTTGAAAAGTGTCGCATTCTTGCTCTCGCTGCATATCACACCAGTGAAAGATGTTGGGAACCTCACGTTATTTGTCCGCAACTTCACAGTACGGATCGAGGAAGCCTGCTCTGGACTGGACTCGATCTTTCTCTTTACTGCACTATATACGTTAGTCAGTCTCGTCGATTGGAAGAAATTTAATCATACGAAACTTATCTTAGCATTTATCCCGGCTGTGATCGGGATGTTCATCGTAAACATCATCCGCGTATATGCCCTCATCTTGATCGGTGTCTAT
>JBGSBR010000032.1:0-8536 GCA_041730495.1 Weeksellaceae bacterium | reverse complement strand
CAACAGAGCTTGCATATGTTAAGCAGATCGGTGATCAAGACATTGCTCGAGGTAATCCACCATTACTTTACGACAGCTACATGGAACTGTTGTTGTCAGCGTGTTCTACTTTCGACAAGAAGATTACTCTTCCTGGCAAGCAGAAACGTGCCGTGTATACAACGACTGTAGAAACGGATCCTGATATGTATCAAAGTGGTAACAATGATGAAGGATATGCAGTATACAACATAGATACTGATATTTCTGATATCATGATGGTCAATTCTACCAACACCAGTAGTGATGGTCAGAGTACGTCAAGCGCCCTCTCAAGGGTCCCAAGGGATGAGTGGGATAAGTTGACACAAGAGCAGAGGGACCGGTTGATTGCTAAGCGACGGCAAGAGAGAATGAATCAACGCAACGGAAACCGTAAACCGTTCCAAGCCAAACGACAAGCGAACGTGCATGACGTTAGTGATGTTGTCAATTTAGATGATTTTATTGACTATGAAGTCATGAATCATGATGTTGGTAAAATTGAAACTGATGATATCAAGGGTAATGTTGATGATGGTGATACATTACTTGCATATATGGCGGGTCGTACATCATCTGCAGGTGATATACGACAGGTTCTTGCTGCTAACAGCACACCTGAAAAGAAGTACAAAAGCAGAAAAGCAAACGAAAGTGTATCAGCTCCAAGTACAGTTCAAGTTGGCGATAAAACTTACTACTTGAATAAGGGTGAAACATTTACCTTTCAAGGTAATAGTTACTCGGCACATATGACACAAGTTAACTATCGGGTTGGACAACATGATGTTGCTGTCATGGAAAAAGCGCTCGTAGATCGTGGCGCCAATGGTGGCATATGTGGTGACGACATGTTGGTACTTGAAGGCAGCGAACGCTTTGTCGATGTCTCTGGATTAGCAGGTCATACGGTTACTCAGTTACGTATCGTAACAGCACAAGCATTTATTAGTACTCACAAGGGCGATGCAATTGCAACATTCCATCAAATGGCATTGCTTGGTAAAGGAAAGAGTATCCTGTCATGCCTCCAGATGGAAGCATTTGGTGCCGATATCAATGATCGCTCGCGTCTATTACCTGGTGGCAAGCAACGTATAGTTGTTGATGGCTATCAGCTCCCGTTAGATTTCAAGAATGGTTTACCTTACCTTGCTTGTCGTAAACCATCGGAAGCTGAATTAAGTTCCTTACCTCATATCATCATGACATCTGATATTGATTGGGACCCAAGTATATATGACAATGTCATTGATGACCTTGAAGAATTTCACGACATAACTGTTGATGACATTGCTCATGAACACTTTGATCAGTATGGGGAGTATCGACACCGAACTATTGCTACACATTCCATATTACCTGAAGAAGAGTTCTTTGATGCTATAGAGCATATTCCATTTGATGATCTTGTTGATGATCTCATGGATGCTGCTTATCCTGAAAGTGTTAGTGACGTTTATGACATTCATCTTACCGATATCAAACAAGTCAAGCCCAATTTCGAACTGTTACGACCTTTGTTTGGATGGGCGCCTGCTGATACAATCAAGAAAACATTCGATGTGACAACACAGTTTGCTCGCGGAAGAGTGACGGATACCAGATTAAAGCAGCATTGGCGATCTCGCTTTCCTGCTTGTAATGTCCAGCGACGTAATGAACCCGTTGCTACTGATACTATTTTCAGTAATACTCCTGCTGTTGACAGTGGCGTAAAAGCAGCGCAACTCTTTGTTGGTAGACACACCTTGGTGGCTGATGTATATCCCCTGAAGAGTGACAAAGAATTTGTTAATGCCTTAGAAGATAACATCAGAGAACGGGGAGCAATGGACAAACTCATTAGTGATGGCGCAAAAGCAGAAATTAGTTCGCGCGTTAAGGACATACTTCGAGCGTTGTTCATTAGCGCATGGTTTAGTGAACCTTACCATGAGAACCAAAACTTTGCAGAGAATCGTTATGGTACTATCAAGGCTACTACAAACCGTGTCATGAACCACTCCGGTGCCCCGGCAAACACTTGGTTGTTATGCTTGATGTATGTTTGCATCCTATTAAATCACCTTGCTAGTGCCGCTCTCAACTGGATCCCACCCGAACAAAAGCTTACAGGACGTACGGCAGATATATCCAAGTTCCTTCACTTCTCCTTCTATGAACCCGTTTATTATCATGAATATAAAGACAAGTTTCCTTCTGGACCCGCTGAAGCACAAGGTTGGTGGGTTGGTATAGCAACAAATGTTGGAGACGCTTTGACTTACAAGATCCTTACCAAGACAAACAAGGTCATATATCGCTCTGCGATTCGGTCAGCATTAGATCCAGCCAAGCGAAACCTGCGTCTTTCTCCACTTGGAGGGGAGATTTCATCCAATTACCTTGGTGACAAAATTTTTATTCGATCATCTAAACGTCCAGATGATATTGAATTGGATAGTGATCCAAGTGTCAAACGACGCATGGTCACCATTGACCCGAAAGATTTAATTGGACGACAGTTTCTCAAGGACTCCGAAGAAGATGGACAACGTTTTCGTGCTCGTGTTGTTCGTGCTGTTATTGATAAAGAAGAGGATCTTAAGAAAGGGTCAGAACACATAAAGTTTATTTGTGAAGTACCAAACTCAACGGTGGATGAGATCCTTACTTACAATGAAATTCTCGATTACATTGCAAAAGAGACCCAAGATATTGAAAACGACACGGAGCAAACGTACAAGTTTCGTCGCATTACTGCTCATCAAGGACCTTTGCATTCATCAGATAAAGATTACAAAGGGTCAGCTTTCAATGTGTTAGTGGAATGGGAGTCTGGGGAGACAACATACGAACCCTTAGATTTAATTGCAAGTGACGATCCCGTAACATGTGCTGAATATGCCAAGCGGCATAATCTCCTTGATACTGCAGGTTGGAAACGTTTTCGACGTTATGCAAAAAGTGAGAAGAAGCTTAGTCGCATGATCAATCAAGCAAAGCTTCAAAGCTATCGTCGTGAACCTTTCTGGAAGTTTGGTGTACTAGTACCCCGAACGCATTCTCAAGCAGTTGAAATAGATATGAAGAATGGAGATACAAAATGGCAAGATGCTGAAGAAACAGAAATGAGTCAGCTGTCAGAATATCAAACGTTCATTGATAAAGGCAAAGGTGGGCAAGCGCCAGCTGGATACAAGAAGATCCGATGTCACATGATATACGACGTCAAGCACGATGGTAGACATAAAGCTCGTCTTGTTGCCGGTGGTCATCTCACAGATCCAAACACTGAAAGTGTGTATTCCGGAGTTGTATCACTGAGAGGTATACGACTTGTGGTATTCTTAGCCGAGTTGAATAGCTTAGAACTATGGGGAGCTGATGTTGGTAATGCATACTTGGAAGCAAAGACCAAAGAAAAAGTATACATTGTCGGTGGTCCAGAATTTGGTATACTCGCAGGACACACTTTGTTGATTGACAAAGCATTGTACGGCTTGAGGTCATCCGGTTTATGTTGGCATCAAAGATTTTCCGATGTCTTGAGATCAATGGGATTTGTACAAAGTAAAGCGGAATCCGACATATGGATGAGAGAGAACGACGGATTGTATGAATACATTGCTGTATACGTCGATGACCTGTTGATTGCAGCTAGGAAACCAGAAGAAATAATTAGTAAACTTCAGGAAGAACATAAGTTTAAGTTGAAAGGTGTTGGGCCGCTAACTTACCATTTAGGATGTGACTATGTTCGTGACAGCAATGATACTTTGTGTTATGGACCAAGAAAATACATTGTCAAGCTCATAGACCAATTCGAAAATATGTATGGTTGCAAACCGAAAGAATACACGTCGCCACTTGAAAAGGGTGATCATCCTGAAATAGATACAACAGCAGAGTTAGATGAAGAAGGCATCAAGAGATATCAGACAATGATTGGATGCTTACAATGGGCAGTATCTCTTGGAAGGTTTGATATACAAACTGCAACAATGACAATGTCCAGGTATCGTATTGCTCCAAGAATAGGTCATCTGGAACGATTAAAAAGAATGTATGGTTACCTCAAGAAGTTCAAGTGTGCTGCAATACGTGTGAGAATACAAGAACCTGATTTCTCAAATCTTCCCGATCAAGATTTTGAGTGGTGCCACACTGTTTACGGTAATGTTCAAGAACTACTACCAAAGGATGCACCGCCGCCCCTTGGTAAAGCTGTCACTACGGTCACGTACACTGATGCTAATCTATATCATGATATGCTTACCGGAAGATCTGTCACTGGAATTCTTCACTTCTGTAATCAGACACTGGTTGATTGGTATAGTAAACGCCAAGCAACAGTAGAGACAGCAACATTTGGATCAGAATTCACAGCTGCAAGGATATCTGTTGATCAAATCATTGATATGAGAACAACATTAAGGTATCTTGGTGTTCCTGTTAATACAAAGTCTTTCATGTTTGGTGATAATCAAGCAGTTGTTACCAACAGTTCAATCCCACATTCATCACTGAACAAAAGGCACAATGCATTGTCATACCATAGAGTGAGGGAAATGATTGCTGCAAAAGTATTAGGATACTATTGGATTGATGGAAAGAAGAATCCCTCTGATATTGTCAGTAAACATTGGAGTTATCCACAGGTCTGGCATTTATTGAAACCAATACTGTTCTATTCAGGAAACACTGATAATCTCATCAATGATGCTGATGAAGAAACTGAAGAAGAAGAAAATACTGGTAATAATAATGAAACAAATTGTTAGTGTACGTAATTTTTGATCCAACGGGCCAATAAACACGTACGATATCACAAATTAATGCTGAGAAAATTCTATTATCGAATTTATATTTAATCAACAAATTCCGACAAGTAGTACTTTCACAACATCAAAAGTAATTCATATTATTCACCATAACAAATTTCAACATGCACAACTCAATTTGGAAAATAGAAACAAACAACGAATTTTCCGAGGCTCTTACCGATTATCAATTAAAACAACGATTCAGTTTTTGGATACACGGTACTAGCAGCATTATTTTGCTTCTTCAAGTGTCCAATTTGGACACATATTCATTAAAATATTCAATATTGTATCAACAGCAGTATTTTCATCCACAAAAATCATGAGAATTATGTACTTCGGCATATCATCGATTATTTCCGCTACAGTAGGAATTGGACGACGGCTTTATTATATTCGGAAAGCTCGGAGAACGTACTACTCGTTACTGTATTTGCAATTGACGTCAAGTCCTTTGCTCGACATTTTACAGTACTTCTTGTATTGTACTAATATTACATACTCGAAATGAGTAGTGCTTATTATACTTCCTACGGGCTTGTTTAATGGATTCAGTTCTCGGTTAATGAAATATAATGACACCTGAACACATGAGGATCAATATGTGAGTTGAAGCATCAAAATTGGCCGTGTATTTCATGATATATTACAATTGAAAGTTTGTCAAATAATTGAATTATATGATTTGATGTGTTTGTACCTGGCGTTTAATCAATTTGAGAGATACAACGATTCTAATTAGTGGATGCCTTCAAACGTGAAAAGTACATAATGATCAAGTATCCATTTGTCCAAAACGGACATGTATTGACTTACGAATTAAATAAAGAATGTTTGGTGTTGGTTGTTCATGCTGGAGTTGTTGATGCTGCTGATAATGAATGCAATGAATCGCGAGGACGTCCGTTGAGAGTGCCTCTTGAATGGTAGATCAGCAGCCCGTCTTGTATGCTACTATACCCAGAAAGAATCTCGTTAAAACTCGCATTTTTGGTGGAACTACAGCATTTTAAAATGTATGTGTTTTCAGCTAGGGATATGCAGTAATTCAGAACTAAGGGGAGTGATATGATTCTGTGATTAGTCCTTCGTTTCCCACATACCCCTGCAAATATCCGGCTACTCCAGAGAACATGCTGTACTAATCCAGGGAACATGCTGTACTATAAGGAACCTAGTACAAGTCCTACAGCTGGTAATAGATAAGGATCTATTCAACAACACCAGCGCAACGACAAGAAATATTAGTAATAGAATAATCACAATTTATTAGAGTTTGTTAATAGCAACGATCAGTCTCCTTACCATAGCAAATTAGTGATTGTAACACAATCAGTTCTTTGTTTAGACGACTGTCAGATTTCCCTTTATCGCTTACAGTGCAGAATATATCAGGTGGTAAGCAAAGAATTTTAATAGATGGATATCAAATGCCGTTAGAATTCAAGAATGGATTAGCATATCTCCGTTGTCGTAAGCCAACTAATGACGAACTAAATTCCTTACCTCATGTCATCATGACATCGGATGTCAACTGGGATCCAAGTTTGTATGACAACATCATCGAAAATATCGACGAGTTTCACGATACATCCATTGATGATCATGAAGATGCTAACTTTGATCAGTATGGGGAGTATCGACATCGCACCATCGCAACGCATACGACTATACCAGAAGTAGAATTCTTTGATGCAGTAGAATACATTGATTACGATGAATTTATTGATGACCTTATGGATTTTGTAAATCCAGAAGGTTTTCACGATGTGTACGACGTAAACGATACGGATATCAAGCAAGTCAAAGCAAATTTTGAATTGTTACGTCCGTTATTTGGTTGGGCTCCTGCCGAAACAATCAAGAAAACGTTTGATGTTACGACACAGTATGCAAGAGGTCGAGTCTCTGATACCTTGAAGCAACATTGGCGTTCACGTTTCCCGGCATGCAATGTGAAACGACGTAATGAGCCAGTAGCTACCGACACCATCTTTAGTGACACTCCTGCAGTTGATAGTGGCGTCACGGCAGCTCAGATATTTGTTGGTAGAGATACTCTGGTAGTAGACTGTTATGGTTTGAAAACTGATAAGGAGTTTGTCAATACTCTGGAAGATAACATTAGAGAACGGGGAGCAATGAACAAGTTAGTCAGTGATTGTGCAAAGGCAGAGATGAGTTTACGTGTTCAACAAATACTTCGTGCGTTATTCATCAGTGCATGGTATTCAGAGCCTTACCATGAAAATCAAAATTTTGCAGA
Organism: Weeksellaceae bacterium; assembly: GCA_041730495.1. Lineage (GTDB taxonomy): Bacteria > Patescibacteriota > Microgenomatia > UBA1406 > GWC2-37-13 > JBGSBR01. The sequence goes on along the minus strand of JBGSBR010000032.1, from coordinate 1,441 downwards.
AAACCGATATGGTACAATCAAGTCAACCACTAATAGAGTGATGAACCGTTCCGGTGCACCGGCAAATACATGGTTATTATGTTTAATGTATGTTTGTTTATTGTTAAATCACCTTGCCAGTGCTGCACTTAATTGGATACCTCCTGAACAAAAGTTGACTGGACGAACACCGGACATATCCAAGTTTTTACATTTTTCATTTTATGAACCGGTCTACTATCATGCGTATTCCGATTCCTTTCCATCTGGATCAAATGAAGAACAAGGCTGGTGGGTCGGCATTGCACTAAATGTTGGTGATGCCCTGACATACAAGGTACTGACAAAGTCAAACAAGATCATCTATCGTTCTGCTATTCGATCTGCATTAGATCCTTCCAAGCCACCAACGTCTTTCTCCAATTGGTGGGGAGACAGCATCCAACTATCTTGGCGATAAAATTTTCATTCGATCGTCAACTTGTCAAGAAGATGTTGAAGCGCGGGATAGTCCAAGTGTCAAACGACATATGGTTACGATTGACCCGAAGGATTTAATTGGTCGAACATTCCTGAAGGATGCCGAAGATGACGGTCAGCGATTTCGTGCCCGTGTCGTCAGAGCAGTTGTTGATAAAGAAGATGATTTGAAGAAAGGGTCAGAATACATGAAGTTTATTTGCGAAGTACCGAACTCAACTGTTGATGAAATACTTACATACAACGAGATTATCGATCGCATTGAGAAAGAGAACAATGAAATTGATAACGACACTGAGCAGTTGTACAAGTTTCGTCGCATTGTTGCACATCAAGGACCTTTACAATCATCAGACAAAGATTACAAAGGATCGTCATTCAACGTGTTAGTAGAATGGGAGACTGGGGAGACAACATATGAACCACTTGATTTAATTGCAAGTGACGACCCGGTAACATGTGCAGAGTATGCACGACGGAATAATCTCATCGATACTCCAGGTTGGAAAAGATTTCGTCGTTACGCAAAGAATGAGAAGAAGCTTCAACGACTTATAAACCAAGCAAAGCTTAAGAGTTATCGGCGAGATATATTCTGGAAGTTTGGTGTTCAAGTGCCTCGAACACATCAACAAGCAATTGAACTTGACAAGAAAAACGGAAATACCAAATGGCAAGAAGCTGAAGCGATAGAAATGGGGCAACTCCTTGAATACAAAACGTTTGTCGACAAAGGAAAGGGTGGACAAGCACCAGCAGGGTATAAGAAAATTCGTTGTCATATCATTTATGATGTCAAACACAATGGTCGGCACAAGGCACGTCTTGTTGCTGGAGGACATCTTACTGATCCCAACACTGAAAGCGTATATTCTGGCGTTGTTTCGTTGAGAGGTATTAGGCTTGTCGTGTTCTTGGCTGAGCTTAATGACTTACATCTCTGGGTATCCGATGTTGGTAACGCTTATCTTGAAGCAAAGAC
>JBGSBR010000031.1:0-8749 GCA_041730495.1 Weeksellaceae bacterium | reverse complement strand
AATGAAATTTAACAGTTATGGTAATGCCTCAAACTCTGCACGTTTCTCATCCATCCATTGTTGCATAGCTTCAGGTTCATTCATCATTTCGGTCATTTTATCCATAGCTTCTAGATGAGCTTCGTCTTTCTCAGCTGCCATCTCCATACCATGTGCTTGGCTGAGCTTTGCCATTTCTTCAAATGTTTCAGCTTTGAACTCTTTGTCGCATGCGCCACCCAATTGATTACAGGTCATTCGTTTCATAATTGTTTCCTCCTTTCAAAGGTTAGTATAGATTATCTGAACAATGAATCGGTGTCTGTAACATTATCTACATTGGAATCCTTCTCATCTTTAGCTATTTAAAGTTTTTATTTATCCCAATTTGAATTTGATTTGTCACTTATAGTACCCTAAGATGAAAGGTATGCGTGTAATTTTTCGTATGGTGAAGAAAATTATTATTATATTCGTTTTTGGATTTTTATTCCTTTTCCAAGCGCCTAGTAGTTATGCAGCAACGGGAATTTATCGTATTGACTTTGGAGACTTCAATAATCGTACCCTGACTACTGGTTGGAATAATATGACTCCAACACAAGGTACTACACCATTGTCGCTAATAGAAACTGATGGAACAGCGAGCTCTGTTACAGCCACTATGGACAGAGTTATATCTGCAGTAAATTTGGTTGGTACAACTGCAAGTAGTCTTTACCCATCTACTGCTACAAGTGATACGATCTATATTTCAAGAACTGGTTTTTTTTCTAGCCCGCAAGCCTATACCATAACACTTGGTGGATTGACTGAAGGTCATACGTATGATATTCGACTATTCGGATCAAGAATAACGGTATCTGATGTTAGGACCGTAAACTATACGATTCCTGGACAAACAACGTTGACGCATGATGCAGCTAATAATGTAAATAATTATGTAACATTTGAAGATGTAGAGCCGAATGTAAGTGGTCAGATAGGAATTGGGATGACCCATGGTACTGGAAATACTTCTACTGATGGTTTTGGCTATCTGGGTGTGATGGAGATCTTTGATAATGGTGCTACAGCTGATGTAACCGACCCAATTATCTCAGCTGTTGCTAGTGATCCCGCAGCTACAACCGCGAGTATTACTTGGACAACTGATGAATCAAGTAACTCAAGTGTCGAGTATGGATTGACTACTGGTTATGGTAGCACCACAACAGGAAATAGTAATGCTACTTCACATACCGTATCTTTGACAGGACTGACAGCAGCCACAACTTATCATTATCGTGTTTCTTCAACAGATGGGAGTAATAATACAGCAACATCGACTGACTATACATTTACGACAGATGCGGTAAATGGCGATCCAGTTGCATCAGCAGGTGTAGATCAGACAATTACGCTTCCAACACACTCTGTTACTGTATCAGGCACCGGTAGTACTGATTCGGATGGAACGATTGTTTCATATCTTTGGGAAGAAACCACGAGTACTGGAGCATATATTCTAAGTTCAACTGCCCCTACAACTGTTGTTTCTGATCTTGCCTTTGGTACCACGACATTGCGACTCACGGTCACAGATGATGATGGTGGTACGGCAGTTGACACCATGACGATCACTATCAATAAAAGTAATAACACTACAGCCGGTAAGAAAATTGTCGTCTTAGGATCCTCAACTGCCGCAGGTACAGGAGCTTCTCCGTCATCTAATTCTTGGGTAAACTTATTTGCAGCATATCTCGAAGAACTCAATCCTGCTAATGAAGTCGTCAATCTCGCTGTTGGTGGTTATACCACAACTAGTGTCTTGCCAGTCGCATCTGGTGGAGTCGTGGGTCATAACATCGAAGAAGCTATCGCACAAGATCCTGATGGTATTCTGGTGAATTTACCAAGTAATGATATTGGGAATAATATTTTCCCGACAACGACTATGGCGAATTATGCGACGATAGTTGCTTTGGCCGATGCACAAGGAATTCCGATCTGGATTAGTACTTCACAGCCAAGAAATTATGGTATTCAAGGACAAAGAGATGCTTTAGTGACAGTAAAAAACAGTACTATTTCAACCTATCCAGATACGTATCTCGACTTTTGGACACGTATAGCTGTGGGTCCAAGTGATGGATTTATGGTAGCAACTTACAATCAAGGGGATGGAATCCATCTTAATAATGCAGGACATCGGATACTTTACAATCGCACCGTTGGAAGTGGATTTGTAGAGTCACTTTTCCCACCTGTTGTTTCTTCAGTTGTAGCTACGACAGCAAATACAAGTACCGATATTACATGGACAACTGATGAAATCGCCTCAAGTAGAGTGCAGTATGGACTGACTACTAGTTATGGAAGTACGACTTCTGAACAAAACACATCACCTCGCGTAACAAGCCATGATGTCGAGATCACGGGTTTAGTCAGCTGTACGACATATCATTACCGAGTTGTATCGATAGACGGATATGAAAATACAGTGACTGGTAGTGATGATACGTTTACTACAGATGGATGTACAGCTTCATCTGAAGTACTTTCTGAGTCATCGGAAAGTATCACTTACACAGCTGGTGGTACAGCAGAGTTGATGAGTGGTGGTGATGGTATCTCTTTGGACATTCCTAGTGACGCTACCAATGCCGATGCTGTGTATCAAATCAAATTACTTGATGGTGATGATGTAATTGGAACACTTGGCTTACCCAATGGCCTTGAGTATTCTGCCGAACATATCTATGATCTTAAAGCACTGACAGGTGTCGGTACTTCTGTGACTTCATTTGATGAACCGATAGATATTACCATTACCTATGATGATAGTGATATTACAGGTATGGAGGAATCAAGTCTTGTGATATATCGTTATAGTGGAGGATCATGGCACTCACTTGCCCCGTGTACTGTAGATACTACCGCAAATACAGTCACGTGTTCAACTACTGGGTTTTCAGTATTTGGATTATTTGGTACTGAGTCCGCAGGTACTATAGTTGCAGCTACGAGTAGTGGCAGCAGTAATAGCGGTCAGGTATCTGGAGTATCGACCGGCTGTTCAAACCAAAAACCCACCAATGCACCAGATCTTTTCCAGATCAACTCAGAGCGTACTACTGCTACATTGTTTTTCAGTCCGACAGGCGGAAGTACAAGTAAATATGTAGTTTCTTTTGGTGAAAATCAACTTGCTTTGCAATATGGTGCTGAGTTTAATGTCTCAAATGACAATAAAGGAGTGCAAAAAATGGAGATTGGGTATCTTAAACCTAATACGACTTATTTTTACATGATCCGTGGAGGCAATGGATGTGCTACCGGTGAGTGGTCCAACAAACTTGCAGCCAAGACAACTACAAACAATACTAAGAAATTATATTATCGTTCTGGATCTGAGATGACAGTCCCCGCTATCAATGCAGAGATTGTGCAGCCAAACTCAGCTTCTATAAAACCCGAACCAACAACAAAGTCTGTAAATGAAAACAAAGTTTCACCAACAAAAAAAGTACCTCAACCTGTAGAAACAACGCCACAACCTACTGTACAATCAAAAGAGAAAAAGTGTTTCTGGTTTATTTGTTGGTAATATCTATGTCTGAAAAATTTACTACTATCGAACAATATATCTCAAGTTTCCCTGAAGAGATAAGACCAAAGCTTCAAGAGTTGCGTGACTTTATTAAAAAGGTTGCTCCAGGTGTGGAAGAAACGATTCGCTACAATATGCCGACTTTCAATCTTGATGGCACATATTTGGTATATTTTGCAGCCTGGAAGAAACATATTTCGATGTATCCATATACGACAGAGATGGAAGCAGATTTCCCAGAAACAGCTGAGTACGATACATCAGGCAAAGGAACAATTCAGTTTCCTATTGATAAAGACTTACCTTTAGAGCTGATTCGTAAGATAGTTGAGTATCGCCTCCGAGAACTACGTCAAACATAGACATCCACATATAAAACGGGTAATATAAGTTTATAGACTGGCTTATTTTTTATGTCTAAAATCCATCATGAAACGAATTAAAACTTTTATCAATAATAGAGTTACTTGGTTTAAAAAACTTTCTCGCAAAAAAAAGCTTGCATTGATAATCGTGACAATCATCATCGTTCTGATTATAGTTCGAGCTTTGACTGGTAGTGACAAAACTGATTACAATCTTGAAAAAGTAACTCGCGCTGATATCGTCGAGCAAGTGGAAGAATCTGGTATCGTCAAGATCTCGGGTCAAACTGATATTTACTCTCCTACTAATGGGATTATCGAAGAGCTCTATGTCACCAATGGTACACTCGTACAAACTGGAGATGAGCTTTTCAAAGTCAAAAGTACTGCAACACAACAAGAACAACAAGCAGCCTATGCCAATTATCTGACGGCGCAGACTTCACTTAACGCTGCAAAATCAAATCTAGATCTACTTCAAGCAGATATGTTTGCCAAATGGGATTCATTTAAAGAACTCGCCGAAAGTGACTCATATGAAAATGGTGATGGGACTCCAAAATATGAGCAGCGTGCACTTCCTGAGTTTCATATTCCAGAAAAACAGTGGCTCTCGGCAGAAAAAAAATTCAAAGATCAGCAACAAGTTATCGCTCAAGCACAAGCTGCGGTCAGCTCTACGTGGCTACAGTATCAAGCGACACAGACCACAGTAGTAGAAGCCACAGCCAACGGTACAGTCAGTAATCTGTCAGCTACTGTCAGTGAGTCAGTGGATGCATCATCGGGTGGAACAGCACTTGTTTCTACACAAACAGTTCGACCAATTCTTACTATTGCAGATTATACCGTCATGGGTGTATTACTTGCACTGAGTGAGACTGACATCAATAAAATCAAAGCTGGCAATGAAGCCCAGATCGAGGTAGATCCAATCGACAATAAAGTTTACAAAGGTACAGTAATCAGAGTTGATTCTATCGGGCATGATGTCGCAGGAGTGACGAAATATGATGTGTTTATCGATATCCGCGATCGTGATGAGCATCTGAAAGCAGGCATGTCAGCTGATGCGTTGATTGTGACCAATAGAATTCGAGATACTCTCAGTGTCCCCAACTCTGCAATCAGACCATATCAAGGAGGTAAAGCAGTACAGATTGTAAAAGCTGATGGCGAGCTAGAGTTTGTATCTGTTGAGGTCGGTATAAAAGGTGAAGATAGAACACAGATCTTATCAGGTCTCTCGGAAGGTCAAGAAGTTGTCACTGCACTCAAAAATGATCAAGTAGAACGCAAAGGATTATTTGGTAATTAACCGCATGGTAAACAAAACTTCATTGATTGAGCTCAAAGACGTCACCAAAAAGTATCCGCTTGGCAATGGAGAATATTATCAGTCGCTCTATGGGATCTCACTTACGATCAATGAAGGAGAGTTTGTCGCGATCATGGGACCTTCGGGATCTGGTAAATCGACTACCATGCACATCTTGGGCGCACTGGATACCCCATCAACTGGCACGTTTATGTTTCGAGGTAAAAATATCACAAGTTATTCCAATGATGAGTTAGCCGAGATCCGCAATCGTGAGATTGGCTTTGTTTTTCAGTCGTTTAATCTTCTCCCGCGCACAACTGTATATAAAAATGTAGAACGGCCGCTGATGTATGGTAAAGTGCCACCCAATGAGCGTGACCAACGCGTGATGGATGCTTTACGACTGGTGAAAATTGAAGATAAGGCACAGAATTTTTCAAATCATATTTCAGGAGGCCAGATCCAGCGCGTTGCCATAGCGCGAGCAATTATCATGGATCCATCAGTGATACTTGCAGATGAGCCGACCGGCAATCTGGATACGACTACTTCACACGAAATCATGGGTTATCTGCAAGAGCTCAATCAAAAAGGCAGAACAATCATCTTGATTACACACGAAGAAGATATTGCAAAGTTTGCAAAGCGAATCATCAGGATCGTGGACGGTAAGATCATTTCTGACACTAAAAAATAATATGGAATACAACGAAATTATCCGAGCTTCAATCGTCGCTCTCAAAAGCAACCTTATGCGAACTGCTTTGACGATGCTCGGTATCATCATCGGTATTGGATCTGTCATCATGATTGCTTCAATTGGTCAAAGTGCTGTGGCGTATGTCAATGAAGAGTTTTCCAGCTTTGGCACCAATTATTTTCAGATCAACCCCGGTCAGAATGCTTTTAGTGGTATCGGTGGAGGAAGTAGTAATCCGCTTACACTCGATGATGCACAAGTAATCGAAGACGCTGGCATGGAAAATATTATCTCTGTTGCGCCGTTTGCGTTTGCTTCGACACGAGCAGCGGCTAATGATAAAGAGATTCAGGTCTCGGTCTACGGTGTTACAGCACCAGGGCAATCATTACTTAATCCGACGCTCGTGTATGGCAATTTCTTGACTGATGCTGACAGCAATAGTAGAGTTGCACTGATTGGTATAGATGCAGCTGAAGAGCTGTTTGGCGCAGATATCAATCCTGTCGGTGAAACATTACGGATAAATGGTTCGAGGTATCGGATCATTGGGTTGACCGAAAGTGAAAGTGATCTGACAGGTGGCTTTTTTAATTCAAGTATTATCCTACCACTTGATATTGTGAGCGAGCAGATCAGAGGTGATGATGAGCTGTTTGAGATTGATGTCTCAGTCGCAAACACAGATTACATCAATCAAACAATGGATGATGTTGAAGTCTTGCTGCGTGATGCGCGCGATCTAGAAGAGGGTACAGATAATGATTTTAATATGACGAGTTTTATCGATTCACTTGAGACAATCAACTCTATCACGAGTTTACTCACCGCACTTATTGCAGGCATCTCTAGTATTTCTCTTATAGTCGGTGGTGTCGGTGTTATGAATATCATGTTAGTTTCTGTTACCGAAAGAACGAAAGAAATTGGTTTACTTAAATCAATTGGAGCCAAAAATAACGATATCTTGACGCAGTTTCTGATTGAATCAGTCGTGATGAGTGTGATTGGAGGCGTGATTGGGATCGTGATTGGGATTCTCGGCGCATTCTTGATCTCACTGGCATTTGGGATACCGTTTATCTTGAGTATACCGTGGATTATCATAGCAGTAGTCGCTTCGACATTAGTAGGCATCATCTTCGGTTTGTATCCAGCTCGTCGTGCAGCGGCACTTTCACCGATTGATGCACTGCGTTATGAGTAGTATCATATCTATATGAAAGCAGAAACTGTTGATCAATACATAGATCAAGCACCCACCGAGTATCAGCCTATGATGCGCGAGCTACGTGAGATTATAAAGGAAGCAGCACCAGAAGCTGAAGAAAAGATCAGCTATAGCATGCCGTATTATGGTTATCATGGCAGACTAGTGTATTTTGGTTTTGCCAAAAATCATATTGGGTTGTATCTGCCACCACCAATTGTCGAAAATCATCAAGATGAATTAACCCAATATAAGACATCAAAATCTGCAATTCAGTTTCCCCTTGGCGAGTTACTTCCAGCAGAGTTAATTACGAAGCTTGTCAAAGCGCGAATGAAAATGAATGAAGAAAGTGCAAAATGAAAAGATATTAAACTTTCTTTAGTCTGGGATAAATAAAACGGAGAAAGCCTAAGAAGTAGATGACAAAAAATACCATACCGAGATAGGTATGAAATAAGCGGATTGCAATATCTGCAGACCACTCTACGCCGATGAGTACGATCAGGTAAACTCGTAAAATATTGACGAGATAAAGTCCGATAGCAAGCGGAATAAACGTCAAAAGATAGGCTCTATGTTTGATATTCTTCCATTCATAATGCCCGATTAAACCATACAGCGCACTAAACATAAACAACGATTCTAGCCCAGAGCAGGCTTCACCTACTTGTACTTTGAAATCAGCAACAGTTAAAATCTGCGGATCAGATACTGTAGCATGATATGACAAAGCAAAGATCTTTGCGACAGTATGCAATACCATATCTGACAAATAAGGCCAAAGCTGCCAAACATAATCAGTCGCAATGTAAAGTACTATGCCAATAATACCTAACTGCACAAACTCTTTTTTGTAAATTTGTGCGAGTTTAACTAAAAATGTAGTACCAAATACTGTGAGCGCGAGTAAGATTGGCGTCAGAATCAGTAAAACATGTGAAGTGAGGTAATACTCTATTGGTTTGAGTGGCAATGATGCAAGTAATCGTGAAGCCGCTATGGTAAATCCTCCAACTGAAGCGATTGTGGCAAAGCCAAAGAAGATGTTGGTTTTACCCCAGGTAGCTTTAGGCAACAGCTTGATTTTCTCACGGATGATAAAGGGGAACAGAAGCGCCATGAGGATTACCAGTTTACCTTTGTCACCGTAGATCCAAAAATCTCCTTGTGAAAGTAGCTTCGATCCGATGATCCATGATCCCAAAAGACCAAAGATAATGACAAACAGTGCAAAGTAAACGACAGTCCTTTTCAGGATAGCGTGGATGTTAGACATCTTTAGACACGTTTCTTAAGCATGAGGTATGAACCTGCAGATGCGATAAGAGTTGAGATTCCTGATACGAGTCCGAATTCAGGAACAATTGGAGGATACTCATCTGTTGGTGTAACAGTTGGAATAGGTCCAGTTGGTGAAGGTGTAACAGGTACGGTAGGTTTGGCTGTTGGACTTGGAGTTGCAGTTACAGTACCTGTTGGTTTGACAGTTGGTGTTGGTGACGCTTCTACAGGACAAGCACCAAGAACATCTGAACCTCTTTCAATATGCATTTCATGACCTACTTTGAAGCTATCA
>JBGSBR010000030.1:0-9098 GCA_041730495.1 Weeksellaceae bacterium | reverse complement strand
TGTAATCGAATTGGAATAACCGACGGCTGAGCATCCAGTTCCAGTTACGATTCCATTCAATATACCATCGATCTTGTTGTAGCTTCCACCTGAGATATTATTCGATTGTCCAGTCACTGAAGCTCCTGTCGTATTGCTGATCGAATTGGAAACTCCATTACAGTCAACACAAATACCATTTGTAATCGTATTCTGTTGACCTCCGATAATTTGATTCTGTCCACCTGTTACAGTATTGTTGTAACCGGCAACTACCAAACTATTTGCTCCACCACTAAGAGCGTGAGTAATACCAGACACCAAGCTATTACTCACGTTATTGATCGTATTCTTGCCAGCTCCAGCACCTCCACCTGCTACCACCACAGCAACAGCAGGTCCAGAATACGTGTTACCCTCCATGTTGATCAAGCTATTACCAGTCGCTGCAATTCCAGTGAAGGAACTGGTGTTAGCAACTGGAATATTCAGGATACCCTCCTTCACAACGGCAGTATCAGCCTTGCTACCGGTCCAAATGCTTTTCCCGATATCCAACGTCAACATTCCCAAGGCTCCACCATCAGTCGCGATCATAGAGGCTCCAGCAATAAAGACTCGATAAGCCGTTAAAGCCGCCGCTCCAACACCGCTCAACAAGAGATAAGCGACGTCTGCCGGTGCATCTCCACCTCCTCCACCAGCTCCTGTTGCTCTTCCGAATATGGTTTTAGTAGTTGACATTTTTATCTTAATTAAAATGATAAATCAAATCTCATTTTATTATAATAAAAAGATGTCTATTTCTGGCTATGACAGCCTTTTTAATTACCAGAAGGACTACAATTATGTCAATCGTTACTTATTGGATGATCAATTGGAAAAGTATCTTAGTCAAGTAGTTTACGAGAAAGCAGCTGCTAAACAAGCACTCAAAGATAAACGCCACATTAACCATACGGATGTAACAGATGCTACAGCAAAGCGTAGATGGGCTCCTTATCCAGACGCATTAGAGAAAGCTGCTTTTGAAGTGGTGGATCCAGTCTCAGATAATCCATCTACTCTCTTCGATTCCGATAATGAAGCGTCAGTGAAAGCAAGATGGTTTTGGGATACCGGTCGTTACAATCTTGGAGAGGCAATGACTTATTGGGCTGCCTACGCTGCTTATTACGCATCATCTAATGACTTACTTGATGCTAAAGCCGATTTAGAAGATCATAATCCGATCGATCCTTCTATCGCGGATATCCACGCGTCGGATTCAACTTGGGTACCTGATACTTCACCTGATCCAGATAGTCCTATTCCACCTGGGAAGATCGGAGGACTAACAGTTGACAATATATGGGATGCTAACAATCCGAATAGCGTGAAATCAAGGATGTTCTGGAATACCAGAAGATTCACACATGAACAAGCATTCCATTACGCTGCCATCTACAAACAACCTTCTATTATCGATCGCAATAAAGGAATAGAGGCGGAATGGAATAAACTACCTATCTATGAACAAGATAAACGCCATAAGGAAGGATTTCCAGGAGATGATAATAATGTTCAAAAGTATTTATGGCAGAAGTCTTTAGATGAAGCGTTCATCAAAGCGTCAAACGAAATCGCTAAAGGAAGCTGGCCGACACAATCTGAATACGATTCAATTAAATGGAGTATGGTAGATGATACCAAGACCTTCCAGACAGCAGAATATACTCCGAAATCAGACCCGCATCGTCCCGAATACGATCCTAGGTATGACCCAAATAGCTCCCAATTTTCATCTCAGTTGATTCCCAAGTACGGAGTTAAGACTGTAGTTGAACAACTATCGGAATCGAAGAAACCTTATACGGTAGTTCTTGGAAGAGTTTTTTGGGATACTGGAAGATATACAGCTGAACAAGCTGGTCGTTATTTGAAGAATAAAGGATATATTGAACCATATAAGTCACAGAAATGTGTTGTAGAACCTCCTTGGGATGGAAGTCCTCAAGATCTTCCACGTTATCTTGCAGCACAAGCGGCTTGTTCAATTAAAGATTTAAAGAATTCTATTGATGATCTACTAGGTATTGATATCGATGAACTCATTATAATCGCTGCTATAGCTATACTTATCGGGCTTGGATACGTCGCCTATAATAATCGAAAGCAAATCAAATTAGCAGCCATTACTTCTGGATCTTACGCCTCACATCTTATTCCAGGCAAGAATTATTACGATCTGAAGAAACAGGTCGCACAAGCTGAAGGAACCAGCGTCTCATATCAGATTGGATTAGACGCGAAGCAAGCTTATAATCCTGTTGGATTAATAGACAAGGTTTCGAATGAATATGCACAACAAAATCCCAATACATTTACCGCTGGTTTACTGAAGTAAATTGAATAATACTAACTTAGAATATATAACTTAAAAATGTCTAATAATCCTATTAGCATTCTCAAGTTACAATTAACTGAAGGTCAACAGACAAGTTCTACTTATAGTTGGCCTCTCAGTCAGCAAAATGGTACAAACAAATGGGACAGAATTCACATTCGTGCAGTCAGTCTTCCATTCAAATGGTTTCTCTTCAATAATGAACCGTTGTTATGGTCAGGAGGTACGGCGACTTTGAATGGCAACTTCGATTCTTCTACTATCCCGGTTGCTTTAGCCGCTTTATTTGGTGCTGTCACCTGTACTATCTCTTCTTCTACCAACATCATCGCTTTGACCTTCGCTGCTCCTACCACTTTCAACATCTCATCTTGGAGCAGACGCGCACGTTACTTTTTAGGTGCTGGGTCAGCCGATATCGGACCAGCCTTAACCATTACATTTCCATACCCGGCTGACTTGGGAGGTGATGACACCATCAACTTCATTTTCCAGAATGGCTTGACCTCAGAAAATCAAACCGGACAGAGTGTCACAAGCTCCATTCAAGTTCCTGTCCCATGTAATCCAGGTGAGTACATTCTTTGGGAGCCTCATGATTACGATCTCGACATCAAACAACAGATGGATTATGGGTCTTTACAACTAAAGATTTGTGATATTTGGGGAACTCCGATCAACATGAATAATGCTCAAGGCTATATTCAATTCGAGTTATATCCTTTGTGTTAACGTTTTTAATTAAAAACGCTCTTACGCCTTGATCAACATACCCATCGGAGATGCAAAGCCAGAAAGGAGAATCGCCTTGGGGATCGTAATGGATTGTGTCGTAAAGTAGGCGGTAATGTAATGCCAGACGACACCCGTGACAAAAATGTCAACCGCAAATTTCATGACGTTTTGGTAATCACCTCCAGTTCCAGAGGTCCAAGTCATGATGGTATCCGAGAACATGCGGTAGAGGATCTTGCTGACTACGTACGTAGCAGCCAACCAGACCTCAGACATATTGACCGCAAGGCCTTTGTCCAAGATGATGGCTGCTCCAGCCGAGACCAAATCGGGAACGATTCTAGATGTATCAATTGTGCCTACCATGATTAAAATGAATGTACGTTTTTATTTCAAATAAAATGATTTATGAAGTTTCATTTTACTCAGAATAAAAACGTATGAGCGGAAAAAGAGTTCAAACCGATAATGGAGTATTTAGTACTCTCAATGATGATCTCATCGGAGTCATCAAAGCCTTAGGACGTGTGACAGTTGAAGATGTCTTCAGCCCGGCCAGTGGTAACGCCTTTGTATTTCAAAATCCACCAATCGCGCAAAATTGGATTGGATTGGAGACTACCTCCACCATTCCGACCTTCCAGTGGGCGACGGACGGGAACACCGAATACTTCTTGAATATTGGGAAAAACCTCAACCATATGCAAGAACTCATCTGCGATTTCACCATGACTTTCGCTGATCCGACTGGTGGTACTGCTCCCGCCTTCGCTCCTCTTGGACCCTACTTCTGGTTCTACAACTACCGATTAATCCAGGGAAGCACCATCATCTACCCCTACATCGATCCCATCTACCTCTACCACTTCTTCTTCTCCCGCCTCAAGAACGAGCTGCGTATTGCCTTGTTCGCCACTGCCTCTGACCAGACGGTCTACAGCGGCGTCGCCCAGACGATCGTACTGCCGATGCCGATGTCTCGTTTGTTGTCTGGCATTGAACGTCCTGCTTTGCCGACGGGTGGTTTTTCGACAAAGCTGGTTGTGAACTTCAAGCCTCGGGCAATCACGAACTTCACCATCAACGGCTCGGCTACCACCACGGCTGTCATGAACAACCTCAACTTCTACTCCCATTCCGGCTTCTACGAAAGTTCTACTTCTCATTCTCATGGTTTCTTTGTGGGAATGGAGATGCCGATCTGGACCTCGGACAATGAGAAAACCATGGTTGCCAACACGTCTGCCAATATCAAGATGATGTCGGCGCAAACGGGTGTGGCAAAGAGCGTCTACTTCTTGTTCCAGGCCACCACCGATACGGCTGTCAACGTTCGTGCCGTTTTTAAGGGTGGAATGCCGACTGCTATGGCATTCCACCCGGGAGGTGCCAACGCCATGTACACCATCAATGGCGCAGGGCAGATCAAGATGTTGCAGATTTCGAATTGGTACGAGATGAATCTGTACAACACGGTTTCCTCTCCTACCATCGTCTCCACGTACACCACATGTTTGAATTACCCGTTCGGACCCAAGTACACGGTCGCTGATCTCTTATCGTCGTACTACAACATTGGTACCGTCGATACGACCTTCATGGAGATGACGTTCGCTGTGGCTGGACGTGTCATTCCTCTGATGATCATGTACCAGATCCTCCGATTGAACGCCAACGGTTCCAATCTGGAGTTCGTGAATGCTTTGATGTAACGTTTTTAGATTGAATTAAAAATGCTATCGATGGTTCGGAGATGGTAGTAATTGTGATTACCTGATTTCCCGTCTTTACCTTTGATGTATTCGGGATGAATTCTCTCGATATAATCCTTAATAAATGAGATAGTTGGTTCGTAATAAAGTCCTTCTTCTTGAATCTCCTTTCTTTCAATACGTTTATTAAAATCGACGATGTAATTGAAAATCTTCTCATGAACGTCTTTCTTGTTTATACCGTCTGATATAGCTGCTGTATCTAGTAACGGTTGATAGAATAAGTTGATGATGCCAGTTATTCCCATCTGCTTACGTACCGAATGATCGTTATAATGAACGAATCGGGTTCGATCCTTATCCTCTATAAATCCTAAATCGTTTAAGACTCTGGTTACAACCACTTTAGATGAGGGTCTGCAATCAAACCTTTGTTTAACGAATTGACGATAGGATTCGTAATATTGGGAGATGGTAGCTAAGGATTTCTTGTTCGTTCGATTATCTGCTACGTCTAAATATGGATTGAGACGTACCTTGGTATTTTGAACCACGTATTCATCGTCAGGTGAGACAGCTAAAAAGGATTCAATGGTGACAGGAAGTCCGCTTCTAACGACCGTATCTGAAATGAGTTGTTCCGAAGCCATATCTGGAGTTTCGATTCTTTCTTCCGCTGCTTTAATGACCTCGACTAACATCATCAACTTCTCATAATGGTTATATTCTAATTGGTTCTCCAGGTCGTGAATTTGCTTCCGAATAACTCCTGGTTTGCGAAGCTCTTCAAGTAAAACGGAATCACCATTTGCATCTTTACTAATGACCCAAGATTTAGGATATGGTCCATTTTCTGGATTAGAACAGAAGCCACACGGAAGAGTAACTACCACACATCTAAAGGATTCGTCGGATGGGTAATTGGTGAAGACTAAGATGTTAGCAAGAAGTAAAGATAATTCCTTGTAAGACATGTGAGCTCTTCTTGCTCCAATCTTGTTCTTAGCTCCTGAGGTGTAGAGCTGAATGTCTTTACTGAAGGTGTAATCTTGCGGAAGCTCATCTACACACGCAGCCCAAAGTCCTGTGAGGCAAGCTTTGTTCGTTTCGTGTGTACTCTTCCCATTATCAATGACAAGACCGTTATCAAAAGCTTCCGCTTTATTTCCTAACAAGATAAAGACAATCTTGGAAAGGATCGTCTTTCCGGAATTGGTGTGACGACTGTAGATGATGATGAGAGCTTTGGCTGGAGTTCCGCTTAAGCAACATCCTAAGATAAACTTAATCTTCTTAATTAAGAGAGGATCATCATTACAGATAGAGGAGATGATGTCTTTGAAAAGATTCTTCGCGTTTACGTCGTAATTATCTAAGGCCCATTTCAATTCAGCCATGGTGAATTGGGTTGAAAGCATATCACATGAAGTTAAGAAGGCGTGATAAGGCTGACGCACTTCAAATTGCTTGCTTGTTAAGTTATAGACGTAGTTATCTTTCATGGGGAGATATTTCGGACGTCCTTTCTCGTTTAAATATTCGATGGTATTATCCTGACATCTGATCTGTCCTGAGGTAAGTAATGAAGTATAGATATTCTTCATCATAGTTTGCGTAATAGACTTGGTCAAGGTTCTAAAGGAAGTTAGATTCTGATGTAAATGCGTAAGATAATTGGCGTAGAAGTCATGACCACCACGACCGACTTGAGGCATGGAGAATATCTTACGTAAGGTGTTATCGATAATAGATAATTGCATACCAATAAATTGAACCATCTCAGATAAGAAGACTAAGAGATATTCTGGTTTATCGATTAAAGTGAATAAGTATCTCATTCCAACCCAAAAATATATCTTATGATTGGAGTCAAAACAGATGATCTTAGTCATCAACATATAACTTGTAATGACTTCGTTGAATCTGGTTTCAGTTAAAGGGAAAACGGTTCCATTCTCTAACACGTCATATTTACCAATGAAATAAAGGTCTTTAAGCGCGAGATGAAGATAATTATCTCCAGGGATTGCTCGGCTACACATTGATTTCAGAAATTCATAGAGGAAGATAGACATTTGATGTTTAAGCGCTGCAGATCTTTCATTTAATTCAGATAAGTATAAGACAGCTGGTCTTCTATCATCCGGTTTCAGATAACACCGATAAAGATATCGTGTGATATAATCTTCTAAGGCTGGATTGGCATATTCTAAGGTTTCTACGCTCTTCTTAGGTCTTCCAGGACCTCTCTTCTTGGGAACTTCAACGGGAGCAAACTGCTGTTGATCTATTGCGTACTGGTACTGCTGTTCCTGACGATATTGGTAATCAAGCATTTGATCAAGTCTAGCTTCACGTCTTTCTACGGCTTCAACATAAACTTCTTCTTGCGCTTCTTCTTTCTGTTGTTCTACAATGGTAGCGTTACCGATTGCTTTACGTAATAAGGCGGCTTTGTTCTTGATAAGAGCTACTTCTTCTGGCGTCTTGCCTTCGTATGACTTAACCATCTTACCAGACGGCTTAACCATTTTTATTAGGAAACTATAAAAATTAAAAAATCAATTTATAGTTTATTCAGAGATATAATGGATTTTTGATGGTCTTATTCAAGGTACTCAGCTAAAACGTCTTTGGCTGCCTTCTTGACAGAAGCATCTAAAATGTCATCAATATGATCGCTGATAATGTCAGATAAAACAAGATCAGTTGCTGTTTCAATTCGTTCAATGACAATAGAATCCATATGATCTTCAACTATCTGGTCGAAGTCTGTCACTTCATTCCGTTCAATGACATCTTCCAGCCAATCTATGGTTGCTTGGTTGACTGGTGGTGGAGCATCTCTACACGGATGGCGTGGTAAAACTATTTCGTCATCCTCATAGCCTGGATTATGAGTAATAATACGAATAGAAGTACCCACAGCGCCAGACAAATCGGGAATAGCAGCAATAAGCTGATTAGGAGTATCACGAGGGATGCCATATTCGGTGTCGCCAATTATAACTGTCTTATACATGAAAAAAAAGATGGTCTCTTTTTAATAGAAAAAACAATTAAAAAATAAACAATTTACAATTGGTAAGATTGGACGCGGTGAATATGCTCACGAATCTCTTCGTTGGTGAAGCCGACGTGAGTAAGACGCACCATTGAAGACTTCGTTAAGAGAAGTCTAAATGCAGAGATGAGTTCGTCCAAGTCGATTACGACTTTGGTTAAGATACGTCTTTTACACTTATTGAAAATGGAGCCTTGAGCACCAATTCCACCAATTCCGTCGTCAAATTCTGATAATGAAACGTTACACAAGACACTTGAATATGTCCAGTCTGTGTCGATACCCTCTAGATCTGGTCCGACAGGTAATGACATGAGAGTCGTGAACAATTCATAGATCCCCTGTAAATCCAAAAGGATTTTACGCAAGGTTTGATCCGAACATCTACCGATGAATGGGAATCCGGCATCCATTTCACAAATCAAATGGGCCAAAGTGAATCCTCCGAATATCCAAGGATAAGATAAAGGTCCGAAGAAATCACCTTGCCATCCACATGGAGGTTCGATCATAGCCATCTGATCTCGCTCGTTCAGATTGATACGGATGGGAGATGGGTCTGCTTCTTCGATTGGTGAAACACACTCGGGTTCACGTTTCTTGAGAAAATGATCTCTCATTAAATTACGTTCGAACGTGAAAAATCCGGACGATACCTTATTCTCATCTCTTACACATGGCCATTCCTTTTGAAATTCTTCAAAAGTAACGTCATGAAGAAGACAGTTACAATTCTTAAAGTAAATGAAGTCTTCTATGGTTACTTCATAAGGAACGTCCTTATCTTCTTGTGGTTGGATCGGCGTAAGAGGTTCTTCCATAAGTTTGAAATGAACTTGCTTTACGGGAGTAGGCGACTTGAAGATCTCGTTCATAGGCGTAACCGGGAAGACAATATCGTTGTACGTCTTTTCAATCACCGGCTTCGCCTGTGAGGTCGGGAATGGAATCGGGATTAAGGGACCTCCGGTTGGTATAGTATAATGTACCGGAGGAGGCGGGAGGATGTATCCTCCTGGGTTGGCGATACGATGCTCGCATTGATTGATGAGCTCGGTGAGACGCTTACCGACAGTCTTGGAATTGACGTTGGCGGCTCTGCAATCATGGGAGTACTTCCACTTAGGGAATGCGATGTTCGGATACTTCGCCATAATGGTCGCTAAATAATTGACAGCGTGATGATGAAGATCTACAGATGATGGTGATCCATATGTAAAGG
>JBGSBR010000029.1:0-9809 GCA_041730495.1 Weeksellaceae bacterium | reverse complement strand
CCTCAATGCAAAACTAGAAAATGAAGTGCTTGGCCTCGCTGAAGAAGAACAAAAAGAATACTTGCAAACCTATGGCCTCGAAGAAACTGGCCTCAATCGCCTGATCCAAGAAGCCTACAAAACACTAGGACTCATCTCATATCTGACAGCTGGTGAAAAAGAAGTCCGAGCTTGGACGATCACTCGTGGTATGCTTGCTCCTCAAGCTGCTGGTGTGATTCATACAGATTTCGAAAAGAAATTCATCAAAGCTGATATCGTGCAGTACGCAGATTTCCTCGCAGCTCCAGGCTGGGTCAAAGCTCGTGAAAAAGGAATGGTACAGACTGTCGGACGAGATTATGTCATGCAAGATGGCGAAGTCGTCGAATTCAAGATTGGGGCATAACTGGAGTCGGGATGCTCACTGGTACAAGACCTTCTAAAACTGGTATGATCGCTTCAAGTTGATCCATAGCTACTATCAATGTCTGATCATCTACTCCATTACTGAAATCTATAGCATCATCAAAGTATCTATAAATTGTTGGCTCAGTTTTTCTTTGAAGCGTAGGATGAGGGACAGTAACATTCTCTTCAACTGTCACACCATATTGAGCGATTAATACTGATCGCCTCACATGTAAAACTTGTGGATGGTCTTTGTAGCGAGATTTTTGATTTGATTCTGGTGATAAAAGTTCTGATGCAATAACCATACCCAACGTATCATCTCGACGGATGGTGGAATGATTTTTCCAACCACCAGGCTCCACTGTATCACTGACTGCAGGTCTGATTGTCGGTTCCTGATAATGTCCTAAAATAGATTCTCGTGCTATTTTGAGTCGAAATTGTAAGTTTGCAAGGGTTGATAACCGCTCTTGACGAAAGTCATGGACTAGATCTTGAGTACCTATAGATCCTGGTGCATCAGTTGTACCGACCCATTGTCTTTCTGCTTTTGACATATGGCAGCCATTATACAAGTCATCAAGCTTATTTTAAAGAAGAAGTTTGCTTCTGCCAGACCTTGATATAGATCACCCAATAGCGTAGAGCTGAAAAAGCTGCCCAGACAAAACCTGCGAAGCCATCCTGGAAACCTTTGTGGCGGAAGTAGATTGAGAAAAATGTCACGACTGGTTTACCAAACAGATAACACGGTGCGCATAAATGTTCTTTCTTTTTCAAAATCATATCAGCATCAAGCGTCGTGTAACGATTCCAGCGAGCGAGATAGCGAGCAAAATCAGGATCTGCGTAATGTAAAATATCCGACTTCAGACTTCCCACTTCTCCTTCTATATTCACGTTCTCATGCACATCTTTACGAGGAAAAGTCGCAGCTTTATTTTTATATAGTCTGATCGTCGCATCTGGATAAATACCACCTTTTTTCAAGAAACGAGTCAGGAAGAAATTTTGTCGATTGATCCAATAACCACTAACTTCCGACTTCTCACTTCCTATAACCATTTCAATTTCCTTTTTGAGCTCAGGTGAAAGAGCTTCATCAGCATCAAGTTGCAGTATCCACTCACCTTTTGCCGCTTCAATCGCTTTTTGTTTATTGATATGAAACATGGGTGGATTATCAGTCTCGATCACTCGGACTTTTTTGCCGTATGATCTGGCAATCTCAAGTGTTTTATCAGTTGATCCTCCATCGACGATGATGACTTCGTCCGCAATATCGTAGACACTATCGAGTGGATAATGGATAAATGCTTCTTCGTTGTAGGTCGCAATACAAAGCGAAAGTTTCATATAAGTATTATACATTGTCGCTTATAAAAGGATACAATTTGATATAATCAACACATGATAATGCCTGTTGTAAAAGTCCCAGCTAAAGTTCTGAGCACACCTGTCAAAGATGTGAAAGCAATTGACACGAAGATCAAGAAGCTTGTCGAAGATATGAAAGAAACCTTGATTGCTCAAAAAGATCCTGAAGGTGTCGGTCTTGCGGCTCCACAAGTGGGAGTGGGTCTGAGTATCTTCATCACCAAACCTGAGAAACACTCACCAATCCATGTCTATATCAATCCTAAGATACTCAAAACTGAGCATAAAACCAAAACTAAAGCTGAGCTTCAAGCAGAAGAAGATGATGATACTACGGCTCTCGAAGGCTGTCTCTCAATAGATCGTATCTGGGCTCCTGTCAAGAGACCAGATCGCGTACTTCTCTCTTATCAAACTCTTGAGGGCAAAACGATTGAAGCGTGGTTTGATGGTTTCGATGCAGTGATCATCCAACACGAAGTAGATCACTTAAACGGTATAGTCTTCACTCAACAAGCCATGGAACAAGATCAACCGATTTATGAGGAACGCAAAGGCAAACTCTACGAAGTTGAGTTCTAAAAATAATTGTTAAACTGTTTCATTGTTAAATTGCTGAAAGCATAACAATATAGCAATTTGGCAATATAACCATTATGAATTCAAGTTATTATGCTTGCAACGGAGCCGCTGCTGCTGTATGTGTAGCTGGTACATCTTGTTTCATGTGATGTACGATTGATACAAATGGTTTTTTGCCATCTGTGATATCTTTCTTTACTCTCTTGAGACATTTCATACACAGTTTTACACGTTTTTCTTCACCTTTGAGCATGATGATCACAGGTTGTAAGTTTGGACGGAAAATACGTTGTGTTTTTTGGGCACGTTTTTTCCAGCGTCCACCTGCTACACCACGATGGTGAGTGTGAGATCGGCCGTAAATGATTGTTTTTCCGCAATGAAAGCATTCCATAAGTGTATGAGAATTTGAAGATTTTATGATAACACACCCCGCAGAAAAACGCAACCTAGTTATAATTTAGAAATGAGAAATAAGAAGTAGGAAATTGGAACTTCACAACTAACTTCATACCTCCAACTTCCTAGTTCTAGGTATCCTCAGGTATAATAAGGTATGTTATCCTACTTATTTAGCTCACCGATTGCGTTTGTCTTAAGCCTTATCGGCATGGTGGTAGCGATCACCATCCATGAATTTGCTCATGCCAAGACCGCAGATATGCTCGGCGATCCTACTCCTCGACTGCAAGGAAGAATCACTCTTGATCCTCGAGCTCACCTTGATTTATACGGGACACTACTCTTAATAATCATTGGCTTCGGCTGGGGTAAGCCTGTGCAGTTTGATCCCTTTAATCTGAAGAATCCTCGTAAAGATGCCGCAATCATCTCAATTGCTGGGCCAATTGCAAACATTCTTTTGGCTACTCTACTTTCTATTATCCTTAGATTGTTCATCTTTTTTGACGCTCCCATAGTATCTGTACTTGGGCAGATTTTGTTTACACCTATGATCCTCGTCAATCTCATGCTTGCAGTCTTTAATATGATCCCGGTCCATCCGTTAGACGGCTTCAAAATTGTAGGTGGATTACTTAGTCGTGAGCAAGCCCGTAGTTGGTATCAGCTTGAACGCTATGGATTTGTCTTCTTACTCATGCTGATCGTCCCATTTGGAGGTCAATCTATGGTCAGTGGTATCTTGAATCCTATCCTCGACTTCTTGAGTATGATTTTCCTTCCGTAATTGAACTAAATACCACCCTATAGTATAATATCCGGATGACTGAACGACTCACTTCCACAGAGATACTTGAATCTTTCAAAAATTCACACACTCTTGAGCTTTTTCGGGATCAATTTCAGACCACCTGGGAAGATAAATATAGAATGTATGCTGATTCACATGTTAATTTACAGTTTCTACAAAGACATAAATATGATCCTTTAATTACTTTAGATCATCATGTAAGAGTGTTTAGTGAAATGACCTTATGTACTACACTCGATACTCCAGCTATGAGACAACTCCTCAACTTAAATTGTCACTTAGCAGTTGTCAAAGGCAGTGTCGAAGAACAAACTGGTGCTATCACCGAAACACATTATTATGCAATCGGTCCTGAAGGTCATATCTACTGTTTAACAGCTGGTCAATTTATTTGCCCTACCGAAGCACTTGGCCGAGGCGAAAGAATTGCATTAATGAAAGCACAAGCGCCGCAGCTTGTTACTGTATTAGACGAAGAATTATCACTCCTACATGGCTCAGCACAAGAAATTGAAGCAGCTTTTGGCTTAAGATACAGAGCTAGATCACAATCTTACTGACACTGTCTACTTCCACTCATCCAGACTGTAGCATCCCCTGCCTTATCCACTGCACGCACTCGACAATACACAGTGCTTCCTGCAGCAGGTGTTGGCCGATTGATTTCAGGAAGAGTGACATAGTTCATCTCGATATCATCAATTGCATTCTTAAAGTAACGTACCAACGGAGCTGCGGTCACACCAGGAGCCGGTACCGCACTGGTATTACTACACTCAAGTTCGTAATAACTAAAAGCATTCTGACAACTAGGATACTTGGTCGCCATGGTGTCCCAAGTCCAAGATACACAGCTATTATCTGCTCTGATTTCATCGAGCTTGCAGGTATTTGAGGTGATGACAGCTGTCGTAGGAGTCGGTGTAACGGTAGTCACTGCAATCGATGGTCTACTGGTGACTCCTGGTATACCAGACACCGCTGTTTGCTTCGCCATACACTGTACATAGTCACGTGCACTACAACCACGACCTAAGTTGCCGCGAACTTGCTCACAAGTCATGCTTGAACATTGTAATATCCCAGCAGAAGGTGTACTTGGTTTCGGGCTAAGCAACAGATTTTTTACCTGATCCGCTACACCTTTAACATCGGTTTCGACATCTTCGCCTGCGAGGGTCTTGGTAGTAAATGTCCATGGTACTCCAGCATTATCATACTCAGTATCCCCTACTTTTATCCTGAAATAATATGTGGTCGAGGGTGTAAGCAAGGTCAACTTCACTTCATGATCAGTGACACTACTGGCCTCAGGTGCAAATTGATTGAGGTCTCCAGGAGAAGTCCCATACTCGACCATTGCTTGCGATTCTCTATCAGTTGCCCATTGGATACTTGCTGAAGATTTGGTGATACCAGATACTACTACTGATTGCGGAGCTTGATCAGAAGCTCGAGTCATCGCTTGTTGGGCTGTCAAAAAACCAAAAAATAAGAGCGGCATGGCGAGGCCGATACCGATAATAAGTGCGATAATACGTGCTTTGGAGTGTGTCTGAATGACTGTCGAATACTGAGCCGTCATAGGTATCATATTAGCATATTTCAGATCTGAAGAAGTATGAATTATCTAGTCTATAGCAGAAAAATCAACGAACGAATCATGAGTCCTACGACGAGCAAAAGGCCACCAGTTGTAGCAAATGTAACCATAGTTTCAGTGACACCACTTTGAGGCAACTCGCTGCCACTTCCGGTACCACCAGTTCCTCCTGTACCTGTGCCACCAGTACCCGTACCTGCTGCTCCGATTGTGACAGCATGAGTTGAGTTTGTAGCACAGTCGATGATATTGGTTGCATTGATATCATTTTGGACGATTTTTGAGGTATCTGTCTTGGTGAGATCACAGTCATAACGGAGTGTAGTTGAACCAGTTTGTAAAGCTTTGAACGAAACACTTGCGACTGTCCCTACTCCCGTCTTGAATTCACCTTGATTAGCGACTACACCAGAGATATACACTCGACCAGAACTGGGAATATTATTTACAAGTGGAAAATAAGAACCTGCGGTTATCGTTTGCAACTCAAGAAATGCTGGATCGTACAACAAATAAATATCGGTACCCGCAATCTGAGCTGTACCTGGGTTTACTTGGACCTCGACCGTGAAGCTTTCTTCGTCAGCTACGCTTGATGAGGCTGGATTAAACTGTAACGATGCCGCAGAAACTGCTTGTGCAGCAGTAGCATACAGAAACATCATTACGATAAATGTCGTGAGCTGAAAAACTAATTTAGTTGAAAATGATTTTTGCATTATTGTATAGATATTTGTGAAGAACCAATCTGAGGTTCAATGACCGTAACTTGTGCATCGACAAGCTGTGTTTTTTCTTTTCCTTCAGATTTATAGAGACTTACTGTACCTGACCCTACTTGTTTGGGTCGGACAACCACTTTTAGCAAAATCGTATTATCGAAAATACTTTGCGTACGATCTTGTAAATCTTTGATCCCAGTTACCGTGAGATGAGTTTTCTTGTCAAACTGATAGATACTGAAATTAGGTAAATCTGAGGTCACTGAAACAATATCAAACATCGTACGGTCAATGTAAATCAAAACATCATAACCAGTTATATCTTTGCCTGTCGAACTAGCCACGACATCAAGAGTCAGATCTTGACCAACCACCGCTGGTTGTTGTGTAGATTGAACTATTTCTACCCATGGTTGAGCTCTATTGGCAATCGGCTCAACTACAGGTACTGTTTGTGTTTCATTTTCAGTAGTAGCACTTGTGCCCGTAGGTGTCAGATTAATTTCTTCCTTCATCTTGCTTTTCAGCAGATTATTACTCAACACAACCGCTCCGCCGATCCCGACTAATATCACGATAAGTGTTATCACAATCATCCGATAGCTGTGATGTTTCACGGGTTCCATGCCGATATCTGTAGGTGTTGTAGTGTTGTCTAAAGGATCCATAGATTACAGTGTAAACTATTTAAAAAAAAAGAACAATATAGCAATCAATTTAGTCTTATTCTTCATCAAACTTAAATCCAAGCGCTGACAAAACAATCGTATAATCCTGACTATCGACAATACCATCGAAGTTTAGATCAGATTTTGCGACTGCATCAACTGTGCTACTTCCAAGCTGTGAACGAACCTGAATAATATCGCGTGCATTCACCACACCATCTTGTGTAGGAAGATCACCACCGAGAAGATAGACACCTGTGAAATTCATAGTCTGCTCACCGGCCGCAAGCGTGATCTTACTGTCATCTAAACAGCGATAACTACCTGGTGTAAACTCAACTGGTCTGTCTTCACAAATTTTCTTACGAATATGTTTGGCAGGTTTGATATATAACGTGTAATTAGAACCTGGTCGGATACCTGTCGTTGCTGGAAATACCGCTTGACCAGCTGCGATTCCGTTGGCACCAATATTAAGCTTTACAATATTGGCTAAGTATCCTCGACCACTACTATCCTCTGCTTGAACGACTGTATCAAGCAAGCGATATGCTTCAATTGGTTGCCTCGTGACACCTTGTAACTTGATACTGAAATTGACAATAATCGCTCCTGTTGGACTATCATTTGTTTGAGTTTGCGTCGGTGTAGCTGTGGGGTTATTGGGAGTAAATGTCGGAGCCAATGTAATTACAGGTCGTGTGCTTGGTCTGATAGACGGGGCTAGTGTCAATGTCTGTGTTGGCGTAACCACAGGTCTTGTAGGAATTGGTGAATTTCCAGCAATAATAGTGGGTATCACTGTAGGTGCAGGATCTTCAGCTGGACGATCTGGACCTGTGATGATAGTGGTATTCGCTGTTGGATTTAATGGCTGAATCTCGAAATATGTAGCAGTACCGGTACTATCGGGACCCACAATACGAGAGTTCCCGGCATCAGTCACCATCGTAAATGCACTGGCACCTGCCACTTTACCAGTAAATCTGAAATTAAGCTGGACATCAGATACCGTTTGTTGACCAAGTGTTACTAATGTCAGTTTCAATAATTTAGTACCTCTTCCTTGATCACTGATTGTTTCGACCACGGGAGGTGCAAAATAACTGGCTGGTAACTGAGTCATACCTGACTCTGTAGGATGATCTTCTTTATAATACTTTACTACGTCGCCGGAATATAAAAGATACAGCTCTACTCCACTCACCTGTTGACCAGAGAGTCTCACACTAACATTAAACTCATCTCCCATAACTGATTCAGTGGGAGCCACCATAGTGGCTTGCACAATCGGAAAAGATGCACTCGACTTATATATATATTCATTTATATACCAAAATAATCCGGTTGCACTAATGCCTGTCACCAAGATAAATGAAAGGATTTTGAGCATGTGGCGGTGTTTGACAACAGTAGCAGCTTGAAGCATAGTAACACTGTAGCATGTTCATACCGCTTTGTGAAGTGTCACTTATTGACAAGCGATTTGATCTAGCTTACGATGTAGACAGTTCACACATACATGAACACATATTCTTCCAAAAAACATTTAATCGGTATGGGGACATTTTTTGTATTTGCATTAACTGCTGCTATCGGCACCTTCGGTCTCAATCAGCAATCTTCTCTCAGTACCAATACTCGCGCAGCCGCAATCAGTGGGACAACATATTATGTCGATTGCCAAACAGGAAATGACTCAAACTCTGGTACGAGCGACTCAACCGCCTGGAAAAACATGACAAAGGCAAACACTGCGAACCTCCAACCAGGCGATGGTATTCTTTTCAAAAAAAACTGCTCATGGATCGGTCCGCTAAAAGCTCGTTGGAATGGCACTGTCGATGCACCAATTACTATTAGTGCGTATGGCGAAGGTTCACTTCCGCTCATTTACAACTCAACCACTGCAAACAACGTCGAAATAACAGGCACGCATCAAGTACTCGAGTATCTCGAAACCAAACGCACTAATGCTCCAACAGATCCAGCTTGTGAAAATCAAACGTATGGATTTTACACTGGTTTCAACTTCATGGGATCATCGTATAACACGATTCAGTACTCAAAAGCATCTTTGCAAACCGCAGGTATTCATTTCAACCGCAATCCAAATCACCACAATAAAGTACTGCATAATGAAATCACTAATAATAATGTCATGCAGGTCCTCACCGCTCAAGCTCCCCCACAGAGTGAAGACATAGGTGCTTGGGGTATCAACTTAAAAGGTGATGATAATGAAATCGCTTACAACTATTTGAAAGATAATAATGCCTGGTGTTCGTATGATCTTGTCGGCTTTGACCATGGAAATACAATTGAGCTTTTTATAGCGAAAAGAAATCTTATCCACCATAACATCGCGATCAATGATCGCGTCTTCTCTGAGATTGGTGGCGATCAGACAGATCCAACCAAAAAATCAGAAGACAATATCTTTGCTTATAATCTCCATGTCGCACCGACTGTGCGTTCACGTTTTATCGTCAATCATGGTAATACATCAGCTTTTGGTCCTGCACGTGGCACAAAAGCATATAACAATACTGTCTATCTTACTGGTCCTCAAAGTCAGGCAATTATCTGTAACACTGGTTGCGCCGAAGATCTACTTGAGCTGAAAAATAATATTGTGTGGTCTGAGATGCATGCGATCCAAGCCAATGGACCAATCAATGAAGGCTTTAATCTGTACTGGGCTACCAATGGTAACCCACAGATCAGCGGAATCACGATCGCCGCTACTTCTCGTATCGCTGATCCTCGATTCCTTGATATAGCTCAAAGCTCATTCGAGCTACTTGCAGATTCACCAGCGATAGATCAAGGTACTACCGGACTTTATGATTATGATCTTGATTATCGAGCTGTCCCACAAGGTCTCGCTACAGAAATGGGTGCCTACGAATATGTACCCGAACCTACCATTGCACCCACCGATATTCCAGCTCCGTCAGAAACACCTGTTCCAACGGAGACTATGACACCTATTCCTACAGAGACACCGATACCCACACCGACAACAACAGTAAGAAACCTAAAAGTATTTGCTGCCGGTACTGTCTCAGATGGAGTATATCCAACTATGGATATCTTTATTCGTGGGGCTTTCGCACAACGTATCTATAATATTGATGCAAACGCTACCTTAGGACAATTTGAGACATACGAAGTACCATATATCGGCGCAATCACAGCTAGTGAAGTACAGATTAGGTATATCAATGATGGCAATAGTAACACAGGAG
>JBGSBR010000028.1:0-10325 GCA_041730495.1 Weeksellaceae bacterium | reverse complement strand
CAAGGCTATAGTTATTCGTTAAGAGGTTTAGGTGAGACAAATAACTACATTTTTCAAAAAGATAAAGATTCAGATTACGCAGTACTTATAAGCACAGCAGTATATGATCCGAGTAACGTAGGGTTTCAAGAAGAAGTCGACAAAATAATCTCAACACTTGAGCTACTAAAATAACATGATTAGCTAGTTATTTCTTTTTATTCTTCTTAGGTTTTTTGACCTCTTTTTTTGCTTTGGTAAATTTTTCTGCCATACAAAAATAATAGACTATTTCTAGAAAATTATCTAGTGTATGCAGACTTGTCACATAGATGAAAATATTGTATAAAGATTTTATGAATAAAATAATTTCACACCTTTGGTTTGATACTCAGGCAAAAGAAGCTGCCGAGTTTTATACCACCGTATTTCCTAATTCGAAAATTCTCAATTTCACGACGCTTCACGATACTCCTTCTGGTGATTGTGATGTGTTGACATTTGATGTCATGGGACATACCTTCATGGCTATCAGCGCAGGTCCACTATTCAAGTTCACTCCTGCTGTTTCTTTCATGGTGAACTTCGATCCTGCACAAGACAAAGATGCCAAAACTCGCATTGATGAGGTCTGGGCGAAGCTTATGGATGGCGGAACAGCCCTTATGCCACTTGATAAATATCCATTTAGTGAACGCTACGGTTGGGTCCAAGATAAATATGGTTTGACTTGGCAGCTGAGTCTCACCGATCCGAGTGGTGAAATGCGACCACAAATCATCCCCTCAATTATGTTTGTCGGAGATGTATGTGGTAAAGCAGAAGAAGCAACTGATTTTTATATTTCTGTATTCAAAGACTCCAAACGTGGTATGATCGCACGTTATCCAGCTGGTTCCTCACCTGATAAAGAAGGCACAGTCATGTTTACAGATTTCCAACTGGAGAAACAATGGTTTGCAGCTATGGATAGTGCACAAGATCATAAGTTTACTTTCAACGAAGCAATTTCTTTCATGGTCAACTGTGAGACACAAGAAGAGATTGATTATTACTGGGAAAAGTTATCCGCAGATCCAAACGCAGAGCAATGTGGTTGGCTGAAAGATAAATATGGTCTATCATGGCAGATCTCGCCAATAGCGCTCGACAAGATGATGAATGATGCCGATCCTGATAAAGTAGCTCGAGTCACTCAAGCGTTTCTCCAGATGAAGAAGTTTGATATTGCAAAGCTTAAGCAAGCTTACGAAGGGAAGTAAATTTCAAAATATATTTTATGAAAATGAAAAGCATTTCGGGGGTAACTTGTTATGTGAATGATCTTGCCAAAACGATTGAGTTTTATACTGCGCTTGGATTTGATTTCAAGAAACAAGATGCCAAACATGCGACAGGATATGTGAACTGGTTTTGGATAGATTTTGTCTTGATCTCTGCCGAAGAGAAACCTGAGTTTCAAAAAGAAGCACAACTTGATAACAAAGGTGCAGGAGTATTTTTAAATATCAGTGTTGAAGATGTAGATGCTTTTCATCAAGGTGCAATAGCAAAAGGACTCAAGCCTGCTTCTGAACCACGTGATTGGCCATGGGGGAATCGAGAGTTTGTGATGCGCGATCCCGATGGCTACAAACTTGTCTTCTTTAAAAAGAAATAATGTATGAATATTACCTACCGCGAATATACAGCTTCAGATAATGACTTACTCTTGAGTCTTACGACGAAACTTGATCAGTATGTCAAAACTCTTGATCCTTTAAAACGCATACAACTGCGACCTGGATTTAGTGAACTATCTTTACAAGATACCCTGAAAGATGTGCGCGATCATAATGGCAAAATCTGGTTTGCTGTCGATAGTGAGAGACTAGTAGGATATATAGCCGGTGTAATCGGGGATCAATCTCAAAAGAATAAGTTAGAGATAGGCGAACATAAGCTTGGTGAAGTGCTAGAGATTTATCTAGAGGAAGAATATAGAAGCCAAGGTATCGGAAAAACAATGTTGCAGATGATGGAAGATTATTTTAAGTCTCATGGATGCGATAGTATCTGGATCGATTTGTTTATCCATAATACTCAAGCATTGAATGCATATCGTAAGTTTGGGTTTGCTGATAGAAATGTGGGGATGTTGAAAGAGATATGAAAAATACAGTTAGCATTATCCAACTTAAACCTGATGATTGGCATAAGTACAAAGCCATTAGACTTGAGGCATTGCAAGCTGATCCCATAGCTTTTGGAGAGACTTATGAAAACATCCAATCAAAACCAGAATCATATTGGAGAGAAAGACTGGCAAGTACAGAATCAAGATGGATCTTTGCACAAGTTGATGAGCAAATTGTAGGTATGATGGGAGCTCGTATATCTCTCAAAAATGAAATACAAGATACTGCAATTATTGTTGGAGTTTATGTTAGTACCTTGTATAGAGGTAATGGAATAGGTAAAAAGATGCTTGAATCCTTATTAAAGCTCTTAAAGGATTTAAATAGTGTAAAAAAGGTAAAACTTTGGGTTTCTGAAACTCAAATTGCAGCAAAAAAAATGTACGAAGATGTAGGTTTTATATATACAGGGACAGATGAGAAACAGATAGAGTACAAAAATAATTTTTATAATGAGTTAATTTTAGAAAAGATTTTAACGTAAAGATATTATTGATCTGCGATTTGTCACTGGCTCTCTACAATGCTATAATAAGTACTTACATGGAATTCATTCTACAAATAGGTGTTGTTTTACTACTCGTCCTCCTCAACGGATACTTCGTTGCATCTGAGTTTGCACTCGTCGCAGTGCGTAAGACTCGTGTCGATGAGTTGGTTCTTAGTGGTAATGGTAGAGCGAAAGTACTTCAAGAAGCACTGAAACATCTCGATAGTTATATCTCTGCGACGCAGCTGGGTATTACATTGGCAAGTTTGGCACTAGGTTGGATAGGAGAGCCTGCGATTGCTCACGCTATCGAGCCATTTTTTACATTTTTACCACAAGAAGCCGCATTTCTTACATCTCATACTTTGGCTACCATTATTGCTTTTAGTATCATTACGTTTTTGCATATCGTACTCGGAGAGGTCGCACCGAAATCAATTGCCCTTCAACGAGCAGAATCCACGTCTCTTTGGATCATTGCTCCGCTTATCATATTTACGAAAGTATTTGGACCGTTTATATGGGTGCTCAATAAAGCGGGACAGATGGTTTTGAAGTTGGTCGGTATGCACTCTGTCGATGATCATGATATTGTTCATTCTGAAGAAGAGATACGTATGCTTCTTTCACAAAGTGCACTTGAAGGTAAGATCCCATCCAAAGAAGTAGAGATGGTCTATAACGTTTTCCAGCTTGGCGATACACCAGTGAAATATGTGATGGTACCACGCACAGATGTTTTGGCTTTTAATATCGCCTCGCCCATCCGTGAAATCGTCAAACGGATTGAGAAACATCCGCATAGTCGATTTCCAGTATATGAGAATACCATTGATAATGTCATTGGGTTCGTCCATGTGAAAGATATCTATCGTGAGCTACTCAAAAAAGGTGATACGATGAAGCTTTCTCAGCTTGGTATAAATCGTACGATCATCAGTGTTCCTGAGACCAAGAAGATCGACCAGGTGCTTCAAGATATGCGTAAAAAACGTATCCATATTGCCGTCGTCAATGATGAGTATGGTGGTACATCCGGTATGGTTACCCTTGAAGACATTATGGAAAGTCTGGTCGGCGAGATCGAAGACGAGTTTGAGGAATCAATCGCTAATATCACCAAAGCAAAAGATGGAAGTTACTTGATAAACGGACATACATTGATTGAGGATTTCCAGGATAAATTCCATATGCCTTTGAAAGGACAAGGGTATACGACAATCGGTGGATTGGTATTTGGTCTACTTGGTCATGAACCACGTATCGGAGATACTGTTGAGATTAGTAATCTTCTTTTCACGATCGAAGAGATTGAGGGTAAACGTATTAAATTGCTGAAGCTAAAAAAGATAAAAAAACAAACAAAAGCTGAAATAGAAGCTTAATTTGTCAATCTGCTACAATAAATTAATATAAGTTATTTTTTACTTCTATGTTTAAAAATACAAAAGCTTTTACAGGATTCTCAGTCAATGATATTGCAGCTGCTAAAGAGTTTTATGGTAATACTCTAGGTATAGACGTGAAAGAAATACCTCAGGGATTAGAGCTACATATTGCAGGTGGTAATCATATTTTTCTTTATCCAAAATCAAATCATATTCCAGCGACATACACGACGCTTAATTTCATAGTAGAAGATATTGATGAAACTATGGATGAGATGTTGCAAAAAGGTATTACTTTCGAGAAATATGAAGGTATGCATCAAGATGAAAAAGGTATTGCACGCGGACTCGCAGCCAAACAAGGTCCAGATATCGCATGGTTCAAAGACCCAGCAGGCAATATTTTAGCGATCCTGCAAGATAAGTAATATGCAAGTAGTCACTCAAAGACTAATACTACGAGATCTCATAGAAACCGATGCCGATCATATGTTTGCACTTTCGGCGGATCCTCAAGTTACCAGGTATATTGACTACATTACATTTAAATCTTTGACAGACGCAGAGGCGTGGGTGAAAGAGAAGATCTACTACAATCATTTGTTGCCACGTACTTCATACAATTTTGCAATTGAGCTTCGTGAGACAGCTCAATTTATCGGATGGATTGGTATAGGTGAAGCCAATGATACGACGCGCGGTGATCTAGATTTCGCATATGCGATCAAACCTGAGTACTGGGGACAAAGGTATACGACAGAAGCACTGAGTGAAGTAATACATTTAGGGTTCGAAAACTTACATGCATCAAAGATATTTGGTCAGTGTGACATCGAAAACAAAGCTTCAAGTGCAGTGATGGAGAAAGTCGGGATGGCATTTGAGACTGAGTTTGTCGAAGATGGTAAGACGTCTATCAGGTATACGATTACAAATATTTAATCAAAATTCCTATTATTTATAGTACAACATTAATATATGAAATATTTTGGTGTTATAATCCTTTCAAACTATGACTATTGAAAGGAAAGATAGATCAGAATATAGAGATTTAATACATACAAACTGGTGGGTTGTAACCGGCGGCCCTTCAACTGGTAAATCAACGGTACTAAAAGCATTAGCACTCAGAGGATATCCTATCATGACTGAGGCGGCCGGAGATTACATAGATGAAAGAATATTTTGGGGTAAAACAATTGAAGAGATTAGAGCAAACGAGCGTGCATTTCAGATATCTGTGTTAAGAATGAAAGAACAACGGGAAGATATGCTACCAGCTAACGAATTAATGTTGTTTGATAGATCATTACATGCGGACACTTTTGCGTATATGGGTATGATACCACTGATGGAGAATGATAATTCTAGTGATGTCGTAACTGTTGTAAAAAAAAGATATCAAGGAGTATTTCTTTTAGATCCATTGGATGTATATGAAGAAAACTATGCTCGTACCGAAGATGCACAGCAAGCTAATCGTATACATATTGCAATCGGGAATGCTAATAGACTTTTAGGTTATGAACCGATTAACGTACCAGTTTTACCAATACAGGAGAGGGCGCAATTTATCATTGATTATATGAGGTCAGTAGATCCAAATATTCCCAATCTTCCTGATCCATTTGCCGCTGTTCGACAACTACAGCTAGAAGGTTTATAACGCTTTGATCAAAGCCACCAGTTTCTCAGTCATCTCTTGAGGATTACCAGGGATGTGTGTGGGAGGTAACTCAAGTTCTGCAGCAATTTCGGTGATCTCTTCAAAGGCACCAGTATTAGCTAGTGGGAACTGCATAGTGACTGCGATACTGTGCACAAATGCTGCAAGATCAATTGCACCGTCTTCGTAATTCTGTAGGACAAACTGAAATAGATGAGTCAAGAGTAACTCTGTTTCTTCGTCAGATGCGACTGCAAGTCGGCCATAGTAATCATTGAGTTCGGTTTGGAATACTGAGATGTCTGTCATGGACATATTATATCGTAAAAAAGCGGTTTTGGATGATTTATACTCAGACTATGAAACTTGGCATCTATCAGCATTATAAAAACAAACAGTTTTACAAAGTAATCGGCGTAGCGAAACATTCAGAAACTCTTGAGGATCTGGTCGTGTACGAAGCGTTGTATGATAATCTGCGCAGTAAACTATGGGTGCGACCACTTGCGATGTTCATCGAAGATGTAGAAGTCGATGGTGTGTACGTACCACGGTTTAATTTTATAAAAGAAAAGTAGTATCATAATAATATGAAAAAATCCAAAAATTCTGTCGTAAGCAAAAAACCTAATTTTTATTTAGTATTAGTTTTAGGCGTTGTTTTGAGTTTAGTCGGCTATAAACTGTATTTTAAATCTCAAACGACAACTCTCTCAGAACCACAAAACTTAACCTATACTAGCTCAAAAGCTCATTTTTCATTTCAGTATCCAGCTAGTTGGCCATTCAGTGTCGCTACTGATGAAGAAATAAAAGGCAGTAATGTATTCGCTGAACCTGGATATGGGAAGATCGAAAGTATTGATTTCAATGAACAATGGGAGCGTAGTGCTACAGATGCGCGATTAGGTCTTATAGAAGTTAGTAAAAATAAAGATATTCAAACCTTAGAAGACTATATCAAAGCTATTGATAAAGAAACAGAGATAGGCTATCCAGGTGGTGAAACAGTTATGATGCCAGCACCAAAAATAGAAGAAGTAACTATCGGCGGTGTACCTGGAGTTAAGATTACTGCTCAAGATTCAGGTGCAGCAACATTAAGTCCCGTAGGCGGTAGTTATGTTGTGGTCAAAGACGGATTAGTTTATGCGTTTAGTTCTGTACAAGGGGAAACCTTTAATAAAAACAAAGAACAAAATACAATCTATTTCCAACAGCTATTGGATTCAGTTCTCTTTACAGAGTGATTTCATGAAGCTTGAAAAATAGTTTTTGTTTTCCAAAACTCTTCAAAGCGTTGTACATCTTTTTGAATTGCTTCAATCTCTTTTTTGGTTAAAGGTTTATAAAAATGTGGCAAGATGGTGATAGCTTTTTTCTTTATCTCTCGTCTCCAGTTGCCGACGATCTGACCGTCAATGATGATCATGTTTTGAAATAAATTATTATATTTTTGCATATCGAAATGACCAGCCATCGCGTCACGATTATCGTAGCTGATGAGTTCATCGTATGTAGAAAGTAAGTAAGCAGTAGGTGATGGTTTTACATCAATTTTTTGATATGGTTTATACCAGTATTCATTACCTTCGAGTTCTACCTTTTCAAATTCTTGTTTAAGATATTCAGCTGCTTTACGAGTTTCTGCGAGGGTCAGATCTGCCCACCAGGTGAAATCTTTGAGCGTGGCTGGACCATGACTCTCAAGATATAGGCGAAGTAGTTTGATATGAGCTTCTTCATTACTAATTTTTGGTGTCTTGGGTGCTCGTTCTTCGAGTAGAGCATACGTATGTTGTTTGCCTTTTTTCGGTCCACTGCAGATAAGTGATTCTAGTTCTGCGTTTCCGACGATAAATCCAAGTCGCATCGCTGCTTTCGTATCGATACCACCTTTTTCTAAAGCAATTGCAAGCTCAGTTCTTGTGAGAAACTTCCCACCTTCCAGAACACTCGTAATTATTGATTCTGTTTTACGAAGTTCTTTCTCATCAAGTCCAAGTTTTTTATAGTAACTGTTCATGACCTTTTGGATTCGTGGACCAGTGAGTTGTAACATCCAACGGATATTTTCAGGGGAAACAAAATGCCAAGTAGGACGGAGGACATGGGTCCGGAGAATAAGACCTTCATTAAATGCAGTATCAATATCGTCAATTGTGATTCCAGTTGTTCTTTGAGCTACTGACCAGACAGCGCCAGCATATTCCTGAGATTGGATAGCGCCGAAATATGCGACTACTTCTTCAGCGGTTTTAAAGATAGGTTGTGTAATATGTTGATTTTGTAATCGTAAGTGTGGGATATCTGTATATTTCATCGGTTTTAGTATACCTCAGTTTACAGAGCGACTATAATTGATCTATGGATACACAAACGTTAGTCATAGGGAATGTTTCACTGTATGTGAAAGATTTAGAGATGATGAAAAACTTTTATCACAATGTGGTAAATCTAGATATTATTTCAGAATCGAAAACAGAAATAGTATTGGGCAAAGGGAAACATGCATTACTTGAATTACATCATGATGACCTTATCCCTTCGAGTATTCAAGGAGAGGCGGGACTATATCATTTTGCAATTGTGTTCGGGTCTCGTGGCACACTTGCCAGGACGATACAGCATATCCTGACTCATTCGCCACAGCATTTCTCTGGATCTGGCGATCATCTAGTAAGTGAAGCATTTTATTTCACTGATCCAGAAGGCAACGGTATCGAGTTATATTTTGATCGTGATCGTGCGCTATGGCAGCGTGAAAACGGACAGATCAAGATGGCAACTTTGTATATCGATCCTGTTGAGTATCTGCGTAAATATATAGTTCTTGAAGAACCTGAAACAGAAGTCAAGATGGGTCATGTCCATCTCAAAGTCGGCGATATCGATACAGCAAAACGATTCTATGTTGATACGTTAGGGTTTGAAATCATGGCCGAGATGCCAAGTGCGTTATTTATCTCGGTCGACGGGTATCATCACCACATCGGACTTAATACCTGGGAAAGTAATGGTGCAAAAGAGCGCACGCTGTCTCATGGATTAAAACGTTTTGAGATGGTGCTTAGCAATACTGAAGATTTAGAAAATATAAAAACGAAGTTAACAACTGAAAACATTAGGTTTAAAGAAGTAGAGAAAGGCATCGTTTTACATGATCCGTGGAAACATGAGATACTAATTAAAGTTGCATGAAACTTTCTAAACAATTTACCACTGTCACACCGTTTTCGAAAAAACTCGCACTCTTCTTATTTATCACACTTCCTGTAGTGACGTTTATCTTGGGTCTGTACTTCGGAAGATAAGCTTTTTGTTATAAACAACTTTAGTAAGTATCTATTGTAGTGGAAGTGGAGGACTGGCTTGTGGCCAGTCCTCCATCTTCGCCGATGGATGGTTTAGTCAAACGTTGTGAGCTTCGCTCTCAACGCTTTACTATAAATGAGCACAGCGATCAAAATGACCACTAATGCCCAAAAGTTTGGGAGTGTTAAAGCAAACCAGATGGTTCCGATGAGTACACCTGTACAAACTACTTTGTAAAAAAACCTTCCCCAGTGCGGCGGAGAAGGTTGCGAATGATCGGGGTACTCATCTGGTCCCCATACGTGTTGGCTACTAGCCATTCGAACCTCCGTTTCGGCGATGTAAAATTTCGGAAATATTTAGTATTCTACACAGCAGCTGTATAGACCTATAATACTTCCACATGTATTATATCAAATGAAGAGCTAGATTGAGCATGTTTGTACTAGTTTATACCTACTGAGTGTGTACTATTGAGCTCGAAGCAGCAGTTAGAGTGCTTTATAAGAGACAACGAAGAGGATCCAGTTACGGGTTGGATCAAGTGTAGGCCTGTACGAATATGTCCCTATAGTGCTTACACTTTTGAAAGCACTATTATTTGTGAGATTCGTATTATCAGTCCCGCCTTCGGTGCCTTCGCGAGAAAGTGAGGTGTATTGTCCCAGTGAGTCTTCACTGAAGACATCTTCTGCAGGTCCTTCGACACCTGCAAATCCTACGATGAGCTCGTTGGCTTGAGTAGTAGTGATAGAGATACTGCTGCCTGGTGTGGTACTTGAACCTGAAGATCCGTTTTGTTGATCGACGAAGCTTGAGGTAAGCAATCCTGAGAACTCGTCAATCACAGCTGTACGAGCTGCCACACTGGGAGAGGTTATTGTGATAGTGTCTCCTGCTTGGAGAGCGGTAGTGATGGGACTTGAGAAGATAGCGGCGCGCATCGTATTACCGGTGTTGGGAGCGGTACGATCACGCGTATAGACATTACCTCGACTATCAGTGATGGTAGCCGCGCTCGCAGAGTAATCTGTCAGTACTCGTGCTATCAGTGTATGACCGGTCGGTACTGTACTCGGGACTGTGATTTGCATCGTAGTGCCAGCTGTTTTGGTACTGACGCGACCGATATTTTGGATATGATTTGCAGTACCTGGTACGAGTGGGACCATTTTTTGGTAATGTTCAAGTATTTGGTATGGAGAAAGCTCGTAGTTATAGATAGCTACTTTACCGATCGCACCTTTGAAGAATGAATTGAAATCGCGTGTGCCGATCCGGAAAGGTGAGTTACCATTCACGGGGACGAT
>JBGSBR010000027.1:0-11319 GCA_041730495.1 Weeksellaceae bacterium | reverse complement strand
GCACCAATAAAAATAAGTGCTGGTAAATTACGATTATCAAGCTTTGTATATCCGACGAAGATACCTTCTGGTGTTTCAGGAGTTACTGGAAAATTTGCAGTAGGGTAACCGAGATCTCGACCACGACCAAGATGTTTGATGACAGTACCATGAATCGTGAAAGGAAGTTTCAAAATGTGATGCATAATTAGTAATAGAAGTTGGTGTCACCAGGAGGATTCGAACCTCCGACCTTACGCTTATGAAACGTGTGCTCTACCACTGAGCTATGGTGACTATTTCACCTATCGATTATAATATATCTCATGGCTACAAGCAACCACGCAAAGAAGAGTCCAATGCTCTCAATCATCATCCTCAACTATAACACTGCACAGATGACAGCCGAATGTATCGAGTCTGTCTATACTTCTTGTAAAGCGCTTGATCCAACTGAGTTTGAGGTGATTGTCTTTGATAATGCATCAAAAGACGATTCCTCAACAGTTCTTTCCAAATATAAAAATAAACATGACAACTATGTTTTTATGGAAAGTAAAGAAAATATCGGCTTTGGACCAGGTAATAACCGAGCTGTAGATAAATCTCAAGGCGAATATATCTTATTTTTAAACTCAGATATTATCGTCATCGATGACGCTATACCTACTTTATGGAAATATTATTTTGAGAATAAGAAAACAGTGCATTTTGCTGGTGGCAAACTGTTAAATAAAGATAAAACACCACAGTCATCTGGTGGACCATTTTATACACTACCAGTAGTGTTTGGCGCACTTTTCTTGCGCGGTGACTATTGGGGACTTACCCGTAGCTCTCCGTCTCAAACACAACAGCTTGACTGGATCTCAGGTGCCTGCATCATGACGACCAAAGAAATATTTAACAAAGTAGGACGTTTTGATGAAGAGATCTTCATGTATATGGAAGAAATTGATCTGTTGTATCGAGCACGTAAACAAGGTTATATGACTTACGTTTATCCACAAGCCCAGTTTATCCACCTCGGATCAGCTTCAAGCCAAGGCAAGACTTATCCGATACTTCAAGTTTATCGAGGATTTCTTTATTTCTATACAAAACACTACGATAAATTTAGTATGATGGTATTGAAAGGTATGTTACAATTAAAAGCATTACTTGCTTGGAGTCTTGGCAAACTGACAGGCAATACGTATCTTATCCAGACATATGAAAAAGCTTACCGCATGGCTACAATGGCTTGACACCCATATTCTCAAATTACTTGTAGTCATTTATATCTTCCTTATCCCTTTGTATCCTAAACTTCCGCTTCGCATGGTCAACTATACCTACATCGCTATTCGTGTGGAGGATATTTTTATCGCAATTATGGCGGTAGTGTTTGTTATCCAGTTTTTACGACGTAAAGTCCAGCTTGATAAACAATTTGTAATACTATTTGGACTTTTCTGGGGAGCTGTATTTATCTCGTTTCTGTATAACGCGTTTGTTTCGCATTTTATCGCTCTTCCACATCTCGGCTTGCTTCATAGTGCACGTCGTATCGAATACATGATCATTTTCTTTATTGCTGCAACGTCTGTCAAATCTCGTAAGGATTTCGAACTCTATCTCAAACTTATGTTTTCGGTCTTGCTGATTGTCTGTGTCTACGGTTTTGGTCAAAAATTTGCTGGATGGCCAGCAGTCCAAACGATGAATCCAGAGTATGCCAAAGGATACATCTTAGTCCTCGACGCATATGCTCGTATCTCATCGACTTTCGCCGGACACTATGATCTGGCAGCGTATCTCTTATTCCTCATGCCTATTGTGCTCGGGTATTACATGAAAACCAATGCCAAAGGTTATCTAATATTATTCTTGATCACCTTAGCAACACTCATCCTCACTGCTTCAAGAGCATCATATATTTCTTATATCTTTGCAATCGTTGCTTTCTTACTCTTCGTACGTAAATTTAAATTATTACTGCTAATTATCGTGGCGACAGCATTACTGACACCTCTTTCAGAAAATCTAACGAGTCGTCTGACACGTACTTTTCAAGAAACCAAAGTGTATGTCGATCCGGCCACAGGTGAAGTTATTGTCCCTAAGAATCTTCGTCCTGATGAGCTTCCACCAGGAGATTTTGGCTCAAATATAGGAAAAATTGACACATCCAAAACAGTCATCGTCGATCCAAAAGCTACTAAAGATGCGAAAGATCAGATCAGAAGCTCTATCCTACGCGATGCTACTATGAGCGGCACCACTCTCACTCCTGAGCAAATCGAAGCCATGGTCGAAAAAACATTTGGACAGCAAGTACCTGTTACCAAATATCTGATTGATATCTCACTTTCAACCCGATTCCAAGTAGAGTGGCCACGGGCAATCAATGCATTCAAAAAGAATATCATCTTAGGTACTGGACCATCTTCACTTGGCGAAGCAACTGATGGCGATTATTTCCGCTGGCTTGGTGAGATGGGACTACTTGGCACTGGTCTATTCTTAAGTATTTTCTTTGCCTTGATCAAGCGCATCTGGGACGCTCGTAAGCTTCTTGCCAAAGAAGATACCTATTTCTTCTATAGCTTTATCTTTGCATTCATAGGTTTATTCGTCAACGCTTCGTATATCGATGTCTTCGAAGCTTCCAAAGTAGCCTATACATTCTGGTTAGTAGCCGGATTATTTATGGCTGGTCTCCCTTATTACATACAAAAACAAAAGAAAGCAAAATAATATGAAAAAAATAGACGTCATCTTACTCACTCTTATCCTTCTCATCGCTTTAACATTTCGTTTGTATAAAATAGACACCCCGCTTGCTGACATGCACTCATGGCGTCAAGCTGACACTGCTGCAGTAGCACGCAACTTTGTGAATGATGGTTTTACGATGACACGTCCTATTTATGATGATTTGTCTAGTATTCAAACAGGGTTAGAAAATCCTGAAGGATTACGCTTTGTTGAGTTTCCTATCTACAACGCAATATTTGCTTTCTTTTATCGATATCTACCTATTGTCTCGCTTGATATTTATGGTCGTCTTACCTCCGCGCTATTCTCCTTAATCACTATCGCCGTAGTGTATTACTTTGGATTAAAAGAACACTCTCGAGTGGCTGCTGCAGCTGGAGCACTAAGCTTTGCGATTATGCCGTTTTTCGTGTTCTTCTCACGCGTCATATTGCCAGAAAGTACAGCTGTGTCATTCATGTTCATGTCATTGTTTTTCACATATGTATACCTGAATCAAAAGAAACCATCTAAGAAAAGTACAGCCTTATTATTTGGTTTAGGTGTCATTACCTATGCCATGTCTATCTTGGTAAAACCGACTACAATCTTCTATAGTTTGGCTCATGCATATTTATTTATACGTAAATATGAGTTTGAAGTCTTCAAAAAGTGGCAGCCATATGTCTTTGGTATTATCGGGCTTGTACCTTTCATTTTATGGAGAGTATATATCTCACAGTATCCAGAAGGAATACCAGCAAGTGCCTGGCTTATCACTATGGTGAATACTTTTGAAGGTCCAAAACGCATCTTCTTCACCCCCGCTTTCTTCCGTTGGATCTTTATGGAAAGATTAGGAATTGCAATGCTTGGTATTTATGGCTCATTATTCTTACTTGTAGGTGTTATGGGGAAATACAAAAGTTATTTCACACATGTGATTTTCGCTTCTGCCATAATTTACTTGTTTACTTTCCAGGG
Organism: Weeksellaceae bacterium; assembly: GCA_041730495.1. Taxonomy (GTDB): domain Bacteria; phylum Patescibacteriota; class Microgenomatia; order UBA1406; family GWC2-37-13; genus JBGSBR01. The sequence continues at coordinate 7,617 of JBGSBR010000027.1, read as the reverse complement.
TGGAAATGTACAGCATGAATACTATCAAACTATTATTTTCCCAGCTATTGCACTGATGATGGGTATGGGTGTCGGACATATCATCAAGCTAAGTGAAAAAGATCTTAATAAATTTATTGCCTATCCTACCGTTATTGCGGTCTTTGCAGCGAGTTTCTTATTCGCTTTTTATAAAGTAAAAGATTATTATTATATTCCTCAAGACTTACCACAGATTGCTCGTTTGATTCAAACCTTTACCCTACCAGATGACAAGATTGTCACAGATAGATCAGGTGATACTACACTACTTTATCTCGCTGATCGTAAAGGTGCACCAGCAATCTATAAAAGTATTCCCGAACTAAAAAGTCTTGGATATAGTTATATTGTTACTGCTCAAAAGCAATTAACACAAGAGCTAAAAGATAGCGGATACAACGTGCTGGTAGAAAACGACCAGTTCAGTATCATCAAGCTATGAAAATCTTGATGCTGACACCGTATCTCCCTTATCCTCCAGCTTCTGGTGGACAGATCCGTACCTTCTATCTACTTAAATATCTATCCCGTAATCATGATATTACTCTTGTGTCTCTCTATAAACATGAGAAAGAAAAAAAGTATGCCAAACATCTACAAACACACTGTAAAGCAATTCATCTCTGTAAAAGACCTGAAAGTCCATGGCAACCGGCTAATATCTTAAAAGCAATTTTCTCACGTTTACCATTTCTCATCGTCCGCAATTACTCTAAAGAAGCCAGGTCTAAAGTAGAAGAACTGCTCGCCAATGAACATTTTGATGTCATCCATGCCGAAACGTTTTACATCATGCCTCATATTCCACCGACTGAAATTCCGATCTTACTTGTAGAGCAAACTATTGAATATAAAGTCTATCAACATTTCTTATCATCTCTACCAGCTTTCCTCCGTTTACCGTTATCAATCGATATTCATAAACTGAAAAACTGGGAAAATTATTATTGGTCAGAAGCTGATCGAGTAGCTACAGTATCTGAAGCAGATAAAATAGAGATTAATCGTATAGCACCTAAGATCACACCAGTCGTAATCCCCAATGGTGCAGGTGATGAAATGTTTGTCGAAAAACTACCAAAAGCTGATTTCATCAATCCAACAGTATTATTTGTTGGAAACTTCTCATGGTTACAAAATGTTGAAGCTGCAGAAAAATTAGTTGAAAAAATTATTCCTCAGCTTTCCCAAAAAATCCCGAATCTCAAATGTATAATTGCAGGTCAAAATAGTGATCTGAAACTCAAGCATCTTTCTCATCCCGCAGTTGAGATCAGAGATTTAGCTCCAAGTGACAGTGAAACAGTCAAAGAACTTTATCACTCAGCAACTTTATTTATCGCACCCATTTATGGACCTGGTGGTACACGACTCAAGATACTTGCAAGTTTAGCTTCAGGACTTCCGGTGGTCTCTACCCGTACAGGAATCGAAGGCCTTAGTGTCGAAGATGGTAAACATGTGCTAGTAGCCCAAACTCCAGACGAATTTGTCAAAAAAACACTTGAAATTTTGCAAGATAAAGAGCTTTATATGACTATCCAAAAACAAGCATACATCCATGTGAAAAAAGATTTTAGCTGGGAGTCTATCGCTAAGAAGTTAGAAAAAGTTTATCGAGATATTATTGCATGAAACAAATGACTATCGGTATTGATATCTCGCAGATCGTTTATGAAGGATCAGGTGTTTCACGATTTACCCAAGGATTATGTGAAAGTATCCTTGAGTATGAACATGATCATACCTGGCAATTTTTCTTTTCTTCACTTCGTAAAAAACTTCCTGCTGATCTCAAGCAAAAAATCAAACAAAGTCGTCATATTTTGATCGAGTATCCACTGCCACCCACTGTTATATCATATCTTTGGAATGATCTGCATCAATTCACAGGTCAACTTGCACAACGAATCGTTACACCTACACCCTGTGATTGGTTTATCACATCAGATTGGACAGAACCAATGTTGAATACTAAAAAAGCAACTATTGTCCATGATCTAGTATTTCGCAAATATCCAGAAACAGTAGCACCAAAGATTTTGAAAACGCAAACGAAGAGACTCGAGTGGATCGCCAAAGAAACGAGCTTAATTATCACTGACTCTGAACAAACAGCAGCTGATTTAAAAGAGTATTATCCAACTATTGCGAGTACGGTAGAAACTATTTATCCAGGTGTTTCCATTAAAGAAATCGATCGCGAAACACAGATAAGTATCTTAGATCAACTTGATTTAAAAGATACAGATTTTATTTTAAGTGTGGGAAAGCAAGAACCACGCAAAAATATTGACCGCCTAATCCAAGCTTATAGTCAAGTGAAAGCAAAACATAAACCTCTTTTAGTTATTGTGGGGATGCATGGTTGGGGTGATACCACAGTTACATCAGATCCAAATATTCGATTCGTAAATTTCGTCGACGATAACACACTACACACGTTATATAGCAAGGCTCAATTTTTCGTTATGCCATCACTGTACGAAGGATTTGGTTATCCTGTAGTCGAAGCTATGCTGCATGGTTGTCCAACAGCTGTCAGCAATAACTCTTCATTAAAAGAAATTGGACATACTGCTTCGTACTTTTTTGACCCGTTGAAACAAGAAAGTATTACAAGTGCATTGCAAGCGTTGATCAATGATCCAACCTTAAGAAAAGAGCTAGCAGCCAAAGGATTGAAACGCAGTACTCAATATAGCTGGCAAAAATACTATACTGCTTTGATTAAACAATTAGAGTCACATCTATGATCATCGGCGTTGATGGTAATGAAGCAAATGTCGAAAAAAAGGTCGGAGTTTCTGTGTATACACTAGAGCTGCTCCGTTACTTTGCTAAACATGCAAATGCAACGGCAGAGTTGGCTATTTTTTTGCGTCATCCTCCTCTACCTCACATGCCCGAACAAACAATGTATTTCCGTTATCATGTAATCACCGGCAAAGTACTCTGGTCACAAATCTTCTTACCACTTTATCTGAAAACAAAGATCAAACTTGATGTATATTTTGCACCTGCACATTATGTACCGCGGTTTTGTCCAGCACCGTTTGTAGTAACTATCCATGATCTTTCTTACATTTATTTTCCTCAAGAGTTTCTCAAAAAAGATCTCTACAAACTTACCCATTGGAGTAAAGAAGCTGTCGAGCATGCTAAGCATGTTATTGCTGTATCAAAAACTACCAAGAAAGATATATTGAAACATTATGTTGTCACTGAAAGTAATGTATCAGTCGTGTACAATGGCTATCAAAAAGCCAAGGAACTTACGACTAAATCATCAGTGCTGCATACATATAGTTTGGTAAAGCAAAAATATATTTTGTATGTGGGTACCGTACAACCTCGTAAAAATATACAAACATTACTCAAAGCCTATGCCAAATGGCATACAACTCACCCAGATTATAAACTGGTGATAGTCGGTAAAAAAGGCTGGCTGTATGAAGACATATATGCAGAAGCACTAGCACTAGATGTAAATGATGCCATAATCTTCACAGGTTATGAATCAGATGAAAATCTACAAACACTCTATCAACATGCGTTTTGTTTTGTCTTACCGTCACTCTACGAAGGTTTTGGTATACCAGTACTTGAAGCTATGGCTCATGGATGTCCTGTGATTGCTTCGCATGCATCAAGTTTGCCTGAGATTGGTGGAGAAGCCTGCTTATACTTTGATCCCAAAGATGCAGGTGATCTTATCGAAAAATTTGATCAACTTGAGGGAAATACTTCTCTTCGTCAAGATCTTATCAAAAAAGGTAAAAAACGATTAGAGCTCTTCTCCTGGGAAGATTCAGCCAAACAAACACTTGAGATATTACAAGCTAGTGCAAAATCATGAACTACAAACAACTTGATCAAACATACGATAGTGAAAGGTATAACAGTGTCGCTCAACACCCACTGCAAAGCTGGGAATGGGGCGAAGCACGCATCAAAACAGGTTTAGAGATAGTCCGCATCGGAGGCTTTGAAAATGAAACGTTAAAGGAAGTTTTTCTGATGACGATCCATCCACTGCCTAAGACATCATACAAACTTGGTTACATCCCTCGATCAATACTTCCATCTGCAGGATTAATTGAATGGTTAAAAGAATATGCTCAAAAACATAATCTTATTTTCGTCAAGTTTGAACCAGATGTAAATAAGAACTCTCAACTCTTAACTCTTAACTCTCAACTAAGATTGTCACCTCATCCGCTTTTCCCTGATTGGACTCAAGAGATTAATCTCGATAAATCAGAAGCAGAGCTACTTGCACAGATGAAGCAAAAAACCCGTTACAATACTCGCCTCGCTGAGAAAAAAGGTGTGCATGTCGAAGAGATGAGTAGTGATGGCGGATTTAAACTGTTTTCACTACTGTACTTCGATACCACAGAGAGACAGAAATACTTCGGTCATACTCCCCGCTATCATCAGATCGTCTGGGATACGATGAAAAAGAATATTGCGCATATTTTGGTTGCACTCTATGAAGATAAACCACTCGCAGCATACGAATTATTTTTGTTTAAAGATAAACTCTATTATCCCTATGGTGGATCCTCACCAGATAACAAAGCGGTCATGGCACCCAACCTACTGATGTGGGAAGCGATCAAGTTTGGCAAAAAACATAAAGCAAAATCTTTTGATCTTTGGGGTTCACTTCCTGCTAACTATGATCCGAACGATTCCTGGGCAGGCTTTACACGATTCAAAGAAGGCTATGGTGCAGAGTTTGTGCAAAAAATCGGTAGCTACGATCTCGTCATCAATCCTACGTTATACCAGCTATACAACCTCGCTCATAAACTGCGTGCACTCTACTTAAAGCTAATAAAGTAATCCTGAATAAATAGATACACGTTTATCAGCTATGATTCTTCGTAATGAAAATATAGATATGAGCTGCGAACATAGGGAACCGTGCCACAGATAATATTTGTTAACGACGAATATTAAAGATTAAATGACTATAACGTTCCTTAAGAAGAATGCCCTGGACGCAGCGAATAGATATATTTGAGTTTAATGTACATATTTAACAAAAAAAGCGGCAGTAGACATTTCTGCCTACCACCGCTTTAGTATCGTCTGATTAGTTCATGTGTTCTTCATCGACATCTTTCTTTTCAAGTGTCAGCTGAGGACGAGTTGGATACTCTTTCTTTGATGTTGGGAAAGAAAGTGCTTCATTGAGCATATCATCGACTCTTTCGGCAAAGACAAACTTGAGATCCTTTTTGACATTCTCTGGAATATCTTCAAGGTCCTTTTTGTTTTCTTTTGGCACAATCACGGTCTTGATCTGTGCTCTGTGTGCAGCGATGGTTTTCTCTTTGAGTCCACCGATCTCCGTCACACGACCTCTCAGTGTGATCTCACCAGTCATCGCTACATCACGTTTTACAGGGATATTAGTCAGTGCTGAGACCATCGATGTGATGATCGCACCACCTGCTGATGGTCCGTCTTTTGGCACAGCACCTTCTGGTACATGTACATGGATATCAATCGAGTTAAAGAACTCTTTATCGAGTTTAAACAGATCCCATCGAGCTCTGATATATGAGAGCGCTGCTTGACAAGATTCTTTCATCACATCACCTAAGTTTCCAGTAAGTGTGAGATTTCCTTTACCGGGCATGACAGCGACTTCGATGAAAAGAATATCTCCTCCAGCCGATGTCCAAGCCAGTCCTGTGGTAATACCAACAGTATCTTTATCTTCCATCATCGACGATGAGTATTTGAAAGATCCAAGATAGGTATTAATATCTGATTTACCAGCAGTCTTCGTGGCGTACTTTTTCTCCACTACTTCACGAGCTACTTTACGGAATACGGTGGCAATCTGTCTTTCAAGTTCACGCACACCAGCTTCACGCGTATAGCGACGGATCAGTATACGTAAGGCTTCATCAGTCATCTTGACTTCTTTATCAGTCAGATGATGGACTCTGCGTTGTTTTGGGATCAGGTAATTTTTAGCAATATTGAACTTCTCATCTTCTGTGTATCCAGCAAAATGGATAACCTCGAGTCGATCAAGCAATGCTTCTGGGATCGTATCCAACATATTGGCTGTTGTGATAAAGAAGACATTTGACATATCAAATGGTACTTCTAGATAATGATCTGAGAATGCATGATTTTGTTCTGGATCAAGAGCTTCGAGTAATGCTGCAGATGGATCACCCCGATAATCTCGACCGATTTTGTCTATCTCATCAAGCATGAATACTGGATTTGTAGTACCAGCTTGTTTGATGCCTTGGATCATACGACCTGGGAGTGAACCCACATAGGTGCGACGGTGACCACGAATCTCTGCTTCATCACGGATACCACCAAGTGAGATTTTCACAAACTCACGACCAAGTGCTTTCGCAATTGAACGTCCCAATGATGTTTTACCAACACCAGGAGGTCCAACGAAACAAAGAATCGATGGCTGTTGTTCTTTCTTGCCTTCTGGATTTTCATCAACAGCTTTTTTATCTTTTTTAGATTTCTCTTCTTTGATCGATTGTAGTTTCATCACCGCGAGGTATTCAAGGATACGCTCTTTAACTTTTTTAAGACCGAAATGATCTTCATCAAGTGTATTTGAAGCTACTTTCAGATCAAGCACTTGTTTGGAATCGACACCCCATGGGAGCTCGACCAACCAATCAAGATAAGATCGGATATACGAAGCTTCTGGATTGTACGGTGACATTTGTGCGAAACGTTTCAGCTCTTTGATGGCTTTTTCTTTGACATCTTTTGGCATATTTGCCGCTTCGATCTTTTCTTTATATTCATCAATATCTTTGTTTTCACCATTGCCACCAAGCTCCTCCTCGATAGTCTTCATCTTTTCACGCAGGAAAGTCTCTTTCATATTCTTCTCAAATTTTTGTTGCGTTTTATTTGAGATCTTACTTTCGAGTTCAAGCACTTTGATTTCTTTGTTGATGTAATCGACTTCTTTGGTCAATCGTTTTTTAAGACTTGTTTCTTCAAGCAACTCTTGTCTTTCGGATGTTTTAATATCAAGTACCATCGCGACTTGATTAGCGAAACTATCAGTAGATGAGATATTCAAGATATTCATCAAGAACACGAAATCAATGGTTTTGCCCAGATTGATTGCTTTCTTGATCTGACCTGAGATATACTTCACCATGGCCAGTGTCTCTTCGTCTTCATCAAGTATGTCTTGCATATCTTCGACCGTACCCATGAAGTATGGGTGGGATTGTGTGATATTGGTGATACGGACTTTCTTGATACCTTTCACAAGTGCATTCATCTGACCTTTTTCACCAGTTGCGACTTTGTCGATTTCAGCAAGCACACCGACTGTATAAAGATCAGTAATCTTTGGATTATCTTGTTCTAATTTCTTTTGCATTACAAGAACTGCGTATTTACCAGTATCAAGTGCAGCCTTCATGGCTTCGACACTTTTATTGCGTCCAAAAACCAGCACATTCTCTGCAGATGGGAATACAATGCCATCTCGGATTGCGATAATTGGATACAGTTGGGGTTTGAGTGGAGTTGAATTTTCTGTCATAATTAGCAGTATAAAGAAAGAATTGC
>JBGSBR010000026.1:0-12260 GCA_041730495.1 Weeksellaceae bacterium | reverse complement strand
CCCAAGCCCAGTTATACGATAGATACCTTAACAAAGTTATCCGAACGCCACCCTAATCATGAGTTTAAGCTAATCATGGGGGAAGATAATTTGGTGCAGTTTGAAAACTGGAAAAACTACGATAAGATTCTTGATTATTTTGGCCTTTACGTATACCCACGTGGGGAAGAGCCGACAAGCGACCTATGGAATCACCCTAAGGTTAAAATCGTGAATGCCCCCGTTTTACATATTTCAGCTACTTACATCAGAGCGTGCATTCAAAAAAACCAGTCGATCAAATATCTAGTTCCTGATACTGTTTAGCAGTTAATCGCTCAAAAAAAATTCTACATTTAGGCCTTAGCGCTTAAATCTTGTTTTCTTTTTTTAGTCCATTTCCTTTTTTGCGTCTATGCCTTTGGTGGGTTTTGGGAATAATAATCGTCCCCAATCAAACTTGGAGAGAGGATGTTTTAGATATACTGTCAAACCAAATGATACCCTGTGGGCTTTGGCTACGGACTTATTGGGTGATGGCGAAAGATATGAGGAAATTATCGAACAAAACAAAGATGCCTATCCTTCTCTGACTTCATCTAACAATCTAGATCCTGGTTGGGAGCTAAAATATGACTGTGAAAATGAAGAAGAAATTATAGAAACTGAAGGTTTTATCATCAATGTAAAAGTAGTCGATGATAATGGCAATCCAGTTGAAGGTGCGAAAGTAACTATTCACTCAAAAGTACAGGAAGCAGTCACTGATAGTGAAGGCATCGCTCATTTCACAGATGTAGAACCAGGTGATCATCGAGTAATAGTTGCATATGATGGTTTCGAAGGTGAGCAAGCTCTTACGCTGACTGGTGATGTGAAAGAATATAACTTGAATATCACCGTTGAGAAAAAAACTGTTGTATTCTCTACACAATCAAAAGTAATTATTGGAGTGATGAGTTTGATTATTCTCGCTCTTATCGTTATATTGATCAAGCAAAGAAGAAAGCAGTAAATATTTATGAATGAACTAAAAACCATAATCACAGATGGTGAACCTGATAAAGAAGATTTGAAAACACTTTCTGAAGGCATGCTTGCGCATCACGCTAGTCAAGGTCATACCAGGACTTGGAAGAACTACTCCATCTTTCTAAAGAATCCTGAAGGTAAAGCATTAGCTGGAATCATAGTGAAATTTACCTGGAATGGTATGCAGATTGATTCATTATGGGTAGACGAATCACTCAGAGGTCAAGATTATGGCACTAAGCTCATGCATATGGTCGAAGAAGAAGCGAAAAAGCGAGGTTGTACTATTGCATTCACAGATACTTTTTCTTATCAAGCTCCAGGATTCTATGAAAAATTAGGGTATACCTTACATGGTAAACTTGAAGGATTTCCTGAAGGAAGTACTTTGTGCTACTATCACAAACTTCTTAAGTAATCGGTGACCCCAACGAGATTCGAACTCGTGTTGCCAGGATGAGAACCTGGTGTCCTAGGCCTCTAGACGATGGGGCCTGCCCGAAATGCTACGATATCAAATGTAACTTGGGACAGAAATTCATTATAACCTGCCTACCTGAACATGTTAATGTTGCAGGCGGGCCAACCTAGTAACTATACATACTACCTACTTACCGCTAGATTGACTTTCATAGCGATATAATGTACTATTCTAACATCCATCCCCAACTACAGCAAGGATAAGTTTAGAGGGGATGTATTTTTTTATGAAACCTATACAATTCACTAAAGACGGATTTCAGAGTTTAAAGCAAGAATATGCTGATCTCATCGGCTCAAAGCGTGCAGATGCTATCGCTCGACTCGCCAAAGCTCGTGCAATGGGTGATCTCTCAGAAAACAGTGAGTACGTCGCAGCCAAAGAAGATCTCTCATTCATCGAAGGACGCATCCAAGAGATCGAAATGCTCATGCAAAATGCCGTCGTCATGGACAATAACATGACTGGAAATATCGATATCGGCACCGAAGTCATCGTCGAAAAAGATAGTAAAAATGAAACCTACTACATCGTGGGCGAATTTGAAGCTGATCCTATGTCGAAGAAGCTCTCTGCTACGTCCCCGATCGGCAAAGCTCTCCTTGGTAAGAAAAAAGGTGATACCGTCACAGTTGAGGTGCCAGCAGGTAAACTCAACTTTCGTATCATCGAAGTCAAACAAGCCGCATAATTCTCCTTGTCTGATAATACTATTACCACTATAATACGCCTATGTCACCAGTCGCAGATGATCTTATCGGCCAACGCCAACGTCGCATTGACGCAGTAACTAAACTGCGAGAACTTGGTGTCGATCCCTACCCTGCCAAAGCTGTCAAAGATCATACAAATGCATATGTCCTCGAAAACTTCGAAAAACTAAACAAAAAAGAAATTACCTTAGCTGGTCGCATGATCGCCAACCGTGAACACGGTAAGCTGATCTTCGGTGACATCCAAGATCAAACTGGTAGCATCCAGTTTGCTATCCGGAAAGATACACTAATCGAAGATCTGAAAAATGGATACTTGGGTTGGCAACATCTGAAGCTGGTTGATGTTGGAGATTTTATCCAACTTACTGGTGAAATCGGCAAGACCGAACAAGGTGAAGTCACAATATTTGTAAAACATTTCAAACTACTCAGCAAGAGTATTCGACCATTACCACAGAGCCTTGGACATAAAGAACAGCAGTTCCGCAGACGCTATCTTGATCTCGTGATCAATCCTGAACGCAGACAAGTATTTGAACGTAAAGCTCTTTTCTTTAAAGCTAATCGCGACTTTTTACACTCCAAGGGATTCATGGAAGTGGAAGTACCAGTCCTTGAACATGTGACAGGTGGTGCTGATGCTCGTCCATTCATCACTCATCATAATGATCTTGATCAAACATTTTATCTACGTATCTCGACAGAGCTGTATCAAAAGCGTTTGATTGGTGGACAGTTTGAAAAAATCTTTACCATCGGTCCCAACTTCCGCAATGAAGGCTTAAGTGATGAACATTTACAAGAGTACTATCAGATTGAGTGGTACTGGGCGTATGCAAACTATCAAGACAATATGGAGTTGATCAAGGAAATGTTCCGCTATATTGCTGAAACTGTGTATGGCAAAACGACATTCACTAGTCGTGAACATAGCTTCGATCTTGCCGGTGATTGGCAGGAAATCGATTATGTTTCAATCATCAAAGAACGTTTCAATGTCGACATCTTCAACACACCAGATGCAGAGATGTTTGAGATTCTAAAAAAAGAAGGAGTCCAACTGCCAGGAGCTGTCAATCGTCAACGCATGATTGATAACTTATGGAAACTGATTCGTAAAACTATTGCCGGTCCAGCCTTTCTCATCAATGAACCTAAGTTCATGTCTCCCCTTGCGAAATCTAAACCTGAAAATGATGCATTGACTGAGCGATTCCATATCGTGATTGCAGGTAGTGAGCTTGGCAATGGATACTCTGAGATCAATGATCCACAAGATCAGCTTGAGCGTTTCCTAGATCAACAATCTCTGAGAGAATCTGGAGATGACGAAGCTCAGATGCTTGATATCGATTATGTCGAGATGCTTGAGTATGGCATGCCTCCAGTATCCGGATACGGTCATAGTGAACGTTTATTTTGGTTTCTTGAAGATCTGACAGCTCGTGAAGGAACACTGTTCCCACAACTCCGACATGAGATCGATGATAATACCAAAAAGATTTATAAAGATACCATCAAATTAGTAACACAAGCTAAACCACAGCAGCTGGCTACAACTGCAACGGTTGATACTACTGGTCTTCCATCACGCGAAGAAGCTTTAGCTTTAGTAGAATCTCATGTCCAAGATGAGTATCAAAAACTTCATTCACGCATGGTAGCTGCCGGTATGGCACAACTTGCGCAAGATCTCGGTGAAAATGAAGAGCTATGGTATATCACCGGACTTGTCCATGATGCAGATTACTTCGAGCATCCTGAAGAACATCCAAAGAAATCTCTTGAATGGTTTAAAGAAAAAGGTTACCCTGATGCTTTGATCCAAGCTGTAGCTGCTCATGCGTGGCAGCGTACTGAAGTCAAACCACAAACGAAACTTGATTATGCTTTGATCGCTTGTGATGAATTATCTGGTCTACTGTATGCATATTCACTTATGCGCCCAGAGCGATTTAATGGTATGAAAGCTTCATCAGTGATGAAGAAATTCAAAGATAAAAACTTTGCAGCCAAGATCGATCGTGAAGAGATTATGCTCGGCATCGATGGCCTAGGCTTTGAGCTTTCCGATCATATGACACGTCTTATTTCAGTCTTTACACAGATGCCTGAGCTAAATAAAATATAAGCTATGGCATATTTCACAGTCCCTCTTAAATCAAAGAACATCAAGCACCTAAATCCTCTTGTGCGTATCATCGGAGCTTTTTGCATCTGGTCTCTGCTTATCCCCATAGTCATCGCAGACATCTGGACCACAATCTATCAAGAGATCTACTTCTCAATTTACGATATACCGAAGATTTCTAAAAAAGATTATCTCAATATGGATCGCTGGGATCTTGATAAACTCAATATCTGGCAAAAACTAAGCTGTGTCTACTGTGAATATGCCAATGGTACCGTGGCTTGGCTCAAAGCAGTCGCAAATCAAACAGAGATTAATAGCTGTGCCATCAAACATAAGAAACAAAAACTTGGAGAAGATCATCACAAAGATTTCTACGATTACGAAGAATTTAAAACTGCTAAATAAAGCGGTAATATTGAAGTGATCGATTTCTTTTGAGGTGTCACCTGTTTGAGTGAGTGTTTGCAGCGAGCGAGTTTGACACCGATAAAAAATTAGGTCACGAAATATAACTGATTACGTAAAGACAAGCCGACTGACAGAATCTGTTGCAGTTCTAAACTACTATTCAATATCTAACTTCATCTGCAGCTCTGCGAAATACTGACCTTTGTACAAGACTCCGTTTTCAAGTCGACCATATTCTGTAAACCCAAGTTTTTTATATAAGTTAATTGCTGTTTCATTCGGTTCATACACATCTAAGATAATTATTTTCAAACCCGGTATCTCCTGCTTCGCAGCTTCTATTGTCGCTTGTGCAAGCTTGAGCCCTAGACCTTCACCTCGATAATCTTTCGCTATAGTCAGTCCAAACCGGCCGATGTGTGCTCCACGTTTACGCTTATCTATCATTCGACTGATATCACAGGTACCAACTAATCGATCGCCATCCCAGGCAGTTAGTTTCACCATATGTTTCTTTTCCATGAGGGCATATACACTATCCATATAAACAGTTTCTTCTTCAAGCGTGATTACTTCACCTGAAAAAGTGATATAGGTATCTTCGTGTGATAACGCATTGATGAATACAGCTAACTCTGCAACTGAATCATTGCCATTTGGTAAACGAATCACAATGTTTTTACCAGTTTTTGTAGTGATTTCTTGGGGTTGAATGTTCATAGAATTTGCAATCGTTAATCTGTACATTATACTGAGGAAAATAAATGCATATGAAAGAAATACTTCTGTGCCCTCCCACCAACTTCGAAATAATGTACGAAATCAATCCTTGGATGCATGCTGGTACGCCTATAGATCATGTAAAGATACTTGAAGAGTATGAAGCTTTAAAACAGATTTATACGTCACTGGGTGTGACATATCACGAACTCACCCCACAGGTTGGACTACCCGATCAAGTCTATACTACAGATACTGGTCTCCCTGAAGGTAATATGTTTATTAAATCCAACTTTCGCTATCCTCAACGAGTGCCAGAAGCGGCAATTGCTGCTTCATTCTTCCAGAAAAAAGGTTATGAAAATAAAACTATTCCAGACGGTATTTATTTCGAAGGTGAAGGGGAATTGCTCCGTTGTGACGATCGATACTATCTGGGTTATGGCTATCGTTCATCCAAAGAGGCAGCACCATACCTACAAGATTATTTACAAAAACCTGTTCAGACACTTGAAATAGTCGATCCTAGATTCTTTCATCTTGACACTTGTTTTGCACCGCTGACAGATGATCTAGCACTTGTATACAAACCAGCGTTGTCTAAGGAAGCTCAACAAGTCGTACAACGAGATTTCAAATCATTGATAAACCTAACTGAAACTGATGCATTAGCATTTGCTTGTAACTTAGTGACCATTGGTAAAAATATTATTATCCATGAAGGTCTGAGTGACTCGTTAACAAAGCAGCTTGAAGAGCAAGGTTACACCATACATACTTTGAATATGCAGGAATATTTAAAAGGTGGCGGTAGCGCGAAATGTATTTCATTACAGATCTATAAATAAGACCGATTAAAAGTTGACAATTTGCTACAATAAGAGTAGAATTATATATGGAACTAGATAAGATCCTACATAATCTTGCAGACTTGCACCTACATCTCGGCTCTGCTTCACCGCCTCACGATCTTTGGGAACTTGCACATAATCAAGGTATTCGCTTAGAAGAAAAAGATTACTGGAAGTTTATTGACTCAGTCACGATCAGCGAAAATACTTCATACGACAGATATCTAGATTTCTTCCATCTCACTGAGATGATTCAATCATCTTCCTCAGCTCTTGAAACTGTCTGTCATGATGCAGTCAGTCATTTCTATCGCAAAGCCTCACTTAGTCTCATCGAGCTTCGCTTCAACCCCATGCTTCGTAACAAAGGTGGCGAGCAAGATCTCGATAAGATCATCTTCAGCTCAATCGTCGGTATGAAACGAGCATGTCTCGAGTACCCTGTAAAAGCTGGAATCATGCTGATGATGGATCGTCGCTTCGATCAACTCAAAAACGAAATCGTCGCCCAAAAAGCTGCCCGTTTCCGCTCAGAAGGAATCATCGGACTTGATCTTGCCGGTCCACTTGATGAGAAATTCAAGATTGATCAGGTAGTCGAAGCTGTCAAAATCGCTAAACGAGCCGATCTCAAAATCACGATTCACACTGGTGAAGTCACTGGCCCAGATGAGATGTGGGAAGTCGTCACCAAGCTTGAACCTGATCGTATCGGTCATGGTATCCGCTGTGTCGAAGATCCGAAGCTGATGGAACATCTGGCTAAAAACAATATCATCCTTGAAGTCTGCCCAACATCAAACATCCGCACACAAGCTGTCAAAGACTGGGCTGAAATGAAAACTGTTATTCGTACCCTTATCAAACACGAAGTACCGATTACCATCAACTCTGATGGTCCTGAGCTCATCCAAACAGATGTCCGTAAAGAGTTTATCAAACTGCATCAAGAAGGTATCTTGACTATCCCAGAAATCAAATCAGCAATTGAGCTTTCACATAAAGCATCATTTATTAATTCCTAATGAATCTATGACACATACGAATAAGTATCCAGATAAAATTATTTCAGAAGGAATCACATTTGATGATGTTTTACTTGTCCCTGGCTATAGTGATTTCAAACGAGAAGAGATCACCCTTAAATCGCAACTTACAAAAAGCATAACTTTAGAAACTCCGCTCGTATCATCTCCGATGGATACAGTCACAGAAGCGTCACTCGCCATCGCACTTGGCAAAGCCGGTGGCATCGGATTTATCCATCGCAATCTCACCAGTGAACAACAAGCTGATCATGTAGCACAAGCAAAAAAAGAAAATGTACAAGTCGGAGCAGCTATAGGAGCTAGCAAAGGCTCACTCGAACGAGCTGAGCTACTGGTAAAAGCTGGTGTAGATGTCATCCTCGTTGATTCTGCACACGGATATGCAGATTACATCATCGAGACTATCAAACATCTCAAGCAAACATACAAAGATCTCCAAGTAATCGGAGGCAACATCGCTACGTACGAAGGAGCTCAAGGTATGATCGACGCAGGTGTCGATGGCATCCGAGTCGGCATGGGACCTGGTGCAATCTGTACTACTCGTATCATCTCAGGCATGGGAGTACCACAGATCACCGCTATTCTCGAAACGTGTCGAGCTGCCAAACCAGCTAATGTACCAGTGATTGCCGATGGTGGCATCAAATACTCTGGTGATATGGTGAAAGCACTTGCAGCCGGAGCATCGACTGTGATGATGGGAAGTTTCTTTGCTTCATGTGAAGAAGCTCCAGGAGAGTTTGTCGAACTCACTCAAGATCAAGTACCCGCGCGTTTCAAAAGTATTTTTAAACAAGGTAAAAAAACCTATATGTTCAAATCATATCGTGGCATGGGCTCAGTTGCCGCCATGGAAGAAGGCGCTCGTATCAAATCAGAAGAAGAGTTTCATGGCAAAAGCTACAAAGACCGTGTACTTGTGGCCGAAGGCGTTGAAGGCTTAGTTCCAGTGAATGGCACAGTCCAAAACGTGATCGATCAAGCAGTTGGTGGTATCCGATCTGGTTTCTACTATATCGGAGCTCGTAACATCTCTGAACTCCAAGAAAAAGGTAAATTTATCCAGATTACCCAAGCATCACTTAACGAAAGCCACCCACATGATATATTAATTACCAATGGTGGAGAAAATTATAACTAATATGATCTTAATCCTCGATTTCGGTTCCCAATCAACCCATCTTATCTCTCGTAGACTGAGAGAACTGTCAATTGAGACATACATCATGCCTCCAGAAGATGCTGTCGAAGAACTGAAGACCGGGAAATACAAAGGGATCATTTTGTCAGGTGGACCAGCTAGTGTGTATGAAGATGGTGCTCCTACGATGGATAAAACAATTTTTGAAATGGGAATCCCGCTTCTCGGCATCTGTTATGGAGAGCAACTTATGGCTCATCTGATGCAAGGTGAAGTGAAATCAGGACTCAAAAAAGAGTACGGTCCAGCTATACTCGAGATCAAAAAAGCTTCCCCACTATTTCACTTCCCAGATGCAGAGATCACGACTCTGAATGTCTGGATGTCACATGGAGATGATGTCGTCGCACCACCTGCTGGATTTGAAAGTATCGCCGTCACCGAAACTATTCCCCATGCAGCTGTAGCTGATGAAGCTCGTAAGCTCTACGGTATCCAGTTTCATCCAGAAGTCGTCCATACTCAGTTTGGATTACAGATTCTTGAGAACTTCGCACGTATCTGTGGACTTAATCCCAAAGAACAACCAATCACTGAAGAGTTTGTCAATAATATCATTGCTGATATCAAAGATTCGGTCAAAGACACACCTGTTGTCGGAGCATTATCTGGAGGTGTTGATTCATCGATCGCCTGTCTCTTGGTCTATAAAGCTATTGGTGATCAGTTTACACCGATTTATATTGATTCTGGACTGATGCGACAAGATGAAACCAAAGAGCTCGAAGAAGTCTTCGGTAAAAACTATGACATGAAAGTCACTATCGTCAAAGCTGAAGATCGGTTTATCGATAATCTCAAAGGAGTCACTGATCCCGAAACCAAACGTAAAATCATCGGTCGTACCTTCATCGAAATTCTCGATGAAGAAGCCCAGAAACGTAATGCAACCTTCCTTGTCCAAGGTACCATCTATCCAGATGTTATCGAAAGTGCTGGCACCAAACATAGTAAAAATATCAAAAGTCATCACAACGTTGGTGGATTACCAGCTGATATGAAACTGACATTACTTGAGCCACTCAGAAACTTTTATAAAGATGAGGTGCGTAAGATCGGATCAATCCTCAAACTTCCAGAAGCAATCACTCATCGCTATCCGTTCCCAGGACCTGGCCTTGCCATCCGTATGATTGGAGAGGTGACCAAAGAAAAACTCAGTACACTTCGTAAATCAGATGCTATTGTCCAAGAAGAGCTTAGTAAAATCGAAAAACCTGCCAACCTCTGGCAGATGTTTGCGATCCACACAGGCATCAAAACTACCGGTGTACGCGGCGATGACCGAGCATATGGTGATACGATCGCTATCCGTGCAATCGATGCGGTAGATGCCATGTCTGGCAACTTCTCACAACTCCCATGGGAGTTCCTCGAGAAGATCAGTATCCGTATCGTGACAGAGGTCGTCGAAGTCAATCGAGTCGTCTACGATATCACCAATAAACCACCTGCAACAATTGAGTGGGAATAAGTAAGTAAACGATACGCAATGAATGTGTATTTTATCTAGATTTCTCTTCTAAATCTTATATAATGCTGTAACTTTTGGCTTTGTTAATTTTATGGCCAAACGCAATATAAGTATGGCAGTAGGAATCAAAGAAGGTACACCTGTTGTTAACACTATCTATCCGCATAACACAGACATTCACTCTCACATTAATCCTAACATCCACCAGGAGGTAGCTGTCAATCATGATGACACAGCTGCTCTAGGAGTGGCAGTTTTTGGATTTTATACTGCTTTGTCTATGGAGACTGATTCCATTGACTTTGAGTACTTCCAAGGAGATGAGATGAGAAAGGCTCGTAAACACGCATATGGACTTAGTACATTGGGTGGGATGCAAGAAAACGAAAACCTAGAAATTGGTCCTGAAAATTTACTCCCTTTCCACGAAATAAAACTCCACGATGATATATACCAGTATACTGTCAGTCCCAATAGTCCTGATATCGGTGTTCTAATTACGGAATATGATTTACGAGAAACAGTCGGCGGTAATAACACTCGTTTGCATACTTCTAGTGATGGCAGGCCTATCTTTTTACAACATACAGCTGAAGCTTATCAACGTGCACTGGCTTCTCGTGCATATGAGTTCTTTATTCATCACAATCCCGATATGTATGCCAACCTCAGAACCATGATAGGTGACAATGCAGTTAGGACTGAACCTCGTTCAAATACACGATCACCAGTATTGGAAGATCTTTTAGGATTTGACTACGATACATATCAAGGGTCATTAGTACCAGGTTTCAGTGACCTTGCATATAGAAGATTGTATTCTGATGAACCAATGAGTCGTACTGAGGCAGCCAAAAACCATATCATCAACAGAAATGGAATCCCTACATCAATATTAGCACTCGGTGGAATGCCTACAGTTACAGGTTCACGAGATGTCGTGACCACTGCTGCCCTTTCATTCATGCGATCTTATATATCTCACAATAGTGTCTTTGTTGATTTTGACCGACGATTAGAACTGTACCAAGAAAGTAAAACCTATGTCGACAACCTGTTCCCAGAAGAAGAAAATGCAGATATAAAACGTTTAGTAAATGCACAGATTGGTGTCTGTGTAAGTGGCAATAACATTGATCAAATTCGTCATGAAGTCACACAGCTGGCAGACAAAGGTTGTCGAAGTATTCGTATCTATACGACCAATCCGGGACCTGAAGTGGTTGATGCTGCTCGTTCTATTTGTGAAATAGCAGCTGCCAATAATTATCAAGACGAAGGATTTCCGTTCCATTTATGCGTCGGCCCAATTGTTGATTATACCCAAGCGCAAAAACTACAGGAAATTGCACAAACAAACGGTGTAGCTCTCACTCTCCTCGTAGGTCATGGTGGCGGAGAGAACTGCACTTCACTTGAGGGTGGAGCTGCAGCTAATGCTCTCGAAATTATGTATCAACTTTCATTGGACGAAAATTTCAACGATGTAGCAATTGGCTTCGAAGGTGGACTAGGAACTCTGTTTGGACCGTGGATGGGAATAATCGATGTGATTTCAAAAGACGGTAGTCTTGTTCGTGGGGGTGTAGAAAATGGTTATGGATTACATGTTCTACATAAAAATGACATCCCAGTTCAACCATACCATGGTTCTGCGAGCGCAGTCACTAGAGCAATTGAGCAAGCTGTCTCTGGAGGTAAAGTCATCCGAACGCTCAAATCAGGTCAACAGGCTGCTGTAGAAGGAAAACCTAATTATGGCAAAGCGGCACAACATTCACCGAGTATCGTGAATCAATTTATGACAATGCGTGCCCTTGTGGGAAGGACGTTAGCAGATCAACAATGTAGATCAATTGATGATGCATTCAAACGCATCAAAAAACATGGGCATAATCATCGTGCTTCATCTGCAGCGGCAAATTATACTGCTGGTCATCATCGTGGGGTATAATAAGCTATGTCCGATATCACCTTCACCAAACTCAGCTGGCAAGATCTCCAACACGATTGTCTCAAACTATATACCAAACTAGATGGCATACAGATTGATCATATTATCTCGATCACTCGCGGTGGTGATGTGGTCGCACGTATCTTTTCAGATCTACTCGGCAACATACAAATCTCACACATCACTCTTTCATACCCCACGGTGCCGGGTGTGCAACGGCGCGCTGGCCACTCCGGCGGCCATCATGCTGCGCCGCTG
>JBGSBR010000025.1:0-13910 GCA_041730495.1 Weeksellaceae bacterium | reverse complement strand
CATACGGTGGTGATGGCACGATCATCGAAGTTGCCAAAGCTCTCTATAAAAGTAGAATTCCACTCGGTATCATCCCTGGTGGTACTGCAAATGTGATGGCCAAAGAACTGCATATCCCGATTAATAGCCTAGATGCTATTAAACTACTCACTAGTCGCAGACACAAAATCAAAGCTGTCGACATGGGGATGTGCAATAGTACTCCTTTCTTCCTCAGACTCACCATGGGTGATCTCGCCAATATGACTCGCAAAACTACACGTGATCTCAAAAATAAGTTTGGTCAGCTGGCCTACGGTATTGCAGCACTGCAACATCTTGGTAAAAATGCCGGTGCACCTTATGAACTCCAACTGGATAATAAAAAATTCACTGCCGAAGGAACATCGATCATGATCACCAACTCTGGTAATGTCGGGATCGAAGGCACGTCACTCATCCCAAGTATCAATATCGCAGATGGTTACCTGGATGTGATCCTTTTCAAAAATACAGATATCTCGACCCTCGCATCACTCGCAGGTAGTATCCTTATGCAAAATAAACCAGAGGGTATCATCGCCCACTGGAAAGCCAAGAAAATTAAGATCCGAAGCAAATCTTCCCAGTTTGTCGTCCATGATGACAAGATTACAGAAACTAAATCACTCACTGTCGCTATTTTGCCAAAAACGCTTAGAATAGTAGTTCCGAAATAATCATGCAACAGCTAACTAGTTTCATCATGACAATCGTGATCGATATCCAACGCGTTATCGATCATACCTATCGCCGCATTGTCGGACTTCCTCAACTCAAACGCAGTCAGATTACTGGTGAGGTTTTCCTCGGTGGACAGTATGGTATACATGCAGTGACGACGATGGAAAAACTTGGTATCACCGGGATCGTAAACATGCGTACTCGTGGGCTCTATGACGCAGAGTTACAAAATAAGTTCCATATCCTCAATCTCCCGACACCTGATCTTCATGCACCATCAATCGAAAACTTACAAAAAGGAGTTGCTTTCATCGATAAACAAATCAAACAAAAAGGTAAAGTATATATCCACTGTCATCACGGCGAAGGACGCGGAGCTAGTATGGTTATCGCGTATCTGATCAGTCAAGGTATGACCTATGACGATGCATTCGCTCATGTCAAAAAAGTCCGTACGTTTATACGTCCTACAGCTGTACAGGTGAAACGTTTGAGAGAGTTTGCGAAACTCTACGAACTTAAAAAATAATATTAAGTAAGATCGTCAGTACAATACTGATTATGATCGATGGCCAAAGTAAGAATTTGAATTTAAACATACCAATAATTTACTGAATTAAAATCGTAATCTTGCAAAAAAAAAGTAAGAATTACGTGTGCATTACTATTTACTCTTTACTCCATGTTGGACTTACAACTCGAATTTGATCGCCAAACTCAGAATCTGTTAGATAAGCAATACCCAACACTTGCTGGCTTGTCCACAGAAGCTTTCCTCAAGCATATTACACCACTCAAATCATTGATAGAAAATATAGACCTGCCAGCAATTGATTTAGATTACGGCACACTTCCGTTTATGATTGTAGTCAAAAATGATTTAGTATCTGCTGAAAAAGCAATGGAGGCTATCGATCGTGAAGGTAAAAATGGTGTGATCAATATGACTCCTGTCTCACCAAAAGATTTCAACCCAATTGCAAATCTGGGATTACCTGATGCTCCTGTATACCTTCTACTCGATATTGATCGAGGCAAGGAAACACTAAATATTGCGCCAGATAAAGCATTGGAAATCTTACAAGCAGAAAATCGCACGCCACTTACCATTGATGAAGGAATAGCTATCATTACCCACTTCCCAGACTATCTCATGAAGAATAACTGCTTCTCGCTGCTGGGATCACGTGATACTGGTAAACATGTACCCGCTATCTGGATCAGTGATCATCGACCAAAACTTGGCTGGTGTTGGAATGGTAATCCACATACCTGGCTCGGATCTGCATCTGCTAAACAAAGAATAAGTTAAGTAGTTAATTGGATGTATCGCACTGTGCGAAATCTCCGGATTCGTATCCTCGGCTAAACCACGCTTGTCGCTGCTCTGAAGAGCCATGTGTCCAGGTCTCAGGATTGACCTCTCCCGTGACTCGTTCTTGGATCCGATCATCGCCTACTGCTGCTGCTGCATCCATCGCTTCTGCGATCTCCCCTGGCTCGAAGATCCCTGCATCGCGCAAAGAGTTGGCCCACAGACCTGCGTAACAATCAGCTTGTAACTCGACTGCAATCGATTCTTCATTGCTATCTCTTTGATTAAGATCCTGCAATTGATTTTGTACATGATGACCCACTTCGTGCGCTATCACATACGCTTCTGCCACATCTCCTCCTTCTGCCCCAAGTCTCGATGTTAGCTCATCAAAAAATGTTTCATCAATATAAATTGTTTGATCTATGGGACAGTAATGTGGTCCGTACTCTGAGCTTGCACCACCACATCCTGACTCAGTACCAGTGCGAAATAAAACCAGTTTAGGCTCTGTATATTGTTGTCCTTGACTGGCGAACTCTGCTGTCCATAGCTCATTGGTTGAGCCAAGTACACTTGAAGCGAAAACTTCATACTCGTCACTTCCATCATACTCATCGGTCAACTTAGTCGAAGAAGTTTCTTGAGGAAGATTGTTTATTTGTTGCAAAGCATCAAGTGGACTTCCACCCAGTAAATAGTTTACTGCCATCAAAACGAGTACTCCAGTAATACTGATTCCACCAATCATCGGAGAAAAACCCCGACGATCTTCGACATTACCTCGACTGAGGATTTTATTCCATTGTGCCATAGTTATTTATATCACTGCTGGTGTGATTTAGTAGTAAAGTAGGGTAATAAATAGGTAAGAAGTTAAAGCTCTACTTCCTGATTCAGTACCGGCAACGTGATGTCTTGGATCCCAAGCTCGGCCGTGATGCGCTTCGCAAGCTCAGCTCGTGGTCCATCTTCACCATGAGTGAGGAAGACTTTTTTGACATCTTTGATTGCTTTGAGCCAGTCCATCAGTTGCTGTTGATCTGCATGGGAACTCATTGCATGAGTTGTATTGACTGAAGCTCGCACCAGTATCTGTGCTTTTTCGATGGTGACGACTTTCTCACCTTCCATCAGCTGTCGCCCAAGAGTGCCTTCGCCTTGGTATCCGACGATAAGCAATCGATTTTTCGGATTGGTGAGATAAAATGCAGCGTGCCCGACGATACGACCACCTGACATCATGCCACTTCCAGCAATGATGACTTTCGCACCATCTTCTCGATGGATCCCTTGACTTTGGTTGCGTTTAGCGACCACCTCAAGTCCTTCAAATCCAAACGGTGTCCCTTGCTTGAGATCATCTTGGATATGTGCATTGAAGAGATATGGGAAATCGGTATAAATCATCGTAGCTCGCTCTGCCATTGGGCTATCGAGGTACACAGGAGTTTCTTCTTTGATCTTGCCTTCTTTCTTGAGATGCATGATGATATGCAGTAGGTCTTGTGTTCTCTCTAAAGCAAAAGCAGGCAAAAGCAATGTACCGCCACTTTCTTCGACCGCATTAATCTCTGCTTGGATCATAGCAGCAGCATCTTCATCGGGGTGTAAACGATCACCATAAGTTGATTCCATCACGACAGCATCCGCACTTTCGATGAGCTCTGTGGGCATGACAATATCCTCAGGAGTATTACCTAGATCACCACTGAACACAATCTTACGCATCTCGCCTTGTGCACTCATGTCTTCGATCACCAAACTTGCCGATCCGAGGATATGTCCTGCATCATACATGGTGACTTTAAAAACTCCTAACTCTATTGGCGTATGATACTCCACAGTTTGGAAACGATTGATGGTTTGAAAGGCAAGTTCTTTGTCATAAAGTATTTTGCGATTATCTTGGACAGCGATTTTGGCACTATCTAAGAGCGACAGCTCTGTCAGATCACGAGTAGCGGGAGTCATCCAGATTTTACCTTTAAATCCTCGTGGCAATAAGATTGGAAGTCGTCCACAGTGATCCAGATGTGCATGAGTGAGAATTGCTCCATAGAGCTGACTACAGTCATAATCATAGTTATCGTAGTTCATGCGATCGATATCTGGTGTGCCTTGAAACATCCCCAGATCGATGAGGATCGATTGACCAGATTCAGAAGTAAGGACATATGATGAGCCAGTTACCGTACCAGCAGCACCTAAGAATTTGAGTTTCATGCAACCATTGTACAGGATGAAACGAGGAAGAACAAAATCTAACGTTCTATAATTTCTTTTAGTTTTTCAAGTGGAGCTATTGTAAAAGCCCCTTCTAATTCTCCAGTATCTACCCATTCGAAATATTCAAGTTGTGTCTGGTTATCAGTGATTGGAGTATAGGTATATCTCACATGATACGAGCCACCAACCTGAGATAAAGTAAACAGTTCATTTTCCTTAAACTCAGAAACTACATACTCTGACCATTCACCTTGTGCATTACTATTTTTATATATTGTTCCTTGGCGGACTGGAGATTCATTCGTCTCTTCTTGCTGGATCGAATATACCCAGGCTGGAGTATTTTGCGGATTAGTCGAGTATTCAAACACCTCGTTTACGGGTTTATTGATTATTATTTTAAGAATGTTAGTATTCATAATGCTATTATAACAAGATCTAATATGACATAATTATCTATGCCTCGATCGCTTTCAGTAATACTTCCTATTTTTAACGAAGCTGCAAGTACTGTTCACTCTACACTAAAGATTTTATCGAAGCTCAAAGGAATAACTCAGATTATTAGTGTGGATGATGGATCTTTGAATTCTTATAGAAAAAGTATTGAAAAGCTTTATCCAAACGTAATACATATAGAACTAAAATCAAATCAAGGTAAAACTAATGCAATTAATGAGGGATTAAAATACGTCACATCAGATTATATTTTATTACTTGATAGTGATCTTGTAGGACTAGACTTTCATGAACTTCAGTTTGGAATCGAAATCATTTTACAGAATACTTATCTTGACGGATTAATTTACAAACGTATTAATGCAAATTTCCCAACAAAAATACAAAGAACACATTTACTTCTTTCTGGTGAACGAATTATTAAAACTCAAGATCTTAAGAAGATTTTACAAACTATGCATCCTACTGGATTTCAAATTGAGTTAGCTATTAATATTTATTGGCTTGAACATAAGAAAAATATTGTCTGGTCAGCTAGCTCTGCATTGAGTCCACATAAAATTGTAAAACTTGGTTTATTAAAAGGCAGTATTGAAGATTTTAAAATGGATTACTCTGTGATACTAGGATATGGCGGTTTATGGAGATATATGCAACCACTTCTTTTCTTTCATCCGCATGAGTATAAAAATCTTACTTCTCCCACTGCGAAAGACTGAGGTCTACTTTTTCTCCTTTGAAAACAATACCTTCCTCGATCAACATTTGATACTTTGTAGATAAACCTTTCCCGCCAGAATAACCAGTTAAACTGCCATCAGAAGCAACTACTCGATGACAAGGCGTTTGTGGAGCGTCTGGATTATTACGCATCGTCATACCAACAGCTCTCGCTGCACCAGGACTACCAGCAAGTTTAGCCAACTGACCATATGTGGCGACTTTACCGCGTGGGATCATACGACAAAGGTCATAGACTTTTTCTGTAAATACAGTTTTTTTCATATCACTTTTTCATATCTTCGAGATTCCATGGCATCATCAGCTGGAAGTAGTTGCCATCTGGATCTGCAAGTGTCGCGATATAGTAGCCATCACCTTCAGTCATTTCATAAGGCTCCTTGACGACGGTAGCACCAAGTGCTTTCATACGGGTGAACTCTGTCTGTACTTCAGGAGTTTCGAGGGTAAACATGATGCGAGCTGGATCTTTACTTGGGCCAACAGCTTCTGAGTGTTCACCTACTGTGAAAAAACACGCACCGACCTGCCAACCAGACCATTCCCCATCGACCATATCAGGTTTTTTATCAAAGATTTTTTCATAAAAGGAAGCCATGACTTTGGGTTGCATGGTACCGATCATGAGTGAGTTGAGATTAAGCATATGACTAGAGTATAGCAGATGTATATCCCAGCTTTTCTATAGCAGCTTGGATGGATTCGAACTTTATGTTTTCTTCATCAAACACTACCGTAGATTCGCCTTTTGCATAATTTGTTTGCACATCTTGCACTCCCAGATCTTCGAGCACTCCATCGATGTTCATCGCACAACTTGTGCAATGCATGCCAGTTATTTTCAGTTTTATAGTTCTCATAGTATTAAATAACATTTATAACGCCTCGGTACATCCCCATACTACACATAAAGGGTATCTGTGTTGGATTGTTTGGAGTATCAAACTCTACTGTTTGAGTCGTACCGACATTGACAATCGTTTGGATCCCAAGCGACGGTATGGTAAAGGCTGCGGCACACGTATAACTTCCTTTATTTACTAAATTGAGCGTAATATGTGATCCAGATTTTACCGTGATTGAGCTCGGTGCATAGCCTTGTGACTGGATCTCGATCGTCGCCTCAGTTTGAGCTGATTTTGTATCTGCCACAAGTGTCGATGGATACAGCTTACTCAATGGTGTCGTCACACCTACTAATCCCAACGCATTATTCAGATTAAAAACAGCCAAAACAATAATCGCAACCGCCGCAAAGCGTAAAAAGTTTTGCTGATACAAAGAGGACATGGTCGTGGTGAAATATCCAAGTAAAAAGAAAATCGGAGCCGTACCCAGTACAAAAGCAAATAAAATAGCTGCGCCCAATAGAGGACTTCCTGAAACTATCGCCAACGCCATCATCGCTTGTGTCGTACCACATGGTATGAAGACTGTGAAAGCTCCGAGCATCGCAGGAGCGATCACATCTGTACTTTTAGATTGTTTACGCACAAGTTTCGTGAGAAAGCGTGGTGGTTGAATCACGAAGTAACGGAAAATCGGATGCACCTCAAGCATATTGAGTGCTACTCCAATCATAAATATCGCCACAACAAACTGCATCACAAACTGTACAGATAAAGAAAGCTCAAATAGTGATCCAAACCATCCAAGTAATACTCCAAGTCCCGTGTAAGCCAACAATTTAGCTATCAGAAAAACTATGATTGGACCTGCATTACCGCTCACTTCCGCCTCAGATTTGAGCTGTTCTTCTGCTCGCTGAGCCATCGTCGTGGCAAGCAGACCACCTTGGACCGCCATACACGTCAGTCCACCAGTGAATAGTCCTGTTAGGAAAATGGTCAATAAATTAATCTCTGGCATATAAGTACAGTTAATTTTTAGATAGCGATAACCCTCTCAAACGTAATGAATTTAAGACAACTGAAACACTACTCCCGGCCATCGCAAGTCCTGCAAATACTGGATTGAGTAACCAACCAAATACTGGATAAAACAATCCTGCAGCAAGTGGGATACCAATAATATTATAGATAAATGCCCAGAATAGATTTTGTTTAATAGTTCTGACTGTTGCTTTGGAAAGTGAGATGGCCTGAGCTATTTTGGCGATATCACCATGCAAAAGTACGGTATCAGCGGAATCTATCGCTACGTCTGTACCGGTAGCCATCGCGATTCCTACATCAGCTTGAGTCAGTGCTGGCGCATCGTTGATGCCGTCCCCTGCCATTGCTACAATACGTTTTTTGCTTTGTAACTCTTTTACTTTATTTGCTTTGTCTGAGGGGAGAACTTCTGCTATCACGGCATCAATACCGACTTGCTTCGCAATATAGTTGGCAGCGACTTGATTGTCACCTGTCAGCATGATTACCTGTACTCCAAGCTTGTGTAACTGTGCAACAGCTTGAACTGCATTTTCTTTGATCGTATCACTGATTGCAATAGTACCGATATGTTTTTTATCTGCTGAAATAATGATTACTGTTTTGCCTTGTTGTTGTAGCTCTTTCACAGCTGCACTTACCTGACTTGCGGTAGGTTTTTGAATTTTGATATGCTGCTTTTTTACCATTCCTTCGACCCCAATACCTTCTGTAGCTTTAAAATGCGTGACTTCGTACAGTTTCAGTTTTTTTGCTTTACTCATATCTACAACTGCTTGAGCCAGTGGATGTTCAGACTGTGCTTCAATACTTGCAGCAAGTTGTAACAGCTCAGATTCACTATATTTCGGATCGACGACCATAATATCTGTGACTTGTGGAGTACCTTTTGTGATAGTTCCTGTTTTATCCAGAACTACTGTATCTACCTGATGCAACCGCTCAAGCGCTTCAGCATTTTTGATCAAGATCCCATTCTCTGCGCCTTTTCCCACGCCTACAATGATGGCAGTGGGTGTAGCCAGTCCAAGAGCACAAGGACAAGCGATCACAAGCACAGCCACGAAACAGATAAAACCATATGATAATGCAGTAGTAAGACCCAAGAAAGCAGTTCCAACCGTAGCCCAAAGCAAAAATGAAACTACTGCAATAACTAAAACAATCGGTACAAAAACGGCTGAAATCCGATCTGCCAGACCTTGAATTGGTGCTTGAGATCCTTGAGCTTCTTCGACCATTTTCACGATCTGTGCTAGCATCGTATCTGCACCTACTTTAGTTGCTTTAAATCGGAAGTATCCTTGTTTATTGATCGTACTACCAATGACCGTATCATTGACTTGTTTATCAACCGGAATCGGCTCACCACTTATCATCGCTTCATCCACGGTCGAAGAACCCTGTATGATAATCCCGTCAACCGGAATTTTAGCACCTGGTTTGACGATGACAATCTCATCGACCATGACCTCTTCAAGTGGAATCTCAATCTCTTTACCATCTCGCAACACAAGCGCTGTTTTGGCTTGCAGATTAACAAGCTTCTCAATCGATTCGCCAGTGCGAATCTTCGAGCGAACTTCAAGGTATTTACCAAGTGTGATGAAACCAATCACGATGATTGTAATATCGTAGTAATTTTGCGCTACATTCATATAAGGCGCTAAGACCTCTTCAAATGCTGTCAAAATAAAGCTATATACATATGCTGCAAATGTCCCAATACCAATCAAGGTATCCATATTTGCTTCGCGATACTTGATAAATCGCAGCATTCCTTGCAGATATGGTAAACCCACCACAAATAATGAATAAGTCGCAATGATAGGAAGTAAATGATGAAAAAACTCCATCAAAGTGTATGGCATCGCCGGCCATAAGCGAAATGGCATCGCACCAATCTCCCATGCCATGACGAAGATGCTGATCAGCATGAAAGGAATCATGATCTGGACGTGTCTTTTAAGCTGAGCCAGCTCATGCAGTTTATCTGCTTTAGATTGATTGAGTCCTAGGTGCGCTGAGTGATCCATACCTGACATATCATGATTCATAGTTGCATGATCATGACCGGTATCGAGACTATATCCAAGTTTTTCGATCTCTTGATTCATAGTATCTACAGTTACTTTAGTAGGGTTGTATGAAACTTTTGCTTTCTCTGTCGCATAGTTTACTTCACATGATTCAACACCCTGAAGTTTGCCGATTTTACGCTTTATAATACTACTGCAACTGGCGCAATGCATCCCCTTCACAGCAAACGTTTTTGTTTCCATAGAATTATGTGGATAATTTATAGATCTTGAGAAGTTCTTCTATTGTACTTTTTTTATCTTTTTGAAGTTTTTCTTGTAAACAATGATCTAGATGTCCTGCTAGAAGCTCAAGCCTGGCTTTATGCAAAAGTCCCATCACTGAATCTGCTTGTTGAATAATCTCTGGGCAATACACATCATCTTCGACCATCTGAACCACTTTATTGAGCGTTCCTTGTGCTTGCTTGATAAGTTTTTGTGCTTTCTGTTTATTGTGAGTTACCATAATAAAAAATAATCTATAACCATATACCTAGGTACTAGGTTACTCCGAACGCCAACAAAAGTCAAGGTCTAAGAAATTATTTTATTTTTTCTCTTCGTAGCGTTTTGCAAGCAGTTTATACTGACCAGATCTCATCGCAATCAGTGTGACTAGTAGTCCAATAGCACCGGCGATCATGAAAACAAGTGCGATCCCGCGGCCTGTGCCGACGCCAAACCAATCTCCGATTAGATCAACTCCAGATCCGGTAGTCATGTATGGTATAAAAATGAATTGTGCAATCGGACCGATAAGGAAGGCCGTGACTGGTGAGGCAGCTTGTTCGATACTTTGTGCAAATCCAAATATCCGTCCCATCCGCTCTGGTGGAACCACTTTTTGAATGATTGTCTGCTCTGTAGCTTCAACTGATGGCATGAGAAACATCCAGATCGCCATACCAATCGCTAGAAGTATAATTGACGGTTGGATTGTAAAAAAGATACAAGTAGTCCAGGTAATGATATTTACTTTAAACAAGCGTTTCAATGGATGAGGTCCTAAGCCATTTTTCGCCACATACATACCTCCGAAAATCATACTGAAGCTAAGCACGCCCCACATGATCCCCCAGGTTTGCACTGAGACAAGACTTAGACCATATGCATCCATAAGCGACATGAAAACGCCACCCATGAAATTATTAAAGGTCGTGAAAAAGATAAGAGCAAAAAGACCAGGTACTGCAGAGATTGCTTTAATCGTCCCTTTAACATCGATCTTCTTGGGTTGTTCTTCACCAGTATGGATAATCTTCTTTTCCTCGATCGATACACTCAAAAGATGCACCATAGCAAGGATCGTACAAACAATTGCGCCGATCAACACAGTCACCATACCACCATAGGCAAGCACGATACCGCTGGCAAATGATGTAGCTGAAAACGCCACTCCCATGATCGTACCAAACATACCATTAGCTTTATCTCGTTTATCTTCTGGAACTAAACTACCGATCAATGTCGGGATAGCAATACCCACAACATTGCCGGCAAGTGTACCCGCGAGCAAAATAGATGCAAAAATCCAAAGGATCGGACTTGTAATTGAGCTAAATGCTTCGCGTGGGAAAGAAGAGTAGATAAACAAACCAATGCTAAACATAAGAAGTGAGACAAAGCCAGAACCAATCATGACTGTTTTCTTCTTATGATGATCGACAAGTGATCCAAGCCAAAACCCAGATAAAGAAACAGCCACAAGATACAGTCCACCGAGTGTCGAAGTAGAAACTACTGATTTTGTCTCAAGATAAATCCAGTAAGTCAACGCAAACCACACTAAGTTGTTTTTAAAAACAACCAAAAGTGCATTGGCTAGGAGTTGATAAAATGTGCGCATAACTGGAGTATAGCAGGCAGTGACAATTTATACCACTCTAACATCTTGTATTAATTTATTGCTTTTCACTATAATCAATATGTTAATCAAACTAAAAGAATAGTTTGAAAATTTTATTTATTTTATGAATATCATTAAACAGAATCATGTCAAGTACGGTCTTATCCTCTGTGTCGTAATCGCAGTCTGTCTGCTTTCGATGGAACTTACAGGTAAAAATGAGTCATTTGAACAAGCGTCACCTATTTTCATCTTTGGACAGATGATCGCACCAGCCTTCATCTGGTATATGGGTATGGACGCCAAGAAAAAGATGCAGAAAGGTAAACTCACATACAAACAAGCATTTATAGAAGGCGTGAAGATCTCACTCGTGTTTGCAATCGTCTCTCCTTTTGTTTTTGTAGCTTATTATCTGTTGATCAATCCAGCTATCGTCGATTCTGTCAGAGAAACATACATGATGTCTACGAGTACGGCTCAATCAATGGTCATTGCAGTCGATATGGCAGTGCAGTTTATCTCAGCCATGGTCTTTGGCACGATTTATTCAGCCATCATCGCCTTTTTTGTGAAGTCGAAATAACCCGATTACTTAATCGGTGCATATTTCAACAAAACGACACCAGACTTAAAGGTTTCAGTGTCTAGATGTTGCAGCTTCATACGATCATGGATATCTTCATAAAGCTGTAATCCTTTACCTAAGATTACTGGCTGTACAAGGAGATGATATTCATCAACCAGTCCTCGACGCATGAATGTCTGTGCGATAGTTGGACTTCCGAAGATCACGATATCTTTACCAGATTCTTGTTTGAGCTTGAGAATATCATCAGGCATGACTTCACGCATGAGAGTACTATTCCACTCTACTTCTTGAAGCGTACGGGAAAAAACAATTTTTTTAGCTTTATTGATCTGCTCTGCGACTTTCTTTTCATTGTCGTGAAGAGTTTCTTGAGCATTTGGCCAGTATTCTACGAAGCTTTGATACGTCACACGGCCGAAGATCAGAGTATCTGCACCTTCAAGTAACTTCGTAGAGTATTTATGATGATCATCATCAGCGATTACCCAATCCAGATCACCTGATGGTCCTGCCACAAATCCGTCTAATGAAACCAGCATTGATAAAATAATTTTTCTCATATGTGTTGTTTAAAGATATATAACTTAAAAAATATCTAACCTATGATAGCAGAAAATTGAGTGAGAAGACTCGAAAAATGTAATTTTAGCCAAACCTCGCTATTGCTCGAGCTCGTGCTTTCTCAGCTTCTTCCTCTCGGTTTTTGGCTTTTGCATGAGTTGATAAGCTTGTCAGCAGCTTCGCTGAAGCTGCAGCGATCTCCTCGATTGCGAGATTGAAGGCCGCCTCGTTTGCCGCGGAAGGCTCTGTGAAGCCAGATAATTTCCGTACAAACTGTAGTGAGGCGGCCTTGATCTCATCCTCTGTTGCTGGAGGGTCAAAATTATAAAGTGTTTTTATATTGCGGCACATACTCCTATTATACACTTTGCAAATGTTCAGCTAGACGATCCCAGGTCTCTGTGATGCCAGGAAGCATCCCCATATCAACGACTGTTTTAAGTTCAGCTTCTGTAGCATATGTACTCTTACTTACAATTTTGGTCTTGCCATCTACGTCGATGAAATCCATGACGACATCAATCTGAGGCATACTTTCATTGATAACGCCTTCTGCGTTACAAAATGCATCTGTGTAAATCATTTTTGCTGGTGGATTGAGCTCTTTATATGTGGAAAGCCCCCAAGCTTCTTCGCCGTTTGGTCCGACCATGCAATAATGCCAGACACCACCTGGTTTGACCTCCATAGTGGTAATTTTGGTGTTCCATCCGCGTGGTCCCCACCATTTTGCGATGAGTTCTGGCTCAGTAAATGCTTTCCAGACAAGCTCGCGAGGAGCATCAAAAGTACGAGTAAGCGTGAGTTCGGATCCGTTTATTGTGTGATCTACGATGTTCATATAAATAAATTAAATAATAATAAAAGGCTTATAATTTCTTCTTCTCTGCTTCCAAAACCTGCTCTAGCCTATCAAAGCGATGCTTCCAAACTTGAGTCATCTGGTTCACCCAGCTCTCAAGCTCAGTCATCCCATTTGGTTTAAGCTTATAAAGACGCTGTTGAGCACGTTTCTCGACAGTTACTAAGTTCGCTTCGCGTAAAACTTTTAAATGTTGCGAAATAGCCGCCGCACTGACATCAAACTTATCAGATATTTCTGATGCAGTCAGATGCTCAGTCTGAGACAACATCTCGAGGATGCGTCGTCGTGTCGGTTCTGAGAGTGCAGAGAAAATGTCCATAGTTTGATAATAAAGTATAGACTTAATTAAGTCAACACTTAAATAGCACCCAGTACGCACTTGATGTGTAGTATTTTTATGACTTATAATAATAGTTATTGACATATTGAAAAGATGTGATAAGATTGTCCTAATAAAATTTCCCTTTAAAAAACATCATGAAAAACGTATCCTCTTTAGTTCTAACATCAGTTGTGGCAGCTTTTTTAGTAGTTGCTTCAGCTCCTACTGTCTCTGCACAATCAACAAAGCAAAGTGTTTGTCATAATATTTTGAATAATCCAGTTGAAGTTTGTTCAGATGAT
>JBGSBR010000024.1:0-15642 GCA_041730495.1 Weeksellaceae bacterium | reverse complement strand
CGATCCCTGAACCGTTGGTAGATCTTCCCATCGCTACCCAACTTCGTCCCCATCGCTGCACGCACGTCCACGCCTGCCCTCTCCGACTCAGGTCCAGCAATGATGTCAATAAATCCGAACGAGCTGGGGTGCAGCGCCTGTGCCTCAGACGTGATGCTGTCGGAACTCGGCAAGCCGCCTGGTCCCATCGCCGTAATGCGCCTAGACTGCTCCACGATGTGCATCGGGTTGATCTCTTCCAGTGGACTAGACAACGCATTCCCGACCAACAGCCCGAGGATTTTAGAGTAAGCGTGGAAACATGGGATACGCACCATGGACAGCTGTGGGAGGAAGTCGGAGATCTCGTCGCCGAAAAGAACATTTCCCTGGAAGAGACTGTGGCTTTAGGGAAAGCCGTTGGTTCGTACTATCTATGGGTACATCTGCTCCAGCCCTTTGATGAACGTATCCGGACGATGGGGCCGGCCGAGAAAGACCCGTTACAAAATACGATTGCTGAGAGCTTCAGGAATCGCATGCGTATGGACGGCGATCTGGATAACTTATGTACAGATCATCAAGACGATCCTGGATACTCGCAGATGTATTGCCCACATCATCAAGTGCATGCTTGGCGACTGTGACATCAAAGCCCAACCGATCCAGATTTTTGATGGCGTGATCCAGCTGAAAACGCTGTGCATCAAATGGTGCCGATGGTGTACAAACATAGATATGTTTTCTCATAAAAGTACTGTTTCAAATGCTAATCCAACAGCTTGAGGATTAAAGCGTTTTACTCCTGCATCAGTCCTCCACAACTTAGATGCAGATATGCCGATAATACAAACTTGTTGACCTACTGCAATCTTACTATTATGGACACCAAAGCCTGTTTCAAGATCAAGCACGGTGATCAGATCTGGTGCTGTAAGTCTGACTGTACTATCAATCGTACAGACAAGCGTTTCATTCTTTACATGTAAAACAGCATTCTGATCGCCATCTGCAACCGTAATGGTGCCCTCGAGAAATCCTTTTTCAGATGACAGATCTATTTCGCTTACTAGACCTTGCAATAAAACACTTGCTTGCGTTTGCTTGATTATTTTGGCTATTTTTGCATCAACGGTGATTGCTGCATTATTGATAATGGCACCCATCTGTCGTGATCTCTCGAAGATCCCAAGCGTCAGATATTGCTTCGCGTCAGCCACACTCATCGGATGATCGATGACTGCCACAGACTCACCAGTGGAGACTGCGATATTACGCACAAATCGCTCGATGAATACAGGATCATCAGTCTCATACAGCACTGCGACATCACCTTTGAGAGTCACAGCTACCAAAGGCAATATGTTACGACCAGCCACAAATAAATTATCAAACTGTATCTCAGGCACTGCTCGCCCACCCGTACAATCAGCATCGATGATAGGTAAATTAGCCGATTTAGCTGTCTCAAAAACCAACGCTTCAATGTTCGTTTCACCAGCAAATATACCAGCAAATGTTTTACCGGTGATTTCTTGCATTACAGCAAAACCTTTGGTCAGTGCGGCAGAGAGATCGACATCCGTGTTGGATGCCGATCCTACTCCGTAAGCTGTACAGATATAATCGGTATCTGCAAGTTCATCGACTGAGATCAATCTCAATGTCGAGTCAGCTGCGAAAATCTCTGGCAATTTCTTCAACTGCGCTGTGTACTCAAATCCACCACCAGTGGAAAAAATAGATGCACCCGCAATAATATCTGTAGCAATATCTTGTGTGATTGTTGTATTCATAGTTTTAATAATAAATTAATAATTAACGATACTGACGTAATACTGGTCGGATCGTCGACAAAGACGCTGCACCTGGTAAAAAGTACAAATTTTTAATAGGCTCTTCGGTCACCACTTGCTGATGTGGGTAAACTGCCATCGTATTTACTTCTGTTTGATCCGCAGCAAATAATTTGGCCATTCGCTCGACCTGCACATATATCATCTCTTCAGATGGATTTTCGATAGCCACAGCAGCTCTACCGACTCCTATACCGTTGATCATCTCTTCATAGATATAACCCAAGTAATTCAACTGATTGTATGTCTGTGGCTGTAACACTTGCACCAGGGCACTCGCGACATAATCAGTAGCTGCAGTCCGTTCAAGCATTTCAGCAAGAGACGGTCTGAGTCCACGTATGACCTGTGCTCGGACAAAATCCGCCAACGGCTCATTGATATTTGACATGAAAATATCGGCTGTCGGTGCATTGCTTTGTATTCGTGAAACAAAAAGATTACGGATACGATTAGATCGTGCATCTACTTTATCGAAATACTCAGTAGCAATATCTTTGCCCATCAGACCTTGATTAAAAGCATCAAGTGCATACAAGTAGTATTCAGACCGTGGTACATTGACAGCTACTGCACATGGCATATCTACACCTTGTGTATACTCTCCGATAGTACGTGTGAGTCGCTCAAGTGACTCGATCTCATACAATGAGATCTCTTCTTGGATCTGTAGACCAGCAACTTCTTTATCGATAGCTACTCCGGGCATCGTCAATGTAGTAGTACTACCATCTGTATTGATTACTTCAGCACCACTCACACTAAACAAGCATGGTCCACTGACTATTCGCAACTCTCTCGGATTTGTCAGCATTCGCTCTGCACCCCGTACTTTCAGGAAAAATGGATTACCACTTGTGTCTGAGACATACTCCACAAATCTTCCACCATTCTTTTGATCTTTCAATAAAATACCTCCTCTCTGCAACTGACGGGGAAAGGTACCATTCTCTTGTAATCCAGCTACCTTTTGTACTTCCTTACGTATTCCTTTGTTTGTAATAAAACCTGCGGCATCGACTGGGATTGGTACACAATCCATGCCGGGAAATAAGTCTCCTTGATCGAGATCTCGTTGTTCCAAATTGATTGCAGTAGATCCGCTAGGATCGGCAATACTGATAAATTCTCTACTCATATATAAAAATAATTAATAAATTTGGGTTAAAAAAAACCCTCCGTTTCAGGAGGGTGTATCTAATACGTGTAACGGCTGCTAATGCCAATACCACACCCTCCCTGAACTGGTTTTATACCAGCTCATATAGATGTGATGTTTATAGACAAATTGTGTGTTCATAAAAACAATTAAATTGATAATTTTCCAAAAAAAAACCCTCCGTCTCGGGAGGGTATAGTGTTTACTTATGTATTTATTTAGTTTTTACACCATAGACTCCCGGCACTGGTTTTATACCAGTGTTTGGCAGAATATGTGTGTTTACTAAATAGTTCCATAGCGACTTTATATTATCACATTATAAAAATAATGCAAGTTTTTAGTTCAGTTTCTTAACTTTATATTACAATTTAAAGTTGTACTAACTCAATAGGTAATCCATTTGGATCACTCACAAATGCAATCCTTTTAACAGTCACCCCAGCTTTTGGTGGCCACAAAACTTTGGCTCCATGCTTGACCGCAAGATCAACTGCCGCATCGACATCATCGACACTAAATGAAATATGTTTATAGCCGACTTTACTAAAATCCATCAGATTCTCTTCAAGTGAATCTGGCATATTATGCTCAAACAGCTCTAAACAAATACCATCAGTTCCTTCAAGGATCAGGAAACGGACATTGATCTCTGGTCGTTCTCCCTGACTTTTGAGCTTCATCTCAAAGACGTTTTCATAAAAGGTTTGTGACTCTTCGAGATTCTCGACTGCGAGTGCGGTGTGGAAAAATTTCATACTTCATTGTAACAACTTATACATATTTAAGGAAGATAATATGCCAGTGGCCAAAATATAAGAGACAGTAAAACTAATTTACCTAGTAAACCAATAGTGTTTCGTTTCAAAACAATCAAACTTCCGATAATAACAAATAACTCAGGTAGGATCGTGACATAATCACAATAATCAGAGCACCACAAATGGGATCGTTTAGCAATCATCGTAAACGTATTTTGAAAACCTAGTATTTCCATCACATCACGCACGAGATGAAAACTAAATACAAGAACAAGAGAGATGAAAACTATGCGCAATAGTTTATTCATCTTTACAAAGCAGCAAACAAATCAACTTTGTAGCCATCAGGATCTGCGACTATCGCATATCGTTGTCCCCACTCAGCATCCCAGGGTTCTTTGATGACAGTGTATCCTGCATCTTGGATTTTTTGAGTTACTTGATTGACTTCATCTACTGTCTCGCAAAGTATGGCAAACGCAGAGGCATTTCCAGGTCGTGGAGCTTCACCGATAATGCTTTCGATGAGCGATGCAGAATCAATCATCAA
Source organism: Weeksellaceae bacterium (assembly GCA_041730495.1). Taxonomy (GTDB): domain Bacteria; phylum Patescibacteriota; class Microgenomatia; order UBA1406; family GWC2-37-13; genus JBGSBR01. The sequence continues at coordinate 11,337 of JBGSBR010000024.1, read as the reverse complement.
TCTCACGCCTGCTGGAGAAGTAGCTTCGATATGATCTTCATCTCCTGACATTTCTGGAAAGGTAAAACCAAGCAATTCGTAAAACGAAACGGTTTTTCTCAGATCTTTGGATGTAACTCCAATAGCATCGATTTTCATATGATTATTGTTAATTATTAAATAAAGAAATTACTACAGAAAAAGCACCGACCACAGATCCCAACAATGCTCCCCAGTTTACACTCCATCGAGATGTCTCAACATCAACTGTAAATTCGTATGTGAGCCTCACTCGTGGATCTACGATAAACTCATAGTCTTTGGCTTGGACAGTGAGTGTAAGCTGGTATTCTTGTTTTGCAATATCCTTATATGTTACTTTACCTTGTGAGTTTGTGTTGGCAGTGATATCTCCTGGTGTGAGGAGTAACTTTGCATTTTGTAATGGGTTCCCTTTCATGTCTTTGAAAATAATCTGCATTGTACTACGAGCACTATCACGTTGTGCATTTGTTGGTGAGATCGTAGCAGTAGGCGAGTCACACGGTATATGCAGTTCCCATCCGACATCAATCATATTTGATTTAGCTAAAGACGGATATGTCTTCTTATTTAATCTGATAATCTCTGTATATGCTGCTTCATCACCTAGTAATCTAAGTGCAATGGTTTGCAGTGCATCACCTGCTTTCACTGTGTACGTATTTTTACAACTATTGACGCTTGTTGATGATTTAGATTGGCTAGATGAAGATGAAGAGAAACTTTGATCTGAAACAATTGATCCACCCATAGTCACTGCAAACTCATTGGACCACTCACCACTGGCACAGCTATTACCAGCTCTTATCTGGAAATAATATGTTTTACCTGGTGACAAACTTTGGACAATATAAGTCCTCATTCCACGCTCACCTAGATTGTCTGCGCCATACTCATACTCGCCGCTTTGTATACCATACCGCAACACATAATGGTCATACGGAAGACTTGGTTCAGTGAAAAACAACTCAACCGAGGTTGAACTGCGTTTCAAAGCAGCATAAATTCTTGGTGCAGAAGGGCCTGGTTTAGGAGCATCACATTGTCTAATACTGGGTGTATTGGATGATGAGCCTGAACTACCTGCAGAAGATTCAGATGTGACTAAATCTACTAATCGTACTTCATATGGTTCTAGATCTTCCAGCTGTCTACCATTCACAGACACCTCTGATGACTCATCATCAATATTGATCAATAATATTTTATTTGTAGTCGCCAGTGCATAAACAGTTTGTGTTTGTCCTGCTACAGGTCTGATCTGTACATCACGTCCAAAATAATCATGAAAGTATTTATAGACATAATAGTTTTCATATGGTTGTCCACCTCCTGCAAACTTGGTTGATGTATAAAGGTTTTGCCGATTTCCCTCTGGTACATCAGAATTAGAAAGTTGCTCTTCAGGTGACCAACGTAGTGATACGGCAGTACCGGCAAGGACATGTCTTCTGAGCATCATGGCAAGCCCTGCAGGCTGTAATTCAGGATCAATTGATCCAGGATCAGCAGTCGATGGATGAACATAATCTTCAGAGTACCAAATCGGCAGATCAAAACCTTTTCCTGCTAGTTGCGTTTCTAGCCAGGCAACTGAATCCGTATAAACTTTAGTTGCTAAGAAGATATTTGCAGGTTCAGGATCAGCACCGGTTGCTTTGTTGACTCCACCATCTACTGCCAGGAACTGCGCTTTTATATTGCCATCCGTATCACGATTAGTATCAAGCCAGTTGAGCCATTCTCGCACGACATCAAGTGCGCGATCATCTACTTGACCGTAAACATTTGCATCATGCAACTCAGAGTCAATCTCCGCTGTTTTCGGATATTTATAAAGTGACATACGGACATATGGACCACCCACGTTTGCTGCAGGATTATTCAGTTTTATTTTGTCATAAAGTAACCCATATAAACGATTATATTTTTCATATTTCCAACGATTATCATCCAGATCAAACATTCCTTTCATTTCATTCCAAACAAGGAAATGATTTACTTTTGGAAAATCATCACCATCATATCTATTTACCACCTCTTCAACGAGCTCTGCATAGTCATCTTCATATTGATCGAGCATTGCTTCTTCGACGAGATCAAAATCTGTATTATTACCACCTGTAATCGTATATGCACCACCAATAGTTGCAGTTCCCCAAGATGAGGTTCCTGAACGAGTAAATGTATCATTGACATAGGTAGTAACACCATCTATCGAAGTCACCGTGTAATCGTCATAGCTCAAACTTAAGGTGGTGTTGGTGACATCAACATCAGTATATGATTTGAGACCCACCGCTCCAGATGTTTGCAATGATGCTTCTGAATCAGTCGCGGTAAACTGCCAGCTGCCTGGTTCTGATCCTGAAGCCAGCCACGCTTTGATCGATATGCTCGTCGGACTGGTGCCTGTTACCTCAGTTTTAAGATTCACTGATTGCCCTGCTGCGTACGTTAACCCGACAACAGTTTGTGGTGTACCAATTGCTGTTTCAACTCCGTCGATGAACTTTGCAGCAGATACTTCAGCACTGCCATCTGCTTTAAACCGAAGTTTCGAATAATACATTTTGGTAGCATCGACCTTGCGTGTCACAATGTATGCATAAATACCGGATCCTGTAGCTAATTTACTGGGATTAACTTTCACAGTGGAAAGAGTATCTTGCTGACTTATGTTATTGAGGTAAACGTTACGAATATTACCAGCACGATTAATATCCATCTTACCGGCACTACCTGTGGTGGAATAACTTGAGGTATTACCATCATATTTACCGACATACCAACTACTATCTACCATCCATGTTGGTGCACAACAAAGAGTAACGACGGGTTCTGCATCAGTGTCATCCATGATCTCAAGCCGTTCATCAACACTATTCCATTGCCACAATGATGGATTGGTTACATTGGGATTATCCCAGATATTACCTGCACCGAAGCCCATGATATGTTGATTTTGAAAATCGAGACCGTTTCGTAATAACTCTTTGGCTGCTGCGACTGCAGTTGCATCAAAATCTGGTTCTAGACTATTTTCTACATGAGTTGTACCGAGCTTGAGGTTACTCGTTGTTTCTAAGGCTGCTGTATTTACTGTCAAGTTCGCAGGACCTGGTGAGGGTGTAAGTGTTGGTGTCGATGAAAGAGTTGGCGTGGGTGTGCTTGTAGGTGCAGTATCTGCAGTAGCTACGATAACAGCATAATTATCAAATGAGAATACTACTGGCGCATTGGATACTGCACTTGCCAGTAGTGTAGTTATACCGACAGCACCAGTATTCTGTAATGCTGTTTCACTATCATCGGCCACGAACTGCCAACTACTCGGCTCACTACCAGAAGCCTGCCATACTTTCATACTAAGTCTGGTGGGACTTGTGCCATATACATTGAAGCGCACTTTGTAATCAGTGCCAGCAACATGCGTAAGACTCGAAGTATATGTTGAACCTAAATTAGTCTCACCAGTTCCTTGTATAAATTTCGTGCCACGAATCTGTATTAACCCTGCAGTTGTGAATGTTACTCGTCCACGATACTCATTGGTACCTGCTCCACCTGCTCCTTTACGAGCAGTGAGATAAACGAAATAACTTCCTCCCGCAGCAACTTTATCAGTATTTACAGTGATTGTAGCATCGGTATTAAGCTGTGCGACAGATGTATGATTAGCCACCAATGTAGTATTAGTAGCTGAATGTGTTATCAATCCGCGACTGCCATCAACACTATATGCACTACTACTTCCACTAGTATGTATATAGGTGCCGCCAACATCAGCAGATCCCCATGAGTTACTTGTCGTACGACCATAGGCATCTTGTACTAAATTACTAGGATCTGTGGTAGGGGTAGGTGTCGGTGTATTTGATGGGGTTGGTGTATTTGATGGGGTTGGAGTTACCGTTGGTGTGGCAGTCGGTGTTGGGGTGTTTGTTAGCGTAGCTGTCGGAGTAGGGGTATCAGTCGGCTCAATTGCTCCATCAGCGACACTGAAATCATCAAACGTAAATACGACTGGCGTATTTGATACCCCAGATTGAGTAAACGTACGAATACCGACATGCCCAGCCGACGGGAAACTGTTACTTGTATCAGTTTCGACTACCTGCCAGCTTGTTGGCTCAGATGTACCATCTTGCCAAATTTTTACTCGGAGTACTGGATTACTTGCACCCAACACCTTGAATCGGAGATTATAAAACGTATCTGCTTGAAACGTTAAACCTGTCGTAAATCCAGTCCCTAAATCAGTTTCGACATTACTGACATTTCTACTTGCTTTCAAAAGCATACTATTATCAGTTCCTATTGTGACTCTACCGCGATATTCATTGGTACCACCAGCTACCTGTCTTCTTCCTGCGAGATAAACGAGATAACTACCACCAGTTGGAGTTTTGTTTGCTTTAAACTTCACCTGCATATCGACATCAGCTACAGAGACTGTCTGAAGATTAGCCATACGAGTAGTGTTTGCCGCATTAATAGTTATAGTACCTTGTGAACCATTGACTGCATAGTCCGCTGCTGTGCCACCGGCTAAGGTATATGATCCCGCAGTACCTGGCTCTGCTGTACCCCACCCATTGGAGACAGTGCGGGTAAATGTGTCGCTAACATATGTCACTGCTGTCGCGGTATTTACAAAGAGGTTAAGTACTACAGCACACAGAAATAAAAAGACAACGCCATATATAAAGAAGCCGATGATGGGTGATTTTCGTTTTGGACGAGACATGATAAGTACTCATTTTAACGTATATGAATATATAGATGAAAGTACAAATAATCTTATTTTAAATTTGCTACACTGATATAAACATGCAAAAACTATTTGGTGCGATTTTCGTAACATTTCTTGCTAGCTTCATCGGGACCTTGGTCACCATTCCTTCCATCCCCACTTGGTATGCAGCGTTGAATAAACCGATGCTCAACCCTCCTGACTGGGTCTTTGGGCCTGTTTGGACTACATTGTATTTACTGATGTCAGTGGCTTTGTATCTGGTCTGGAAAAAAGGTATAACGAAGAAAAATCTCTACGCAGTACAGTTGTATATGTTTCAGCTCGTATTAAACGTACTCTGGAGTGTAATCTTCTTCGGATTACATCTGCAGCATGGAGGTTTTGGTGCCATCGTAACACTGTGGATTGTGCTCTTACTCACTATCATCGAGTTTCGTAAACACTCTAAGCAAGCAGCTTGGCTCATGCTACCGACTTTACTCTGGGTCAGCTTCGCAGCATATCTCAACTTCGAGATTGCTTGCATGAATAACTAATTTTTTCCCATAAAAAAACACTACCTGTTAATCTCGAAATAACTTTGCAGTTATCTCGGATCGATAGTAAATATTATTCACTCAGATAGTGTTTAGTTTTTAGTAGCGTCCTCCGCCACCAGTTCTTGCTTCTTTAGGTCTTGCAGCATTGACGACGAGTTTACGGCCATCAATTTCTTTTTCATTCATAGCATCGATAGCTGCTTGCGCAGAATCAGCACTTGAAAAAGTTACAAATCCGAAACCTTTTGATCGTCCAGTATCTCGGTCTGAGATAACGACACAATCAGTGATTTCACCAAACTCAGCGAACATTTCACGAAGTGAATCGTTGTTAACTGACCATGGTAAGTTTCCTATGTATAGTTTGTTGTTGTCCATTTATGTTTTCACCTCCTTTTGATTTATCTAGAATTAAGTTTCTATTCTATTCATGCAGTAATAACTTTGCAGATGTGAATAGTATAACACAGATATCGTAATATAGCGAATTAAGCTCAAATGCTTTACAAAGATACTAATGTATTGTTATCTGCTGATTCGTAACTTTTATATACAAGTTCTAATGTTTTTAAGTTATCATCACCTGTAGTTTCTACCCTTTTAGTATTATCTTGGAAAAAGTCCAGAAATTGTTTATTTAACGCAACCATACTTGATTGTACCAATGCATACTGTGGAATACACCATTCATAAAATGGCAGATCAACTTTTCTTTCAGTTGTACCAGCAGGCGTAGTTACTTTGATTACAAAATCTTTAGATAACTGAATCGAACCCTGCTCACCTTCAATCAATACAAGAACTTGTGGAAAAGTATCATGCTCTAGTTTTGATGCATACGATATTTCCACATTACAATGTACTCCTGATCGCATTTTTATACTAATATCAGCCACATCTTCACCTTTAATGCCTGGCGTTACAGCTGCAGTCTGACAATATAAGCTTTCAGCTTCACCCAAAAGGAATCTCGTTACATCAAGGATATGCGTACCCATATCGGTCAAGATAAATTTATCTAGCTCTTTGAGGAAAGGTTGGTTTTCAAAAACAGGAAAACTATTTGCATACACAATATCTGCTCGGAATATTTTCCCGATTTGATTCTTATCTAGCTCTTTTTTAAGCTCTCGAAGCTGTGTTTGCCAACGCCAGTTCTCATGTACAAACAATGGTATACCAGCATTTTGACAAGCATCAACCATTCTTCGTGCAGTTTCATAATCTGGTGCTAATGGTTTTTGACAGATAACTGGTACCTTGTACTTTGCTGCAAGAAGTACAAATTGCTCATGTGTTGAAACATCAGTTATGACATCAATAGCGTCAACCTTTTCCTGTGTAAGTAACTCTTCTGCTGACGTGTAAACTGAAGGAATATCAAATTCTTTCGCAAGGCTCTCTGCTTTTTCACGTGTTCGATTGTAGATGGCAACGATCTCGACATCTTGATGCTCTTTCCAAGCTGCAATCTGGTACTTAGCCCAAAATCCAGCTCCGAAAATTGCGAGTTTTATTTTCATATTCTTTAAATTTAAAACAAATGCTCACTAACTTGATTCACACCAACTGCTGGTTCATTGAAAATGGTGAACTTTACATCAGGCAGTGCCGCTAATCGTTTCTCGACTTCTGCTGCGTTTTCTTTTTCACAGATCACATGGACATTTGGTCCGGCATCGATACTGAAATACGCTGGAAGAGCTTCCCTATGTCTCCACTCCATAATCGCCTTCATCACGGCGATAGTCCCAGATTCCCAGTAGAGTATAGGCGGCTGTGAAGTCATGATGACAGCATGCATCGAAAGTGTATCTTGTTCGATACATGGACCAAGGTGGTCAAATTGCTTATGTGCAATAGCAAGACGAGTCTTCTCGATACGATCTTGCATCTCTTGGAGTCTAGTTTGATAATACGGATTTTTCTCTGCTCTCACATGTCCCTCTGATGATCCGACTTTTTTCGGATTTGTATCGACTACAGCCACAATATCGACCAGCTCCCACGCTTTTTCATCTGCAAGCTGTACAGCATAGGCTTCTTCATGAGTCGTTCCTTTTTTCAGCTCGACAAATCCATCATAGACTGACCGTGCGGCAGAAGCCGAACCACTACGACGGACTTCACGAGAGAGTTCTTTTTTATCAGTTACTTTGGCATCGAGTCCATAGGCGAGCAGTAATGCAGTAGTCAGTGCCGCAAATCCTGAAGCTGATGAAGCAATCCCAGCATCTGAGGGGAATGAGTTTTTACTGCGGATCAGTGCAAACTCTGTGGCATTTGCTTCTGCACGGATACGTTTGATTGTTTCATAGACTTTTTTACCTTTAATCGAGTTGTTTTCTAGGAGTGAGACAACACCATTCATATCTTCGATTTCCACAATATCTTCATGACCAGTTGTGAGAGGTTTTACAGTAGTTGTTGTCGTACAGTTACTAAGATTCATCGAGATACTTTCATTGAAAGGAAGCACTAATTCTTCGTTGAATCCCCAATACTTTATGAAGGCAATATTTGCAGGAGCTTGAGTTGTGACTGTTTTCATCAAACCTCATTATAGTCGAAAGCTCATTATTTAGCAGCTCATTTACAGAAAAGACTGTTTCAGGTACAATAGAGCAGTATATTTGGCTGGCGCGTTGGTGAAGTGGAAACACAGGAGTCTGCAAAACTCTTATGCACCGGTTCGATTCCGGTACGCGCCTCACGCGATACACGCTAAATATTGGAGGAGTCGCATAGTGGCCGAGTGCGCTTGTCTTGAAAACAAGTAAGGTGAATAACCTTCGTGGGTTCGAATCCCACCTCCTCCGCATGAATCTAACTTTCATCAAACTTGGTGGATCGCTTATCACCGACAAAAGTCAGGCGTACACTACACGCCCTGAGATGATCAAACAGCTTGTAGCTGAGATCGCTCAGATCCATAAAACCATGCCAGATGTTCATATGGTGCTGGGTACTGGTGCTGGATCCTTCGCACATCAATCAGCCAAGAAATACGGTACCAAAGATGGCTTTACAGATGACACCGGTCGCTATGGTGCTAGTGTAGTCCAACATGACGCTGCTCGGTTGAATCGAATTATTATTGAGGAGTGTATCCAAGCGGGACTACCGGTCATATCATTTCAACCATCTGCTTGGATGACTGCGCAAGCTGGCGAACCATCAAGCATCAATTTATCCCCTATTGTCTCAGCTTTGCAAAATAACATCATCCCATGTGTCTATGGTGATGTCATCATGGACGAAGTCCAAGGGAGTACGATCTTCTCGACCGATACTATTTTCACTTGGCTGATCAAAGCGCTTGAAGCTCAACCAGATTTTGAAGTTGAGAAACTCTTAAACGTCGGGCATTACGATGGGGTGCTTGATGATACCGGCAAAGTGATTGAGAATATAACCCCTAAGAACTTTGAAGATATAAAAGAACATCTCTCAGGATCTGCTCATACTGATGTCACTGGAGGTATGCTTGCTAAAGTTGAAGAGTTTTTAGAGCTTACGAAACTCGGTGTAAGCTCATATATTTTTAATGGTGAAACATCAGGGAATATTGAAGGAGTTTTGCAATCTCAATCAAAAAATGGAACATTGATTTCAGCTCAATAAAACAATCTAAATCTTACTCTTACTTCAATCATCTACCTTTAAGAATCATGTGTTGACAAACACTAAAAAAGTACCTATTCTGAAGAATATATTATTAAAATTTGTGAACAATTTATATGGCAAAAGCAAAGACAAAAAAAGTAGCTCCTAAAAAGGCAGCTCCAAAGAAAACAACCAAAGTTGCAGCAGCTCCTAAGCAAGCTAAAGCAAAATCTTATGATCCTTCTGAAAGTATGATTATCCAAGCTGGTGTCATCTTTATCGTCGTTTCAGCTATCGCAATCTTTGCATACGCTTTCAAAGTGTACGGAGGATAAGCACTATCGATAAGTGATATAATCGGTGTGTGAAACAACCTTTTTTATTCGAAACATCTGCGGGTGGTATCGTAGTTCGTAACGCTACGCATGGTCAAGAATGGCTTGTGATTCAACATGCTGGCAAAAAACACTGGGGATTCCCCAAAGGTCATATTGCCGATAATATCAAAGATGAATCCATGCTTGATGCTGCTCTGCGTGAAGTGCAAGAAGAAGGTGGTATAGAAGCTAAGGTTTTATTTGAAACTCCCTATCAGATTAAATACTTCTTTAAACGTGGTGTTGTACTTCACAAAAAACGGGTCGCTTTTTATCTAATGGAGTACATCTCAGGTGATCCTGCTGATCATGATCATGAGATCGAAGAAGCTAAATTTGTGTCTACAGCAGAAGTAGCTGAGATCTTGACATTTGCTAGTGAGAAGAAAGCTTTCCAGTGGGCGTTGAAGATGTATAAAAATGTAGAGAAAAAATGAGCGGTGGAAGGGACTCGAACCCTCGACCTTCTCCTTGGCAAGGAGACGTTCTACCAACTGAACTACCACCGCAAATCATGAGCTAGTATAGCAGAAACTTGCCTTCTCAACAACAATAATTCATAGAACTGCTAGAATATAAAGTGTTACTTTTAACATTTGTAAATGAAAAAAACACTTCTGTCATGGCTTGGATTCGGATTTGTAATCTTAGGATTTTCCATCGTTTTTTATTTTATTAGACTGGTGATGGGCAACTTCGATGAGTATGATCACTTAGCCGCAGGTTACCTGATGAAAAATGGACAACTTCTTTATAAAGATATCTTCACTCATCATTTTCCCTTACCTTACTACTGGACTCTTCTTTTCACACCGCTTTGGTCAGAAAATCCTTCACGAACAGTTAGTATATTTCGCCTAGCAGTACTTGGTTATTATCTCGCGAGTTTCACTCTGATATTTGCAACGCTCAAAAAAATCTCAACGAAAATACTGTTTTACATCTGGATCATACTGATCTCAATGATTATGGTGATCTATCAAGGGCATCTTGTACTGAGTGAAACCTTTGCGGCTATTGCACTAATGGGAGTATTTTGGACCTCAATTCCTGTAGCTATGGGTTGGGAAAAGCTCACTAAGTTTCATCTTTTTGCTCAAATTATTTTCGCGAGTCTTGCCCTGTGGACACAGCCGTTATACGGGATTTTATTTGTAGTACCACTGATTTTAGGTTTCCCTAAAAACTTAAAAATGGTTATTTTCACCTCACTTATTGTAAATATATTGCCAATCTTTTTATTATTCCTGTCAGGTCAATTTGCTGATTTTTACGAGCAAACTATCTGGTTCAACTCCGCCGTTTATAGCAAATATTATGGTACTGAGTTTATTCGAGGAAATCATTTTGTGGCAATTATTCAGTACTTTTTCCAAAATGAGTTTAAACTCCTTACTTCGATTCAGAATCCTCTACAAATATTTCAGTTTATAGTCCATCTAGGATTAGTTGGGTTATTTGGTTACTTGATAAAAACGAAACAAAAACTACCCATACTTATCTTAGGCATTTTGCTTTTAGTTAGCCGTATGCGTGAAGTGAAGATCATCACAGGCGAACCTTTCGTATTTGGGATCTATCCCTTAATACTGCTGGCATTAGCTTCCACATTGATCTTACTCTATTTTATTTATAAAAAATCTAAACTGATTACAACAGCAATTGTATTGATTTTATTCAGCGTTGCTATCATACCATCCTATCCTTTTTTCACACAATCGCTCGACCCTCAGTACAATTATCATGTCTTCTGGAGTTACAGACAAGATAAAGGTGATATTATCAAAAAACTTTCAGAGCCATCTGAAAAAATTCTAGTTTATCCTCATGACGTTGATCTTTATTACTTTGCTGATCGTAAACCTATTGATAGATTTCTCTATTGGTTTCCCTGGGTAGACGATGTACCTCAATACAGAAATGAGCGACTAAGTGCATTAAATCAGAATCCACCATCAGTGGTATACATTGGTTCACTTGCTTTCCATGAAGAGAAAAGATTTTATGCAAAATTCTTTCTCACAATAATCATAGG
>JBGSBR010000023.1:0-19553 GCA_041730495.1 Weeksellaceae bacterium | reverse complement strand
GCGGCTCGGGAAGCTCGAGAAGGAACTGGCCGACCTCAAGGAGGAACAGGGACGGCTCGACGCGCACTGGCAGCAGGAGAAGGAGACGATTCAGCAGACGGCGAAGCTGCAGGAGCAGATGGAATCGTAGCTACCAACACCCTTTCAGGGATGATCATCGATATCGATGCTCGTAGACCGATCCTCACCAACAAAGTCGGAGGGATTGCGGGTCCTGCGATGAAACCAGTTGCGATGAAAGTCGTTTGGCAGCTCTATGGCGCAGTCAAGATCCCGATCATAGGCACTGGTGGCGTCACGACTGGTCGCGATGTGATTGAGTACATCATGGCTGGCGCGACAGCCGTCGGAGTGGGTGCTGCTATTTATTATGGAGGTATAGATGTTTTCAAAAACATCACTGCAGAGATGGAGACATATATGACAGAAAACAAGATTACGAGTTTGGAGGAAATCCGGGGCGTCGCCCATCAAATCTAATTATGGAAACTTTTGATAAACCACTCATGCTGCCGATCAAAGAGATCATTACCGAGAGTGCTCGGGTGAAAACATTTGTCTTTGATTACGATTTCCCAGGAGAACCAGGACAGTTTGTGATGACCTGGATCCCTGGTCATGACGAGAAACCATTTGGGATCATCAAACATGACAAAAAAGGTTTCATGATCTCAGTCGCCGCTGTCGGTGAAGCCACTAAAGCGATGCATGAGCTGAAAGTCGGGGATAAACTGGGATTCCGTGGACCATATGGTACTTTCTTCAGACTTCCTGCAAATTTGCAGACAATTGCAATGGTCGCTGGAGGATATGGTATGGTGCCGCTTTCATATCTCGCTCAAGAAGCACGAAAGAAAGATGTAGAAGTTCATTTGTTCATGGGTGCTCGCAATGCCGATGAGCTGTTGTTCCGCACATGGATGGAAAAGATAGGCGTCGTGCTTCATATTTCCACAGATGATGGAAGTGAGGGATACAAAGGTTTTAACACAGATCTTTTCACTCAAGAAGTGCTTGAGCTTAAGCCTGAGATGATTTACACAGTTGGTCCAGAGATCATGGAGATGAAAGTCGCTAATTTCTGCTGGGAACACAATCTGCAGTTCATGATTTCACTTGAACGCTACATGAAATGCGGTATGGGAATCTGTGGGCAGTGTTGTGTCGATCCCACTGGCTGGCGCATGTGTGCTGAAGGACCAGTACTTGCAGGAGATGAGCTTAAGTTAATTACAGAGTTTGGCAAATATCATCGAGATGCTACGGGCAGCGTCGAGTATTTCCCATGGCATACCAAATAATATGAAAATCATCCACGTCGATGTCGATGCAGCACTTGATGTATATCTTGATGGAACGACCTATGATATGTCACTTGAGGGATATCTCAAAGAAAATAGTGGTGAGGGAATAGAAGGTCTGACTATCAAAACAGGTTGCTCTGCAGATAAAAACACTCTTTCTCGTTTCCCAGATCTCAAACTACTCATTACTCGTACCGTTGGTATCGATCATATCGATCTTGAATACTGTAAACAGAAGGGGATTGCTGTGTATCGGATTGTGGATTACGGTGCTTTCAATATCGCTGAGCATACGTTCGCTCTCATGCTTGCTGGGACACGACATCTACTTGACTCATGGTCTGAGGTGCAGCAAGGAAGATTTACCTATCAAGGACATCTGGGATTTGCACTACGCGATAAGACGATCGGTGTTATCGGTACTGGTCGGATTGGTCGCGAGGTGATCCATATTGCACATGGTTTTAACATGAAGATCATCGCACATGATCAAGAGCATCATCACGAAAGTATCAAAAAATATGGCTATCGGTATGTCGAGATGGATGAACTCTTGGCTCAGAGTGATGTCATCACGCTTCATGCACCGCTCACAGATGAGACACGTCATATGATTGATGATGCAGCCATTATGAAGATGAAACAAGGAGTGGTACTCATAAATACTGCTCGTGGTGGATTAGTTGACACTGTAGCCTTAATTAAACATATTGAGCGCTTCCGTTTCGTTGGACTTGATGTCATCGAAGGTGAAGACACATTTTCAGCAGAGCATCCACTTTTAAAACAAGAAAATGTTTTGATTACGCCTCATATGGCATTTTACTCAGATGCATCTGTGAAAAAAATTGCGGAAGAAACAGAACGATTGATTAAGCTCTATGAATCAGGAAGTACAGAAGAGCGAGTAGTATAATGATCTTATGAAGCTTAAAGCAATCTTTTTTGACATAGACGGTACACTCCTTGATACCCGTGAGTTTATCTATCAGGCTTTCGAACATTCTTTGGGTGCACACGGACATCAACCTTTTACTCGAGAAGAGTTGCGCATCGTGATGGGCAAGACTCTCGAAGGTGGCTATCAAACTCTTGCACAGCTTGATGATGTCGAGGATCTCATGAATACGCATCGAGCTTTTCAAGCTGCAAATATGAATTTATCGATCCCGTATCCGCATGTGGCAGAGACACTGGATGCGCTGAAGAAAAAAGGATTAAAGATTGCTGGTATTACGACGCGCTCACGCGATAGTGCCAAAGCGACTCTTAAACTCGCTGGACTGATGGAGTATTTTGAGTTTTTCGTCGGTATGGACGATGTCGAAAATCCTAAACCACACCCAGAGCCACTTGAGCGAGCATTGAAACATTTTGAGCTGCGACCTGATGAAGCAATGATGGTTGGGGACAGTGATGTCGATATCATGGCGGGCAAAGCTGCTGGCACATACACTGCAGGTTGCGCGTATGGATTTCATCCAAATCATATTGCAGATGCTGAGCCAGATTATTTGATAGATGATGTAAAAGAAATTTTGACTATAATAAGTCAGTAAGTCACACAATCTATATGTCATTCAATACACGACTCCGAGAAACAATCAAAAAAACTTCGATGCTTTGTGTGGGACTTGATCCTGTTTTAGAAAAACTTCCTACACATCTGCAAACTTCTTCAGAGCCATTCTTCGAATTCAATAAAGCGATCATCGATGCGACTCATGATCTCGTCTGTGGGTATAAACCAAATTCAGCTTTTTATGAAGCTCGTGGTGCCGAGGGAATTGCAGAGCTCAAGAAAACCTGTGATTACATCAAAGACACCTATCCTGAAAGTTTGATTTTCTTCGATGCCAAACGTGGAGATATCGGCAGCACGAATGAATCATATGCCAAGTTTGTCTTCGAGCACTTGAGAGCTGACGCTGTTACATTGCATCCGTATACAGGTCGTGAGGGACTGCAATCATTTCTTAAGTATGACAAAGGTTGCATTATATTATGCCGTACATCTAATCCAGGATCAGATGAGCTGCAAGGATTACTTGTCGATGGGAAACCACTATATCAACGAGTAGCGGAAAAAGTTTCAGCTGATTGGAATACTAATGACAACTGTATGCTCGTCGTCGGTGCGACGTATCCAGCAGAGCTTGCCGAGGTGCGTGCTCTAGTGGGTGATTTACCGATTTTAGCCCCTGGTATTGGTGCGCAAGGTGGTAGTTTGGCAGATACTCTCAAAGCTGGCTTAACAGCCGAAAAAGCTGGCCTCGTGATCCCACTGTCACGATCAGTGATTTATGCATCAGCTGCTGAAGATTTCGCGCAAAAGAGTAGAGAAGAGATAGAGAAAACACTTACACAAATAACAACCCTGCGAAGCTTAGCACAATAATTACACCGATTGTTGTGCCATATTTCAAGGCAAACTCGCGTTCACCTTGGAGATAAATATAGATCGTTTTGGCGATAAGATTAACTGCGTTGACGATGAGAAATGCCATGATAGCGGTAAAGAAACTAATCTGATCTCCGGCTAGATCTGCGACGTTGATCGTGACTGCATCAATACCGGTAAATCCAGCAATTGCTGAAGAAGCGAGAAAACCACCTTCACCAAACAGTTGTAGCGCAATTTTCGTGATAAGTTTAATCCCGATATAAAGTGATGCAAAGATAAGCGCGGGTTTCAATGAGAATATAGCACCGTTTTTCTTTTTTTGGACCTCTGTTTCTTTAGTCGGTTGCGGTAAAACTTTCCAGAAAATATATCCTGCAACTGCAAATGATACAAGTAATATCAAAAGAGTAGGTAACAATCTGATTAGAAACTCAAGATTAATCGGTGCTGTCAGTATGATCACCGGGAAGAAACTCATGAATGTCGCAAACATAGCAGCTGCAACAAGGGGATTAATATTTCTGACTTCTTTACTTTGTACAGCAAGAGATTGAGTAGTCGCAGTAGAAGAGACAAATCCACCCACTAGGCTAGTGAGCATAAGTCCACGTCCATGTCCGACTGTGCGTTCGAGTACATACCCCAAGAAATCCACTCCGGTGATGATGACGACGATAACCCACATCGTGAAGGGATTGATGAGTTCTAAATTTGCCCATTGTTGAAAGTTTACGCCCCATGAAGTCATAAGTTGTTCACTATAGGGGATAGATCCAAGAGTGACCGATGTGTTAGGCAAGAATGGCAGCACCACAAGAGCAATCAACCCGTAACTGATAAGTGCTTTGACTTCTTGTTGATGGATATCGTTAACGGCACTTTTTAGTTTGTCTTTAACAGATAAAATCAGCATCAAGATCACGACCATAGCGATGATGAGTTGGATCGGGAAAACCTCAAGTGCGATAAAGACGCCGATGAGATAGGTGAAAATAGCAGCGACTTCTGAGGTAATACCGATGTCTTTGGTGATCCAGCAACTAAAGATATAATGGACGCCCAAAAGTACCATATAGACGATATTGATCAGCATAAATAAGCTGAAATAATCGGCGTAAAGCAGGCCAGCTACAGTACCAAGTGCAGTGGTGAGTGAAAGCGTACGAATACCCAAAAATGCGATGCGTTCTTGAGGAGTTTGATTATTTTTATCGACTGGTGCTTCATGACGTTCATGGATTTCGCGCTCAAGTCCGATAGCGGCACCGATGACGAGTGAAATGAGAAGTTTTAGTCCGACTGTTAGTTCCATAAGACTATTATAAAACAAACAGCTGATAAATGAAGCATAGAGACAACATATTCATGGCATTCTTAACTATTATTTACAAAACTCTCATAAATGCTTGATTTGTATGGTTTATATATAGTTATACGATATTCCCAAGAGTAGAACTATAATTTATAATGTCAGTATGCTGAAAAAAGCAGAAGCAATTCTTTCAAAAATACCTGCAGTTACTTACGCAGATGTGCGCATCGTCGAGCAAACCTCAGAAGAGATTGCAACCAAAGATGGGGTAGTCGAAGCATTATCATCCTCAACATCAACCGGTTTTAACGTCAGAGTACTGAAAAACGGTGTTTGGGGATTTGCTGCGTCGCATGATATATCTGACGCGGGGATCGATAAAACAATTGCGAAAGCAATTGAGATTGCGGATGCATCTGTCGGCTATAAAGTAGAAGATGTAACCCTTGATGATTGGGCTCCACAAGTCGGCAGCTACAAAACTCCGATAAAAGAAGATCCTTTTGCGGTCTCACTCGAAGAAAAAATACGATCACTTCTGGAAGCTGAAAAAGGGCTCAGAGTCAGTCCAAAGATCGTCATCTCACAAGCGATGTATAGTGCTAATCGAGAGAAGAAGTACTTTGTTTCTACTCAAGGATCACGTATCGAGCAAGAAATCATCTGGACTGGAGCGGGGATTGAGGCCTCAGCAGTGGATGGGGCAGAGTTTCAGAATCGTTCATATCCCAACTCTTTCCGTGGACAAAATCAAACCAAAGGTTTCGAACTATTTCGTGAATTAAAACTTGCAGAGAATGCCCCACGAGTAGGTCAAGAAGCAGTGGATTTACTGACAGCAGATACATGTCCCACAGGAGAGTTTGATCTCATCTTGGATGGTAATCAGT
The DNA here is from genome assembly GCA_041730495.1 of Weeksellaceae bacterium. Classification (GTDB taxonomy): domain Bacteria; phylum Patescibacteriota; class Microgenomatia; order UBA1406; family GWC2-37-13; genus JBGSBR01. The sequence goes on along the minus strand of JBGSBR010000023.1, from coordinate 13,643 downwards.
TAGCTCTTCAGATACATGAAAGCTGTGGCCATGCGGTCGAGCTTGATCGTGTACTCGGCTATGAAGCTTCATATGCAGGCACGAGTTTTTTGACACCAGAAAAGTTATTTGATTTCCAGTATGGCTCTGCAATAGTCAATCTAACTGCAGATGCAACAGTTCCCGGTGGGCTTGGTACCTTCGGTTATGATGATGAAGGAACACCAGCACAACGGACCTTTCTCGTGAAAGATGGTAAGTTCCAGGACTACATCACCTCTCGTGATACAGCTCCTAAGCTGCAGAAAATCAATCCACGTTATAAAAATAAAAGTAATGGGACAGTGCGTGCGTCATCGTGGAGTCGACTGCCGATGATTCGCATGACGAATATCAATCTGGAACCAGGCAACCCTTCGACAGGCTCCGGGCAAGGACAGTTTTCACCTGCTCATGGAAAATCTCTTGAAGAGCTTATCGCTGATACGAAGTACGGTATTTTCATGTCCACGAATCGCTCCTGGAGTATCGATGACAAACGCTTTAATTTCCAGTTTGGTACAGAGATCGCCTGGGAAATCAAAGACGGGAAGCTTGGCCGAATGCTCAAAAATCCGACCTATCAAGGCATCACACCAGAGTTTTGGAATAGCTGTGATGCAATCTGTGGACCAGATGAGTGGACGGTCTGGGGTACACCCAACTGTGGCAAAGGTCAGCCAAGTCAGGTCATGTATACCGGACATGGTGCAGCACCTGCCAGATTTAAAAAAGTGAAAATAGGAGTTGTTGATTGGAAAAAATAATATGCTCGGAGAACAAAAACTAAAACAAATCGCAGAGAAAGTACTTAAGCTGTCGACAGCAGAAGAGACAGAGGTTTTATTGTCTGTTTCTACCAATTCGTTGACACGTTTTGCCAACAACGAAATCCATCAAAATATGGCATGGGATAATCTAGGCATCTCTGTTCGTGTTGTTCAAGACAAGAAGATTGGGGTAGTTGGCACAAACGCACTTGATGATGCGTCACTCAAAGAAACAGTTGATCAAGCAATCGCACTCGCATCATTTCAACAGCCGGATCCAGACTTCGTATCACTTCCCAAACCTCATCCTATCAAACCAGTAAATAATGAGATGTTTATCGCAACTGAAGATGATCTGGCAAAAGGAGTGAATACAGTCATTTTAAAAGCCAAAGAAGCTCATTTAATAGCCTCTGGTGCATTTGCGAATGATGCTTCAGAGCTTGCAGTCGCCAATTCACACGGTGTGTGGGCATATTATGCAGGGAGCTCGAGTAACTTATCAACGATAGTACTCGGAAAAGATTCATCAGGCTTCGCAGCTGATGTTGCCCGTAAAACTTCAGAAGTTGATGCTGTACATGTGGCAGAAACTGCAGTCCGACTCACACAAGAAAGTGTGGATCCACAAGATATCGAACCGGGTGAGTATGAAGTGATTCTCGAGCCGCAAGCGGTGTCTGAGATGCTCGCATTTTTCCAATGGTATGGCCCTAATGCACGTATCTATCATGAAAATTCTAGTTGTTTGTCAGGCAAGATGGGGCAGAAGGTTTTCAATGAAAAAGTAACACTTATCGATGATCCGTTTCATCCTGAAGTATTTCCGATGCCGTTCGATTATGAAGGTCAACCCAAAGAAACGTTGACACTCGTCGAAAATGGAGTACTGAAAAATATTGTGTATGACTCATATTATGCAGAGAAATTTAAAACCAGAAATACTGGGCATGGGCTGCCTGCGCCAAACACCATGGGACCAATCCCGCTTCATATGTATCTGGCACCAGGTGACAAGACTCGTGAAGAGATGATATCTTCAGTGAAACGTGGCTTACTCGTCACACGATTATGGTATGTGCGAGTACTGAATCCTAAGACACTCAATGTTACCGGAATGACGCGTGATGGTACCTTCCTCATCGAAGATGGTAAGATCGTCAAGCCAGTCAAAAATATGCGATTCAATCAAAGTATCCCGGAAGCACTACAAAACGTAGTAAATATCGAAAACAAATTGACCCGTCTTGCTAGTTTCGAGGGCGAGATGATTAATTTGATGCCAACTGTCCATATCAGTAAGTGGCAGTTTTCAAGTAAAACCTTATTTTAGCTTGCAGGGAAGCTAAATAAGTCTGTTGGCGACATGTTACAAGTTACATGTTTTAGATTATGGAAAACAATCTTCTTAAAACCGTAGGAATTTTACGAGCGTCTCCTACTGATACTCTTAGCTCTGCAGTGGCACAGGTTGTAAACTCGCATGATGCTGTCTTTATTTTTGATGAAAGCGATCATTTTCATGGTGTAATCAATCCGTATTACACTCTCATTCAATCATCATATCCCGCAGGCACCAAAGTAGAGCGATGTTTATTTCATCCGCCACGCATTGCGCCGACTGATACGATCGAGCGCATAGCACAGATGATGAAAGAATCGAAGATTCATTATCTGCCTGTCTTTGATGACAAAAATAAATTTCTCGGTATCACCACTGCACGACGTGTGATGCAGACGATGCTTGGTCATACGGTGGTCAAACAAACACTTGCACAGGTGCTCGAAAACAAACAAAAACCCTTGATCTCTGTCTATGAAACTGATGCTATCAGCCAAGCTTTGCATTTATTTAAAGAGCATAAAATTTCGAAGTTAGTGGTAATTAAAAAAGATCTTAAACTCCAAGGAATTCTTAGTTACTTCGATCTGATTCCTTATTTGATTGCTCCAGGCCGCAAAGAAAAAGCAGGCAATCGCAGCGGAGAAAAAGTGCAGTTCGGTGATATGAAAGTGAAGAACTTCATGAAAACTGCAACACTGACCTGTGGACCTGAGCACACTGTGGAAGATGCTATCAATACGATGTTGAAACAGCACATCGGTAGTATCGTCGTCGTAGACCAACAGAACAATCCGATGGGAATTGTCACAATCAAAGATATTTTGCATCTGCTAGCAGATACAGGTTCGGATAACGATACTTCGGTGGTAGTGAAGCATGGATCAGAAGCAGTAGATAGGTATGTTCGAGATTTAGAAAGCTTTCTAGAAGAACATATGACGCATCATCCACAGGTCAAAGAGACACAGATAGTAGTCGATGAGATGAAAGAAGGAAAGTTGCATAAACTTGCCGTACATATCCAGTATCATCATGGCGATCCAGCAGTAGTAGAGCGAGAAGGACGTGATTTGCCAGATATGGTCAAAGATATTAAACACGCAATTACAAACTTGCATCGTTCTTGATATCATAAGCTATGCATGAAGACCACGAAGAGCGGACAGATTTGATTGCGTTTGCGATCATCACTACTGTGGTCTTCATCTTGCTTATCCAAAGCTTCTTTCCTACAATCCAAAAGGCGATGGCTGGACCTTACAAGTGTGAACAATATGATGGCCAGTTTATGAGCTGTGTGCAAGCCCAGAGAGCAGGCGAGGGATGTTTCTGGTATGCAGATTGTAATGCATGCGTGCGTGATGGTGATGATATCAATAATCGTTGTATTAAATGAAAAAAATCTCACAAGAGAAATTAATTCTTCTCTGTATCATCGTCATTGCGGCTTTGTTTCGCTTCACGGGTTTAAATTGGGATAGTAACTATCATCTGCATCCTGATGAGCGCTTCTTGACGATGGTCACTGTGGCGATGCAACTTCCGGCAACAATCGCTGGATATCTTGATCCTCAGACTTCACTGATGCATCCCAAAAATATTGGGTTTCAGTTTTATGTATATGGTTTATTTCCATTGGTGTTCACCAAGATCCTAGCTGTGTGGCAGTCGCTAGACACATACAATCTGATTACGCTTCTTGGACGTTTCTTAACCGGCATATTTGACCTGATAACACTTGTGGGTGTATATAAAGTAGCTAAGCTTTTCTTCCCAAAAACCTCTGTCCCACGATTGGCCGCCTTTTTCTACGCCATCGCAGTATTGCCGATACAACTGGCACATTTTTATGCAGTAGATACATTTCTCACGACATTTACGATACTCAGTTTTTATTTCATGGCGAAATATGCTTTACAGGAATCGGTCGATCATCGCAATATAGTGCAAAAAATATTACATCAAGATAAAAATGATGCATGGATGCTCTTAAAACCATTGATACTTGTGTTGTTCAGCGCAGCGTCACTCGGTCTAGCGATCGCTTCTAAGATCAATGCGATTTTGTTTTTACCATTAATCGGAATTTTTCTTGCAATACCTTTTTTCTTCAAAAAAACCAAGCAGCTTGAGCTTGATTTAAAAGCGGGATTGAAACAGCTACCCAGTTTATTTGGTTATGGATTGGTATTTGCTATTGTTTTGTATCTGACGGTTCGTTTTGGTAGTCCCAACTATTTTGCAACTGCCAACTTCTTGGATCTGCGACTTGATCCAACCTTTGTCGAAAGCGTGCGACAGCTTAAATCATGGGAGGGACCGGATGTTTGGTTTCCACCGGCTATACAATGGATTCCGACACAACCCATCTTATTTAGTTTGAAAAATCTGATTGTTTTTGGACTCGGTATCCCGTACGCGATCTTGATGTTTAGTGGTATTTTCTTGATGGTTCGTCAGATCGCCATGCAAAAAAAGCAGGCGACGATCACCGATTTTATGGTGCTCATGACGATATTGTGGGTAATCGGATTTTTCTTGTATCAGTCCACTCAGTTTGTAAAAGCATTGCGGTACTTCATTTTCTTGTATCCGTTTTATGCATTATTTGCAGGATACGCTTGTGCGTATCTATTTGATTATCTAGATGCAGCTGCTAAGAAAAAGCATTGGTTTAGGTACGCAAAACTTACGAGTAGAGTAGTGGTATTTGCTGCAGTACTGATCTGGCCACTCATGTTTATCAGTATCTACAAGCATCCTCATAGTCGAGTGACTGCGTCTGAATGGATGTACAAGAATATCCCAGATCAAAGTATTCTTTTAGTTGAGCACTGGGATGACGCGCTGCCATTACCAATGGAGAATAGTGAAGGTAAAACATTTATTTTCAGGGAGATGCCGGTGTTTGGTATGGACAATGATGAGAAATGGCAGCAGATGAATATCAATATGCAGAACGGGGATTATTATGTCATGTCATCCAATCGTGGCTGGGGAAGTATGCCTCAGGTACCATGGAAATATCCGTTGCAGACGCAGTTTTATGAAGATCTATTTGCAGAGAAACTTGGATACCGCAAAGTGGCTGAGTTTACTTCCTATCCGCGGCTAGAACTATTTGGCAAAACAATTTTCGAGCTTCCAGACGATTGGGCTGATGAGCCGTTTACTGTCTACGATCATCCCAAGGTGATGATTTATGAGAATGTGAAGAAATAACTTCCTTATGGTTTAAGCAGCGTATCGTAAAACTGATATGTTTTATCGATATCAAAGATCTCAGTTGCTGCTGTTTTTGTTTTTTCATTGACGTATTTAGATTTATTATCTAAAACATCTGTGATGGCAGCTGTCAGTGACTGAATATCCCGTTTAGGTACGATCTGACCCATACCCGTGAGCTTCACGGGCATACGTACACCAGGCAGATCTGTGGTGATTACAGGAGTACCTGCAAGCATCGCTTCGGCTTGGACCATACCAAATGCCTCGGTACTATTTACCGATGGCAACACCAAGACGTCAACTGCTTTATAAAATGCTGTCAGTTCTCGTGCATGAAGTGTGCCAAGGAATGTGTAGGGGATATTATGCTTCTGTAATAAGCTGACTATTTTATCGTAGTACGCATGTTCACCAGCTACATCCGCGCCATATGGCCCTGCGAAGACTAATTTCACTGTATGTTTAAACTCAAGTAAATGCACTGCGCCGACGAGATACTCAATACCTTTTTCTTGTGAGATGCGACCAGCATAGCCAATCCAGATATCTTGACCTTTTTCTTGTTTAAATTCTGCAAGTTTTGCAGCATCCGCAATAAATGGTTCGATTGGAGGTAATGTTAGTTTAAATTTTTTCTTGAACGTTTTACCAACCCAGGAATGTGAGACATAATCTTCGGTATATCCGATAATAGTATCTGTCAAAGCAAGCTGTAAGGCCATAGATGCATTTAATACTAATCCGATAAACTTTGCTATTAATCCAGTTTCAAAGACGACATTGCAGTGAAATAGCGAAAAAATCTTTTTATTCATCAGCTTAGCCATGATAGCGAGCGGAAAGCCTTCGAAGTTGGGAATATTTATAATTACTTTATCTGCTGATTTAGCATGCTTCCAGAAAAAACTCAGAGATTGTGGTGAGATAAATCCTTTGGATACCATAAAAAGATATGGCATACGGATAACTTTGAAACCATTTATCTCTTCAGAATCGGGGAGTGTAGGATCATGTTTAAACGTTAAAACGGTAATTTCGTGCTTTCTAGCTAAATAGGTGAAAATTTTGTATGGATAGGTCGTAATCCCGGATGTGTACGGGTGAAAATAAGGAGAGAAGAAGAGAATTTTCATACAATTTCGTAAAACTCTTTCTGCCAGTTGATCAGATCTTTGATTCCTTCTTTAAAATCTGTTTCAGGTTTCCAGTTTAAGAGTTCTTTAGCTTTTTTATTGCCCGAAACAAACCAGTTTTGATCTCCTTGACGTGTTTCATGAGTACTGATATCAACAGTTTTACCGGTGATCTCACGGATGATATCAAGTACCTGGATCAGTGAGTATGAGTTGCGGATTCCACCACCGACATTTAGGGCTTGACCACGGACTGTTTCGATGTTTTCAATAGCTTTTTCATATGCTTGGATCAGATCTTGCACATGCAGCAGATCACGGACTTGCATCCCGTCGCCAAATATATTCAGGCTGTTTCCAAACAATACTTGTTTTACGAAATGGGCGACCCAGCCTTGATCTTCGACTCCAATCTGAAATGGACCATAGATACAAGATTGACGGAAGACCACTGTATGAAGGCCATAAATCCGAGCATAATCTTGCATATACAGATCAAGTGCACCTTTGGAACAGCCATATGGTGAGATCAGATCAATTCGCTCATCTTCGTTTACACCATTTGGGGTGGTGATATTTTCGTAAGTTTTATCGAGGATATTTTTTTTGAGTTTATGATGACCGAGGTCACCATACACTTTATTAGTCGAAGAGTAGAGGAGGATTGCATGAGGATTATGTTGTCGCACGGCCTCAAGCACGGTAAATCCACCCAGCATATTTGAGTTGAAATCAAGCTGTGGATCTTTGATTGAAGTTGTAACTGCAGTTTGACCAGCCAAGTGAATGATCACTTCAGCCTGTTTCAATGCCTCAAGATATTTATCAGTGTCTTGAATATCGCATTCGAGGATCGAGACCGCAGGAAAGCGTTTCATGATTTCTTTCGCATTTTCATCGACACCAGGTCGAGAGAAGTTATCGACAAGTGTGAGTTTATGACCTTTTTCCAAGAAATGAAGTGCACAGTTTGTACCGATAAAGCCAACGCCGCCAGTAATTAAGATATTCATAATGAGGCTTTAATATCATCAACTGCTTTTTTGAAACTCAGATGTTTGTATGGATATTTAATTTTATAGTCCAGTACATTTGAGATCCAATAGACTTTAGTTTTAGTTGTTTTCGCCATATGCTGCACGATATCCCAGTTGTCTTCGACGAAGACATCAAGTCCTAGTTTTTTGACGAGGTTTGCTTTATAGATGTGAGGTTGCTCATCGTTTTCGTTGTTATAACATTCTTTAAAATACTGTTTAGTGTTTAGTTTTAGCTTCCATTGTTCAAAATCTTCACGTAAGAAAGAGTAGCGTGCGGTGATGATGTAGGCTTCAATTTGTTTGTTATCAATCATTTCTTTCACATCTTCGAAGCCATCGGCAATCGAGATACTAGATAGGTGAAGCCATTTCCAAGCCCATTGTTCCCAAGGTTTTTTCGGGAAATGAAACTTGGTCGTATCTTTCTTAAAAAGAAACTTCTTGCTTTGGGCAATGATTGGTCTGGCGATACGTGCTGGATTGTAAAGGAGGACTCCATCGAGGTCAAAGCCAACTTTTAGCGGTTTTTTAGGCATTCATGGTAGTCATGTTGATAATAAGCGTTTTTCAATTATACTAAATAACGAAATACAAGTTGTCGCGATTACAAACGATTTTAAATCAGGTATGCTTCCGGTTTTACTCGATCTCGGCATTATAAAAATCTATACTCAAGGAGTGTTTTTACTTCTTGCCTTCTTCTGGAGTACTTACTTTTTGTGGAAACATAGCACCCTTACATCATACAAAGAAGAAGAGTTATTTGATGCGATGTTTTTTAGTATGTTTGGTGGTTTACTGATCGGTCGTATTTTCTTCGTTGCTCTTCACTTTGATCGATTTGGTTTTGATATTCTTAAGTTTTTCCTGATTAACGGCTACCCGGGTATTCATTTGATTGGAGCTTTGGTAGGTGCTGCGTTTACCTTTTATTTATATACAACATGGCATAAAATACAGTTCAGTAAAACGATAGATTATTTCATTGCACCTTTGTTGCTAGCGCTTGCGATAGGGAAAATGGGTAGTTTTTTCTCAGGTAGTGAGGTCGGAGCGCAGACAAGTTTTCTTTTATCTCTCAAGTATCCCAACCTCGATGGAGCTCGTCATCTGACTCCGCTTTATGAAAGTATTTTATTTTTCTTGGGAAGTTTCATTGCCTATCGTATTCTTCTAGCTATCCGACGCGATGAGTTTGATTTAGGTTTCAACTTCAGCTTCTTTATCTGGTTTACGAGTCTTGTACTTTTTGCTATGGATCCTTTGAAAGGTCTTCAACCGACCATCGGTAATATTTCTTTTGATTTCATCGTTTCTGGCATTATGCTCTTGACATCAAGCTTGTATCTGGTCTATTATTTTAGGGCGTCGATAAAGGATAGAGTAACGAGCATTTTCCGACGTAAAACAAGCTAAATAGTTATTATTCATTTACACTTATGACAAAAAACATGGATCAGGTCAAAGAACAATTAGCAAAAATCAAACAAGAATCACTTGAAAGTATCAAAGATCTTAAGGCATCTGATCCTTTTTCAGATCCTGAGTATGCCAATGATAACGCAGCAGTCGATACTGATGTGCGTGAACAAGATACACATCAACGTATGCAAGCTGAGATTGATTCTCTTAATGAAAGAGTCATCAATATTGATGCAGCAATGCAACGCATTGATAAAGGTACATATGGATACTGTCAACGTTGCAACAAAGAAATCCCTGCTGCAAGACTTGAGCTTATCCCTGAAGCCGCTTACTGCGTGCAGTGTGAGAGTGATCTCAAGAAATAATTACAGCTGATTGTCACTTCTGACCGATTATGTTAGAGTGAGTATATGAAGGCTCGTAAGCATCTGGGTAACCGCACCCAACTCATCATATACGCTAGTGTAATCGTTTTTATTGTTGGATATCTTTTGTTTAAAGGTATTCAATCTTTCCGTGCTTCCTACTTCGTATCTGCTCCAGAACGACTGAATATAGTCCAGTATGGTAGTCGTACAGCTTTTTATTCTCTTACGAGTACTTCTGGTCGAAGCTATGTCATGTATCTACCCCCTGATCTGAAAATGTCGGTACCAGGTGGATATGGCGAGTACAGACTGGGATCTGTCGGTAAGCTAGTACATTTGTACAAAGATCCATCACTTATCCAAAAAACCTTATCTGTGGCGTCATCTTCATTCGTTCATGCATACTTTTACACATCCTCAGATGAGGTTTTTTACGGCACAGAGGTCGCTGCAGAGAAGACACGACCAAGTATCCGTACAATCATGTTTGCTGACTCTAATATCGGATATTTAGATCGATTATATCTGGCGCTTAAGCTTATTCGACAATCAGGTGAAGATTACACGCTTTTGAGTTACAACGAAGAGGTCAATAAAATTTACAATGAAATATTATTTGAGGATGAGGCATTCGAACAAAACACAATCGGTTTGTTGTATCAGAAACCATATCGACTAGAACAACAAAACATCCAGCTTCAGTATGCAGATTCGTATAAAACAGCAGTTAAACTTAGTGCCTTACTTGAAGGTAATGGTATCCGCGTAAATGATCTAGCAGAGAAACGTCAACCAGTGCAACGTTGTCAGCTGATCCATGATCAGCAACACGACTCTCAGACGCTTAGAGATATGGCGGTCTTTTTCGATTGCGATGTGAAAGAAGGCGATACAGACATCTATGATATACTATTTGTGCTTGGTGAAGCTGAGCAAGCGTGGGAAATTCGTTAAGACAAATTTATGGTTATACCAATTCTAATTATTGTTTTACTATCATTCATATTGGCACTTAGATCTATGAAAGATTTTGAGACACCCAAAGAAATACTACGGATGATTGGTATGAATAAAGTGAAGGGGTCAATCGTATTTTTTAAAGATAAGATCCATCATTATTCTTCTGATTCTTCGTCTTCGTCATCGAGTTGAATGATATGTTCTAGATCTTTGTGATCTTCTTCATCTTCTGACCAGTTGTCTTCGAGATCATCTTCTTCCTCTTCTTCGTCGTCTTCATCTTTATCTTCGTCTTCTGGATCTTTTTCCTCTTTTTCATCTTCCTCTTCATCATCGAGATGCTGAATATCATTCAGCAACGCATGAGGATTTGAAGGGAAGGATGGATATTGTTTTACTTTGGTACCTTTGGACAATTCCTGGACGAAAAGTACAACATCTGTGAGATCAATTTCTTTGATAAAAGCTTTGTAATCACTGCCTTCTTTGACGAAGTAGAGAAGACGCTTGGAAATATCATCTGGGAGACAACCGATGTATTCATTATCGAGTGTACGGACCTCAAGTCGACGCTTTTTCTCTTTCAAAACGACCTCTTCACCAATATTGCGTCCAGCTAAATCTTCTTTTTGTCCGAGATTAACTAAGTGTACAGTTTTGGTTTTACCTGGAACTTCCAAGAAAAGATCAGAGCTATATTTAGTTGTGTTGATAGCTTTATTTTTTTTCTTTGATTCGAGAATCTCTATTTTCTCAAGATGTTCTGAAGCAAGAAGGTTCTTTGGTTGGAGCTTCAAGACAGCTTTATATTCTTTTTTTGCATCATTGAGATTGTTTAGCTGCAGATATGCAAATCCGAGTCGAAGATGTGAAGAGATGTCTTCACGGTTTTCTTTTACAATTTGTTTATTGAGCTCAATAGCAGTTTCCCATTGGGCACTAACTGCTGCATCGATCGCTTGTTGTTCGAGAATGTTTACATTTGTCATCTCAAAAAGTATAGGAAAATTATTATGAAAATCAAGTGCAAATATTAATTCTAGGGCTTCTTTTTGCTTCACAGCTCGAAGTTGGATGAAGTATACTAGTATCTAACCTCAATAAATATCTCATATGAAAACCAGCTTTACATCTATTTTCAAAGGTTCTCGTGAACAAATCTACAATCGTTGGTTTCGTTTTATCAACTTCATCCCTAAACGTGTGCGGATCGTGGTTTGTGTGTTGATGATGTTGGCATTGCTGCTCGTTTCGACCTTTTTCCCATTTGTAGAGTCATGGTATATCTTTATTATTGTTTTTTTCTTAGGATCGTATTTCACAACGTACATTGCAGTCTTTGAAGGCTTGGATGGGGTAGAGTGGTTCACGTTGTTTATCATGCCAGTGCTACTTACGTTGACACTTTATCTGTTCTTTTCACTTCTTCCAGTACGATGGCTTACAAGATTGCCATATCTCATGATTTTCGGGTTTTCTTACTACGCAATTCTTTTGACATCAAATATCTTCAATATCGGAGTAGAGAAGAGCTTACAGCTCTATAGAGCAGCCTTTTCCGTCAATTATCTCTTGCAAACCTGTATTATCTTTCTTTCAATCTTGGCTACATTCACCTTTAAGCAACATTTCATAGTTAATGCATTAGTGATAGGAATAGTAAGCTTTTTACTTTCTATCCAGTTATTTTGGACTGTCAAACCTGAACATGCATTTGATCGACAACTCTTAAGATTGGGGAGTGGAGTAGCAGTGCTCATGTTCCAGCTTGGAATCATCATATCATTCTTACCATTATCTACAACTATAGCCGCGTTGCTATCAACAGCCTGTTATTACAGTCTAACAGGGCTAGTGTATCATGCTCAAGAAGAGAAGCTTTATAAGAATGTAATTCGTGAATATTCGTTTGTATTTTTCTTCGTTGTCTTGATTGTATTGCTTACATTACAGTGGTAAATGGCTTGTCACTGCGGGAAAAAACATGCTTGGCTTGAGTAGAGAAGAGAGGAGAGTGTTAGCTTCTTTAACAACGGACGTGAATTATTTGATAGTATCCTATAGTTATCTAAATAAAACTATAGGATGTAAAACTATAGGGTATAAATTGTTCACGTTCGGATCGAAATCTACACTTCTTTTCCACATCATGTGGATAACTTTGTGTATAGACATAATAATATCGAACTATATCATATCCACTCTTCTGAGTAGAGGTATAGCGTTAATTTGAGTGTAAAATCATATGTTTGGTCCTTTCTGAAGGTCTATACAGCCTAAATACGTGCTAGTAATGACTAAATTGAGCTCAAAACTGCTCAAAAAGATTGATTTAGCAAGCTAAATATGCATGTGCTAGCTACATCAAGAGAGGAGCTCGGAAGAGGCTCAATTCTTACATAATGAAAAAGGTCAAAGAGAGGTGAAAAAACGAGAATAATACGAAAATAAATGTGTAAATGAAAAATAAAAGAGGAATAAATAGAAATATATCTGCATCATCGCCTGAATACTGGTACATATCAATAATGCAAAAAATCCCGCATATGAGCTCGAAGAAGCAAGGTTATATGACGTCGTAAAATGTATGTTTTACGACGTTAGCACTGAAACACGGCAGAGAAGTGCCATTTTTCACTTGTTTTTTATTTTGTTTTATTTTCATTTATTTCTTTATTTATATTTTTAAATTTATGAGCTAATTTGAGCTTGTATCCTCTAGGTCTCTCATAGCCCTTTTTTCCCGCACACCACTTCTCTATCGGATTGTTGTAATAATCTAAACCCTTAACGATATGATTGATTATCCCCTTTTTTTGTAAATTGCGAAGAAGTGAGGCGGATTTGAGCTCAAACTATCGTCGCTTTTTGGTACTTATATCGAATAAGTCGTTTTTAAGCTCATTTTGAGGAGAATTTATGAAGAAAGTGAGGTTAAATGAGGCGGAATTATATTTATTATTTGTATGTGTCTATTCATTATATTCAAGCTGAAAATGTACGAAGTATGCTATTAATGGTTATCTCAGCACGTGAATATAATTCATATCCACACACTGCATAATAAAACAGAGCGAAATATTTGGATAAGAATTGAGCTCACGGACTGCCGAGGACTATAAATATAATAAGAGAATATATCCTCAGTTTGAGCTCAATGATTATCACGGGCCTCAACGGCGTGGCCGACTGGGTCCGCCCCGTGGTGCAGCAGAACGTGGACCGCTGGGGCAACGTTCTGAGCATCAGCGACCCGCGCTCCACGGCCTGGAAGACCACCTACCGCTACAACGCCAACAACCAGGTCATCGAGCAGGTGCAGCCCGACAGCAACGGCTTTGCCAGCACCGCCTCGC
>JBGSBR010000022.1:0-20788 GCA_041730495.1 Weeksellaceae bacterium | reverse complement strand
GATTTACTTCGTGCAGCTTTTACCCGCACCAAAGATCGTATCTTGCCGTATTTTTGGACGATGATAATTTCGATCGTCATGCAAGTGGCATTGATTATCGGGTTGGGATTACTAGCAGGTTTAAATGCTCTTATCTGGATGATGACACAATCAGTGCCAGTCACTGGTATTACTGCTTTTATCTCAGTTCTCGTGGCAATTGTTGTCGGAACATACGTTAATGCCTGGACATCACTTGCCATAATTTACTCACTTATTTCACCACATAAGCTTAAACCAGGTGAAATTTTCACTGCAATGAAGCCGCTAATTGTAAGATATTACTGGGTGATGGGGTTAGTTGGGCTGTTTTTTATCGGACTCTTGCCTTTTGGACTCATTACATTGTTTATTGTTATATTAGTTTGGGTTATTTGGGGAGCATTTACGGTCTATACGGTTATTGAGTACAAAGATCAACATCTTGGTAGTCTATGGCGCAGTAAAGCAATAGTATCTACTCGTTTTTGGGCAGTATTACTGAGATTAATCATCATTTATGGAGGATTCTATCTGATTATGATGGTCCTTGGTATGAGCCAAGAAAGTACAAACTCACCAGTTGTAGGTGCAATCGTATTTATTCTCAGTATTTTATCGGGACCATTTCTCATGAGCTATAGCTACGAAACATATCGTAATTTAGAGCATCCAGAGACATATGGCAAAAATACTGTTTGGAAAGCGTTGTCGATCATTGGTTTGATACTAGTGATGGCTGGAATAACATTTGGTATGAACTATGCAGTGCAAAATATTCCTTCAATGATTGAACAGATAGAAAATGAACGATTATTTGAGCAAGGTGGTGCAGAACCAGACATCTATCAACAAGAGATCCCAACAGATATGACTGAAGAAGAGTTGCAAAAAATGTTGAAAGAGTTTGAAGCAAAAACAACGTAAGAGATTAGATCAATGGTACCGCATCTGAGACAGCTTCTTGATCGGGGTACTCCTGATCGAGTTTGATCACATCTTCTTTTTCCATGGTGAAATCTACTGCAGCTATGTTTTCTTTCAGGTGATCTATGGATCTAGTTTTAGACAGGGTGACGACATTTTGTTGTGATACAAGCCAGTTGAGTGCAATTTGTGAGGCTGTTTTATGATATTTCTGCATCATCTCTTGAAGTAGTGCAGAGCTTTCCTTATTAAATAATCCTTTTTGCAATGGCCTCCAAGCGATAAACATCACATCATTTTTTTGGAAATGATCTAAGATACCTCTTTTTTCTGCTTCACGATACTTGAGATTGAGATGATACTGCCCAGCAACAATTGGATGCGAAGACGCAGTTTGAGCTGCTTGGAAACGCTCTACTGTAAAATTACTGACTGCAATATGTTTGATTAAACCTTTATCTTTGAGTTCGCAGAGAGCTTTCATACTTTCTTCAATCGGAATGGTCTCGCTCGGTCCGTGGATCATATAGACATCTAAGTAATCGGTTTGCATGCGTTCCAAGCTATGCTGTAAAGATTGTGGGATCTGATCGTAGTTAAGGTTGGGTTCTTTTACTTTGGAGACGAGAAATAAATCTTTGCGATTATATCCCTGAATTGCTTTTCCGACTAATGTTTCAGAATGACCAGCAGCATAGGCTTCGGCAGTATCTATGTGCGTTACTCCCATCTCAATCGCAGATTTGATGGCGGTGATATCTGCTTGATCGTCATTGCGTGGATCTCTTTCCATTTTGCCACCCATCTCCCAGGTACCGATGCCGTAGACAGGCATCTCAAATCCATTTTGCAGTTTTTTTGTAGGGATGATCATATACCCCATTGTATCAACTCTTACATAATAATTACTTGAATCCAAGCGAGATCTGGTATCATATTTTTATGACAAAAGACAAAAAAACTAACGAAGACAAAGATACTGCCAAAAAACTAGAGATCTTGATACAAGCTGTAGATCGAGTATATCCTTCAAAACAAACTTTGATGATTCGTAGTTTTATACAAGGAGTTTTCACAGCTCTTGGAGCTACTGTTGGATTGACAATTGTACTGGCTATTTTGACTTTTGTATTAGCACAGCTGCGCGTAGTACCGGTCTTAAATACTATTATTGATCAATCACAGATAGAAAGTATTTTTCCTCAAGATGATGAGTAATTTTGTTTCTGTTCTGCTAGTTTCTTATATTTGCGATAGAAGACTATCGAAAAAATAAGCAAAAATAGATTAACATAGACCTGTCGCCAGATGAGAGCTTCCAGTAATATCAAAATAGTCCAGGTATTTGCGATAAAAAATCCCCAAGAAAGGTTATTACAAAATGTACGATCCATACTAAACAGGTGAACTTATATATGTAAGTCCACTGCGTAGCGTATGGCTCCTCAAGCGAGGATCGATAGTCTCTGCAGGTTACTCTGAATGACCGAGTTGTTCTTCAAAATCGCTATCTAAGATAAAGATTTGTAAGATCTCCCCAGTTTTGGTACTAATGTCACTATGTGTACTGATTACTTTGTGAATGGTGATCTCCTGGATAAGCTCTGACATCCCAGGGATAGTGCTTTCATGTATATGTCGACGGATATCTTTGACAATCTCGATACCACGGTCTTTACCCAGTAGCATCTCCTCATGTGGCAGTAATTTACTTTTTAAACGCACAATCACCATATCATGCAAGATATAAGCTTTCGATTGTTGCGGACCCACACCAAGAGCTTCGCGATAAAACTGAATCGCTTTTTTAGCAATACTATCTTCAATTTGTCCTTTGCTTTTCATATATAAAAAAACCAGCATCTAAAAGTAGTGATTGATGCTGGTGTACGGTAAAACTATCTAATGATTTTCTTACGGTCTACCTGAATCTATTTTACTAGAGAGTGCATGATTACGAGAGACGCTATAGATATGTATTAGATACTTAACAATGTGGTTTCAAATAGGTCTAAACACTCATGAAGAGATGTGACAACATAATCAGGATTTTGATTATTATTCGGTTTTTCATCAGCAAATTTGCCTTGTTTAATCCAGATGGTAGTTGTACCTAACTTTTTACCAATACTGAGCTCTGAAAGTACTCTATCACCAATAATGATCGTGTCTTGAGGTTTGTCTTGTGAAATGAATTTTGTAAATTGAGTTTCACTTTTTGATGCATTGAAAATAATTTCTAAAAAATAACTTTCTACCTGAAGTCGCTTGACTGCGTCAAACATTAGGCGATCGCCTTTGCCAATAAGAACTAAACGGTAATTTTTCTCTTTTAAGAATGAAAGTAACTCGGTAGCACCATCAATGAGACTATCTAGATCAGGATCGTAGAGAGTTCGTTTCCAGTCAAAGATGATAGTGTTTGTCATATGCTCAAGCTGCTTTGCTGACAGCAGTATTAATACTAGCGGTCGATGCATGGATGTAATCTGTATTTTCACATCCCGTGGCTTTAATTGCAACAAGATTGCCTTGCTTATCTCCGTCCATAGCAAAATAAGGTGTAAGACGGATCCGAGCTCTCATAGGGAGAGTTGTATTAGTTGTACGATTTTGATAGTGCATAGGCGTGTCTACTGCTTTGGTAAACTGCTGTACGATATGTAATCTATGTGGATCATCATATGCAGCTTGCAGAAGTTCCTGCGCTTTAGTGGCTGATTTTTCATGAAGAAAATGAACGCCCTCTGCCCAAGAACTATTGGTGCTAAAACCTGAAGATTTCAAAACAAAGGTGCGTTTAGATCGAGATATACGAGCCAAGTCAAGGGAGGTAGATATATTTTCAGGTAGTCCAGGAGCAAAGTAGGCTTCTTCTCCTACAATCCAGGTTGGCGGTATCATCGCACGTAGGTGTTGAAAACTTGCAGTTCCTAGCTTGTCATGAAAAAACTGTTGCCAACGGGTATCCCAGATCAATGCTAAGATAGCTTTTTCTTCGAGATGAGGTGTAAGACCAGGCAGAAAAAGTCTATTTGTTTGAGTTCCCGCATCTAGAAAAGTCCTTATTGTAGGATCTGTCAGATACTCTGCTAGGTAAAATGCCCTGTAAGCTGTAGCTATGTCGTCTTCAGAAACAGCTTCTGAGGGCTCAGCAGTCCAGTTTCTATCCTCATCAGAAAATAATCTATCGGCGAGGAAATGTAATTGACCAGCATACGCCTGAGTTTTGTCACTGTATACAATAGTGCCATCGAGCGGTGTTGTTGCATGAATATGTTCTTTTAAGTCTTCTGAGCCTACGAGTGTCTCATATCCTTCATCTCGATATGCATGATTGAGGATATCTGCAAGGGCAAGGCCGAAGGGTGAGGTTTCGATCTCACATATACTAAACCCTTGAGGTGTGAGAATAAGATCTGGGCGGACAAAAAGATATCGAGGATCTTCATCAGCGAGGAATATCTCTGGTTTCCCTCGATCGAGGAGGGCTTTTACTCTTGGATCATCATGATACAGTTCATCAACAGCAGAAACATACTGAGTAATATCATGTCCAAGATGTTCAATCTCTGTTGATTGAGATTGAGTAATCTCCAAAGGTGTACTGGACACACGAAAAGGGATTGTGTTGTCATCTGCAAACTCTTCACGACGAGCATGATAAAACTGATATGTTCCAGCATATGCTTCAAGGCGTTCACGCATAGTTAGTATTATAAGCCTTAAGTTGTCAATATTATTGCCAAATTTTATTAAGATTACAGATAGCTTTTGCACCGGCTGTATAAGCTGCATTTTATTTGATCTACTTTGATCACTTGACTAGTAAACAATCGTTTACTAAGATGATATCTACAGTCATAAATTAAAACACATTTGAACTATGGAAGACAATCTTTTACCAGCTCTGCGAACATTTTATCGTCGAAACAGACGTTTACCTTCGTACTCTGAAATGCTTAAAATATTTGAGGTCGCATCAAAGCGCACGGTCTCAATTTATATGGATAAATTAGTGGATGAAGGCTTTCTCAAAAAGGATAATAAAAAACTTTCACCGACTCGCATGTTTTTCGCGATCCCAGTGTATGGTATGATCCAAGCGGGATATCCAATCATTGCTGATCAAACACGTGAATACTTGACACTTGATGAGTACTTGATCGATCAGCCAGATAAATCTTTTTTGCTACGAGTTCGCGGAGATTCGATGATGAATGCTGGTATCTTTGAGGGAGATCTGGTGGTAATCGAACGCAAAGGCTCTCCGGGCGATGGGGAAGTTGTGCTTGCAGAGATCGATAATGAATGGACACTGAAAGTACTAAAAAAAGATAGTAAAACAGATAAAGTGCATCTTGAGGCCGCAAATCCTAAGTATCCCAACTTTTATCCAAAACGCGAGCTGAAGATCCATGGAGTCGTGAAAGCTGTGATGCGTAAGATGGGAAGAGTTAATTAAGCTCGTTTATATCGAACAAGTTTACGTACTATGATGCGAGCTGTAAATATGTATAAAAACGGTAATACTAAGATAAAATAACGTGGAAACGGTGCTTGAAGACCGAGATAAACCAGATACAGCAACGGAATAAGAGCTATAAAGGCTTCTACAGGAAACTTTTTTTCAAGAAGAGTTTTTATTCCGCTGGCTGTTGCGGTGATAAGCATCACAGGCCACAGCCACGACCAGATCGGACTTCTGATTACTTCTTTATCACCCCACCAGCTTTGGAAATATCCGGTAAGGAACAACATGAGTGAAGCACCAGGTACTGTTGTTACAGAATGATTGAGCCAGTATTTCAAGGTTTTAAGCTGATAAAAAACTATATTAAATTTACCTCCGTCAATAATAAATGCTTGGGTATAAACAATGCAAAATGTAATACCAGCAGTTATGAGATGCAAAATAAATGATTTGAAAGCAAACTTACGCCATGACCCACGTTGTTGTGTCTGATAGAGCTGATACACAGTTAACAATCCGACGAAAAATAATGGTGCTGCCCAGAATTTAGATGCTGCAAGAACACCTAGAAGAAAACCTTGCCATAACCAGTGTCGCATTTTGAGACGACTTTCAAGGTATAAGACTATAAATGCTGCCTGACCTAAATCTAAAAGTAAATCACCGGATAGAGAGATAAATAGAGGATCTATACTGAGCAGCAAAGCAGATGTAAACGAAATTATCGCTGATTTCGTAATCTGAAATGCTAATGCATATGTCGAAACTAATAGCGTTATTCCTAGGATTATCTGCATGTAATAAGGATTGCCTGTAAGGATTGTCGTAATACCGTAAAGATATTTTATAAATGGTGGATGTTGGAAGTTGTATTCGCGTGGATCCCCGCCACTAGCATAGATATAGCCTGCGGCTTGATGGATATCCCCATCTGAAAGAAAGATGCGATTAGGAACATCGTGCGTGATGTCTTGTGAGTGGAAGAAACGGTTGATCAGTGTTGGTTGAAACTCGAATGCATATACTTCAGGTGATTTCAAAAAAAGAGTACTGAGATAGATCAGTACAATGAAACTGAGAGTTATAATATGCCGCATACAGACAGTATAATATAGTCCTGATGTCTTTAGATAAATGTTTAATTAACGGGAAGGTTGTTTCAATAGGTGAAGCACAGATATCTCTTACTGATGCTGAATTTGTATATGGTTTTGGAGTCTATGAAACAGTGAAAATCCGAAACAGGATTATTTACTTTTTAGATCACCATATTGAACGTTTACTAGATTCTGCTCAACAGATAAATCTTCAACACACCTTTACAACAGTTCAAATGACACAGTTTGTCACAGATCTGAATCAAGAGCTGGATGAGCAATCGTATAACTTAAAAATATATTTGTATGGTGGCAAAGCTGCGAAGCTTGTTATGCTGCCATCAGCTCCGCTATATCCAGATCGCAAATGGTACAAAACCGGAGTGGCTGTAATCTCTGTACAACATGAACGTTGGATGCCACAAGCAAAGACACTTAATATGCTGCCAAGTTATTACTACTATGCTCAAGCAAAAGCTAAAAATGCTTATGATACTGTTTTAATTGATAGTGAAGGATATCTGATCGAAGGCACACGAACAAATCTTTATTTCATGCAAGGAAAGACTATTTTTATCCCGCCGATGCATGATGTGCTTGAAGGTGTGACACTGATGACGATTTTAAAAGTAGCAAAACGAAATGGATATACCATTGTTGAAAAGAAAGTTTCATACGATCAAGCGCGTGAATATGAAAGTATGTTCCTTTCAAGTACGAGTACGAAGATCATGCCGATTAAACAATTAGATGAAAATATAACTTTTATTATTTCTGATGAGCTGAAAGAGTTGATGAAGTTATATGAAGCTGCACTTGAACTGTCTAAAGGTATTTACGAACAAGTTTAATATCAAACACCAGCAACTATTTTGAGTTGCTTATATAAATTATCTTCGATCTCAATTTCACCAGATTCTAATCTGGATTTTGTAAGATTGTTTCCTCTTTCACCTGGGAGCAGTATTTCTTTGATTGTTTCATGTTTTCGAGCAGATTTCACTTTTTTACCAATGGCGGAAACTCTTGATTGAAACTCGGCTGAAGGCACAAATATATTGGGGTCTATCGCTATAACCAGGTTACCTGCGTTTACACTATCATCGTCAAATGAGTCTGCTCCTACAAAAGCACCTGCAAGAATCTGTACTACCATCGCAAGACCAGAACCTTTGCGACCAGCAATCGTTTTCAATGCTCCACCCATAATTGCTGCAGGATCAGTAGTTGGATTACCATTTTCATCATATCCTACACCTTCTGGGATTTGTTTACCGGCAGTTTTAGCCTCAATGAGGCCATAATAAGCCATTTTTGAAGTAGACATGTCAAGTAAAATGGGATCTGTTTCAGTCGGTATGCCATAAGCGAGAGGGTTCGTACAAAATAATGCTTCAGTAGAGCCATGAGGTGCTGTTGTTTGAAACGGTGCTGCGGCGAAGGCTAACCCAATTAAACCAGCTTCAGCTACTTTATTTACATAATATCCTAAAGCTCCGGTAGATTCTTTGGTATTAAAATTGCCTGCAATTCCTACGCCAATTTTTTTAGCTTTCTCAATCGCTAGATCGGCCAGTTGGTCCATTACGATTATTGCATGGGTTTTATTACCATCAACTAATGCTGAAACAGGTGTTTCTTTGACTATTGTAGGAAGTTGTCCGTCTTCTCGTTTAGGGATGCCATTGCCGATAAGCTTCACTATGCCTTGGTTATTATCGCGTAGCTGAGCATATAGCAATACTTTCATAACGATCTCTGCTTCTCGTGGGGTATAGCCATACGATATGATTGCCTTTTTAGTTACATCACGTAGTTCAGAAAGATTTATTTTCATAGCTGTATTATATCAACTTCTTTTCAATCATTTCTTTCACCCAGGGAGCGAGTTGAGGATACAATGCACCTTTTTTATCTTTTAGTTCCTCTGGATCGCATAGAGAAAACCCATAGGCGAACTCAAAGTTTGGAAGTACTAAGTTTTTCATAGCACAGCTGTAAACGTAGCAAACTTCATGCTCAATATACGCACTCCGCGGATCTTGAGCTTTATAATAGACTTTTCCCTTCATATTAAGTCCACCAATAAGATCAGTTTGCTCTATAAACCATTCACGTTTTAAGGTATTTAAGATTGCCGTCTCATCTGATTGAAGCTCTTCACCATCATATGTTTGGTGTGAAGAGATTGTCGCATCCAGGATACCGCCAAACACAGGATGTTTACGATGTTGAAGGATAATTTTATCTTCGTAATGAAGGCAGATGGTAAAAGCTCGATGAAGGATCCCTTCTTTGTGTGCTTGCCATTTTTCTATTTTGCCCAAGATGTTATCTGCTTTATCGACGTGTGCGATGTATTGAATTTGATCGAAGTAACTCATGAGCTTATTCTATCAGCTTATATTGTCGTTGTCAGCGCTTTCACGCAGTTTATTTTTGAGCGCTTCCAGACTTGGGTCAGCTGGTTCTTCATCTGACATTTCTTTGAGCTCTGCTGGTGCTTCTTCAGCTTGATCGCCAAACTCTTTGAGTGTTTCTGGTGTTGTCTCCACGGGTGCTTCTTCTGGTAGCTCAACTGGCTCTTCTGTCACACTAGCGAGCTTAGCCTCGGCAGCTGCTACACGTTCTTCGATACCACCAAGATGTTCTTCGTTGTCGACCTCCAGGTGCATAGTATTTTCTTCTTGTTGGGTTCGATTTACTTCGACTAAGTTGTCTTCGTCATTGAGCTCTTCTTCTTTGATCTTTGCTTTTACTTTTTCTTCATGTTCCATCAGTTTCTTTACATCTTTGGCAGCTTCAAGCTTGGCTTTCAGGTACACGATGAGCTCATCACCTTTGAGATTATTGATCAAGAAGATAGGAAGTAGGTATCCGACATCATCTAGACCTTCTTGGCGTAATTTTTCGTCACTTGAGAGGATTTTATTCAGTGTGTTGGTGATAAAGACTGACTCTTGATCAATCCATTCTGTGCGATTTTGGATGCTTTCTGACACTGGCACTTCACCTTCTTCATACTGCTTGGTCCACATGTCTTTGACCTCTTCATAGTCTTCAAGTGAGATGCTTTGTGGAATTGGGATTGATTCTTCGATATGTTGTTCTGGCGCAGAGGCGACATCCATCTGAGTATCCATGACTTTGTCGATTTGCTCGACTGATACACCTTCAAGTTGGGCTACATCTTGGACGACATCATGCGCTGACATGATGGTGTCTGTCGTGGATTGGAGGACACTTTGTACCTTGTCTCGAGCGATGCCAGCTGATTGATGGATCGACTCAATCATAGTGGCTTGAGGCTTATTGATATTTTGACTATATGTTGTGATTACTGTTTTGATTTGTTGAGGAGCAAGTCCAGTTTGTTTTTCAATATTTGAGATAAGTGTTTTATTGTTTGAAGCACTTGTCATGACATTTTGCACGATCGACTGAGCTTTATCTTGGGCGACATTGGCTTTGAATGAGATGACTTTGATAAACGAATCTTGTGATGTCTGTACTTGTACCGGGGCAGAAGTTTGTTGGGTTGATTGAGTTTGCTGAGTGGTTGTTTGGTTACTCACTGTTTCATTTGTTTGCCTATTTGTGTTCATCACCACTGGGGCATTGATGTTGGTACTTTGATTGGTGTTTGTGACAGCGGGTGCGTTGGTGGTTTGTTTGACACTTGTTTGATTTATAGTTGAGAAACTATTACGTACTCCATCCAAGATCCGAGTCACTTGTTCTGTAGTCAGCTTCTGAACATTTGCTGTAGTGTTGACGACTTTTGAGGTACTGACGATGCTACGAGTTTGTGAGAGTACATCTCGTACTACTTTTTCTGTTGTATTCGCATCTTTTGAGATTGTTTTGATGATCTGTGTGATTGGTTGAGATGTATATTTAGCATAGCTATTGAGAATATTCTTCACAGCTTCATTGGTGGTGTTACTAGACTTTGCAATTTGCTGTACTGTTTCAGTGTTATTGGCAACATTCGTGATGTAATTATTGGTGATACTCGATACGGTCTGTTGTGGAATACTCGTGGATTTCGTCACAATCTGATTGATGGATTGGAGCTGTGGTATTGTTTTTAAGATTTCTTGGCGGATACGAACTTTCTCTGTTTGTGATGTCGAGGTGGAAGCGAGGATAGTGCGAGCAATTGTGTCATTTTTGATTGCTCGATTGAATAGCTCTGAACGTAAGTTCATATACATCTGTCTTTGAGCTGGTACCTGTGCAGTTGCAGGATTTGAGATCATTGCCAGGTTTTTGACGACAGCAGACTGGGTTGTTTTGTTAGTTTCCATACGAGCGACCTCTGTAAGGCGTGTTGCTTTCAGCTCTAGACTCTTAGTTATATCGGTCGTTAGTGTTTTACGAATTTGCTCAAGTGAGCTCATAGATACCGTTACATTTTGTTGTGTATTTGTATTAGTCGGTGTGTTTATGTTGAGGGATGGTAATGTCGGTGGCTTGATGGGGGATGGGCCGTTTGGTGGTCCGCCACGACTGCTATCATACATCGCCATTAAGATATTTTTCATAGCATATATGCCATCACAACAGTAATCACGGAAGATACGTAGTAACCACCATGGGAAGAAGGTTACTGCCCAGAGCATCAGTAAGGTAATAATATATTCAGCAAAGGTGTCGACGTAATTTGCGTTATTGAGTGCACTCAACTGACGGCCCGCTACGGTAAGTTGGGCAGGTCCACCATACAAAATATTGATCCCGGTAGGATAGACATATCCACCCATATCTCTGACACGTGAGAAATCAAAGTTGAATGGTATTCCCTCACCCCAGATTTTGGCAAGTGCACCGAGGAATAAGGCAAAGAGTGGTCCATAAAATAACCATTGGAAGAAGACACCGATCCAGATCCAGCCAATGTTGCGGATCAACATGAATGGCATGAGTAAAGCGAGGAACGGTGATACAAAGAGCAAGAACCAAAGTAAGATTTTTCGTAACAACAGCATGATACCCATGATGTAATACGTTACATTGGTGAGCTTAAGCATGAAAAGCTCTGTATCAACGCCTTCTTGTACACGGATATTGAGATCGCGGCATCCGATGAATTGTGTGTAGTTTTGTTCGGTGCGACCGAGGAGATCTGGGTCACTGTTGGAGAAGTATATATTAAACAACTGACCACCGCCGAGATTATCGATGAAGAATTTCATCAAGATTTCGGAGAACTGAATCAAGATGAAAATCAATGCAGCTGAAAGTGCAATATACAATAACATGAACCCAATTTTGGTGACTGTGGGTGCGATTCGGACTTTGAAATCAAAGTTGGTACGACGAGAGATGATAAATCCAAGGCCAAAGATTGCGGCGATGATCACTACACCAAAAAATGCAATCATGCTGGAAATATTCCAGACGCTTCTGAGTACTACTGCTTCATCTATAGCGTCAGTATTGATTACCCAGTAGATAAACTGTCGTGCACGTTCATTGGCTTTTCCTTGAGCTGTAATTGCAGGATCTTCAACCCAGTAATGACTTTGTACCGGATTTTCGAGAAATTTATCGTATGACTCTGCACAGGTCTCATCAAGATTGTCGTAGATTCCACCGGGTGCGATAAAATCTGTCGGACAGCTAAGTGTTGGATCAAGTTTATTACAAGGTATAGGAGAAATAGGAAGGTTGTAGAGAGATTCTTGAGCAAAAGCTGACGCTTGCATGCTCAAAAAAACGAAGAGAACTGCTATAAAAGAGATGATTTTTTTCATGTGATATATCTACACAAAAAGTAGTGTATATATTAATACTAGTATAGATAGTAGTGGTTGACAACAGTTCTCGTCTGTGACATTATGATTGAAGATATGAAAAAACTAATACTATTTTTATTTGGATTTTTATTCCTTTTTTTAGTCAAACCTACGTATGCTCAAGACGCAGTTCCAGCACTTCGTTTTGTTTGTTTAGATCTCCAATGGTGTAATGATTTAGCCCCAGAAGCCTGTGGATTTATACCAGGTCAACATCGTGGTCATCGAGGATTACTTCGTTCCAGTAATCAGGCGAAGGCTGTACCTAATAGTAATGAAACATATATCACTGAATGTCTTGATGTCGATACTAATGCTGACAGTATTCCAGAAGTAGTTTGTACAACGGGTAACTCCACTATGGATAAGAAACTTTTCTGTGGTGACGAGAATGCCACAAGCCCAGAGTGTGATCATTTAAGCATATTGCAAAACTCCGTCCAGTATAGTCTTGATCATGATGGCTCATATGGTATCTATTACAAAGAAAATAATCAGTTTGTTAAAC
The DNA here is from genome assembly GCA_041730495.1 of Weeksellaceae bacterium. GTDB lineage: Bacteria > Patescibacteriota > Microgenomatia > UBA1406 > GWC2-37-13 > JBGSBR01. Next base: position 7,963 of record JBGSBR010000022.1, on the reverse strand, counting down.
AACCACTTGATCCTCGTGATCCAATTGCTACTAATAGTCTCGGCAATATTATTCCATCAGAAATTGCGTGGCAAAGTTATACTCCTGCCAACTTAGAGCGTAAATTTCTCGCTTGGAACTTCATCCAACCAACACAACAAACTGGTGGAGGTGTCGGTGGACAACAACAAGCAAGTCTTGAGTTTGCCTTCCGTTCATCATCATGTTCGGGACAGGCATGGGATCCGTACGGTAGAGTGTTTGATGCTGTCACGTTAGAACCTATACCTCAAACAAGTGTCGAGCTGAGTCAGCTAAATCCTGATACCGGCACATTTGATGTAGCTTATGCCAATCAGCAAAACCCAACTATCATAAATCCTAACGCTACTCGTGCAGATGGTAGGTTTAGCTTTTTAGTAGTCGATGGAGACTATAAATTAGTATCTTCACGCAATGAGTATGTACCAATGCAAAGAAGAGAAGCATCAACAATTAAACCTAATGCGAAGAATATCTATATAAATCCTACTTATCCAGAGTTTTATTATTCAGACTCTAATCCTATCCAACAGAGAGGAAGAATTGAACAAAGAGACATACCGATGAAACCAAATATCGCTTCAGGCTATCGCTATCCACTATCTTTGATGAGTCAGAATAGTATCCTTGATAAGGACAATAATGTTATCTATACGGGTGCTGTTTCACATCCATTTGCAGAGCTTGTGATTGAGGTTTGTAAAAAAGAAAACGGAATCGAAGTCTGTAATGGTAAAACAATCTATAAGCAAGGTAATGGTGGCCCCGATAAAGATGGTAAGTTTCAGGTTACTCTCAGACAGCAAAACTTAAGAGCGGGTGAGTACTTCAAGAAAACGTTTACACCAGTTGATCTAAATGCTATTAGGATTGTGGATGGATCTATCATGACGCAATTTCTTAGTTGGATTGGTAATGTGATCAAGATCCCTGAGGTACAAGCACAGGATCGCTCAATTAGCACGATCACTCAACCTATCCCAACATATCTGGAAGGATATGCCTATGATGCGGAAGGCAACTTGATGCCGAATGCAACTGTCGGTATTTATGTTTCTTTCTCTGAGCAGGCACTATACACCAAGAAAGCAAATCAAAATGGTTATTTTAAGATTACCTCAGAGTTTTTACCTACGACTGAGTATGAACTTCGTTATACCGGAGAAGAAACTCAAACCTCTGTAGCACAGCTTTCAACCTCAGAGTTTCTTACGCAGAACGAAGAGTTTATGACTGTGGAAGAGGTTGATCCATATTTATTTGCGACTAGTAGTTCAGATCCACGCCGTGATGTGACACCTACATATCAGCCACCACAAAAAATTAGCATCTCACCAGATAGTCAGGTCTCACAAACGCCCACAAATACCACTCCAACAGCTGCACCTGTAGCTGGTGCACCACAGCAGATATTGCTTGTGGGAGTAGTCTTACTCTTACTTATGGGTACAGCAGGGTTGCTACTTGTTATGTACTTGTATAAGAAACGTACACAAAATACTCCACTTGCCTGATACAATAGAGGTAAGATGCTCTCACATACACAAACTGGTACCACTCTTGGACTTGAAGGAATTGTCGTTGAGGTAGAGGTTGATGTCGCCGAAAGAGGATTTCCCACATTTACGATTGTCGGACTTCCTAGTAAAGCAGTCGATGAAGCCAAAGATAGAGTACGTACTGCAATCACCAACACTGGCTACGAGATGCCAGACTCACGTATCACTGTCAATCTTGCACCAGCAGATATCCCTAAATCAGGCACGAGCTTCGATCTAGCGCTGGCAATCGGGATCTTAGCAGCTTCACAGATTGTCGATCTCACAGGTTACGAACAAAGTATGATCGTAGGTGAGCTTTCGCTCGATGGCAAGGTGCGCAAAGTCCCAGGAATTCTCCCTCTTATACTTCTCGCCAAAGAGAAGCAGATGAAAGTGCTTTTCATACCTGCAGAAAATAGCGTTGAAGCATCAATCATTGATGACATTATGGTGTATCCGGTGTCATCTTTGAGGCAGATTGTTGATCATATAAAACAAACGACTCTTATTGAAGCGCTTAAGCCAGTGCCATGGGAAGAAAAAGTGCTTTCCAAAAGCGATTTTGATTTCGCGAATATCCGTGGACAAGAGTACACGAAACGTGCACTTGAGATTGCAGCAGCAGGATTTCATAATGTGCATCTCCAAGGACCGCCAGGGGCGGGCAAAACACTTCTTTCTAAATCATTTCCGTCGATTTTACCCCCACTTGAAAAAGATGAGATGCTGGAGGTGGCACGTATTTACTCTGTGATCGGGCAGCTGACAGAAGATCCATTTAGGGGAGTTCGACCATATCGTTCACCTCATCACACCACTTCACGAGTGGGACTGATCGGAGGAGGTACAAATCCGATGCCAGGAGAGATCTCACTTGCGCATCGAGGTGTATTATTTCTTGATGAGTTTCCAGAGTTCCCACGCAGTGTGCTTGAATCACTCAGACAACCGATAGAGGATGGAATGGTGACTGTCTCACGAGCTGCAGGAAGTCTGACATTTCCAGCACGATTTATCTTACTCGCTGCCTCAAATCCTTGTCCTTGTGGCTTCTTAGGTCATCCTAAGAAACAGTGTACCTGTGTGCCAGGTAATGTTACGAAGTATCGCAAGCGGTTATCTGGTCCGATCTTGGATCGGATAGATTTACATTTAGTAGTGCCACCAGTTGATGTCGAAAAACTGGGTAAAGATTTTGAGTCAGAGACAAGTCAGGATATCCGCACGCGAGTGATGCAAGCTCGTGGGAGACAACGTGTACGATTTGAGCGATCATCGATCCGTTTTAACAGTGAGATGACATCGGCAAACGTCAAAGAGTATACGCAGTCTGCTCCTGAAGCAATTGCTCTGCTTCAACAAGCCGTAGATAAACTTTCATTATCTGCACGAACATACTTCAAAATGCTAAAAGTAGCGCAAACAATAGCGGATCTAGCAGGCGAACCTATGATACAAAAGCAGCATGTGGCGGAGGCATTGCAGTATCGTGTGAAAGAGGCGTAGAAACACGTCTTGACAAACTCGAAAAAAATAGTCTACAATGACGATAAGATCTATCAATTATTTAACTCTATGTCGAATATAAAAAAACTTCTTTTCAGTCATCTATTAGCAATAGTCATGTTAGCGGGATTGTTTGCCCTTCCAGCGATGGTAGGTAATGTGTATGCAGATCCTGCAGTTTGTGATGGTTTACCAGCAAATAATATGCCAGCCTGTACCTCAATCAGTACAGATGATCTAGGATTCGAGATCCCATCACTTGGTGATATCTTAACCTTTGTTATCCGTGCATTCTTCGTACTTGCTGGTCTTGCAGCACTCTTTTACATGTTGATCGGAGCATTCTCATGGATCACCTCAGGTGGTGACAAGGATGCTGTTGGTGCCGCTCGTGATAAAATCCAAGCAGCTGTAGTCGGTGTGATCTTGATTGTCGCCGTGCTTGCTGTCATCTGGACTCTTGAACAAGTGATCTTCAAACGACGTATCTGTCTCGGTCTTTCATGCCCTGTCACATTGCCAGGCTTGATCGAAACCACAGAAGGTGAATACTGTTGTCTGTGTCTTGATAGCGCAGGAAACACTGTGGACCAGATTGATGCATTTGAAGAACAATGTCCAGGTACATAATTAATTAGACATTTTCGTTAACTAAACTGCGGGGTAACACCCGCAGTTTTTTGTTGCAGCAAAGCCATAGATACAGTACACTAAACCTATATGCGATCTAAACTGCAAGCTGTTTCTTTCTTTTTGTTTATCTATCTTTTCGTACCATTTCACAGCGTACAAGCGCAGATCAGAGACTGGGCAGACCCTGATGGCAATCCAGCTACCAATGATAGTTGTCTCGTGAATGGAGTACCGACACTTAAATGTATTGAGGTTGTTGTGGCAAATATATTGTTTATGTCCAATGCATTTATTTTGCTTGTTCTTTTCATAATGTTTCTTATCGGTAGTTTCAAGTACCTTACTTCTCTAGGAGAGGCTGAAAAAGTACAGGATGCCCAAGGAACATTCAAATGGGCAATTATTGGACTCTTCTTATACATTTCTGCGTACATGATCTTGCGTACTATCGATGTACTTTTCCTCGGTGGACAAGGAACAATCTTCCAGTTTAGAATAGGTGGACCATAAGAAGGTTACTTACTTGGAGTGAGTTGGATTACATTGATACCATCTTCAGGTATCGGAGAAAGTGACTTATTACTATCGCGTACTAATGTGAATATCCAGTAGACAATCAGTGCGAGGAAGAACGGAATTAATACGACACCAATCCATTGTTTCATACGTTTATTTTTTCTTTGATAAGAAAATGAGGACGATTCAAGGTTTCAATATAGATTTTACCTAGATACTCTCCGATGATACCGATTGCGATCAGCTGCACGCCTCCAAAAAACATAATAGCGACAAACAAACCAGTCCAACCAGTGACCCAAGGGATTGGTAATAATAATTTACCAATAATGGCATACAGAATACCTAAAAATCCAAACGACGCTGTTACAAATCCCATATAGCTTGCGAGTCGCAGAGGTTTCGGTGAAAGTGATGTGATGCCATCAAGAGCAAAATTCATCATCTTGGGCAGCGAATAATTCGTTTTTCCTGAATGTCTTTTGGCACGATCGAAGTACACATAACTCTCGGGATAGCCAGTCCAGGCTACAAGTCCGCGTAAGAATGGTGAGTGCTCCGGTAATGTATTGAGGAAGTCTACGACTTCACGATCAATCAGTCGATAATCACCGACGTTTTGAGGGATTGGTCGATCTGATAAGAAGTTGATAAACTCATAAAATCCTTGGGCAGTTTGACGTTTAAACCAACTATCCACTTCACGTTTAGCACGTTTTGCATAGACAATTTTTGCACCTTTTTCCCATTCAGCTATCATCTGAGGTATGATCTCTGGTGGATCTTGTAGATCGGCATCCATTGTGATCACACAATCTCCTTTGGCGAATCTATATCCGGCAACTAGTGCCATCTGATGGCCGAAGTTGCGATTAAAGGTAATCAGTTTGATATCTTTGTTTTTGTCAGCATGGGCTTTGATAGTTTCAGCTGAATGATCCTTTGAGCCGTCATTGACGAAAATCAGTTCGTAATCATATGGAGAAATAATTGGGAGTAATCGTTCGATGAGAGGATTGATATTATGTTCCTCGTTGTAGACGGGGATTATGACTGAGAGAAGAGTTTTTTTCATGATTTAGATCTGAAAATAGATAGTTAATCCCTATCAAAACCTTATGTTCCGGGGCTGGGAGTCGAACCCAGCCTAGGAGATTATGAGCCTCCTGTGCAGCCGTACACTACCCCGGAAAGAATGACCTATTATAGATAAATTGGATTGTAATGTCAACCCGCATCAGATTCTCCTGGTGGTGTAAAGAACACATCGACCCACTCTTCATAGACAGTTTGTGGGGTCGGAGTTGGCTCAAAGATTGTCGGTGTAGGATTCGGGATAATGATGATCCGTTCATTCTCTTTATGCAGATTTAGTTTATTACGCACCATTTTCTCAAATTCAAAGGTATCTTTGGATCTGACAATCATAGTATTGAGTTCAATATTGCGTTTTTTCTCTATTTCGTACTCTTCTTTGTATTCTTGATAAAACGAGTAGTTTTTTTGGTAGTCAAATAAAGTTTTCGAAAGCGAGCTCACAATGAAGAACAGAAGACCAATAGCGATAAGTTTCTTGATGGTCATAGTATCAATATAGCAGAAAATTGAGCTTACTGCATCGAGCGCACCATGGCTGAGATGCGTGAAGGATTAGCTTTTGAGCTGAGTTTGCCGACACAGATACCGATAAGTGCATTAGGATTGGCAGTAAATACTTCTTGGTTGGCGGCGATGATAGCTTCAATCTCTTTTTTGAGATCTTCGTCGGAGAGCTCTTGAGGCATGTATTTGCCCATGACATCAATCTGAAACTTGGTATGAGCCGCAAGCTCAGGACGATCGCCAGTAGAGAATGCTTCATAAGAATCTTGTAGTTTTTTGAGCTCTTTGCGCATCACTTGAGTTACTTCTTCTTCAGTAAGTTCAGCTTTTTTATCGATTTCTATATTCTTAATTTGTGCTAAAATGTAACGCAGGATTTCAAGTGTTTGTGCGTCTTTAGCTTTCATTGCAGTTATTTGATCTGCTTGTATATTCTGTTTAATCATTTCATAATTATACTCTATGAGAAAAACGAAAAATAACGATCTCTACGAAAAAATAAATGTGTTTCAGCAAAACCTCACGAGCAACAAGCCGTCGCTTTCTGAGATGACCAACGAAGTTCGCATGATGCACTTCAAGATTCGCCCACTTGGCGGCAATATTACGATGCTTGATTTCCATAATCCACAGTTCATCGAAGCGCTTTGGAGCCTGGGGAAGCTTGATGAGTTTTTCCGCGATGAGTACAGTATGGTCAAAAAAACTGATCAAGAAGTATTTTTCCGATTGATTGATGAGATGCGCAATACATTTCAGCAAAAACTCAATAAAGTGAATATTAGTGTCAAAGATAAGTTTAAAGATCCAGGTAAACCAGTATTTGAGCTTGAGATTGTGAAAGATTACAAATCGGAGATAAACTAATGCAGAAATTTCCGATTGTGCTCGATCTCGAGACGAAACATACCTTCCGTGAGTTCCCAGAAGCTCGCCAGCTGGGGATTTCGGTGGTCGCTGTCTATGATTATGCAGATCACAAAGAAAAAATCTTCCTTGAAAGCGAGCTAAACTCATTATTTCCTTTGCTTGAGCGTGCATCATATATCGTGGGTTACAACATTCGCAGCTTCGATATGCCCGTAATCCAAGCGTATTATCCGGGAATTGTGAGCTCACTCTCGATGTTTGATATCCTCGATGACATCAAGAAGGAGCTTGGCAAGCGCATCGGACTCAATGATGTTGCGTCAGCTACGTTTAATGAAAAAAAATCAGGTCATGGACTGATGGCGATCGATTATTACAAAGAAGGCAAATGGGATGAGCTGAAAAAGTATTGTATGGATGATGTCTTGCTGACGAAGAAAGTATTTGAGTACGGTATTGATCATGGGGAGATTTATTATCAGAACGAAGTCGGCAAAGTGCCAATCAAAGTAAACTGGGGCAAGTACATGGAAGGCTCCGGCAATGATAATGTGGCGCTGACATTGCCTTTTTGAGGTGGTATAATAGTTCTCACAATCCCTCGTAGCTCAATGGTACCTGCCTGCCGGCAGGCAGGGAGCAGGATGCTGTTTAACTTATGTTTACAGTGTATGCAATAAAAAGCAGTAAAGATGGAAGGATATATGTTGGTTTGACAGGTAATTTAACAAGACGCTTAAGTGAACATAATGCAGGTCAAGTCTTTTCTACAAAAGGTTTTAGACCTTGGAATTTGATCTATCAAGAACAAGCGATAAATCGACTAGAAGCAAGAAAAAGAGAAAAGTATTTAAAAAGTGGTGTTGGAAAAGAATATTTAAAATCAATTCCCTCGTAGCTCAATGGTAGAGCAGGATGCTGTTAACATCAAGGTTCGTGGTTCGAGTCCACGCGAGGGAGCCAAATAAAATCGATTTATCTACTTTCTGTAATCTGCTATCATAACTGCATATGACAACATTAAATACATGGATTAACTTCAACGGAAATGCTGAAGAAGCATTTACATTTTATAAATCTGTTTTTGGTGGCGAGTTTAAGAAGGTGGTACGTTTCAAAGATATCGCGAGCGCTGAATACCCGGTGCCAGAAAAAGAAGAGAAAAAAATAATGTATATTGCGTTACCTATTGGTGCAGGTATTATGTTGATAGCCAATGATGTCCCTGAGGTTTTGGGACAAGTAAATGAGCGTGAAAATCGAAGCAAAATCTT
>JBGSBR010000021.1:0-21080 GCA_041730495.1 Weeksellaceae bacterium | reverse complement strand
CAAAGATGTTATCACCCAAGATCATAGTAACACTGTCATCTCCAATAAAATTCTCACCGACGATAAATGCATCTGCAAGACCTTTGGGTTCTTCTTGGATTTCATACGTAAAGCGAGCTCCATAATCTTTACCCGTGCCAAGTAAATTGAGGAAATGACCAGCATAATCTGGAGCAATAATGATCAAAATATCTGTAATACCAGCTTTGGTAAGCGTCTCAATAGGGTAACAAATCATGGGTTTGTTGTAGACAGGAAGCAGTTGTTTTGAGGTTATTTTGGTAAGTGGACGGAGCCGTGTAGCTCTACCACCAGCTAAGATAATTCCTTTCATATGTCAGGGTAGGATAACAATCTTCAGTAAAAAAAGCAACGTGAATCCAATGAGTATATATTCCATGACCACTTTGAGGTGTAATGTATTCTCAACAATATGATGATAAATACCCCAGATGATATAAAAGCTGATGAATGAAACAACTAAGATAAGCTCAATGAGGCGTTCACCACGGAAAATGTTTAGTGCAATTAAGAAACAGATACCGACTGAGATGAAAAGTAGGTAATCAAATGCATGTTTCTTAAACTCTTTACCGATACTTTTGAGGAAATGATGCATACGTTAGAGTATATTGCCGTTGGCCAGAATGAATAATCCGACAGTGATAAATCCAATAAACATAAAATGGATGACATGTTTACCTTTGAGTTGTACTAAGTTTAGTTTTGAAGCAAAGTAAAAGTCGAGTGCTAAAGCTCCAGCTAAAACTAAGAAGAAGATCAAGTTCATATTAAAGAAAACAGGATAGAAATTTGTTTGATTTTGGCTGGCCAAGACTTTGGTATCTTGAGCAGGTGCTGCTTGAGCTATTTGTTCCATTGATTCTGGATTTTGGATGACTTCAGGAGCGGTGGCTTCAGTTTCTACTTCTTTGACAGCAACTTCTGTATCTGTTTGTTGTGGTGCTGTATCTTGAGCTACGTACAAAGGCTTACCAAACATCTGGACTACCAGTGTTGTCTCTTCACCATTCAATACTCCGTTTACGATCGCAAAGCCGACATCGGTGTAATCGGGTCGAAGTAAGTTTTCTCGATGAGTAGGCGAATTCATCCAAGCATCGACGACTCCATCACTAAACAAGAAGTTTTTAGCTAAGTTTTCACCGGCAAACTCATACTGATAGCCTGATGAAAGAATAAAGTTCCAAGGAGTTTCTCCGGCGGGACCATAATGTGCCCAGTAGTTTTTTGCGAACATATCTTCAGCTTTTTTTTGTGCAGCTTGAGCCAATGCATCACTATAACTTAATGATTGCAAATTAGAGCTTGCACGTTGTGCATTTGTAAGCTCATACAATTTATTCACACTGATGTCTGTAGCGTAACCTAAAATGCTACCTTGTTTCGATTGGTAGTGAGAGACACCAGCAGTCAACATGAGTGCTGCTACGAGATAGATAGTGAGGAAGTCGTGATGCAAAATACGAGCTCGGAAGTTGTTACTTTCTTTCGGTATAAATAAGTGGTGAATGTGTTTGAAGATGCCTTTCATGCTACAAAAATAGTTTCAATTTATTGAGATGATGTTTAGTATACTCAAACATCAAAAGAATGCCAATGCTATCGATTACAACGTCTCTTAGTTTGCCTTCACGCGTCGGCACAAAAGTTTGATGTAGTTCGTCAAGTGCTCCGTATAAGATACTAATTGTGATCGCGAGTGCATACGCTTTCATAATTTGCGCCTTACCAAGTCTCTGATACAAAGCTCTAAACCATAAGAAAAACAAAACCGCATACTCTACCATATGCAATGATTTAAAAACCATAAAGTTCACAGTATCAACTTCTGAAACCTGAATTCGCTGTCTTGAGGAAAGCGCAAAAATCACAGCCATCACTGCAAGCGGAGGAAGCCAGTACTTTATAAAATGAAAGAGTTTTTGCATCTCTTCATTGTACGGCAGATTTGCTCAGAGCAAAAGTGATTTTTGCGAGAAATGATGCAAAAGAAAGTACAGCGTATGAACCAGATAGAGTTATGCCAAGGGGCAGTGATTCGCTATCTGGTTGATTATGAGGGAATGGTGATGCTAAGCTGGATTCATGGATTGGTGTGGATGATGAAGTTTTATATTCATACTTTGCGTAGGGTATAGCGATACTATCGTTGATGATTGTGTTTTGTTGCTTAAGTGCGGCAGACCTAGTGCTTTCGCGAATACCAAGTACTGCTGAGGTGTCTTTTGTTTTATTAACACATGTCAAGTTTGGTTTCGATTTAGATTGTTCTTGTAAACAAAACGTATTACTAATCCATGATGTACGTCCCCATGAAGTATTCTTTTCAGATTCAGTGTATTTAAACTCATCTTTGAGTTTATTTTGTGCATCTAGTAGGCGTACAGAGTCGCCAGTATTATTAAATAATGAAGTACTAAGCTCTATCACAGCATACGATTGAGCCGGGATAGTATGGGTGAGTTTTTTCGCTACACCTCCACTGACTGCATCATCGATAGACCAGTTAGTCAGATTTACTGAATACAAATTATTATTATAAAGCTCGACCCATTCTTTGCCATTCGTTTCTGGATAAACCAGTACCTCTGATATATATACATTATCGTAAGACAGAGAAGTGAGAGTAGGAGTAGGTGCACTGACTGTGGGCGTGGGTGTCAGGGAAGGTTCTGGTTCATCTGTGGGTGCTATGTATTCATCTATCTCTATCAGATCAAACCATGCTGTGCCACTAGCTACAAGTAATCTGAGTTTCGCTGAGTGCGCTGTAGCTGGTGCCTCAGTCAGTATCTGTAATCTTCTCCAGTTAGTCACCTCAGTAACTATCTCACTATCAGTAGTACTAAGCTGTGATCCAGTGCCATCAGTACTGCTATACCAGGCTATACGTATAAATACTTTACTTGGAGTAGGGGTAGTTGTTTGCACATAACTCGTGATTTCATATGCTTGCTCAGGAATAACATCTGTTAGTATTTGTTCGACTCCATATGAGCTACTGCTGGTATTGGTGATTTTCGCTGAGTACAATCCATCATAAGCAACGTTATCTCGTAATACTGTTACATTCGTACTATTCGCTCTCCAACTAGTCATATCTGCAGATTCAAATGAGTTATTGGTGGTTTCTATAGCAAAAATGGGGTGCGTAGTAAAAAAGAATAAGATTATGAAAAGAAGCTTTAAACTAAACGATCTCATATGTTATATCTTTACATATGTTTTATATTTAGTCAAGTAAATATAGTTATTAAAATACATTATTGAAAGACACCGTATGGTCCAGAGAGACTGTAGTGATCTGATACTTTCAGATCAGGACCGTAGATGGGATCGTTCATGATGAAGGTACCATCGGCTTCACGTTTTAGTACGATGTAATGACTTGAACCATTTACACCAGCAATTACAGGTGTGCCAGAGCTGAGATAGGAGTTGATTTCTCCATAGCTGATGTTACGATAGCTTTTGCCGTTTGGCCAGGTGCCATTGAAGCTAGAAGGGATGTACATATATGCGGTTCCAGGTAAGAAATAACGGGTATCATTGGCAATTTGAGTAGGATAAAAATCTACGCCATCCTCACGCATGACCATCGAGATACTGGTGATGAAACATCCGACATTGAGGATGTTCTCACTTGAGGTACCCATAAGAGTATTAGCCCAGCGCTCATCACGTTGTGAGAGATACCATCCACCTTCACCTGTACCGAGTGAGTTGGCTCCGACTACACCTACACCCGTGGATTGGACGAAGTTCGTAAATGCTGCCTGTTGTCGACGAGCTTCTTGTAACAATCTACTGTAGGTAGCCTCATCATTTTGAGTAGCTTGAAGCAAGATGCGTTTTTCTTGTTGTTGCGAGACGAGTGCTTGTTCTTGTGCTTCAAGGGTGATTGTCAGTTGCTCGAGCTCTTCAACTTTATTCTCGCGTAAATCTTTTTGTTCTTCGAAGTTGAGTTTGGCTTCTTGTACTTGCAAGAGAACACGTTGATTACTATCTCTGGCTACTTCGTAGTATTTCATACGTGTATTGAGAGTTGATGCGTTGGTACTATCAAGCAAGATATCGATCAGTGAAGCTTGACGATTTTTGTATCCTGCAGCGATTCGTTCTAGGAGTGATTTAGATAATCCGTCAAGTGAAGTATCTAAACCATTGATACGCTTACCGAGGTTTTTGATCTCATCTTCGGTTTCTTCGATATCAGATTTGGTTTCTTCAGCCTTGAGCTCTGTCAGACTTCGCTGAGTATCCATATAGCTTATCTGAGAAGACAATGTATTCTTCTGAGTTCTGGTTTCAGATAATTTAGATTCATACTCCCGAATTTTCTTTTCAATCTCGCTTTTTGCAGCAGAGTTGTCAGCGGTTGTAGGTGTGGGAGTAACAGTTGTCTCTTGTGCGACAATATATCCCGAGGAGATTACGGAAGTGAATAGAAAACCTACGATGATGAAGAGGTTCAGTAGTTTCTTCATAAGAGTTTCATTCTACCTGAAAATGGTAGACCTGTGCAAGTTTATAAGTAGCGATTGGTCGCGTTAATACTTGCGGTAAGAGTGATAATCAAACTAAACAGCGTGGTAAATAAGATAGTCGCAATGATAAAGAATGGATTAAACGGCCAAACTTGCAGACTCATGAAGCCAAGTGAAAGCTGTAATCCTGAAATATCTGAAAAATAGTTTTGTAAAAATGAGTTGAGTGAGAACATAAGTCCAAGTAAAACTGCGTTGGCAGCTAGACTTGCCATAAATCCGAGGAACATACTTTCAAAAATAAACGGTTTTCGAATATAAAAATTGCTTCCTCCAAGGAGTTTTTGGAGCTCAATCTCATCTTTTTTGAGCGCAATCTTAAATGATGTGGTGGTGACCAGCACGATAATTGACATGAACAGCAAGTAGCTGAAGAAGATAATCGAAATTTTACGTAAGTTATTAGTTAGACTGAGCAAATTATTGAAAATATCTTTTTGGAATTGCACTTCGTCGACACCTGGTTGAGTTTTGAGAAAATCAGCAATCTCTGGTAAAAAGCGGGGTTCTTTGGAATCTACCTCAAGTGAAGCAGGCAAGATATCTGGTGAGGTCATCTCGACAAGTAATGGATCATTTTTGGCAAACTCTTTATAAATCTTGAAAGCTTCGTCTTTGGAAACATATTTCACATCTGCGGTTTTCCCAGTATCTTGTAATGCATCACGGACAGCAAAGATCTCTTCTTCTTCAGCTTCAATCTGAAAGTACACAATGATACGTGGTCGAGTCTCGACATACTGTAATAATCCTTGGAGGAACGTTAGGGATAAGAAAAGTACTCCAGCAAGGAGTAAGGTAAAAAACAAAACAGACCCAGCTGCAAAGGTTTGATATGGCGTACGACGTAAAGATTTTAGCATGTCGTTCATAGTTCGTAGCCTCCTTTCTTTTTATCAGCCGCGATCTTACCGTCTTTGATCACGAGCACACGACGTTTCATACTATTTACGATATCAGTGTTGTGTGTGGCAAACAAGATAGTCTTAGTTTTTTCGAGTTCTTTGAAAATCTTCATCACTTCCCAGGTAGTTTTAGGATCCAGATTACCAGTTGGTTCATCGGCCAAGATAATACGTCGATCTCCAACAATAGCACGTGCGATAGCGACACGTTGTAGCTCTCCAGCTGAGAGTTGTGCTGGGAAAACCATCATTTTATCGGTAATACCGGTCAGTTTAAGCGCTTGGTGGACTTCGTCTTTGATATCACTATCACGATATCCCTTGATACGCATGCTGAGTGCGATGTTTTCGAAGACATTTTTATCAGGTAACACTTTAAAGTCTTGAAACACAATGCCAATACGTTGTCTCAGTTCGTCAACTCGTTTGAATTTAGGTGAAGAAATTTCTAAATCTTCGACCATGATAGAACCACTTGTGGCAGCAATCTCTCTGATAAGAAGTCTGAGGATTGTCGTTTTACCAGCACCTGAGGGACCAACTAAGTAGGTAAACTCATTGTCTTCGATAGTAAACGTTGCATCATGAAGAGCAGTATTGCCGAGGGGATAACGAACTGATACCTGTTGAAAGGAAATCATGATAAAAATACAATTATGTAATACAGAATATTATTTCTTGAGCTCAATATAGCCGACATCCATGAGCCAGCCAGCTTTTTCACTGTCAAACGTTTGACCCCAAACAGTGACTTTTTTACCCATAAACTCAGACAGATCAACGGTTGATGAGGTAAGGTAGACATTTTGAGATTCACCACCAGTGCGTTCTAAGTGAAAGCTTCCTTCACCATCGATGCCGCCTTCGCGTAGCGTGCCGTCAGCGGTGTCACTAAATGTTTCTTTATCGAGTATGCCGGCTGATTCTTTTTGTTCACCTTTTTTTTCAGCGTCAGCTGTAGTTTGTGCTGTACCACCCGCTTGTGTTTGTGCGACTACGAAGCCTGCGCCGATACCAAGGAGTAATGTGATGACAAACATCACCATGAATTGTTTTGGTGCAATTTTAGCTTGAGGACCAGTATTTTTATCTGAGTTTATACTACGAACAGGAGTGGTTTTTGGGGTTGAGTTGGAATCAAATGTTCTCATAGATACTTAAGAATAGCATAATTGAAAATTAAATTCCAATATAACTATCCTTCTATTTCTGGAGATTGCTTGAGGAACGCTTCGATGAAACCATCGAGATCACCGTCAAGTACTTTTTCCACCTGGGTGACCTCGTAGTCGGTACGAAGATCTTTGATGAGTTTGTAAGGATGTAAGACGTAAGAGCGGATCTGTCGTCCCCAGGATGCCATTTTGTCTTTCTTGAAGGTATCGATATGTTTTTCAGCTTTTGCTTGTTCAAGCTGCCAAAGCTGTGATCGTAAGAGATTTAAAGCAAGTTCACGATTTTGTAGCTGTGAACGTTCTTGTTGGCAGGTAACGACCAAGCCACTTGGTTTGTGGGTGACGCGGACAGCGGTCGAGACTTTGTTGACATTCTGACCTCCCGCTCCTCCTGAACGGAAAAACTGCCACTCAATATCTTCATCTTTGATGGTGATCTCATGATCTTTGATGATTGGTAAGACTTCGACTAAAGAAAATGAAGTTTGTCTGAGACTATCAGCATTAAATGGTGACTGTCTGACAAGTCGGTGGACTCCTGCTTCACATTTGAGATATCCGTAAGCAAAATCACCGAAGACATTGAGTGTGACACTTTTGATACCAGCTTCTTCACCAGCGATCTGATCAATGATCTCGTACTTCCAACCTTTGGAATCAAAGTAGCGCATATACATGCGAAACATCATGTCAGACCAATCCATCGCTTCTGTACCGCCTTGTCCAGCATGGATCGCGAATATGGCGTCGCCTCGATCATAATGACCAGAGAGGAAGAGATGAATTTCGTAATGATCAATCATTTTCTCAGCTTCATCAAACTGATTTTCTTCGATCAACAGTTCTATCATTTCCACGTCCTCGATCTCTTTTCGCATATGATTCATACGGCGCATGATATCCGCAGCTTCTTGAGGTTTTTGCCAAAAATCGGGCTCATAAGTACGAGCTTCAAGTTCTTGAGCTTGCTCTTTTTTACTTTGAGGATTTATTTTTTGTCTGATTTGCTCAAATTTATGCTGTAGTGTCGCTTTGCGGTCGTCCATAGATTGTTCTGAAGTTATATAGTGGAATTATACCGTATAAAAAAGCAGGTGTGGAGGTTACTTGAAGTCGGTGCCGACGATGATCACGATATCAGCTGCATCTTCTTCATCAAGAGCTTCAAACTCTGGAGCCGGGACATTGGCTACGATATCTTTAGTCATGATGTCTTGCAGTTTTTTACTATCTTCTTTGACTTGGATCACAGTTGTTTCATAATCAAATGCATCTGCGTTTCCTGTGAGAATATCTTCATAGCCTTGTTCTTGAAGTACTTCTTTTACTTCAGAGGCTTTTCCAGAGATACCAGAACCATTCAAGATCTTGACTCGCACAGTGGCACGATCAACTTCAGGTGTAGGAGTCGGTGAGGGAGCTGCTGGTGTAGGAGATGCTTCAGGTGTGGGTGAAGCTTGATTCATAAATGGTAGTGATGGCCCGGATTTGGCCAATGTTCTCCAAGGTACTCTTGATAAGCCAAACAATAATCCGACAGTCACTGCAAAAGAAAGTAAGAAAAACAACATTCCTTTCCAAGGAATATGTTTACCTTCCATGCTTGGCATTGACATGTTTGGGGCACTTAGTTTTGACATCCCTTTACTTTCTTTCATCAAGGTGAAGTCTTTGTGTTCGAGATTGAAGATAAATCCACCGATCAACATATCGTAATCGAGGATTGGCAGTGGCTTTTGTTCTTGATCACCAAGCATTTTGAGATATTCTTGATAAAAGTGAGGGATGATACGTTTGAGTGGATTCGTCCAGACGCCGACATCTTTAGTGAATGTATCTTGTCGGATACCATCTGATTGAGCACCAGAGAGAATCAAGCGATTTAGTTTCATGCCTTTGGTCTCGTATTCAGCGGCTTGTTTTTGGAGTACGGCTTCGATTTTTTCGCCTTCGACTACACTATGTTCCCAGCGAGTTTCTTCGAGTAACCCAAAGGAATCATAGACATATCCTTGAAGTTTGTTATTGGCATAAGATAGATACCAGATATACTCTTTTTTATTCGTACGAAGTGTTTTTTCAAACAGTTGAAAGTACGCGAGTGATTCAGGGATCACGCCAACAACTTTTAGATCAAGCAACGTACAAGGTTGTGCGAAAGCAGCAACAGTTTCTTTAGGGATTGCGTACAGCATGAGCTGTGATTTTTCTTCACTACTGCTGGTGAAATATGAAAAATAACATTGTTCGAGCTCTAGATTGAGATCAGAACGAGCTTTTTCACGAACATAAGAGTCAAGTACAGGTGGTGTGATATCTGCTGGCGTATCAATGCGTAGATAACTAAACACAGATTGTGGCAAAACGAGCATCACATCTTTTTCTTTGAGTGGAGCAGTCGGAATTGCATCAAGGGTTTCTTTGATACCCGAGGCGATCACATCAAGATTATTTGGCTTTTTATCAGTAATAAGATCAACTTGAAGATTTTTTTGATAAAATGAGGTCTCATACTGACCTAACATACTTTTCTTCAGGTGTAAGAGCTTGATCTGATTGGTATCGAGAAATATATAGAGCATTGGTGTAATTATAATAACAAAAGAAAAAAGAAAGCAAGAGCTAAAACTGTCATGCAGTGCTTGGCAGTCTAGTTAGTTATCATTATTGAAGACGCATGAATCAGAATATTGATGAAGTAAAACAACGAATTGACATCGTAGAGTATATCTCGCGTGTCGTACAACTGAAGAAATCTGGACGCAACTTCAAAGGACTTTGTCCGTTCCATCAGGAAAAATCTCCCTCTTTTGTAGTTTCAGCTGATCGACAGATCTGGCGCTGTTTCGGTACTTGTGGTACTGGTGGTGATGTGATCGCTTTTTTGATGAAACGAGATAATATTACTTTTGTCGAAGCGTTGCATGATCTGGCAAAAGAAGCGGGTGTTTCACTTGATACAACAGCTTTTGAAGACAAACAATGGAATATCAAAGAAACTATCTACAAAATGAATCTGCTTGCGGCCAAGTATTACGCGTATATTTTAACTGAAACTAAAGTAGGTGAAAAAGGCAGAGAATATTTAAAAGGTCGTGGAATTAATGACAAAATAGCTAAAACATTTGAGTTAGGGTACGGACCAGACTCTTGGGATTCATTACTTAAGTTTTTGTTGAAAAAAGGGTTCAAAGAAGCAGATATCATCGAATCAGGACTTGTGGTCGTGGGCAATAGTAATAATGTCTATGATCGATTTCGTAATCGTTTAGTGTTTCCGATCAAAGATGCCAAAGATAACATTATCGGATTCTCTGGCCGTTTGCTTGGTGCCAATGAAAAACAAGCTAAGTATGTGAATACTCCGGAGACACCGGTTTATAAAAAGCGCGAGAGTTTGTATGGTATTCATCTTGCAAAAGATGCGATTCGCAAACTAAATGTCGCATATATCGTGGAAGGTGAGTTTGATATGATCCACCCGTACCAACAAGGAGTCGACAATATTGTAGCCATCAAAGGTGCTGCATTTACGAAAGAACAGCTTCAACTGCTAAAACGCTATACAGATAAGATTGTGCTTGCTCTTGATACTGATGAAGCCGGAATTGAGGCTATGAAACGTGGTATTACTGAAGCTGAAAAGATGGATTTTGATGTTCATGTGGCACAGTTTACTTCGGGTAAAGATCCTGATGAGGCACTCAAAAATGATCCTGTTGCTTTCAAAAAAGATCTTAATTCAGCAATTCCAATTTATGACTTCTTGATTCAGATTGAAGTCAAGAAGCATGATCCCAAAAATCCGTTTGAAAAGAAAAAAATAGCTGAAGCACTCGCACCTTTTTTCAGCTTCATGCAAAACCCAATCATCAAATCGCATTATCATAAACAACTGGCCAACATTTTAGAGGTCGACGAGCAAAGTGTCGAGAAACTAATGCGTTATAAGAAACAACAACGTGCTGGATCCATCAAGATGGCTACTCCGACTGTCAAAACCACACGTGAAGAGAATGATCAGAAATATGTCCTGAGTTATCTGATGCAACGAGCCGAATCAGGAAGCAGTGTTTTGAGATTACTCATGTGTATCAATCTCGAAGATATCATCCATCCAGCAATGCAAAAAGTGTACTCAGCTTTCACTGATTGGGTCAAAAGTCATGAAACGTTTGTTTACCAAGAGTTTATGGATTCATTGCCCAATGAGCTGCATTCGACCACAGATGAGTTGTATTTATATGCGACGGTAAATGACGATATCGAAGATTCTGACATGATTGATGTTATAATGAGGCTGAAAAAGTTTGCGTATCTTCACTATTCCAATCAATCCTTACAGGATAATAATGATGAAAAATATCGCTATTGGAATGGTTTGCTCCAAAAACTCGACAGAAGTAATGTAGAAAAAAGCTTATTAACAGTGTAAAATGCACACATCCTATGCTAAATAAAATGCCCAAAAATACTAAAGAACTATTAAGACAAGGTGAAGATGACGGTTTTCTCGTCCAAGAAGACATCATGTTGGTCTTCAGTGAACCTGAAAAGCACATAGAAGAGATTGATTTATTCTTCGATACTGCTTTCAAAAAAGGCATCGATATCTTCGAAACAATCTCAACTCGTGAAGATAGTGAATCTGCCAAAACAGCAGAAGAGCTTGAAAAAGATCTGGAAAAACTCATCGGTGGTAAACACGGAGAGTCACTTGATCCTATCAAAAAATACTTAAAAGAAATCGGTCGCACACCACTACTTAGTTTCGAGCAAGAGATTGATCTGGCCAAGAAATATGAAAAAAATGATATGGATGCAAAAGAGCGTTTGATTAAAGCTAATCTTCGTCTCGTCGTTTCAATCGCTAAAAAATACTTAGGTCGTCGTTTATCTTTCCTTGATTTGATCCAAGAAGGAAACAAAGGATTAATTCGTGGTGTAGAAAAATATGATTGGCGTCGTGGGTTCAAATTCTCCACCTATGCCACTTGGTGGATTCGTCAAGCTATCACACGTGCAATTGCTGATCAATCTCGTACTATCCGTATTCCAGTACACATGGTCGATCAGATCAATCGTTTCTACAAAACTCAACGCAAGCTCATGCAAAAACATGGAAAAGATCCAGATTTGAAAGAGATTGCCAAAGAGATGGAGATCACGGTCGAAGAAGTAGAAAACTTGATGCGTATCTCACAGCAACCTAAATCATTGTCGACTCCTGTCGGTGATGACAAAGAAGCGACACTCGAACAGTTTATCGCTGATAAATCCAAACCGTCACTCTATGATATGGTTTCACAAGAGTTGCTGAAAGATGCACTTGGTGAAGTGCTAGAAACTCTTTCACCACGTGAAAAGAAAGTACTTGTGATGCGTTTCGGACTCGAAGATGGTAAACCAAAAACACTTGAAGAAGTCGGTAAAGAGTTCAAAGTCACACGTGAGCGTATCCGTCAGATCGAAGCCAAAGCTATACGTAAACTTAAGCATCCGACACGTGCACGTAAACTGCGAGACTTCTTAGACTAATTGGTTTAGAATCATGTAATGAAGTCTGTTATACAAGTCATTGGTATCTTCTTTATTTTTGTCTGCATTTATAGCTTTAATATTACTGATGCATATCATTTCGATAATGATTTTGCACGTGATCTCGTAGAGATACAAGAGATTACACGGGGTGATCTGCGTTTGATTGGGCCTGGAGCAACATTTGGAGGACTCAAAACAAGTCCATACTACTATTATCTTTTTGCACCTATTCTTGCATTGAGTTCTTTTTCTATCAGCGCCATGCTGATTTTTCAAACTTTACTTTTTGCTGGTGCGATTAGCTTTTTCTTTCATAAATCTAAGCAAAAATATAGTTTAATCCCAGCACTGTTAGCCACATGCGTGATCGGATTTAGTCCGTTTATGCTTCTGGCTGCTCGCAGTCCGGGCAACGCATTTACGTACATCTCATTGTTGATGGTGCTACTTACCTATATCCATTTTTATGATATTAAACATCCACTCGTAGTATCGATCATCGGATTTGTTATGGGTATCGTGGTTACGACTCATTACTCAAATCTGATATTAATTCTTCCAGTTGGTGTACTTATCTGGCATAAACTCACACAGAAAAAATACATCTGGCTGCTGTTGGTAGGTTTCGTGGTAGCACTTACACCGCTTATTTTATTCGAGTTAAAGCATGATTTTGTGATGTTTCGTAATACGTTTATCGATAAATCATATGTTAATTTTCTCGAAAGTAAACAATTAGCTGGTGCAGAAACAGCTAAACAAAATATCTTTGAAAATATTATTTTCATTAGTCAGAGGATGTATGAATATTTAGGTGTTCATCCCTTTGTATTAATGTTAATTCTCACAATCGCATATTATTACTCACGAAAAAATAAAACGGTGCTATTACACTTGGTTACAGTTACGATAGCCTACGTTACGGTAATCATATTACTGCGATCTCAGTTTGCGATGCATTATTTGTTTCCGTTAATGACATTTTTGCTTTTTTCGACTGTGCTAGTTTTATTATCCAAGAAGCAAACATTCATTGGATTTATTTTAGTAATTCTTATCTTGCTGCATTTTCCTAAAGGTTTATATAGTGATTCAAGTCGACCATATACATTATTTGAAGCTAGAGTAGCGCAGGTGTTACAGCAAAGACTTGTGAGCACAGATACGAGATTTAATATCTTACAAGTTCGACCTGATACTATTATTGTCCCTCATGGATACGAGTATCGTTTTTTCTTTGAAAAAGCTGGTGTATTTCCACAAAAAGTAGATCAGTATGCACAATCGGATACATTACTAATTTTTTCTGAGATTACCGATTATGATTTGGATAGTTTGCGTAACTGGGAGATTGAACAGTTCGGTCGTGAAAATCTGAGTAATGCTAAAAAAACACAGCTGAAAGATATCACAGTTTATCGACTATCGAAATGACACTTGAAACTCTGTCAGGAAAACTGTAGAGTGTAACTCATGAAGCGTACTCCTGCAGATACTCAAAAAATGCTCAATGTCTGGGCAATCGTACTGATTTTGTGGAGTGGTTATCGCACATATTTTGGTACTGATCTTCCTATCTGGGTGGATGAGTTTGTTGCAAAACCGCTCATATTCCTCGGGCCTTTGTATTACTACATCACCACACAAGAAAAAACTTCATTTTGGTCTGGTATCGATCTTAAACTCAAAAACATTAAGCTTGATTTACTACTCGGGATCGGAATTGGGATACTTTTTTTCATAACCGGTGCGGTTGCTTTTTATTATCGAGGACAGACAGTCAGTCTTGAAGGATCACTTATGCAGATAGCACCTACATTATTGATGTATGTTTTGATTTCATTTGCTTCCAGCTTTACCGAAGAAGCGCTTTCGCGAGGATTTGTGTTGAAGCGGATGTATGAAGAATCACGTAATCCGTTTACCGCAATTTTCTTTTCTAGTTTCTTATTTTTCTTTTTACATATCCCGATCCTTTTCACGAGTAATCTATATGGGATCGATCTATTGAAAGTAATGATGACTGATTTGCTATTGAGCTTCGCAGTATCATTTGCGTATCTGGAGCGTAAGAGTCTACTTGTGCCGATATTGATACATGCCTTCTATAATCTCAGTATCTACTTGTTTATGTAATCAGGTTGTAATGCTCATACCTGTCTTCTCACTGAATTCAAGCAGAGGATTTATTGACTGTGAACTATACATTGGCCTAGGCTGCACGTGAATTCAGTTCGTATCCAGGCATTTCGCATTTTATGTCAGCTTTCGTAGATCCAGAAGATAGTTTCAGTACCGATCTGTATTTTTTTCACCTGTGACTCTTCGATACCAGTACCTTGGAAATCATCCGGGAATCCGATATATGCTGCTTTTTCACCAGCAGTAGGTTGTTTGAAGTTAAACTCAAACTTATCGAATCGTTCGACCTGTCCAAATCCGTACTCATCAGGAGTGCTTAACTCAGCAGTGTCTTGGTATTTAGCTGGTGGATAGTTGAGGTAAAACAACGTATATATGTATGGTTGGCCATGTTTTTTGGTGATATAGAATTTATCGAATCTTTCATAGTTAGCTTTCAGATAACTCCCTAGTTCTTTATATCCGGAGGTCCAGGCACGGATAGCTTGTGCACGTTTTGGATAATGATTAAAGTAGAAATCCCAGGAAAGGAATATGAAAAAAAGATAGGCAGCAAGACTACCGATTATGACTAATCTACGTAGACTATTTTGTTTTAACTCAAGTACCAAGTTATAAGCTCCGTAACTTGCAAGTAGCAAGATCGGGACAATCATCATAAACGACCGTGTGAGTGAATAGCCAGCCCAAGAGAGTGAGGCTGTGAGAGGCGCAGTAAGTAAGAGAGACACTATAAAATAACGGTAACGATTTTTCAGGTGGAACAAGAAATATAATCCGATGAGCGCAAGTACATATTCAACAACAGAAATTGGTGATATACCAGCATATCCGAAGCGCTCGTTTTGGTCACCGTTGGTGACGAGAAACTCTGGTGAGAAATAACTCAGATACTGATTAGTCAAAAACGAAACTCCTTGAATCGCTTTGTTATGGATTATTCGATTATTATCTTCGCCTCGCATCTCATCGATTGCTAGAGTAAATCCTTGATTGTTATAAAACACCAGATTACCGATACGATTGCTTGGATGCTGGAGCTCAGTCACCATGAAGATTGCGATAGGAATCAGAAAAATGAGCAAAGTTTTGATCCAGTATCCACGTGACAAGCGTTGTTGCCAAAGAGCAATGCCTAGCCAGAGGAGCAGAAAAACACTGTATGGTTTGGCTATATGATGCGAAAAAAGTGCTAGTACATTTAGTCCGGCTAGTAATATTACTCGTTTGATTGTTACTTGTTCGAGTAGTTTTATCGTGATGATAAAGCTCAGCATGAGAAACAGATATGCCACAATCGCTTCGTGGGCATGACGTGAAGTCATCTGGATCCACGGAGTCAGTGCTGCAAGAAATGCTGCCGTAATCGAGATACGGTTATTTTTAAACAGCTGTTGTGCAATCGCATAAAACAAGAGTGGAGAAGCAATTCCAATTAGAATGACAACTGCTCGTGTAGATAGTTCATTTAATCCGAGTACTGCCACAAACGGCACACTGAGATATCCCATGAGAGGAAGCTTGTATTCACCAAACGATTTGAAACGGGTGGGCAACAAATTGCCATACTCATCTCGACCAGTTTGTACGATCGAGTAGGTATTGTATCCAAAAGCTGCTTCGTCAGAGTTGAGTGGCGGGAAACCAGAGTTGAGACAATGGAGGATAGCTGCAATCGCAGTAGCCACTACTAGTAACAAAACAATGATTTGTTTACTTAAAAAGGTTGAGGATGTCTCGGTCGTTTTTTTCATACTGAGTATCTTTGGTAATCTGTGACTTGCGCGCAAGGGCGTCTAGCCATGCTCGTAAGACTACTATATCAGCTTTCGCAGTATGTTTGAAGATCAGTTTAGTAAGTTCTTGTGTATGTTCACGTAGCAAATCAGGAACAGTGATATTTTTCCAGACAAATAAGATCTGATTTCGCAAAGCAATCTGTCTGACTTTTTGTTTATCGAAAAAACTGCCGATAGTCGATTCGTGATGATGTTCGACGACAATCTGATCATTAAATAGCACGCTATAGCCTGCTTTCCAAGCTCGATACGAGAGATCTGCATCTTCACTATAAAAGGGTGCATAGATTTCATCAAGCCCATGAAGCTCAACAAACTTTTGTTTACTGATCATGCTTGATCCTCCTTCTGCCCAAGCGGTAATCCCAGATTTCATATCAGCTGCTTTACTGTGATAAACAAATCCATCTTTCCAGTACCAACGGTTTTTGCCCACTGTCGACCCATCACGTTCAATCTGTGCAAAGCTGACTGCAAATAAACTGCTATCATTGTCAAATTGTTTCATTGCTTTGAGATAACTTGTGTCACGTAGTTTGACGTCAGTGTTTAAAAGAAATAAATACTCACCCGTTGCAGCAGCTACACCAGTATTAATTGCTCCACTAAAACCTTTGTTTACCATGTGTTCGATGAATGTCACTTGAGGATAAGTTGCAAGATCTTGCATGAGAGATTCTGAAGGGTCATCATTGACGACGATAATTTCACAATTTTTTAAGTACTTCAGATTGTGTCTGAGATTGTCAAGAAACATTTGTTTCTTTTTGTATGCCGGGATGATGACTGAGATGCTCATAGGTTTTCAATAATTACTTGCATATTTTCCTGAAACCGAGCATAGGAAAAGTTTTCTTTGACAAACTCTTTTGCGATAACTCGGATCTCTTCAGTTTGCCTTTTTTGTTTAAGAGTCAGCAACATATACTCAAATAACTCTGCTTGAGTTTTGTACAGAAAGCCATTTGCTCCGGATTTGATCAGTTCTTTGGGTCCGCCAGATGCGTAGCACATCACGATGCAACCCATTCCCATGGCTTCAAGAGGAGTGATACCCAAGTGTTCGACTTTCTCTGGAGTTTCGTTTTCATCGATACCAAAGCCAGCCATGTGCCAGTAGTAACTAGATTTTTTATAGAGATCAAGCAAGCTGTTATAGCCCACATTCGTATGCAGCTCAATATGTTTATCGTCTCCGATTAATGCTTTCAATGAATCAAGATATGCTTGATCTTCGTCTTTAAAGCTACCTGCGAGGAGAAGTGTATAGTCTTGAAACTGTTCATGTTTTTTACGCAAGTCTTGAAACCATTCGATCGCAATATCATGACGTTTAGCATGTAAGTGTTTGAAGAAACGTCCCACAGTTAAGATGTATTTTTGTTTTGGTAAGCGTTCGATATCTGTATTAATAAACTCAGTGCCGAGATATGGATACAGTACATCTGCTTGCACTCCCCATTTTTGCAGCCATTTTTGTGTGTACTCAGAGTTGGCTACAAAGCGATAGTTGTATGTTTTAATTTTATTGAGTGCCGTCATGTTGTATAGACTTTTTTGTGGAACCATACAAAAAACGATGTTCTTTTTCGCAGAGGAGAAAAAATAACTACCATCAGTAACATAAATAAAGAGATCGTATTCTTGCAGTTTTTCCATGCGCGCAAACTTAGACATGGCTTTATCTTTCAAGAAGTTATTTTCAAATAAAAACGGCCGATTCAGATCCAGATGCAGTCGGTCTTGCAGCTGAGTATTGAGATCTGTATTCCAGAGTAGTGTGACATCCCAGTTGGCATCTTGGAGAGCTTTGCCCATCGCAAGGACATGCCGCTCACCACCACCCAAGAGATCCAGATATGGATTATAAATTACTGCTGTGTTTCTTTTCATAGAGATATAGATACGTAATAGTTTTTGAATATGCTTGATAGATACTTTCGATGACACCGATTGGACCATCCATAAATCCCCGATTTTTTAGTAATCTACGATATAATTCACCTACAAATTTACGGAAAAATGTAGATGTTTTGACTGGTCGATTAGCTTTGTAAAGCAAATCTGATTCGATATTTTCAAACAAAGTAGTTTTTTGCACCATACCTTGGAGATCTCCATGGAAGTAGTGGAGGAGAGGTGAGTCTAGATAGCCCATTTCGCCATTGATTACCGGTGTTGCATGGATCTGCTTAGGCCAACTCTTGAAGTCAGGTTTGTGTATCAAACGCATCTGATGATCAGGCCACCAGCCACCGCTCTTGAGCCACTTTACTTTGCCAAAGATATTTTTACGAGGGACTTTGTAATAGCTGTACTTAGTTGATTGTATTCTTTCTTTGATTTCAGCAGCAAGCTCAGAAGTAATTCGTTCATCTGCATCTAGAATAAATACCCAATCTGTATTTGCTTGTTGTATTCCGAATGCACGAGCTGGTTCAACGTAATGTGAGAACGGAAACGAGACTATTTTAACGGCGTTTTTTTTAATTTGCTCGCGTACTGCCGGTGTACTTTCCATATCGATTACGATTATATTGGATGTAAGTTTATGAGCAGAAGCGATCGCTTCAAGGACGTGCTGAGTAGCTTCGCCTTTGTAGGTATGGATAATAACTGAGACGTCATTATTTGAGTGCATGAGAGCATTGTACCATGAAAAAACCCGCTCTTTCGTAGCGTTTGCTACGAAAGAAACGGGTCTTATGTATCAACTATTACATAGCTGAAGGCATCAGTACAGTATCGATCACATGTGTAACACCATTAGTTGAGATTACATCTGCAATTTCCACTATAGCACTATCATTGATCATGACTTTACCATCGACCATAGTGAACGTAAGAGTTTCACCTTGGACAGTAGTAAGAGTCATACCGTCTGTAAGATCAGCTGCGCGATATCTTCCTGGAACCACATGGTATGTGAGTACACCGGTAAGTTTGGCTTTGTTCTCTGGGAGAAGCAAAGTGTCAACTGTGCCAGCTGGAAGTTTATCAAAAGCTGCATTGGTAGGAGCGAAGACTGTGAATGGTCCTTCACCCTGCAATGTTTCAACTAACCCCGCTGCTTGTACAGCTGCGACGAGAGTTGTATGATCTTGAGAATCTAATGCATTAGTTACGATATCGCGATCTGGTGTCATCATACCACCTCCGACCATAATACCTTCTCCTTCTGCCATTTTCTCATCGGCCATCATTGATTCATTTTTAGTATCATTCTCTGCCATCATGCCAGTTTTTTTCATGCCCATAGAATAACCTACGACACCACCGACAACTGCGGCAATAAGAGCTACTACTAACATTGTTGCTGTTTTATTTTCCATATTTGTTGTCACCCCCTTTTTCTATTTAATTAAATTAATTAATTAGCTTAACTATTTATAATATACAACATTCTCATGCATTGTCAATGATGAAGTGAGTGAAAAGAGGTAAGGAGAGTGTAAGAAAAAAGTAAGAGAGCTTACTGATCGGAAGAATTTTTCACAATAGTTTTCAACACATGATAATAACTTTGAATTTGCATGATAGAGGCACCATCGACTAAATATCTCACTTTATTACGAATGTTTTTTTCGACCTGTGGAACAAGAGTTCGACCTTTTGCAGAAAGAGTAATATTTCTAGCTCGTTTATCTTCTTTGCTGGTACGAGATTCGATATAAGCTTGTTTCTTAAGCTTATTGGTAAGCTCTGTCACAAACGGTGGTTCAACACCTAGTAACTCAGCTATTTCACTTGATCTCAGTCCTTCTTTATTTTCATAGAGTAGTCCAAGCATTGCCCATTCGATAGAGCTCAATCCATGTTCTTTGAGAAACTCTTCTGTGCGTTCTTTGAGTATGCGATAGACTTTGGTATGGAGAAGACCAATACCATATGAAGTAAGGTCGGATTGATCTAAACCAATGAGTTTTTTTAAAGCTGATTTGAGCATATATCTTAAGTAACTTAACTACTACATTTTAGCTTATATATAAAACTATTGCAACTTAAACTGTTCTAAAGCCTGTACTGCTCTTGCAACTGTGAATAACCATACTATAATAAATCCTAATACTTGTCATGAAAAAATATTTAACACTCGAAAATCTTTCAGTTCTTTTACTTCTTACTATAAATGTAGCTTTTGCAGCTTTATACGTATTACAAAATACGATTACCTTTCATACAGATATTGCACGAGACTTTTTACTATTGGAAGATATGTTTTATAACAAAAACATAAGTTTGATTGGACCTAGATCTGGTGGTATACCTGGAGTATTTCATGGACCATTATGGATTTATCTTAATTTACCTGCATATATCATAGGTAAAGGAGACCCGGTTATAGTTGGTTGGTTTTGGGTATTACTCTTTGTCGCAAGTATCATACTTGTTTACTGGGTTGGTAAGAAATTATGGAATAAGGAAGTAGGTATTATGTCAGCTTTGTTGGTCTCAGTCACCACTTTATCTGATATTCATAATCTTTTTAATCCATATGGGGCAGTTATTACCTTTCCACTCTTTTTATATTTTATTGGGAAGTATCTTGAAACTAAAAAGATTCTGCAGTTAGTTTTAGCTTTGTTTACACTGGGAATTATTATCCAGTTTCAGATGGCATTTGGAGGACCGATCCTTATCTTGATGATTGGTTATCTTATCTACGATTCAATCATTAAAAAAAATATAAAACCCCTGCTTGCACTTGCGGTACTTATTATACCGTTATCAAGCTTTATCGTGTTTGAGCTGCGTAATAACTTTTTGCAAACTCACTCTGTCTATAACTATATAACTGGTGTGGAAACTGCCTTGATTTAACAGTCTTCAAACTCGCTTCAATCATCCATCAACCATCGATTTCAAAGGGCCTGTTCATGCGATTAAATAAAGCGATCTTCCAGTCGGTATTCATGATGTTTGCGGTCGTCCCTGCAGCCATTCATT
>JBGSBR010000020.1:0-22064 GCA_041730495.1 Weeksellaceae bacterium | reverse complement strand
CCAGAGTTTGCCACGGTTTGTTCGCCGTATTCTTCGATCAGTGCATCTTGGATCATGAGTGCGAAATGGACAGCTTCTTCATTGATATCTGCAGTTGTCGGATCAATAGTAATTTTTTGTTTTTGCGCTGCAGTTTTTTCAGCTTCAGTGATATATCCTTGTTCAGCCATGAGTTGTAAGATCAAGTCTTTGCGTTCAAGTGCTGCTTTGAGATCTCCAGAGATAGGGGAAAGAGCTGAGGGGGCGCGAATCACGGCAGCAAGCAGTGCGCTTTCGCCAAGTGTTAGCTCTGCAGCATCTTTCGAGAAATATCGTTGTGAGGCATCCTGGATGCCAAAGGCTCCTTCACCGAAATAGATAGTATTCAGATACATTTCTAAGATATCAGCTTTTGAGTATCTGCGTTCGAGCTCGACGGCAAGTACGAGCTCTTGATACTTGCGCAGCAGTTTTTTATCGAGACTAAGGATCGCATTTTTGATCAGCTGTTGCGAGATCGTCGATCCTCCTTGAGCAAATGATTCAGATAAAATATTCTCACGGATTGCTCGAGCAAATCCTGGGATCGAGAATCCAGGATGATTATAAAAATCCTTATCTTCGACTGCGACAAATGCTTGAGCAGTATGCTCTGGGATCTGGTCGATAGTCACTGGATTACGTGTCGTGGCATCGAACAACGTGAAGAATGGTTTTTCGTTACGATCAAGCAGTATCACGCCGGCATTTTTACGATTTAGGATCCGTTCTTTACTACTGAGATCTTGACCGAAATAGATATATGTCGCAATCGGGATGATGATAAGTACGGCAAAGCCAGCTATGATAGAGTACTGAATGAGTTTACGATGACGTTTGACGAAATGGATCACATCCTCTTTTTTGAGGTTACGAAGCTGGTGATACTTGTGTTTGATATACTCCTTATCAATTGATCGGATATACTTAACAAGCTTGTGAATTCGAGTCTGAATTCTTTCCATATCATATTATACTGTTTAATTCCTTGTAATAAAAAGACTATGCAAACATTATCTGCTGATCAACAAAAAGTACTCGATGCAATCCTCAACTGGTACAAAACTGAAAAAGAAACTAAAGCGTTTATCTCCCTTGGCGGCTATGCAGGTACCGGTAAGACGACTTTGATTGCGATCATCAGACGGGAGCTCGATAAAATTGATCCAAAACTGAAGGTGGGCTTCGCAAGCTACACAGGTAAAGCCGCACGTGTACTCAGAAATACTCTCAATGAACAAAATGTAGTGTTGACTCAAGATACTGTAAGCACGATTCATGCTTTGATCTACTCACCGATGGTGAATGATAAAGAAGAGATCATTGGTTGGAAAACCAAAGACAAAGTTGATCGATCACTGATCATCATCGATGAGGCTTCAATGGTAGACTCGATCATCTGGTCTCATCTGCTTTCATACAAAGTACCGATCATCGTCGTCGGTGATCATGGACAGCTGCCACCGATCAAAGGCAGTTTCAATCTCATGGAAAAACCACAGCTGAGACTTGAGCAGATCCACCGACAAGCCGAACAAAATCCAATCATCGGTCTCTCGATCCAAGCACGTGAGCATGGTATGGTACGTGAAGGCAGATACTCAGATACAGTCCGAAAATATAATATGGAAGATCCAGATAGTAATGAAGCCATGCAAGATTTACTGAGTAACTTCGATAATGATACTTTGATACTGTGTGGATATAACACGACTCGCACTCGGCTCAATAATCATATTCGTAATATCTTGGGTTATGATTCGCCGACTCCGACTAGTGGAGATCGGGTAATTTGTCTGCGTAATAATCATAAAAATCATATCTTCAATGGTATGCTGGGGACGATCGTCAATATCTCCACCAAAAATGATGAATGGTATGAGGCAGAGATTGCGATGGATGACGAGATTGGGACGTATGAAGGACTGATAGCTATCAAACAATTTAATGCGCCAAGTGCACTGAACTTCACTGATAAAAGAGCCCAGACCGTGAAAGGTGATCTCTTTGATTTCGGGTATGCACTGACTGTGCACAAAGCTCAAGGTAGTCAGGCAAAGCGAGTAATTCTTTTCGAAGAACGTTTCAAACAGATGTCTGATGAAGAGTGGAAACGGTGGCTCTACACTGCTGTTACTAGAGCTGAGGAAGAGTTGTATATCTTTGCCAGATCGTAATCATTGTGAATTAATATACTAGTAAAATAAAACTATGAATATAATCCAACAAAAAGATGCTGAGTTAAGTCAGCCACAAAAAGAACAGATCGAAGAGTTTATTATCAAGTGCTTCGGACCTGGGATTGAAGAAAAGCGTAGAGATTGGTATTTTTCACCGACTCATGTACATCTGATGTTATACGAAAATGATGAGTTAGTCGCTTACACAAGGACTATTATTAGAGAGACAACTTATGCAGATGAGCCACTGAAAATCGGAGGAATTGGTGATGTCTGTGTGCATCCGTCGCAACGAGGGAAAGGTGTGGGTACTGAGATGGCGAGACAAGCGATGGAGATATTGAAAGCTGAAGGGTGTGATATTGCATTACTACAAACTGATTGTTCTCAGAGAGGAAAATTGTATTCGCGCGTAGGATTTACACAGCTTCATAAATCATATACATTTCATGATATCGATGATGTATTGCGAAAAACAGATGCTGATGATGTGATGGTGGCACCGGTTATGAATGAAAAAAAAGTAAAACAGTTATTTGACTCTACGCAAATTCTTCATGTCGGGAAAGGGGACTGGTAAATCTATGTCAGAAAAAGCCATCGTAATGCTTGGATTTGTGGTTGGATCGACTATCGGAGGATATGTTCCTATCTTGTTTGGTGCATCGTTTCTTTCATATAGTTCGATACTGGGAAACGCTATTGGCGGTGCAATAGGTACATATCTGGGCTATAAAATAGCTTTCGGAAGATAATTAAATGAATAAATCTGCTCAAATTCTCTCGGGTGATTTACAACTATACAACAGTGTGTATGTACAGAGCTCTTCTAGGACAGGCCGTTATTAAACAAATGCTTATAACCGTCACTAATTTGAGTGAATATGTTTCGGGAAGTAGATCAAAAAAAGACTAACTAAACGAAGCAAACATTAAGCAGATTCATTCACTTAACTATGTTAATTATACCATATTTTTTGTAAAAGTCCAGTGGTGTTGGTGTTCCACCTCATAAGTGATTAGGTTATACTTGTTATATGACACAGACTAAACTACAAAAAAAACATCAACTGATGACGATTATTGCAGCTGTGATTGTCGTTTTACTCGCAATATTCTTCTGGATGAGTCGACCACCAGAAGTCACCGCTCCAGCCAAATCAACCAGTGTTGATCTAGAAAAATTATCTCTTGATGAAAAAGTCAAATTTACAGATGAGCAGTGGAGAGAAGTTCTTACTCCTCAACAGTATGAAGTAATGCGCAACAAAGGAACCGAAACTCCTTACACTGGAGAATATCTTGATAACAAACAAAAGGGTACTTACGTCACTGCCGACTGTGGTGAGCCAGTATTTCATTCAGATCAAAAATATGACTCACAAACAGGTTGGCCAAGTTTCTGGGCACCGATTGATGAAGATGCTGTAGAGCTTGTGGAAGACAACAGTTACGGTATGAAGCGAATCGAAGTCATCAGTAAAAAATGTAAAACACACTTAGGACATGTGTTTCCCGATGGACCCAAAGATAAGACTGGTCAGCGATTCTGTATCAATTCTGTTGCATTAACATTTATACCTGATGAACTATGAAATCACATTTCTATCATATCCAGATTAATATCGATTACACCAATGTGGATTTTTATAAAGAACTCATGACGTTTCTAGGATGGAAAGAAATTTGGGAGGGCGAAGATTTAATCGGATTTCGGAGTCACACAAGTGGGGACTTATGGTATGTCGATATGGGCACGAAAGAAAAACAAAACTATGATCACCTAGGTATGAATCATATTTCTATCAGGACAGAGACAGCGGCGGATATCGATGCAATAGTCGCATATTTGAAAGAGAAAAATATTAAAACATTGTTTGACACTCCGAAACATCGACCAGAGTTTGCGAGTGAAGAAAATGAGACGTATTATCAGGTGATGTTTGAAAGCCCTGATAAAATCTTATACGAAATTGTTTATATCGGTCAGAAATAATTATTTCTTTTCCAAGACATATATTCGTGCTTTCTTTCCAGATACGAGGATGTCGAGTGTTTTTGTAACTTCGATAGTTTCGATGTAACTTGAGAGTACATTATCAAAAATATCTTTTTGCCCCATCAGTATTACTGCTCGTCCTCCGACTTTCAAGACTCGTAAAAATGAGTTGATCATCTTGGTATAAAAGCTATGCAGATCTTGTTTCGTGCCGTCATGTATACCCCAAGGTGGATCAGTGATGATCCGATCGACAGAGTTATCTGCTCTAGTGTGCAAGTGTAGAGCATCGTCTTTTAAGACGATTACTCCCGGGAGCTTACTGAGTTTTTGCTTCATGCTGAGTACCAATTTGGAATCTGTATCGGTCACGACAAACTGTTTGTACTGGAAAGAGTAGGCGCACTCTTGAGCGATTGCGCCCGATCCGGCAAACGGATCAATGATTAAGTCCTCGGCAGATGGCTCGGCAATTAAGCATAAGATGTGTGCGAGTGGGCGATGAAGCTCGCCTTTTTCATATTTCTCAATCGTATGCAATCCCGTGAATCTAAATCCACATAATGCCATACCTTCATCTCTAAACAAAAACCAGATTTCACGATTAGCTTTGTCAGGGCTAAATTTCCAGTTTGTGATGCCACTGATCTCAGTGACTGTTTCTTGCAAAATAGTTTTATCGATATGCACTAGTTGATTTGCTGAACTTGCCATAAGTCTATAGCTATGAGCAGCTTCTGTATTCACTTTTGACCAATCAATATTGCGAATCATTTTTTTCATAAGGAAGGGGATATGTTGTTTTTTTTCAAACTCGCGGTGACTAAGTAAAATGAATGAGTTATTAAAGTAACGTAGTCGTTCGATCTGTGCAGCAAGTACAGCAGTTTGATAGATCACGAGTCCGTCGACAAGTTTTATTATTTTTATGTCATCAATATCCCGCATAAGCTGTGGTTCAATTATTTCGCTACAGCCTGATGTGAAAGTGGAAAAGTAAGTTTGCATAAGCGTATTATACCTTGTTTAGTGCAAAGTAGCGAAAGCTTGTTCTGATCTAATATATTCACCAAATCCTTTTAGATTATCTCCCGACATTACTTCAAGCCAGTTAGCTTCATCAAAGCTCATAAATTTGTATTTATTCCATGCAAAAGGCATGAAAGCAGAGATGCCTTCCCAGCTGGCTGCGGTTTGAGCAGCTTCAAGCATCCATGGTAGAGATTCTTTACCTTGTTCTATGCCTACTTCGGTAATCATAATAGGAGTTTGTGTAAACGTATCTTGTAATTTTCTGACGGTGGGTCCGCATAAAGCTGAAAAAGAAGAATCAGTGTGAATGATGCGAGGATCCACTATGATCTCAGGATGTTTATTGTAAGTATCGACAGCAGTATAGTGTACAAACTGAGGATCAGGAGCATATCTCTCAACTGGCATACCCGCATTAACGCAAAAAACCATTTTTACATTAGGAGCAATTGTGAGAACTATATCAGCAAATGTATTCCAACTGTTAACAAAATCCTTAGGTGAATTGAATTTAGGACCATGTTCAAACCAATCAGCATTCATTTCGTAGTTGAAACGTAGATATATGGGGACATTAAGTTTTGCGAGTGCTTGCGCGTTTTGCGCAATATGCATTTTATCATCGAGTAAGTTTTTCAAATTGTAACCACGTGCAGGTTCGTGATTTTGAGTACGAATAGAGAGCATGAGTTGATGACCATGTTCTAGAGTTTTGGTTATATTTTCATGATTAGCCCATATATCGAACCAATCTGGAAAAAGATTTACAATATTAAACAGATCGGGATCTTCTATTGTATCGATATCATCAAGTGGGGGTGATATACCAGTTGTAATACAGCCAGGTGTAAGGATTTCTCTTGTGTATGGCATGGGACCTTCAAGCAAGTTTTCCTGAATTTCAGTATTGATATAGGTACCACCGTGAAGGGCTACATAACCGGCTACAGGTAATCCTACGATTAAAGGGAGAGCTTGACGCCTAGTAAATTTTTCGGTCATCGACCCCGAGTATACTACAAATTGAAAGATTACGTATATTTAGGCTGAAGATCTATTGTAGTATAGCCCTTAGTTTAAGTACAATAAGGAATGCGTAAGCTACTACTCATTTTATTTGCTTTTCTTCTTCTTGCTACACCAGCAATGGCGCAGATCCAACATAGCATCAATGTGAGTGCGACCGTGCCACCAGATGTCGCAGACTTTGAATTATCTATTGAAGCAGATGTGCCGGCAGATACAGTGCTTACAGAGGGTGACGAAGTCACCTTTACTATCAACTATCGGACCAATGCCACAAGTGGAACTTATGATACGGTGATTGTGGGATCTTGGGAAGAAGGACTCGTGATTGATAGCAGTGGGTATCTGGATGTCTATGATTATGTTATCAACTCAGCGACCGATGCACATGATGGTACACCACCTGTCATAGATTTGATTAATCGAACCATCACTTGGAATATTTCTGGTCTGGACTACTCAGCTACACCACATAGTGTATCGTTTACGTTGCGTGTCAAATCAGGGTTACCGACATTTAGTTTGATCGAGGTCTATACAAATGCTGATGCAGATTTTGCCGGAGTGACGATCCCACAAGAAGAGTATCGCTTATATGTTCAGAAAACTGCCGTTAATCCGACACCCACTGCAGCTCCGACTGCTATTGTTACCGCAACGCCTGGTCCATCAGCTACCGGAGGTCCAGCACCATCATCCACTCCAGGTGCGAGTGTCACACCGACACCACCCTTTATTTTTGTCGATATTGACATCGATGAAGTGACCAATGACGCAGCAACAATTCGTATCGAAACTAATCAACCTTCGACCTTGCAGTTAACGTACTACCCCTGTGCAGATCCGGATACTAAGTTAACCCAAAGCAGTAGTAGCTTCGCCCGTCGACATACAGTCAGACTTGAGGCATTGTCACCAGATACTGAGTATTGTTTTGTAGTCACAGCTACCAATGCATCGGGCACTAAGATCACGAGTGATATTTTTACGTTTAAAACAGCTTTGCGAGCTGAAAAATTCAAAGTAACTGAAAGCTATGTCAGCTGGAATAACATCGTACTTTCAACTGATCTCAATCATGTGATTGCTGTCAAAAAAGCACCACTAAATTTCCGCTTAAGAATTGATAATCCTGATGAGCTAGTCAAAATTCACGGAAGTTTCGTCAGTACGGAAGTACTCGGTGTACAAGAAAAATCATTTAGCGCTGTCGGTGGAGTAGACCTGATTGAGATATCTCCCGGTGTTTTCTCTGCAGAGATTTTAGCACCAGAAGTACTCGGTCAGTATATGTTTAGTTTAGAGTTACAAGATACTGCAGGTAATACATCAAAGAGACAGTTACCAATGCGTTTTTTTGTCAGTGATAAGCTACAGATAGTTGATGCGAAAACGAAACAACCAGTCGAGGATGCAACTTTGAGTTTGGATCGTTATCAAGAAAATCTGAAACTGTATGCGTCATTTAATAAAAGCTTTGGATTACAAACAGAGAACACCACAATGTTTGCACCGTTTCGCAGTGATAGTGAGGGAGGTGTGATGTTGCTGTTACCACTAGGTAAATACAAAGCACAGATTCAAGCTCCTGGATATGAAGCGTATGAAACAGAGTTTAGATTAGATCTTGATACAGATCAGTATCCTGTTATTTCGATCAAACGCAGCAAAAGTATGTGGAAAGTTGGTTATATATTTAGTCGGATGCATGAATCATTGGCGTTTACATTAAGTGAATATTTTTCAACCAAAGTATTTTGGCACTTTATGTTGATTAAGACTATTTTCATCTCATTGTTTTTCATAGTCTTGTTATATCTGTATAAACGCTATTGGAATAATCTGAGTTCTCAACAATTGTTACGTGAAATCTTAGTTTGGTATACAGGACTCGTAACTATTTGTTTGTTATTTGAAAGTTACTTGTTTACGATTTATCATGGGTTCGATCGCTCTTGGATTTTCATAATTCTGTTTATCTGCTATAGTTTGCTATTCTTATATTTCTTAAAGAAAAAACTTACGTATCAGAAGTATGGATAATCAAATTGCGCAACTTCAGCAGATTGTTTGGAGTTATTATCGTGAAAATAAACGTCTCATGCCATGGCGTGAACACATCGATCCATACTGGGTAGTGGTGACTGAGATCATGTTGCAACAAACACAGGTCCCACGTGTGATGACGAAGTTTCCCGAATTCCTCAAACAATTCCCCGATTTTGCTACTTTAGCGAGTGCATCGTTGCCTCAGTTGCTAGGTGCCTGGCAAGGAATGGGCTATAATCGCAGAGCTAAATATCTCCAACAAATTGCTGAAAAAATAGTGCATGAACATAATGGCATACTTCCCCAAGATCCAGAGTTACTTGAAAAACTTCCAGGTATCGGCCCGGCGACGGCAAGATCAATTATTGTTTATAGCTATAATCTTCCACTCGTGTTTATCGAAACGAATATCCGACGTATTTTTATTCATCATTTTTTCTCAAATGCGGAAACTGTTCATGATCGTGATATTTATCCACTTGTCGAAAAATCTCTTGATACATCGAATCCACGTGAATGGTACTATGCGTTGATGGATTATGGTACATATCTGGGCAAAACTGTACCAAACCCTAATCGCAAAAGTAAGCATTATACCAAGCAGTCATCATTCCAAGGCTCGAAACGTAAGATTAGAGGTGAGATACTGCGTATGTTGTTGCAGTATAATACACTTTCAGAAGCTGAAATTTTGCAGCATTATGAAGGTGATGAGATCAGAGCCAAAGAAGTTTTAATGGATTTAATAAAAGAACAATTTATCAAACAAAAAGATAACAGTTATACTATCAATCATGAATCCTAAAACACTTGAGCTTCGCAAGAAAAGAGCGACAATCATCGTACCAGTTTTGAAAAAACTGTTCCCGACGACTAAATCTGCACTGAATTATACCAATCCATTAGAGTTTTTATTTTCTGTAATTCTTTCTGCGCAGTGTACCGATGAGCGAGTGAATATCGTCACTGAAAAATTA
Organism: Weeksellaceae bacterium; assembly: GCA_041730495.1. Taxonomy (GTDB): domain Bacteria; phylum Patescibacteriota; class Microgenomatia; order UBA1406; family GWC2-37-13; genus JBGSBR01. Next base: position 12,783 of record JBGSBR010000020.1, on the reverse strand, counting down.
TTTAAAAAATATCCAACTCTCGATGATTATATAAAAGCAGACATTGCAGAGTTTGAGCAAGATATTAAGTCAACAGGATTTTATCGCAATAAAGCAAAAAATATTTTAGCTACTGCTAAGATTTTAAAAGAAAAATATGACAGTGATCTCCCACGTACGATGGAACAGATGCTTGAGTTACCAGGGGTGGCTCGTAAAACTGCAAATGTCGTCTTGGGCGGGGAGTATGGTATCGTTGAGGGTATAGCTGTGGATACACATGTGCGTCGGTTAGCAAATTTATATGGTCTCACTGATTCAGAAGATCCGATTAAGATTGAACAAGATTTAATCCAATTGCTACCGAAAGAAGAGTGGGTTGAGTTTACTCTGCGGATGATTGATTATGGTAGAGCTTATTGTCCAGCCAAGAAACATGATCATGAAGTATGTCCACTGGTAATCGCACTTAGAGAAGCCAGCTTATACCCAGAAGTCCCACACCAATAATTCCCATGGTTTTTAAAACCTTTTTGATATCTTCTTCAGGGATGCCTAAATAGCTTTTTTCTCGCTCAGTCTGCATATAATTGTATTATACTATAGGTATGGATCAATCAATACTCACCAATATCTATGTCCAAAATATCGCCTACACGATAGCGGTCCTCGTCATACTGTTGCCTTTATCACGTATTTCACAACGACTTGTGGCAGTAGTTTTGGCATTAATGACCAACCGAGTGATGTCGGCGCAGTTTATGTCGAAAACTAAAACTATCCGTTCATTACTTCGTTATGTTATCGATACTTTCTTGTGGGTGATGGCACTTTTGCTCATTTTATCTAAATGGGGTATTAATATTATTCCACTTTTGACTGGTGCGGGTATAGCCGGACTTGCGTTATCATTTGGATCACAGACGCTTGTCAAAGATATTATTAGCGGACTTTTTATCGTGATTGAAAATCAATACAATGTCGGAGATACCGTGCAGATTGGTGCACACAAAGGTGTAGTAGAACGTATGACACTTAGACTTACAATGCTGCGTGATACAAAAGAAAATAAGATTTATATACCAAACTCACAGGTCTTATCTGTCGTAAGATTAAAAACAAAAGCTACAAAAAAGAAGTAAGATCAGTGATATCTCTCTTGCTTGAGTACTGGTGCTTTTTTACTCTCCAATAACACATATTGACCAAGTCCATGTTTGATTACTCCACTATTGATGAACTGTTTCTTGATATTAAACTCTGCACTGTGAGTATGACCACAGAGATAAATATCATTTTTTTCTAGTTCATCTTTGAGTTGATCCTGAATCTCCCTGTTGTGTTTACGAAACATGCGTTGGTAGCGAGCACCCGCTTTGTTGATCAGTACTCGTTCAAGATTATCTGCAATTCTTGTTGAACGTTTAAGTGATAGTCTAAGCTTTTTATCTTGTCCATCACCAAAAGGAAGAAGACGATGTCCATGTTCGAAGATATATCGTTTACCATCAAGTGGTAACTCATAGCGTTCGGTTCGTACATCTGAAAATAGCGCTAACCGTGCATCAGCGAAGCGTTCTTGATCATGATTGCCAAAGACATAGACGGCATTTTTTTCTTTCAACAAGGGAAATAAATGTTTCCAGGGAGAGTTGACGAAGCGTTCAAACTTGGTAACGTATCCGTCCCAGAAGTCACCGTTGATAATTACTTTATCGACAGGTTTGACGATACCTTCGATGAAACGAAATTGTTTCTGATCAAAGGGTAGCGTCAAATGACTATCTGAAAAAACAAGTATTTTCATACGTACAGACAATCCAATTATTTGGATTGCATTGCACTTACCAAGCTTTGTGGAACTTCTTCGTAATGAGAAGGTTCCATATAGAATACTCCGCGACCTTCAGTAAGCGATCGGAGTACTGTGGCGTATCCAGACAGCTCAGCAAGTGGAGCATACGACTTGATAACAGTTACTTTGTTACGTTTTTCAGTACCGAGCACTTTTCCACGACGACTTGAGATATCACCGATTGCGGTGCCCATGAAGTCATCAGGAACAGTGATCTCTAAGCGCATGATAGGTTCGAGCAAGACCATTCCTGCTTTTTTTACACCGTCTTGGAGAGCCATGGTACCTGCGATTTGGAAGGCGATATCTGATGAATCGACATCATGATAACTACCGTCATAGACTGTTACTTGAAGATCAGTCATAGGGAATCCAAGCAAGACACCTTTATCAAGAGCTTGGCGTACACCTTTTTCAACTGATGGGATGAATTCAGAAGGAATTGTTCCACCACGTACAGCGTTGATGAATTTGAAGCCTTCACCACGACCAAGTGGCTCAAGTTTCAATAAACAGTGACCGTATTGACCGTGTCCACCAGTTTGTTTGATATATTTAGCTTCAGCATTAGTAGCACGTGCAATTGTTTCTTTGTAAGCGACTTGTGGCTTACCGACGTTGGCTTCCATACCCATCTCACGACGCATACGATCGACCAAGATCTCAAGATGTAACTCACCCATACCAGACATGACTGTTTGGTTGGTTTCATGATTTACTTTTACACGGAAAGTTGGATCTTCTTCCGAAAGTCTTTGCAAAGCATAAGACAATTTTTCTTGATCAGCTTTTGTTTTAGGTTCAATAGCAAGTGAGATAACTGGATCAGGGAATGTGATCTGTTCGAGAACAATCTGGTTATCTTCATCACAGAGAGTATCACCAGTCTTAGTGGATTTTGGCCCGACAATAGCGACGATTTCTCCGGCAAATGCTTCTTCGATCTCTTCACGTTGATTGGCATGCATGAGCAAGATACGACTGACACGTTCTTTTTGTTTACTCTTGATGTTGTAAACATATGATCCTGATTTCAATGTACCAGAATAGATACGTGTATATGTCAGCTTACCGACGTGTGGATCAAGTTGAATTTTGAATGAGAGAGCAGAGAAGTGTTCTTCATTGGTGAGGTTACGAATTACAGTTTCACCGGTAACTGGATCTAATCCTTCAATTTGTTTCAAATCACTTGGTGATGGTAAGTAATCGATAACAGCATCAAGTACTGGTTGTACAGCTTTGTTTCTAAGAGATGTACCACCATAAACTGGGATCAGTTTATAGGCAATAACAGCTTTACGAAGTGCGGCTTTCAGCTCAGCAATTGGAGGTTCTTCAGCTGCAAGGAATTTCTCAAGTAATGCGTCATCTGTTTCAGAGATTTGTTCAATCATCTTCGCACGATACTCAAGTACTTCAGTTTTGATGTCTTCAGGGATTTCATCAGATGTATCAAACTCGACACCACTTGGATCTTTACCCCAATACATGGCTTGCATAGTCAATAAATCAACTACACCTTTGAACTCATCTTCTTTACCAATAGGATATGCCATGATGATAGGAGTTGCACCGAGTCGATCACGAATTTCATTGGTTGTGGCGAAGAAATCAGCACCAAGTTTATCCATTTTATTGATAAAACAGATACGTGGCACTTTATATTTGTCAGCTTGACGCCAGACGGTCTCAGATTGGCTTTGTACGCCTTCTTCAGCATCGAAGACTACGATACCACCATCGAGTACACGAAGTGAACGCTCGACCTCAGCAGTGAAGTCTACGTGTCCAGGAGTATCGATGATATTGAAGCGATGACCTTTCCAAAATGTTGTTGTTGCAGCAGAAACGATGGTAATACCACGTTCTTTTTCTTGCTCCATCCAGTCCATCTGTGTGTTTCCATCATCGATATCACCAATTTTGTATGAACGACCTGTATAAAAAAGGATACGTTCAGTTGTTGTTGTTTTACCAGAATCGATATGAGCGATAATACCGATATTTCGGATTTTATCGATTGCGAGATTACGATTTTTGGTACTAATTGGGTTCTTTGATGCCATAGATGAGCAAGAATTTTATAATTAAAAAAATATTATCTTGAATACAAGAGTATTCGAGCTTACCACTTTAAGTGAGCAAAAGCTTTGTTTTGATCAGCAAGTTTCTCAGTTTGTTGACGTTTTGATACAGCAACACCTTGATTTTTTGCGGCTTCGATTAACTCTGCAGTTAATTTTTCAGCAAAAGTATGAAACTCTTTGTTTGAACGAGAAGTTGCAGCTTCGATGATCCAGTTTAGTGCAAGATAGAGTTGTCGTTCTTTACGAATCTCTGTAGGCACTAAATAAGAAGCTCCTCCAAGACGACGTGAACGTACTTCCATGTTTGGAGCTACGTTTGTAAGCGCTTTGTTGAGGGTGAGCATTGCATCATTCTCTTCTTTTTGTAAATTCTCTAGTGTTTTATAGACAATATTTTCTGCAACAGTTCTTTTACCATCCAACATGACGTAGGTTATAAGTTTTGCAACTTCATAACTACCATAGACTGGATCTGGTTTGACTATATTTTTTTTATAAGCGTGACGTGGCATTTATTTATACTAATTTAAAATTACTGATTAAGCTGCTTTAACTTTTGGTTTCTTGGTACCATATTTAGAACGTGATGTTTTACGATCTTGTGTTCCAGCGGTATCAAACTTATTACGGACGATATGATATTTCACACCTGGCAAATCTTTTACACGACCACCACGTACAAGTACGATGGAATGCTCGGCTAAATTATGACCAATACCCTGAATGTATGCAGTTATCTCAGTACGATTTGAAAGACGTACTCTAGCAACTTTACGCAAAGCTGAGTTTGGTTTTTTAGGTGTCATGGTACGTACGACAGTACATACTCCGCGTTTCATCGGTCCGTCGGTATCGACGTAACGACGTTTGACAGCATTATAAACAGTCTTAAGCGCTGATGCTCTCGACTTCCTGATTTTCTTGGATCGACTCTTGCGAATCAACTGGTTGATTGTGGGCATATGACGTTTGGAATTGTGTGTAATATTTTTCTATAAGTTCCTGATTGACTGGAATTAATCTTCCAATTATAACATTCTCTTTCAATCCGAGCAAGTAATCAATATCGCCTTTGATTGCGGCTTTACTAAGTACGTTTGTTGTTTGCTCGAATGAGGCAGCTGACAACCATGATTCTGTATAGATTGCAGCTCGAGTGATACCAAAGATATTGACTTTACCGACAGCAGGTTTACCACCGATTGCCAATGTCTTTTTATTCTCTTCGTTGAAGCGAACTCGTGAAACAACCTCATTTTTGGTGAAGTTGGTATCACCTTCATCTTCGATGATGACCTTGTCACTCATCTTACGAATGATAACCTCGAAATGCTTATCATGGATTGCGATACCTTGTGACTCATACACAGATTGGATCTCGTTGAGTAAGTAAAGCTGTGCATAATGCAAGCCTTTGACACTCAAGACATCATGGATATTTAAGTATCCTTCTGAAATCTGGGTACCTGCACCGATAAGATCTCCGTCTTGTACTTTGAGTTTTTGTGTATTTGGGACACTAAACTCTTGGACATCCTCTTCGTTGGTGGTTGATTTCACTTTTACGATAAACATATCTCGTTCAGTGTCTTCAGTCACAGTCACTTTACCAGCAATCTCTGTGATAGGTGATACGACTTTAGGATTACGGGTCTCAAACAACTCTTCTACACGAGGTAGACCTTGGGTGACGTCAGAGATGACGATACCGCCGAAATGACGGACACGCATGGTCAACTGAGTACCTGGTTCACCGATTGATTGAGCAGCTACGACTCCAGTTGGTGCACCAAGTTCTGCAGGTCTATGATTTGAAAGATCTGTACCATAACATTTCTGACAGATTCCAAATTTAGATGCACAGAATAATGGACTACGAACAGCGACATGTGTTGGTGCAGCTTTAGCGACTAAGGCTAATTTTTCATCATCAATAAGTTCATTAGTATCGACGATTACTGTACCTTTGCTATCTTTGATTGGTTTGAAAGCGAAGCGACCACTGATACGGGCAATCATTTTATCACCACGTTCTTCAGCTGCATCAATCTCAAGACCTGCTTCTGTATTACAGTCAAGTTCTCGGACGATCATATCATGTGCTACGTCATGGAGACGGCGAGTGAGGTAACCTGCATCAGCTGTCTTAAGAGCTGAGTCGGTCAAACCTTTACGAGCACCACGAGCTGAGATGACGTATTCAAAGATATTTAATCCTTCACGATAATTTGATTTTGTTGGAACTTCGATGATCTTACCCATTGGGTCGACGACGAGACCTTTGAAAGCAGAAAGCTGTTTCAACTGTTCGCGTGACGCACGAGCACCACCAGATTTGATGATGATCTTGACTGGGTTTTCTTCACCAATTGCATCCCAAGTTAAGTCAGCTAGTTTTTCAGTAAGATCAATCCAAAGTTTATTACTCAAACGACGTTTTTCGTCGAGTGTCAGTAAACCTTGTTGGAAGTTATCTTGAATCTTGGCTACTTCTGCTTCTGTGCCTGTGATCATTTCTTGTTTGTTATCGATGATTTTACAATCAAAGATTGAAACAGAAAGACCGCCAGCCATGGTGGAACCCCAGAAACCGACATCTTTGATGCGATCGATGAGAGCACCGACTGCCTTTTGATCAAGGAATTGCATTGCTTTCACGATGATTTCTTTGATATCAGCAGCTTTTACGTCTTCGTTGATGAATGCCATCTCTACTGGAAGCGTATCATTGAATAAGATACGTCCTGCAGAAGTACGCATGATCTGATCATTGATACGGACCATCACAGCTTGACGTAGTTTAACACGACCCATGTGATAGTTAGTTACAGCTTCGTCACGAGTGGCGAAAGCTTTGATCTCTTCATCTTTTTGTACCTCAAAGTTTTTATCAAGTGTGGTGATGTAGTAGACACCTAGAGCCATCTCTTTGTTTGGGATGACGATAGGCTGACCATCAGCAGGCTTGAGTAAGTTTCGATAAGGCAACATGCGTTCTTCGACCTCTTTGATTGATTGCTCAGAAAGTGGGACGAAGACACCCATAGCATCACCGTCGAAGTCAGCATTGTAGCCGGCACAGACAGTAGGATGCAGCTTGATTGCATTGGAATCAGTCAACACAGGATAGAATCCGAGGATTGAAAGTTTATGCAATGTTGGTGCACGGTTTAGGAGCACTGGATGATTTTTAGTGATTTCTTCTAAGATGTCATAGATCACAGGTTCACGCTCTTCGAGAAAGTTCTTGGCACTCTTGATGTTTGGTGCAAGACCTCGGACGATGATCTCATGAAGTAGATATGGTTTGAATAGCTCAAGAGCCATCTCTTTTGGAATACCACACTGATCAATTTTGAGCTCTGGTCCAACGATAATAGTTGAACGACCTGAGTAATCGACACGTTTACCGAGCAAGTTTTGACGGAAACGACCTTGCTTACCACGCAAGATATCTGAAAGTGATTTCAGTTTCTTGGCTGAACGGCGAGCTGTAGCTCGTCCACGAGACTTTTGTAAATCAAGTAATGAATCAACAGCTTCCTGAAGCATACGTTTTTCGTTACGTAAGATGATTTCAGGAGCACCGAGTTCAATCAATTGATGTAAACGGATGTTACGATTGATGACACGACGATACAGATCATTCAAATCAGATGTTGCGAATTTACCACCTGGGAGTTGTACGACTGGACGAAGATCCGGTGGTACGACAGGAAGTACTGAGACTAACATCCATTCTGGAGAGACTTTACTCTTCATGAATGATTCGATAATACGTACTTTTTTGAGTAATTTACTACGTTTTTCACCTTTTGTCTTAGCAATTTTTGCTAAGGTTTGTGAAAGCATCTCTTTGAGTTCGGTTGATGTCAAGAGTTCATGGATTACTTCTGCACCCATACCGACATCGACGAAATCGCCAAGATCTTGATCTTTGAGGAACAGATAATCTTCTTCTTCGACAGTATCCATAGGTCGAAGAGTCTTGACTACTTTGATCAAGCGTTCATAGATTGCGACACGTTGAGATTTTTGTTCGATAAATCTGTCAGAAAGCTTTTTGAAATGTTCACGTTCTTTCAGATCGATCTCTTGTACTGTGATTTCAAGTTGTTCAGCATTGGTGATTTTTTTAGAGGTGGCTGTTTTTTGTTTTTCGTATTCATCATGTAATTTCTTTTTCTCACCTTCATACCAATCTTCTTGTTTCTTGACTTCGGTAGCTTTGAGAGCTTCGAGTGCATCAACTACTTCTTTTTGTTTGTCTTTATTGACTTCTTTGACAAGGTAAAGAGCATAGTACACGATGCGTTCAAGTGTTTGAGCTGGAATATCAAGTAAGACACTGAGAGGTGCTGAAGCGCCTTTGAAATACCAAATATGTGCAACGGGTGTTGCAAGTTTGATATGACCCATGCGTTCACGACGTACCACAGATGTGGTGACTTCGACTCCACAGCGATCGCAGACAATACCTTTGTAACGAATACGTTTGTATTTACCACAGTAACATTCATAATCTTTGGTAGGTCCGAAAATGCGCTCATCAAATAAGCCGTCTTTTTCAGGTCTAAAAGTACGATAGTTGATTGTTTCTGGTTTTGTTACTTCTCCGTGTGACCATTTCAAGATATCGGCAGGCGATGCGAGTCGAATCTTGAGACCACTAAAGTCGAGCATTGGTGTTGTATCGTCCATAAGTATTAAGCAATATAATCAATTGATAACCCGAGAGCGTTGAGCTCTTTCACAAGAACATTAAATGATTCTGGAACGCTTGATTGTGGGATATCAAGTCCTTTGATGATTGATTCAAAGGCTTTTTGTCTTCCACGAACATCGTCTGATTTAATGGTCAACATTTCTTGAAGTGTATGTGGCACACGATGTGCTTCTAGTGCCCAGACCTCCATCTCTCCGAAACGCTGTCCACCCATCTGTGATTTACCACCGAGAGGTTGTTGTGTAACGAGTGAGTATGGTCCGACTGAACGTGCATGGAATTTATCTTCGACCATGTGAATCAGTTTCATAATGTAATTCATACCGACGAGTACTGGTCGATCAAATGCTTCACCGGTACGACCATCATAAAGAGTTACTTTACCGTCAGTTGGGAACCCAAGTTTATCCATCTCTGAGGTGATGTAATCTTCCTTGATCTTTTCAAATACTGGTACAGAAATATGACTGTTGTTTTTGACAGCAATCCAACCAAGGATTGTTTCAAACAACTGTCCTAGATTCATACGAGCAAGAATCGAAAGAGGAGAGATGATGATATCAACAGGTGTACCATCAGCTAGATACGGCATATCATACTCAGGTAAGATCTTTGAGATAACACCCTTGTTTCCATGACGACCTGCAAGCTTATCACCGATGGTGACCTTGCGAAGCTGTGATGTCTGGACCAAGATACGTTTTAAGATACTTGGTTCAAGTTCATTTGGATCTTTTTTAGAATCGATTGTATCGATGTTGACGACTGTACCACGATCACCATAAGGCATACGCAGTGAAGTGTCTTTGACATCTTTAGCTTTTTCACCGAAGATTGCACGAAGCAATCGTTCTTCGGCTGTCAGTTCGCGTTCGCCTTTTGGAGCGACCTTGCCGACGAAGATATCACCGCCCTTGACCTGTGTGCCAAGAAGTACGAGACCATCTTTATCTAAATTTTGTAGTACTTCTTCACGGACATTTGGAAGATCTCGTGTGAGTTCTTCTGGTCCAAGTTTGGTATCTACTAAGTCAGCGATGTATTCTTCACTAGTGATTGAGGTGAAAATGTCTCGTTTCAGTAATGATTCTGAAACTACGAAACCGTCTTCATAACCAAGACCGTTTAATGATGTATAAGCGATGACTAAGTTATGACCAAGAGCGAGACGACCATCTTGTGTTGCTGGTCCATCGATTACTAAATCACCTTTTTTAAGGGTTTGATTAGGTTCGACTCGAGGTGTTTGATCGAATGTGACGTCTTTATTGGTACGTAGGTAACGTTGCATATCATATTGATATGTTTTACCAGATTTACCTTTAAGGACGACTTTACTACCATCGACATAATCGACAGTTGCATCTTCTGGAGCACGAACTGTACGTCCAAGCTCAGCTGCGATGGTGGCTTCCATGCCTGTGCCCACGAGTGGAGCTTGTGGTCGTACCAATGGTACGGCCTGACATTGCATGTGACTTCCCATGAGTGCACGGCTAGCATCATCATTCTGTAAGAACGGAATAAGTGAGGCTGAGATACCGATAGCTTGTCGTGGTGAGATATCAATATAATTTAGTTGATCAATTGAAACTTCGGCAACATCACCTTTGAAACGTGCGACTACACGCTCATCTGTGAGATAACGATTTTCATCGATACCGACGTTGGCTGAAGTGATATAACTTTTTTCTTCATCGTCAGCTTGTAAGTAGACGATCTCATCTGAGATACGGACTTTAGTTTTACCGCCTTTGGTTTCTTTGATGAGTTTGTGATATGGAGCTTCGAGGAAACCATAATCATTCACACGAGCATACATAGCCATATAGGTTACGACACCGATGTTTGGACCTTCAGGAGATCGGATCGGATCGATACGACCATACTGTGAGGCTGCAATATCACGGATTGAGAATGAAGCACGTTGCTTTTCAATACCACCTGGTCCACCGACTGTGATACGACGAAGATTGTCGAGCTCTGACAGAGGATTGGTTTGATCAACGATGGTTGAAAGTTGACTTGTTTTATAGAAAATATTGACAGTTGCGATAAGCGGTTTGTTGTTTAAGACCTGTGATGGATTTGGATTAACATCACTGGTGATCAAACTCATACGCTCTTTGACTTCTTTTTCGACACGAATCATACCTGCACGAACACCGTACATAGCGATAAGTTCGCCTACAGTACGAAGACGTCGGTTACTAAGATGATCGATATCATCGAAATCACCTTGACCTTTAGTAAGTTTGACTAAGTGTTTCAGTCCAGCGATAATATCTGCTTTTTGAAGCAAGTAATGTTCTGGAGTGTTTTCGAAGTTTAACTCAAGTTTGCGATTGATTTTATAGCGACCGACAGGTCCCATTGAGTATCTTTTTGAATCAAAGAACAAAGCATTTAATGTTTTGTATGCATTTTCTAAGATCAAAGGCTCACCTGGCTTTACCTTACGATAAAACTCAAGTACCGCTTCATCACGATTAGATGTACGATCTTTTTTGAGTGTTGGGGCAATATATTTTTCGACTAAGTCTTGATCGACATCCTGGAAGTATTGCAGTAAGTCATTACTGTTTTCACCATCGAAGAGTTTGAGGAAGACTGTTGCAAGCATCTTACGACGTTTGTTGATCTTCATCTCGATCACACCATGTTTATTGATACTAATATCAATCCATGATCCGATGTAAGGTCTGATTTCAGCATTATAGATGGTCATGCCAGTGGTTTTATCGATCTCGGCTGTGAAGTACATACCAGGAGATCTGACGATCTGACTGATGATTGCACGTTCAATACCGTTGATGATAAAGGTACCTTTAGCTGTCATGATTGGAAGATTGAAAAGATACACGTCTTGTGATTTTTCAGTTCCTGTTTTTTTGTTTTCTAAACGAAGACGCAGATAAATAGGTTGATCATAAGTGAGTTTCTTTGCGATACAGACATCCATATCGTGACGGGTCTCACCGAAAATCATGTCTTCAAAATGAAGAGTGAGTTTTTTACCAGTGTAATCATCGATCGGGAAAAATTCTGCTACTGTTTCTTTCAAATCTTGCTTGAGGAAGCGATCCCAAGACTGTTTTTGTACCTCAATGAGGTCGAAGTTTGGAACATTAGGTTCTTCTGTACCTAAAATAATGTGTTGGGAAGAGGATTGGGTCTTTGATTTAGGTGTCATCGATTGGGTGAAGTTGCAACAAATAAAAACCCTCAAAAAAGGGTGAATTGGATTAATATACACTACACGTATTCAGTTGTCAACACAAATATCGAAGAAAATGAAGTTATTTTGTGTCTTTAAACAAATCTTGTTTTTGAAGCATGTCTAAGACATCTTCAATATTGTGTTCCAATGACTCAGCATTAGCAAGGATTGAGGTCAACGATTTGCGTCCACGTTCTGTAGCAAACATGTACATAAGTGCTCCACCGGCGACAGCGCCGAGTGCGAAGCCTGACCAAAAGTTGTGACTGTTGTTTTCGTTATTATTTGTCATTTTTTTTCTTTCCCCACAAATCTACAATTTTCATGATGGTTTTAAAGCCATTGATAAAGCCAGTGACCTCACCGACACCATGTTGTAACCCGACTCCAAGTGTATCGAAGCCTTTGACGATTTTATTCACACTTTGCAAGGTGGTTTTCAGCTCTTTTAAAACTATGATGAGTTGGATACCGATAACGGTCAAAAATATTGTTGAGAGACTAAGAATAATTAAAAGTAAGACCTGAGTTGTATCCATATATTAATCTTATAATACGAAGAGCTAAATTAAAACTCAATATTTATTTATTTTTATTATGCTTTTCTGCCCAGTAGTTATTCGCAGCAAGTAAGCTATCAAATGTGCCTGCATCTTCCCAACATCCATCGACGATACTTACTTTCAGCTCACCTAAGTCGCGATATTTGTTGATAACATCAGGTATCTCAATCTCACCACGTTCAGATGGTTTTACTTCTTTGGCAAACTGTGAAGCTCGGTTATCTAATACATATATACCAACCATAGCAAAATTACTTTTTGGATCGGTAGGTTTTTCGACAATCGAGGTTACATTATGATTTTCATCAAAATCAATCACGCCATAGCGCTGAGGATCAGGGACTTCTTTG
>JBGSBR010000019.1:0-22418 GCA_041730495.1 Weeksellaceae bacterium | reverse complement strand
TTCTGGTGAAAGACTAAGATCGAGATCAGTAAAACTCAGCTCTACAGTAGCATCTTCTTCTGTCAAAATCTCTTCTCCTTGTTGGAGTTTGCGTGGCTCTTTTAGTTCGGCCGGTTCAGTAGCCACGCGGGACTGCCACTTCACATCACCTTCAAGTGAGGTAATCTGTGCACGTAGAGTTTCCTTCGGAGCTTCTGCAAGATCAAATGCTTGTGATTGAGTTACTGTATCTTTTGAAGTATCTTTTTCGAGTACTTGTCGTGGAGAGAGTAGAGTATAGCTCACTATAGCTATGATTCCGATTACAACAGAGATAAAAAACACAGATAAAGCTTTCATAATGCAATAGTAGTATAACAAACCTGTCTAATGCTATAATTTCGTATTGTCAATTTATTATTCACATGCAAATCGTCGATTTCTTCTTACACTTAGATGAACATTTAGCCAACCTCATCAATTTATTTGGAAACTGGACCTACGTTATATTGTTTGCCATCATCTTCGCCGAAACCGGCCTCGTCATTTTGCCATTCTTACCGGGAGATTCACTCTTATTTGTCGTCGGTACCCTCGCTGGTGGAGGATTCTTGAATATCTGGGTAGTTTATATCACTCTCCTCATCGCAGCTATCCTCGGTGATACTGTCAACTATTGGATCGGTCATCATATCGGACCACGAGTTTTCGCAGACAAGAATTCACGTATCTTTAAAGTCGAGTATCTCGAAAAAACACGTGCTTTTTATGATAAACACGGCGGTAAAACCATCATCTTAGCTCGTTTTATCCCAATCGTTCGTACCTTTGCCCCATTTGTCGCTGGTGTCGGTAAAATGCATTACGATACGTTTATCTTCTACAATGTCATTGGTGCTTTTATCTGGGTCACCAGTCTCACATTCCTTGGTTACTTCTTCGGAGGCTTAGAGTTTGTGAAAAAGAATTTTGAGATCGCAGTCATCGGTATCGTCTTATTTTCACTTATTCCAGTCTTTATCGAAGTCATCAATCACAAGCGTGAATCAAAGAAATCCAAGAAAGATGAAACCACAACTTACAAAGAGATCAAAGAGACCTTTAAAGAAGAACATCTGAGTGACTGAGGTTCATGTCATCCTCGGACTTGCCTCGTCCTTCATAGCCACTTCGGCGAAGTAGGAATCCGAGGATCCAGGCCTGGATTCCCGATCGAGTCGGGAATGACAATCTAATATTATGAAGAGTAAACCATTAAATCAGCCTATTCTGCCATTTGCTTCAGCTAAAGCATTTGAAACATGGCTGAAAGAAAATCATGCATCGTCAGATGGCGTCTGGATCCAGATCTTCAAGAAAGCTACTGGGAAACCGACTGTCGACCATCCCGGTGCACTGGATGTCGCACTTTGCTACGGCTGGATCGACGGTCAATCCAAGAAGTATAACGAAGAATCCTATCTGCAAAAATTCACTCCTAGACGTGCTCGCAGCATGTGGTCCAAGATCAACATCGGCAAAGTCGAAAAGCTGATTAAAGACGGGAAAATGCAGCCTTCAGGTCAAGCTGAGATTGATCGCGCCAAAGCAGATGGTCGCTGGGACCAAGCGTATGATTCACCCAGTAATATGAAAGCTCCTGCAGATTTCTTGAAAGAGCTTGAAAAACATCCGAAAGCTAAAGCGTTTTATGAAACCCTCAATAAAACCAATCTGTATGCTTTTCACTGGCGACTGCAAACGTCAAAGAAACCTGAAACACGTGAGCGTAGGATGAAACAATTTCTTGAAATGCTCGAGCGAGGAGAGAAGTTTCATTAAACGAGCTCTACCCAGAGGAACACTACATAAAGCAGTAATAAGACAAAACCTTCTGTCCGAGATACGGTATTACGAGATCGTGCGAAAAAGTAAAATAACACTAATCCGAGGATCAAAAAGATAAATGTGGAAAGATAATCTCGAGAAGTAAACACATCTCCTTGTGTCAGCAATGAAAATACACCAAAAAGTAATGTATTGACGGCTGCAGATCCCAGATAATCGCCAAATGCTACATCCTTCTTGCCATGCATGATCGAACGCACAGCCAGTGATAGCTCAGGTAAATTCGTACCAAGAGATAGCAGTATCAAACTCAGATAAAATGGCGCGATATTTAGAAGTCCAGAAAAATACTCAGTTTGTGAGACGATTGCCTGACTGGAAATAAAAACTATGACAGCTCCGACTCCTGCCTTTCCAAGATCAGTAGCGTATGATATTTTCGGTTTGAAAATCTTTTGTTCTACAGCTTCAGTAACCGTGGGTCTGCGTTGGATTATATAAACACCCAACAGATAAAATAAGATCATAAACAATGCTTCGTAGTTGCCCACTCGGCGATCCAAGATCAGGAAAGCAGGTGTCGCAATCACAGCTAGTATCAATAACAACTGTTGTTGCGAGAAGGATTGTCGAAGTTTAATGCCATTGCCGAGAATCGCAAGTATCGGGATTATGAGAAGGAATAAAACGATGATACCACCAAGTAAATTCCCGACGAAAATCTCAGCCTCTTTTAAAGCAATTGCATTCATACCGACTGCAAACTCAGGGATCGATGTCAGCAATCCAAGGAGCACGAAAGACACCGTGAACGAAGACATGTGAAGTCGGTACGAAAACTTCGTGATTGTACGGACGATGAGTCCAGCACCAATCCAGATAGCCACGAATGAGGCGATATAGATGGCTAAGCGGATTATAAGATCTGATGACATAGCGTTTTATGCAGTGATAACGATGTATAAGCAGTATAATTGAAATCGAACTTAATTACTATGAATATCCTCGACACCAAACTCTTCAAACACATCATGTCCTTCAAATTTTTCATGGTGATCGTCATCTGGGGATTAATTCCCTTACTCTTGCCCAAACAATATATTCCGCTGCTCGGATTCGACTTCTCAGATTTTCAGATCATGCTGATGCGCATCTGGGGCATCATCGTATTACTCGATACCTTTATTTACATCTACATTTATCGCTATCCACACCGGAAATTATCGAAGTATCTGATGCTTTTTGCCGTACTAGACAATGGGGGATTGGGGATAGTACTTTTGGCGCTCACGCCAATATTTCAGTTCCCTTGGGGAGTCTGGATCAATATTCCGTTTCAGCTTTTCTTCGGCTATTGGTTCTGGAGGTTTTACCAGGCTTCAAAAGAAGTAACAATTTAACACTTTAACCATTTAGCAATAGTTAGTCCTCATACTTCGCAAACTCGTACTTCATGATATTGGCTAATCGAAACATACCCAAGACGAAAAACAACGAAAGCAGTACATACTGAACAGTTGTCCGCAAAATGCCGTATTTTTCAAAACGTCTAGTCGAAACAAATACCTTTTCAGACAGCATGCCGAATTTACCGTTTCTTGATGCTCGACGGATGAACTCAATATCATCGTACGTCATCTTCTGATTGAAACCATCCAGCTTTTCAAACAACTCACGTTTCACGATGATACATGAGCCGGCACCTGATGGTGATAGCTTTTGAAATACGAAAAAAAGCAGATTAAAAAAAGCATAAATCATTTTGATAATGAGGTTTGATGATAGGGGAGAGTAGTAAGGACAAGCTATGTCTAGATTTTTATCAATAAACTTATTGATAAGTTTCTCTAAGCCTTTGATTGGCAACTGAACATCAGCATCCATAAATACCAAAATTTCTCCAGTAGCTTTTTTACCACCCAGACTTCGCTGATGAGCAGGAGAACGAATTTCAGATGTAATAACTGTTACCTTTGAATACTGTTTCGCTTTTTTGACAGTATCATCAGTGGACATAGCATCGACAATAATTATTTCTTTGATGTACTCAGTTTCTTTTTGTAAATCTTCGAGAAGGTAGGGGAGAGCAGTAGCTTCATTGAGAGTGGGGATTATGACACTGACAGATTTAGCTGAAGATCGCATACCAGAACAGTATAAACCCAATAATGCCGTTGATCCAAGGGAAGCGCCAGTATAATCCAGTCAGATCAAGCTGGCCAATGATTACTCGAAGGGTAAGAAATGGATAAACTAATATAAAAACAAAAAACGGACTATAAAACGCCACGATAATCGCACAGATACTCCACAGCACAAAACAGAGCCATAAACTATTCATACGACCTAACAGCACTGCAGTAGTCTGCAGCTTGGCTTGCGTATCGCTTTGGATATCGGGGATTGCAGAGTAGAGATGCATAGCACCAGTCCAAGCTCCACAAGCGACGATGATAGGTAACGGTGGCAGCTGGCCAGTAAACAAACTATAGCCGACCAACCCTGGCACTACATACAAAATATTTGATAAAAAATCGAGGTACGGTCTAGCTTTCAAGCGGATAGGCGGCAAACTATACATAGTCGCCAGTCCCATGAAGATACTCGTCAACAAAAAACTCTGTGCACTAAACACTGATTGCAACAACAGCAAAGTCGCAATTGAAATCATGATCGAAACGATATAAATTCTTTTGTTGCTTTCGGCGAGCTTAATCTCGTGAGATGTTTTTTTAGTATTATGTTCATCAGTATCTTCATCGGCCAGATCATTCACACCATACAGATACATATTGGCTGGGATGAGGAAAAAAAGTAATCCAATCCAAAAAGCGGGAGTGTTTAGCTGATATACATCGTGTACTGCAAACGCCGCTCCGACGATGAAGGGACCCGCTGTGTACAACCAAAAGCGTGGGCGAGAAAGATTAAAAACTAATGATAATATTTTCATAATAATGTCATCCTCGGACTCCCGTCTGCATCGCTATGCGAAGCATTGCGGGTAGATGATCCGAGGATCCAGGCCTAGTTAATCTATTTCTTCCGATTCAAATTAAAATCGATAAACTCTGTCAGTAAACTTGTATCTTTTTTTTGCATATCAAACTCAGCTAGATATTTTTTTATACTAGCTACCCGCGTATCGATCTCTGGTTGGATCAGCTCACAGATCGCATATTTTTCCAACACGCTTCGGACATACTGTACATCTTCGTGCGTAATTGCAGTATTTCCAAATAGTTTCTCAAGTTTCTTTTTTTCTGCTGGTGTCGCTTTCATGAAAAGATAGTGTCGTAACCAGGTTTTCTTGTTCTCACGGATATCTGAGCCGACCTCTTTCCCAATCTCTGCCGTCTCTCCCCACATCCCCAGCTCATCATCTTTGAGTTGAAAGATAATCCCGAGATCATGTCCCAAAACATACAATGGCTCAATCGCAGTTTCTCCCGCAAGTAGGGCACCAAGAGATAACGGTAATGAGAACGAATAGTACGCAGTTTTATAGCTATAGACCTGCAAAATAGTAGTCAGATCTGGCTCAAGATTGATCGCTCCATGATGCACATCTGTCATCTGTGCTGCGCCGACGAACTGCATCTCTCGACTGGCATACTTGATCATCTCGCGCAGTACGACTGGATCTTCGATCTGCTCTGCTGCAATCTGTGCAGCGAGGAAGAACGCAATATCTCCAACACAAACTCCAAGAGCTTGGCCGTACAATGTCGAATTTTGTGCATTCAGTTTCTTGCCTTGTTTGATGTAATGATAAAACACTGAATCTTTGCCACGACGTTTGAAATCATTGTCCATGAAATCATCGTGGATCAAGAGGGAAGTATGCAAGATCTCCATTGCTGCCGCTGCTGCAAAAACATCTGGTGTGATCGCTTTACCATGCATCTGTGCACCGAGCATCACCAATAGTCCACGCCACATCTTACCGCCATTGATACAATCGAGAATACAGCCGACGGCGTCTGCATAGAGCGGAAGTGGCATCTGATGCTGCTTTGCTTTGAGAACATCGACGATATATTTCTCAAGTTGCGGTCGATATTGCTTGATAAACGTTTCTAGATTCATACAGTTAGATAATTGATGAGATATTGTGCGATCACCTGTAATTTATGTGGTTTTACTTTTTTTTCAAAAACGATCATCGGATTTTTGTAGATTTGTTTGGCAGTCCAGGTATAAATATCTGCGGCAGTCTTGACGGAAATGCGATAGCGACGGGGAATATACTCATATCCAGCAGTTGCTTTGGCTTGGATTTCGTAATATCTCTCGATCTCAAAACGTACTAGCTCTGCAAACTTCAGTTCGTCCTCCTCGGTAATGGGTCGGACTCGAGAGATCTTAAATTTCTTCATATCTGCTTGTGGAAGGTAAACTCGGTCGAGCTCTTGGTCTTCGCGGATATCACGGATGAAGTTGATGAGCTGCATCGCTCGACCTTGCATCCGAGCAGCAGGATACGCTTTCACCGGAAGCTCCATGATTGCTGACATGAATAGTCCAATTACTTCTGCCGATCCATACATATAACCTTCGAGATCTTTCATAGTTGCATATGTATTGATCGTGAGATCAGCTTCCATCGCAGCGAGGAATGATTCAACCCATTCTTTTTTAAACTTTTTTCTGTTATAAAGTTCCACGAAGTCATTGATGATAGGATTGTCAGATTTGCCCTTTGAGAGGGCGGCAAGTGCTTCTTTTTTATAGTTCATAAAACCAGATTTTGCAGCTGGTATCGCATCGACGAAATCGTCTGCAGTGCGCACAAATGCATACAGCGTGTACACATCTTCACGAATCTCAGCAGGGAAGAAGCGGCTGGCATTGTAATACGTGGTACTGGCTTTACTGAAAATTTGTTCTTTATCCATTGACTATCTTATCAACTACTAACTCTGCACTAACCAAGCACATCGGCATGCCGATGCCTGGAATTGTGTATTGACCGGTGTAATAGAGATTATTGACTTTCTTACTTTTATTTCTTGGTCTGAAGATCGTTGACTGGAAAAATGTTTGAGTGAGCCCAAGAGCTGTACCTTTGTATGCGTTATATCGTTCTTCAAAATCTGAGATGCCAAATGTTTCTTGCACGACGATATCTTTACGGAAATCATCACCTAAAATACCTGTTAGATGAGCTAACATTTTATTTCCATATTTTTTACGCATAGCTGCAGTATCTTTGAGTCCAGATGCAATTGGGACAAGGATAAACAGATTTTCCATGCCCTTAGGTGCGACAGATGAATCAGTCTTTGATGGACAACATACATAGTACGATGGATTTTCTGGCCACATAGGATTATCGAAAATTTCATTGAAATGTTGTTCCCAGTCATGATCGAAGAGCAACGTATGATGTTTCAAATTTTGCACTTTACGTTTCACTCCCAGATACATGATAAAGGCAGATGGAGCCACTGTGCGTTTTGACCAAAACGACTTATTATATGTCTGCCACTGCGGATCGAGCAGCTGAGTTTCTGCAAATTGATAGTCAGCATTTACTACCACTTCATCAGCTACAAATGACTTTTTATCAGTTATTACCGTAGTAGCAGTACCGTTGTCTACGTTGATTTTTTTTACATTTTGATTGGTCAGTATCTTCACACCATAGCGATCACATAGTGTCTGCAAAGATCGTATGACTTCATAGATCCCACCCATTGGATAGTAGACACCGAGATTGAAATCGATATGCGACATGATAGAGAAAAGCCCTGGAGTATTTGACGGAGAACCACCGAGAAAAACCATGCTATATGCCAAGATCTTCTGCAGTCGTTCATTCTTGATGTATCGAGCCAGATATTTATCTAACCGTCCAAATAATCGGATATCTGGTTTTTCATTGATGAGATCTTTATTGAAAAAATCAAACACTGAATCATACTGATGATAAATAAAGCGTTTAGAAACCTCATAATTTTCTTGGGATTGCTTAAGATACGATTTCAGATGAGGTGTTACACCCGGATCAATTTTTTCAAAAAAAGGTAAGTTATCTTCGAATTTGGCTTTTATATCAGCATAATCATTCGTGCCGAAGAAAACACGATAGTTGGGATCAAGACGTTTAAGCTTGAGAAAATCTGATGGTTTGGCATCAAATAATCCATAAAATCTATCAAACACATCAGGCATCAGATACCACGAAGGTCCCATATCAAAGGTAAAACCTTTTTTCTTGAGTACCGAAGCGCGGCCACCAACCGCTTCATTTTTTTCCAAGAGAGTGACATCATATCCTTGTTTTCCGAGAAGCGCAGCTGAGGCAAGACCTCCGAAACCGCCACCTACGACTACTATTTTTTTCTTCATGTTATAGCTCTAATGATAAATGATTGGATCATGTCTACGAGTTCTACGCGTGATTTACCTTTGGGGACTTGAGGGTAATATTCCATCACGAAGCCATTGATCGCATGGGCTATGACAAGTGCATCATGGTCGATATTTTTGATCTTGAAAACTTTTTGTTTCACCCCTTCTTCGAGGACTTCGCGGATATGCACATGCGAGTTGGGGATGAAGCCGAGTGCATGTTTTTTGAAATCTGCTCTGTATTCAACATAATATTTAAGTACAAACATGATGTCACCAGCATTATCGAACTGAAACTCGATCCGTTGACGCAGCATCATGATGGGATCTGTCAGATCGGGAAGCTCTTTACGCAGCTCGCCGAGCTTTTTACAGGTACGATCAAAAGCTGTGCGAAGTAAATCTTCTTTGTTTTTGAAGTGATAGTAGAGGACTGAAGGTTGGATTTTACAAGCATGAGCGAGAGTACGCATACTGAGCATGTCTCCTTTTTGCGTGAAAAGCTCTTTTGATTTTTTCAAAATAAGATCTGGTGTTTTCATATCGAACGTTCGTTATACAAGATTGTAATCAATGATTGCTTGATTTGCAAGAGCTTTCAAAACATATTTACTCAATATGTATGTATCACTGTCATAAAAGGCTGGTAGTGAAACTGTATGATATAATATGAAATATGTCAGCAGTTGAAGCAGGTAAACATTTAATTTGGAGAGCAGTCGGAAGAGACAAAGTTCCAGCAGCATTTGGTGCAGGCTCACCAATAACAGATTACTTCTGCCGAGCTAAAAATCTAGAAGGCCAAGCTATCCCTCAATCTGAACTTCTTGAACAAGCAGTTCAAGGTATTGATGATATATATGGTTTTGAGTATCAACCACCACAAGAAACTCAGGTCTCCGAATCAGGAAACATCTTCACAGCTCCTACAAATGAATAATACATAAGTAAAAATTACTGCATTCATGTTACAATAGTCACTTATGGAAGAACTAGACGAGCTCCTCGAAGAAGCCAAAGCAATCATCGGTGACACCGGTGCATCTACTCCCAAAGTCCTCAAAGACATGCTTGATATCCCATATAATCGTGCAGTGAAAATCATCTCTCAGCTAGTCGAAGTAGGATTCCTCAGTGAACTCACTGATTTTGACGGCAGTACCGTACGGAAGATTGTTAACTAAGAATATATTTCTCAATTATCTCGACTACGCCATCTTCATCGACAGTTTTCGAGATTATGTCAGCTTCTTCTTTGAGCTGATCATCACCATTGGACATCGCTACTTTGAGCCCAGCATATTGATACATTGCACGATCTGTCGCGCCATCACCGATGGCGATTGTTTCTTCGGGCTGGATACCAAGTTTATCTTGGATATACTTCAACCCATTTCCTTTGGTTGCGTCTTTGTGGAAAATGAGAATTGAACCATACCCAGCAAGTGACCAATGATTACCAGCATTGATACTATATTGAGTGTCGAGCTTGGCAAGTTTTTCACCGAGTGCGATTGCAGCTTCACGACTTTTGCAGCTAAATGATAATCCATTTACTATTTTATCCGAATGATCAGTCACTTTATCGTTCCAATGACTATCGAAACATAATCCCATATCGAGAAAATCTCCACTTGCAGCATCAATCAATGCCTGGACCTCAGCATGGGGGATATGTAGATCGCGTTCAAGCTTGCCATCAGGACTCATGATTTTCGCTCCGTTCTCAAGTGCATGATATGCAGGTGGTAACTGTATATTTTCCAGAAACTGATTGGCCGCGATAATCGATCGCGCAGTCACTATAGAGATATTTATTTTTTTAGCAGCAAGTTGTAATGTCTCATACAGCTTAGGGCTTGGTATATGTGTGGCTTCTTTGACAAGAGTTTCATCAATGTCGAGAGCGAGTAGTTTGTATTGCATACCTCATGATACCATGATTTAGTTTGTTATGACAATGTGATGTTAAAACATTTTACATTTTATGCATCTAGCCGTACAATAGTCTTGTCCTTCAGGGCAGGGTGAGTTTGATGCAAATCAAGCAATTCCCGATCGGTGGTATGTCATAGCGATATGACGAGCCCACGAGTCTCGACTTGTCGCAAGGCAAAGACAGACATGATCCGGTAGTATCCCGGAGCCGACGGTATAGTCCGGATAGAAGAAGGAGCCTTTTTACATGGCTGCTTTGATTATCTCCTGAAGTGAATTTATAAATTCACACTCATTTTATGTCACCTTCCACTCGGTATGCGCCAGTTTTTATCATGATTGCGGCTAGTCTTTGGGCGATCGATGCAATCTTTCGCACTCAGCTTACATATACGATCCCACCATCATCAATTGTGTTATTTGAACACACATTAGGATTTTTATTTCTGAGTCCTATTTTCTTCAAATATCTAGATGTCTACAAGAAAATGTCTGCCAAGGTTTGGGTAAACTTCCTTGTTATGACAGTCTGTAGTAGTGTGCTCGGTGGATTATTGTTTACCGCAGCTTTACAACAAAGCTTTGCATTTAATGACTTTGTCACACCATTGTTACTACAAAAATTACAACCATTATTTGTGGTTGGATTATCGATGATTCTTTTGAAAGAAAAAGTTACCCTTCGATTTCTTATCTTGGCCGCGTTGGCACTTGTCGGTAGTTACATGATTACCTTTGGCACAGAAGTAGTTTCTCTAGCATTAAAAGGCAAAGAGATGATTTATCTGATGTCCATTGGTGCAACCTTTTGTTGGGGAGCGGGGACAATCATGAGTAAATATGGCCTGAGTAAAATTCCGTTTCCAGCAGCGACTGCATTGCGTTTTTTACTTGCTATCCCTGTGGCACTTATCTTCGCATTAGCTCTTGGTCAAACATATAGTCCTATGGCACTTGGTTTCAATGAAATCTGGAGATTCTTCGTCATCGCCGGTATCACTGGAGCTGCAGGAGTATATCTGTATTACAAAGGATTACAACATACCGATGCTCGTGTTTCGACTTTTGCAGAGTTGATGTTACCGCTTGTCAGTATCATCATTGCTACTACAGCTTTGAATCCTTATGGCGCAGCGCAACAGCTATCAGTCGCAAATATTGTCGGCATCGTGATCATGTTGACCTCGATTGTCTTGATCAGCTTTGATGCGGCAAATGCGACCGTGAAAGAACCAGTTGTGAAAAAGTAATAGAATTTACTGACTGCAATAGGTGTAAAAAAATCTATTGCAGTTTATGTCTGTAAACCTATCTGCTCACAAAACTCGTCCCATGAAGTCAACTGTTTACCGAGGATGGCAAACAAAAGTTGGAAGGTATACCAGCCGTTTTCAAGTCCATCACAGACTGCTTTGAAACGGTATTTCTGAACTGAGATATAGCGACTTTTCGGATGTGTGATCGGAGTACGAAACTCTGTATAGAATGTCAGATAGTCATTGAGATACTCAGTTTCGTGCAGTTGTAACGTTTCATATGCTCGAATCCATTTATTTTTAAAAGATAATGATTTGAAATGACGGTGTAACTCTTCTTGCTCGGTTTTGACCTCTTTCAGCAGGGGATGATTAAGCACTTCTTCATTGATGATCGCCTCCATACTCGTCTGGAAAAGAATGATCGCTTGAATACAAGCTTCAGCTTCCTTTAAGCTACTTGTAGCATCTTTGTTTTGGCTGAAATGATATGCATCGACCAGATGCTCACCAGCTTTTTGACTCAGCAGCATGGCTAGATCAATTGGTTGTTTCATGCTGCAATTGTATCAAAGATTTTCATCATGAAGCACAATCTGAGATGTACGAATGCTATAAGTACCGTATAATGTAAGTCCTATGAGTAAGATTCAAAACGTCGTCCTTATCGATGTCGTCCCACCAGTTATGACCCCTGAGGAAACCGAAGACCATCTGTCTGAGGTCGTCTCATTGGTCAAAACATATGGTAAAGCCAATATCGTCAAGATCATTCAACGTCGAGCTCAACCACATCCAGGCACATACATTGGCTCTGGAAAAGCTGATGAAGTCGCAGCCATGATTAAACCACAACGGATTGATGTCGTGATCTTAAATGCGCTCGCCAAAAGCTCGCAAGTCTATAAACTGCAAAAATTGTTCTGGGAGAAAAATCCTAATATCGAAGTCTGGGATCGAGTAGATCTGATCTTGCATATCTTCGAAAAACACGCACGTACTGCGGAAGCAAAGCTACAGATTGAGCTCGCTCGCATGCGACACATGGGACCACGTATGTATGGTCTCGGCACAGAGCTTGGTCGCCAAGGTGGAGGAATCGGCACCAGAGGACTCGGAGAAACTAATATCGAGCTCATGAAACGTCACTGGCGTCAAGAAATGAAGAAAACCCAAGAAAAACTCACAAAACAAGAAAAAACTAAAACAAACCAGATGGACCGCCGTCGTGAACAAGGATTCCAAACTGTCGCAATCGTCGGGTATACCAATGCAGGTAAAACAACATTATTTAATAAGCTAACAGGCAAAGATAAACTGTCAAAAGATGTCTTGTTCGCCACACTTGATAGCTCGATTGGTAAGCTTGCGCATTCGGATAAACCAATCTTAGTCGCAGATACTATCGGATTTATCCAAAACCTACCAGCTTCGTTGATTGATGCCTTTAAATCGACCTTACTCGAATCAACTCATGCAGATTTACTACTTCATGTGATCGATATCTCAGATCCTAAGATGTACGATAAGATCCAAACTGTTGAGAAGATACTAGCTGAACTTGGACTTGCTGAGAAGAAAAAAGTCTATGTCTTCAATAAACGTGATTTACTCCAAAATCCACAACGAATTGATGAGCTCAAGCGTGAGTTCACAGAGTTTTCACCTCAGTTTATCTCTGTGCAAGAAGATGAGAACGTAACGCAGCTCAATGACGTCATGAAAGCCAATACTTATTGGTAAACGGGGATTGTTTGCTGCATGTAATTATTGTGTAGCCATACTGCTTGATCTTCATTTTCAGGTCGGACATATACACCACCTATTACAGGTTCAAATCGTGGCTTTTCAGGATTTCTCAGATCAGTCATCATACCTTCATACGATGGTATAAAGCCTACTTGTTGTATAAAAGCAGCAATTTCTTCAGAAGAGGTTACTCTTTGTTCGTGGAAATATGCTTGTGGTCCAGCGCTAACACTATTCATAAAACTAATCATACGTACTGACGGATGTTGTATGTATTGTTGCAGATCAGGCCATGCTACATAATTTGCTAAGCTGGCAAAAGAAAGATGCACATCATGCCAATCTTCAGGTATCTGAACCCTTGGCACTCCTTGTGAATCTTGCCTCAAATGTCGCTCTAGTCTAATCTTATCTGCAGTAGATCGATAAAAATTTTCGTGATTTAACGGAGTTTGTAATGATTTAAAAGCATTCAAAGCAACATCTCTATCAGCATATGAGAAATCTGATAGTATAACTTGAGCAGGTATTCCTGCTAATAACTGGTCTGTTACTAGTGATTCTAATAACGGTTTAATCCCAGCTGCTAACTCAATATGGTTAACGGGCAATGCAAAAGGACTTTCGGTATTTATTCGAGAAAGGACTGATGATAGGCGACCTTTCAGCTCCATATGAAAACTCGTTTCAGTTCGGAGTTGTTCGATCCAAAATAATTGAGGTGATTCAGCTGACATTCATAAATTATATAATAAATACTATAAGATATCAAGCCTGCTCATTTTATCAAATATGGCACTTCCTGCTTGAAAGCATTCTTTTGCGCAGTTTCTACTATCTGAGTGGCAGTAGGGAAGTCTTTTTGCAGCTCAACCAAAGGAATTTTTTTTTCAAAATACTGGAAAAGGACTTGATCTGCTTCCTCATAACTAAATCCTAGTTCTTTTTCATCAGTCTGACCTTCCCAAAGACCGGCAGTGGGGGAGACATCGATGATTTTTTGTGGCACTTTCAGGTGAGCGGCAAGCTCACGTACTTGAGTTTTATAGAGATGATTGATGACCTCGAAGTCTGACGCTGCATCTCCGAAGCGAGTGAAATAACCAAGGTAATTTTCGGTTTTGTTTTCGGTACCACAAACTAAAGCATCATGTTTTTTCGCCAGATCATACAGCAATGTCATCCGCACTCTAGCCATAATATTTCCCAGTCTAAGCTTATCATCAGCGGTTTGTGGATCACTAAGCTGTTGTTTAGCTGCGATCGCATCGACGACAGATTTGATAGGGGAGAGAAGTACGTTTTTTTTTGGCAAGCCTAGATCTTTGATTGTTTCTTGGAAATAAGAAGTAAAGTTTTCAAAATAAGGAAAATGAACTACAAATATATGCTCAGCAGGAATAGAGGAGCGTAGTAAATATAACGACGTTGCAGAATCTATCCCACCAGAAACTCCCAGAATGACATTGTGAAATCCCGTTTTCGCCAAAACAGTTTTGATATGTTGTTGAATACGGTTCAGTTCTGTATCGAGATTAAGCGTAAGTGGATTATCTTTCATAAAGATGGTTAGTTTTGATATACGATTGTACCTCAACCGGTATCAGATGTGCGATAGATTCATGTTTTTTAAGTTTAGTTTTGATTCGCGTAGACGAAATATTCGTAATCGTAATGTCTGCATCGTTGAGAACCTGGATTCGAGCGGGGAGAGGGGAGAGCTTGAAAGCTGCTTCTACTTTTAGAGTCAAATCTTGAGAGCTAAATCCTCGGGGATAAATAACAAACGGATACTGAGCAATCAGCGTTTCCCAATCTTTCCATTTATGGAAATCGGCGAGCATATCCGATCCGATACACCAACTAAACTCATGTTCTGGATACCGTTTTTCCAATGATTGCAGTGTCTCGATCGTATAGCTGGTATCAGCTTTCTTGATCTCAAAATCAGAGACTTTGATTTGTTCAGTTTCAAGAAGTTTCGTCATCGCTAAGCGATCTACAGCAGGCAAGAGAGCTTTGTTTAACGGATGTGAATAGACCGGCATCAGCCAGACTTCATCGATCTCGAGATGTTGTAATAACTCTTGAGCTACGATGGCGTGCCCAAGATGTGGCGGATCAAATGCGCCTCCGAGTATTGCGATCTTCATGGGCTTTATTATATCAAGTATATATATTTTCTATGTCATTCCCGACTCGTCCGCCAACTGGCGGAGGGAATCCCGTACATAATTATAGCCCTGGATCCTCGGATCAAGTCCGAGGATGACAATGTGGTATTACATACTTTGAATTACATGAAAATTTCTGCTACACTGAATATCCGCTTAAAGCATATAGCAATTTTTACTACACATGACATTATCGTTTGTTGATATCGAAACCACTGGCGCACGCATGAACTACGATCGCATCATCGAGATCGGTATTCTTCGCGTGGAAGATGGTAAAATCGTCAAAACATACGAACAACTCGTCAATCCAGGCATTCATGTCTCACCATTCATCACTCAGATCACCGGTATAGCGACAGAAGATGTCGTGAATGCACCGACCTTCGAAGAGATCAAAGAAGAACTTTACGAGATACTTGAAGACAGCATTTTTGTAGCCCATAATGTCCGATTTGACTACGGATTTATCAAAAATGAGTTTCGCCGATTTGGCATGTCATTCCAGTCTAAACAGCTTTGCACGGTCAAACTCTCACGCATGCTGTATCCACAGTACAAAAAACATAGTTTAGATGCACTTATTGAGCGCTTTCAGTTTGATTGTGAACGTCGCCATCGAGCCTTCGATGATGCCAAGATTTTGTGGGATTTTTATCAAATAACTCAAAAAGAGCATCCAATCGATAAGCTTGACAGTGCCTATAATCTGATTTTGAAAAAACCCACCCTTCCCGCCGCACTTGCAGCTGCGCAGATTGAAAAACTTCCCGAAACTCCTGGCGTGTATCTATTTTATGATGTAAATAACAATCCACTATACATCGGCAAAAGTATCAATATCAAAGATCGTGTTTTGTCACATTTCAGCAATGATTACAACTCCACCAAAGAGATGGCTATGTGCCAACAAGTAGCATATATCGAACATATCGAAACTGCCGGAGAGCTTGGTGCGCTACTTAAAGAAGCACATCTCATCAAACAAGTCCAACCAATCTATAATCGCAAGTTACGACGGACGAAGAAACTCGCATTAGTAAAACTCAAAAAACTAGAAAATGGCTACGATACAGTGGAAATAACTGAAGCTGAGGCTATTGCAGGTCAAGATGTCGACGAAGTACTAGGGATCTATCCATCTGTGCGCAAAGCGAAAGAATACATCAAATACATGGCAAAAGATGAAGGCTTATGCGAGAAAATCTTGGGGCTAGAAAAAACAACAAACTCTTGCTTTAACTTTAAACTTGAGCGCTGCAAAGGTGCATGTGTCGGCCGCGAACCTGCAGTATTTCACAATGTGCGACTCATGCAAGCATTTCATCGCACTAAGATCAAAACCTGGCCATTTGAAGGACCAATTGTGATCCGTGAGCAAGATGCAGCAGGGGAGAGAAGTGATCAGATTATGGTCAACAAATGGTGTCTGATGCAAGGCGAGGATCAAGATCTCATGTTTGACCAAGATGTCTACAAAATTTTAGTGAGATTTATTTTCGACAAAAAAAATGCACGTAACATCAGTACAGTCAGTCATGATACAATAAAGGATTATTCAAGTACATTATACGTTTCTGCATAATCATGAATCAAAAAAATATTATCCTCGCAGCTGCAGGGATTATCTTACTTCTCGGTTTTTTTGTTATCTCATATCAACTCACCAGTAAAGCTCCAGTATTATCTTTTCCAGCTCTCAACACACTTCGAAATCGTGAACATATCAAATGGGCAAAAGATAAAAAACATATCTTGATCGAGTACAGTGATTTCCAATGTCCAGCTTGTGGACAGTACTACCAAATGGTCAAACAGATTGAAAATGATCCTGAAGCAGGCAAACAAATCAAAGAAAATATAACCTTCGTCTATCGTCATTATCCACTTGATACGATCCATCCTCATGCTCGCGAAGGAGCTTATGCAGCCGAAGCCGCTGGTGAACAAGGTAAATTTTTCGAGATGCATGATCTCCTTTTTACCAATCAAGCTACTTGGTCTATCTCAGACAAACCTGAAGATACTTTCGTAAAATATGCTCAAGAACTCAAACTTGATCTAGACAAATATAACAAAGATTATGCTTCTTCAACGATCCGTGATCGTGTGCAAGCTGACCTTGTGTCAGGTAATGAGGTTGATGTCCAAGCTACACCAACATTTTACCTTGATGGAAATAAACTCGAAACTCCAGCAACACCAGAAGAGTTCAAAGAGATATTACTTCAAGCTATCAAGTCATAAGGACGAAGTATGTTTATAAAAATTCAAAACCGTAAAATACATTACAAAAAGTTTGGCTCAGGTCAGCCGATCTTGTTTGTACACGGCTGGGGTGGCAGTATTCACAGCCTCCACGCACTCGCAGATCTGGCTTCACGCAGATATACCTGCATTTTACTTGACCTCCCCGGATTTGGTAAAAGTGATAACCCACCACCGCAATGGGGAGTCGAAGGGTATGCAGAAGTAATCAAAGCATTTCTCAAAGAACTGGGTATCAAACGTACTCATTATGTCGGTCATTCATTTGGTGGTAATGTGGGGATCTATTTATCTACACATGAATCTCAGCTTATAAACAAACTCGTGCTTTGCAATACGTCATACAAACGAGAGAAAAAAGTATCCTCTCTAGCTAAAGCAACCAAAGGTATTGATCGCAAAGAGCTGCCAATCATCAAACAGCTGTATCCAATCGTGAAATATGTCTATTATCGCATTATGCACCGAGATTCTGATCTGATGAAGTATCCGCATCTTGAAAACAACTTCCGTAAAATCGTAACTCAGGATCTCACACCACAGCTGCCGAAAATCAAACAACAAACTCTCATCCTTTGGGGAGAAGAAGATACCCAAACACCTGTTATCTGGGCATATGAGCTTTATAAACTGATCCCTCATGCTGAGATCAAAGTTTTTCCACAGATACGCCACAATCTCCCTATAAAATACCCACAAGAAGTATGGACTGAGATAGAGCCATTTCTACGTGCTTAATCAAGCTAGATTTAGTATAATATAGTAGTCGTTTGAGCAAGATTGACGACTTTTGACATGTATGTTTACGCTGATTGTTTTTACACTACTTTGGACATTTTTTAAGTCTCTCCATCTTATCTACCTTTTCCAGATCAAAGAATACCGATTCGACCGTTTCTTTTCCTTTTTCCGTGAAGTAGGCTACGGCAAAGTGCTCTATGAATCTGGCTATCGACTTCCTGCAATCACTATCCGCAATATCTTACTAGTCGTGATAAATATGGTTACTGTAATGCTTTTATTATTGCTTTCTCTTGAGCTGCCAGAGATTTATTATGGACTGACAGCTGGGCTCCCGTTTGCACCGTTTATCGCCTTACTGATCACCATGATTGGAGTCACTCTGACGACTCCGCTTGCTTGGATCACCCGTGAAATCAAAATCCAACAAGCGAAAACCTTGATCCATGATACAGATATCACATTCATTGGCATAACTGGATCATACGGTAAAACCTCAGTCAAAGAATATTTGTATCACATCTTAAACGCAGATTTAAAGGTCGCTAAAACACCAAAAAACATGAATAGTGATATCGGTGTGGCACAAGCTTTGTTGACTCAGATCAAGCCCGAGACGACTCATTTTGTAGTCGAAGTCGGAGCATATCGATCTGGCGAAATTATGAAAGCTGCACATTATATTCCACTCAAATATGCCGTTCTTACCGGACTTGGTAATCAACATCTCGATCTCTATGGGAGTAGAGAAGTGCTAATCACAGAAGAAAGCTCTCTGTTATATCAGCTGCCTGAATCTGGTACTGCGTATATCAACTATGAAGTACCCAACAGAGTAGAACTGGAAAAAAGTTTAAAATGTAATGTCGTGACATATGGTTTAGATAAAAAAGCTGATATTTGGTTGCAGATAAAACACTCTGATGCCGAAGGTCAAACAGCTGAGATCAAGTTGCATGATGAATCATTGACCATCAAAACTTCATTACTCGGTGCTCATACATTGCTCAACCTATTGCCGGCAATTGCTATCGCTCGTGAGCTTAAACTAAGTATAAAAACTATCACACATGCTGTCTCAACTCTCAGCTCAATCCCAGGTAAACTAAAGCTTTTAAAAGGTGCGAAAAAAAGTACTGTTCTTGACGATAGTGCGAATACTAATCTTAATGGTTTCTTGGCTGCGATTGACACTATCAAACAATTTCCTCAGCCTCACAAAGTGATTATTTCACAAGGTATCATCGAATTGGGAGTAGAGAAGAGGCAATCGTATGCTGAGATCATTGCTCATTTAGAGAAATATAATATCGAACTTCATACAACAGATAAACTATTTGGTGAGCTTACTCAATCAAAAAGGGTAGTGATATATAACGACGTTAAACAACTAGTAAATGCTGTAATGTTTTCGCTCGATAAAAAATCTATTGTCCTTGTAGAAGGCAAATTCCCACCAAATGTTTTGCAAACATTGGCGATATAAAAGAAACATGATATATTGATAACTCAACTATGATCTCAACTGATTTTGCCCCAAATGAAACAAAAAATGACGCATTATTATCACTTAAACTGCTCACGCAACCATGGAAATGGTATAAAGGCAAAGATAGCGGTAAGCTCAAGCGCAAACTAAAACAAAAGTTTTTTACCGATAGCGCCAACATCCATTTCTTTTTGACAGGTCGTAGTGCTATATACTACTTTCTTAAAAGCTTAAATCTACCAACTGGATCTAGTATTTTAGTACAAGGATTTACGTGTGAAGCGGTCGTATTACCGATACTTGCACATCAATTTAATCCTATCTACGTCGATATTACAGCTGATGATTACTCCATGGATCCAGCTGATCTGAAGAAAAAGTACACACCTGAATGTCGTGTGCTGATCTTACAACATAGCTTCGGGATTACTCCAACAAAACGTAAAGAGATCTTACAGTTTGCCAAAGCTCATGATCTCGTGGTGCTCGAAGACGTAGCACATGGATTTGATGCAAACTTGTTTCAACTGAAGCGCTTACCGACACATTTGTTACTATCATTTGGTCGATCCAAAGCCTTTTCTTCAGTCTTTGGCGGCGCGATTGTCACGACTAGTGCCACGTTATCAAGTCGCCTTGATGAGATTGAGAAAACTCTCAGACAACCGGATTTTGGCTTTATGATAAGACTTTTATTGTATAAACCACTGACTTATATCATCAGATCAAGCTATAAACTGGTTATCGGTAAAGTTTTACATAAGCTATTAACCGCAATGAATTTATTGATACCTGAGATTACTCAAAAAGAGAAAAAAGGTAATTATGATTATGTTTTTTCGAAAGCATATCCTCATGCAGCAGCCACTCTCATGCTGCAGCAACTGCAAGCATATAACGACGTCGCAAAACGTCGTACGAATATCGTAAGTATGTATAACAAAGCTTTAGAGCTGAGCACTACAGAAACTTCGCTCATCCGATACCCAATTCGTACACCATATAGAGATAAACTTCGTACTGCAAGCCGTCGTAAAAACGTCTTCCTAGGCGTCTGGTACGATCAAGTGATCGGACCTAAAGCTCTCGATATGGGCAAAGTGCGCTATGTGAAAGGCTCATGTCCACAAGCTGAAGCGCTCTGTGAAGAGATACTCAACCTACCAACAAATATCACCCGTGATCAAGCCAAGAAAGTAATACAATTAGTAAATAGTAAGTAATCGTAATTATCTTAATAGAGTGCTTGAATTTAAAGTTAATTGACGTATACGAAGACTTTAACATACTTATGGAAATCAAAGAAGTCACTACAATCGACGAATGGAATAGCCTATTCACACAGGCCGGTTCTCCATCCTTCCACCAATCCTGGGAATGGGCAGACGTCCAGAAACAGCTTGGCTATGACACCGTACATCTAGGGCTATATGACGATGATAAGCTTGTTATGGGTGCACTTGTCATCAAGATCAGATCTAAACGGGGCCACTTCCTTTTCGTACCTCATGGTCCTATCTTCGCTATCGCTACAGATAAGCTACAATATGACCTATCTGATGCTGATATCAAGGCTGTTAAGCGCTATATGAAAGTCTTTCATCAGTATCTGAAAGACCTAGCTCAACGCGAGAAATTCTGGTTTATCCGTATCTCACCGATCTTCAGTAATAGTGATAAACATGCTGCCTTGATGAAGTCATTTGGCTATCGTACCTCGCCTATCTATATGCACGCTGAAACTATGTGGGCAGTCGATATCACACCCACTGAAGAAGATATTTTGAAAGAGATGCGCAAGACTACCAGGTACCTGATTCGCAAAGCTGAGAAACTAGAAATCGAAGTTCATAAAAAAAATGATATTTCGGGACTTGATACATTTTGGGATTTATATAAAGAAACCTATACTCGTGAAAACTTCACGCCATTTCCTAAATCATATGTCGGTGCAGAGTTCTCAGCATTCGACAAAACACAAAATGCGAGCTTCTTTTTCGGGGAGATACCCCCAAAATCTGCCCAAGAAGGCCGGTCTGGTATATTAGCTGGGTCATTAGTCCTTTTCACGAAGTCCACAGGGTTCTATCATCAGGGTGCATCGATTCACACCACTTATCCAGTACCATATTATCTTCAATGGCAAGCAATGCTCGATGCCAAACGTCGTGGTTGTACATATTACAACTTCTATGGTATCTACAAACCCGGCCGCACTCCCAAAGCTTGGAAAGGTCTAACATTATTCAAACAAGGTTTCGGTGGATTCGAGATTGATTACCTACCTACACAAGATTACATCATCAGCCCCTTATACTACTTCAGCTACCTGGTCGATACCTACCTTGCCAAGAAACGCGGCATCTAACTCCGCTTAAGCTTTCTGTCGCATCCTGAATATGAGTATATGAATATGAGCTTACTTCACAGTGCAGACGATGACAAAGTTGGTTCATAAGCACACTTTCATCTGCTTGAAGTCAGCGAATAGACATGTACGAATATCCATCTCTTATATATCTTCTATAAAACGCAAAGGCCACTTCTTTGCCTCCGCTATATCCATTCCTTCATGCAATTTATCGGCCACGCGCGATAGCCAAACAGGGATGTTGGTCTGATCTTGCAAGGATTCATGTG
>JBGSBR010000018.1:0-23848 GCA_041730495.1 Weeksellaceae bacterium | reverse complement strand
CATAACTGACTGGTCCCAACTTCGTATCCCGCTCTCCATAGGGAACAACTCCGTTTGCGGCCGCTGCAATAATTTCTTCTTCTAAACGCGCTATTGTAGCGTTTGGCGCAGGATGTGAAGCAAGATAACTGGATCTATGAAAGATTTGACGCGCTCTATCAAATGTAGGGAGAGCTCTAGGATCAACATCTCTCCTTACACCTATCTCTTGACGACCTTGATTATGCTCACTCATAAGTAAAATATAACTTTTTATCTAGATTATTCAGTATAAACTATTTTAAATTTAAGCACAACTAAGCTCAAATTAATAATACTATAGGTAATTTTACCCCTTGACAAATATTTTCAGTATGATAACATATTCAATACACACAAAGTGTATGATATAGTATGATACTTTGTTAATTAATAACACACATTTATGTCAATCGAAGCAGGCCCATTTTCAAACCCATACGTTTTAAACGAACTACAAAATGTTGCTGTGTATGAACCAGCCGATCTTGCTGAACTCGAAAAACGCACAGAAACTATCAATGATGCTATTTTATATGGTTATAGAAAACAACGTAATGATGCAGCAAAAGGTGTCATATCCTTAAATCATCATCCACTCTTCCCGGACGATGGTGTACACACTAATCATCTAATACATCAGGCTGTACTCGTACAAAGTCACAATGACTTAGAAGGTCGGGTAAACCAACGTGCCGATACGTTACATGCCATCGCTGAGAAATTTACTGCAGCGGATACTATGGCACGTGTCTATATTCAAGAAAATATGCCTAATTTGAATGATTTAAGACAACGAAACATGATCTTTGCAGCCTTTCGTGTGAATGCATTCGACGGCTTTAAAGGTGTTTTTGATATCGACGGAACGCTTACCAAAGATGACCCAAAATATGTCTACTATGATAAAACAGTTCCAGGTACAGTCTTTTGTGATAAACATATGGCAACCTCAAGAAAAGTATTTCCAGAAGTATATCCTGGCGGTTGGGGACAAGTACAAGAACAGTTCCAAGATCATTTCAAATTAGCTGGAAAAATGGCGACAGAGATACGCCCTGGTGTCGATGAATTATTTCATCATATCCGTCAGTTAGGTGGAAATATAAGTATTCTGACTGCAGGTATGAGACCGTTAGCAGATGGCATCTTATCCAAACTTATACATAACAATGAAATTCAAGAAGTACGTGCCATTGATCTTGTAAATGTCACTTCAAATAATAAGCCACCTAATATCTTAGAAATGGCTACCGAACATGAAGCATTGTTTTATGTAGGAGATGGTGGATCTGATATTACATTAGCTCAAGCTAATTTACCGATCTCATTCTTCTTTGCTTTGAAAGACGGTAAATTTGCTAAAGAACTGAAAAAACAAAATTTAGTATACTTTACTTATCCTGATGATGAAAATGCTCATTTTGAGACTATGAAAACTCTTGATCAGATATTAATTATGGCTCAGCGTATCAAAAACGGTCAACACCTTATAGCAGCATAATTTATATTATTCAGATCGACCTTTTCTTCGTCATACAGTATAATACTAGATTATTATGGACACTCTAATTGGCAACACCAATGCGTTTCGTAAAGAACTTGAGCTCTCTGCTCAAGGTCAAACGACTAGCTTACCATATATCAAACATCGACTGACACAAGCTTCTATTGTGCCAAAAAACGATATCTTCCAAGCTATCGTCATCGGTGGTAGTTACTTCCAAAAAGCTCGTATCAAAAACGTCCAAAGTAATCTTCAGATACTTCAATATGACACGGGTGACCAGCCAGTTTTTGACACTAAAGAAACTCTTTTTGCGTTCATCGAGCAACATCTAGAACCCGAAGTCACCGTTGTAGCTTTGAACTTCGCATATCCGATGACTCCAGTCACTCGGGGAGATCTACTCGACGGTATATTGGTACGTGGTACCAAAGAAAATATTTTTGCAGGTCTAACCGGCAAAGCAGTCGGAGAAGAGTTTGAGAAATATATCCAAGAAAAACAAGGTCGATCTATACGTGTAGCTTGTGCCAACGATACAATCTGTCTATTACTATCAGGACTCATGCATCATACGTGGTACAACTTAGCAGCTGGTATCGTCGGTACTGGTTTAAACTTCGCTATTTTCACTGATAAACATACAGCAGTCAATCTCGAGACCTCTAATTTCAACAAATTCACCCCATCCGCAGCCGGCCGTGCTATCGATGACGCTTCTACTAAACAAGGCACCAGTCTCTATGAAAAAGAGATTGCAGGAGCTTATCTATATAAACATTTTAATTATCTTGCAAAAGAAAGAAATCTAGATGTTGAAGAGATTAAATCTACTAAATTAATCGATGTCCTCGCTAAAGATACAAATCCAGAGATTGCAAATACTGCTAAAGAAGTGATTCAGCACTCTGCAGAGCTAGTAGCAGCACAAGTAGCTGGAATCATGCAATTCTGTCAACGAGATCTGACATTTATCATGCAAGGTAGTCTTTATTGGAAAGGTGTCGGTTATAAAGAAACTGTTGAAAAACTAGTAACTGAACTTTGTCCGCAATACACCGCTTCTTACGAACAAGTCTTGCACAGTGACCTCTATGGGGCAGCAAAACTAGTAGCCTAATCTGCTACAATGTAGCCATGCGAAAGGTCATCGATAAAATCCTTCATCATCAAACAAATCGCGATGTGATAGTCAATACCATCGGAAATTACCTCAATGTTGTTTTCGTGGCATTTTTTGCTCTCATCTTAGTTCGCATCATGTCTCCTGAAAACTACGGTGTTTTGAGTGTATTGCTTGGTATTTCATATGTGCTTGCGAATATGCTGGATTTCGGGACTACAGCAACGATTTATTCCTATGTCCCAGACCTGTATACCAGCAAAAGTCCACGATTATATCAGTTCATTAAATCAACCTTCTTTTTCCAGTCACTGTTTTCAGTAATTGTGCTTATTGTATTATTTGTAGGATTTCCCTGGCTTGATGAAGTATTTTTCAAAACGGGAGCGCCGCTTCCTGAGCTATATCTGACAGCAATTTCCGTACTATTTTATATCTGGCAAAACTTCTTCACCAACATCTTATTTGCAGCAAAAAAATTCCTCAAAGCTAACATCTATATCAATATCTCAAACGTCATCAAAACTGTCATAATTTTACTGTTGAGTAGCTTTAGTACCATCTCAACTGGGATGGTATTATTTGTGTTTGGAATCCTGGGACCCACCATCTTTTTCATCCTTGTCTTGTTTAGTAAACGTGATCTTGTCCCACTCTTCATGAAAGCAGATATCCGCAAAGACGAGTTCAAGTTTGGCTACACCGTACAGTATTTTATCGCCACTCAGTTTTACAACTTAGCTTTGCGTATGGATCTATTTTTACTGTCGTACTATGGCCTGCGGAGTGAAGTAGGGTACTACGGTTTGTCACAAAAAATTATCTTAACTATCATCACCTTCATCGTCAGCATAACTCAGGTCTTGTCACCAGCATTTGCCACCATGAAAACCAAAGATGAGATGTATAAAAATATCAAAACAGCTAGCTTGTATATGATTTTCCCGACGCTCATTTTCGTTGCACTCATGCTTACACCTGATTTTATCTTCAAGCTTGCATTCACTGATTCGTTTACCAATACGGCGAGTTTGACTCGTGCATTGGCATTTGCGTTTATTTTAAATCCGATAGGTAGTATACCGATGCTCATTTTGTTGTATACAGCTCGCAAGCCAGCATATATCTTATGGACCAATGTAATCTTTTTCCTCATCATGACAATCGGCTGCTATTATTACATCCCACGTCAAGGAGTCTATGGCCCGATCTACGTGGTATTTACAGCATTCTTGATCACTGTAGGATTACAAACAATCTTGGCAATTAAAGAAGTAAAACGTTTGCTTCATGAAGATACGATCGCTACATGAGCGGGATAGGGGATTCGAACCCCTGACCTTCTCTTTGGAAAAGAGACATTCTACCGCTGAACTAATCCCGCTTTATAGCTACGATTATACCAAATTTACATAAACTAAGGAGGTTTAGTAAAAAAACCTCACGGTAAACTCATTAATCGTACGATGCAACTCATTTAAGGTAACAGCAGAGATATCAGCATACTGCTGATCAAGATAACCAAATAGCTGTTCATTATAATGAGCTTTATATGCTGCATCTGCCAAGTTTACTGGTATATCAACTGATGTAATCGCATTGCCAGTATAGTCAGTTTCGAGACCATCATAGATAATTTCACCTAACTCATCTCTACCTGAAATCCAGGTTTCTTTGGCTACTTTTGGAGCTGCTATCAGTCGCTCGAGAGTGTCTCGACCTTGTTTGACGGTATTCAAAAATCCACCTTCAACACTGAAACATTCAAGTAACACGAGATCAGGTCGCAGTGCGTATGGTGCGAGCTGCATCGGAAACTTACGATAATATGTCTCTGAATGCATCCGCCATTTATCATGTTCAGCAGCTGGTATCCCATTTGGGAAGCGTTTCCGCAGCTGCGGAAACTTGAGATATGCTCCACGATAACCAGCTTCATCGTGTTCTAAGATTGAAACTCCCGCCCAATCCCGACCAACATCGCCGTCTCCAGTAAGTTTGTGATTGAGCCATTCTCTATCCATCGCATGTTTATCAATAGTATCCACGTGTAAACCAAAAACACTCATAAGCCCATTATGAAACTGTGTAATATTCATAGCAGCCAAGCTGTTACTATCTATGTCATACCCAAGTGCGTGTAAAAAAGCTTGTGCTTTATGATTATCCACCGGAATATACCGTAGCATCCGCCGATTAATATCTTCTTCAGTATGTATGATATCTTCAATTGCGTATGCACCATCGTGATTTGTCCCAAATAAACGTGGCGAGGTATATCTAATTTTGATACCATCTGGATCTTCACCCCAGATATCAGTGTCATACTGTACGGATTTCACCTGAGTTTTGTACCCTTTGGCCGATAAATACTCACCCATAGCATGAGTCGTCAATGTCGCTAAGTTTGGACTCAATACCTGTGGGGCGATCACGAGCGATAATGTATCTTGGCTTGGTGCACCGAAATAGCGATCAATCAAACCATGCACAGAAAACCCAGCGCCAATGCGCTTTTCAAAGAAAATCTCAGCTCGCTCCGATGCTGTGAGGTTTTGATTTTGCTGTAAGAAATCAATGAGTTCTGTTTCTGACATTGCCTTTGGCTGCTTACCCTGACGCTCACGTGAAGTGATACCCCAACGTGTCTGCTCAATTTTGGCTCGATCAAGCTGGATCTGCGTCTCTGCCATATCAGTAAATAAAGCGCCAATTGTGGCATCATGATAAGCAAAATCTTCCTTTTCGAGCAAGTTTCCTATTTCCTGATGATCTATCCGACTTGTGTGTTCTAACATATATTTGAAAAAATGTATAAAAAAAGGCCCCTGGTGAGAGGGGCCTAGTGATTTGTAATGGTCTCTAAATTAGCCATACAAACTGCCCCTCTTCAAAGAAGTGGTGGGAGATTGTTGACAGGTATTGCGATGTTCTTTGTTGTATCGTTTCATACTGTGAATTAATTGATAATAAAAAAAAGGCCCCTCCGGAGAGGGGCCTCAAGTGTTTGTAAATTAATGGTTGTTACACATCACAAGATCCCCTCAAAAGTTGAGTAGGGGTAGATTGGCAAACTTGTTGTGATGTGTTTTTGCGGTACATACTGAGAGGGATTATAAAGCAGCTTAAATAGTTTTGTCAAGTTTTAGCCTCAATATTCCCAACCTTTGGGATGAGCTTTGTACCAATTGACGAGCGATTGTACACTTTGTTCGAGAGTATGAGCAGGTTTCCAACCAAGTACTTTTTCAGCTTTTGTCGTATCTGCAATCATTTTCGGATACTCACCAGCACGAGCTGGTCCGCGGTCGACATTAAACTTGTGCCCGGTCAGATCTTGCACTTGATCGACGATCTCCATGACAGAGTTACCAGTACCTGTACCGAGATTGATGATCTCACTTTTACCGCCACCAAGTAAGTACTCGAGAGCGAGGATATGGGCAGTATTTAGATCAACCACATTTACATAATCACGGATAGGCGTACCATCTGGAGTATCAAAAGTGCCACAGGTCAGCGCAAAAGGTTCGATCCCGAGTGCACCACGAACTGCATTTTGCATGAGATGTGGTGATGGTTTCTTGGCATCACCGATCTCACTATCATCAGACGCACCACACACATTGAAGTAACGTAAGATTGCATAGTTTAAACCTTTGAGCTCGCCATACCATTTGATGATCGTCTCTGCCATGAGCTTGGATTCACCATAAGGATTAGCAGGGTTTGTCGGATGTTTCTCATCAATCGGCACATACTCAGCTTCACCATAGACGGCACAAGTCGAGGAGAATACAATAGTTTTGATATCGTGTGCGATGAGTTGTTTGATGAAGGTGTGAGTGGATGCGACATTATTATCGAAATATTTATCTGGCTGCTCCATAGATTCGTTCACACTACAATGGGCAGCATAATGAAGAACCGCTTCAATCTTTTTTTCCTTGTCGAGGATAGAGGAGAGATCACTACCTAAGTTTGCTTCATAAAAACGGAATGTATCTGGATATTTGTTTTGGAAAAACTCAAGCGGTTGTTTGAAACCAGTATTGAGATTATCAATCGCAATCACGGTATGACCGGCTTGAAGAAGCATGTAGGTTGCTACTGATCCGATGTAGCCACCGGCACCTGTGACAAGAATAGTACGACTCATAGCTCAATTATACAGGAGTCTCAAATAAAAGCTAAATAAGTGAAGTACGTGGATACGAACTGAATTCACGTGCAGAAATAAACTATAGCTGTAAATAGAGGTACTTGCCTCTGCTTGAAGTCAGTGAGTAGACATGTACGAACGCTAAAACTAACTATTTCTTCTTTTTTAATTTCTTTCGCACTTCTCGATAATGTGGGTGTCGCTGACTGAAAATCATACCAATGATCACACAGATCGCACCAATGACAAAAAACATATCAGGATATTCACCAAGTAAAGGAATCGCAACTAGCACCGCCACAACTGGCATCATGTACGTAAAGACACCAATTTCCTGAGCTGTAAGTCGAGTAACCGCGTAGTTATGCGCCACGTATGCGACACCTGATGACAAAATCATGCCGTATCCTACGACTAACCAATTTTCTGGAGTAAGCTGAGTAAACGACCAGGTCTGCAGCTCACGCAGCATGAACGGGATGAAGGGGATTGATCCAATAAAAAACTGATATGTCGTCAGCACGAGTGGATGTACCTCAGGTTTGATTTTTTTGGTATAGATCGTGATCATCACCGCACCTAGCATAGAGAGTGCAAAGAATAGATTTCCCATCAACATCGGACCAACAGCAAGAGCTGGAGCTGCCGATATCTGTCCGCGAATCAAGGGTGCAAAAACAATTACACAAACACCGACAAGTGAAAGCATGATGCCTTTGAGGACTTCACTATGTGGTTTTTCTTTCAGCAGCGCTAACGATAAAATATATAAAACAAGTGGTCCAAGTGCGCTAATGATATGGACATTGATACTTGGAGCCAGCGGAAGTCCAGCGAAAAAGAACGCAATATTTATCGAGATTCCCCAAATTCCACCTAAGGTTATATTTTTAAGCTGATCGCCATTGAGTGGCTTATGATATTTGAGAGCAAAGGGCAGAAATATCAACCCAGCTCCAAAAAAGCGGATGAATGCCAGAGTGAAAGGTGGGATATCCTGAAGTCCAAACTTGAAGATC
The DNA here is from genome assembly GCA_041730495.1 of Weeksellaceae bacterium. Taxonomy (GTDB): domain Bacteria; phylum Patescibacteriota; class Microgenomatia; order UBA1406; family GWC2-37-13; genus JBGSBR01. The sequence goes on along the minus strand of JBGSBR010000018.1, from coordinate 16,019 downwards.
GGAGGTGCTGCACCCCAGATGAGATTGGCGATCAAGATTGCGATAATACCAGGCATTCTTTAATCTTACCCAGTCGCTCTCTAATCCACAATCGTAAGATCAGTTTTTACTATTCTACTTTTGTTTATGATGCAAATAGACGACCAACTCACCAAGGATGCCAGTCATGATAATCTGAACTCCTAAGATGAAAACCAGGATTGCATACTGTAACGCTGGCCTATTGTAAAGTAAGATCCCTTCAAATAAACGTTGATACGTGAGGATCGCGATTACTAGTCCACCAAGCATAGTAAACGCACCACCGATAATACCGAAGAAATGCAATGGTTGTTCGGCGAAGCGATAAATGAAATATGCTGACAACATATCAATCATGCCGATAAATAGTTTCTTCGTGCCAAACTTGGATTTACCATACTGACGCTGATGATTATGGACTGGGATCTCTGTCACTTGATACCCTTGATGATAGGCGGCGAGTGGAAGGAAACGGAAGTTATTACCGTACAAGACCACATCATCTAAGATCTCTTTGCGGAACATCTTGAATCCACAGTTGATGTCTGTAAACGGTGAAGCATAAAAATGCTGCAGCATATATCGTGCAATACCAGAGTAAAACTTGACGATCGGATTATCTTTACGTTTATGTCGATGACCATTTACGAGATCAAAGCCCTCTTCAAGTTTGGTCAGGAAATTACTCAGATCGGCTGGATCATCTTGTAAATCTGCATCCATGAAAACATACAGATCACCTGATGCTTTGTTGATTCCTTGACGGAGTGCGACACCTTTTCCACGTTGCTTTCCTTGGTTGATGAGTTTTACTGAACTAAATTTTTTCAACTCAGCTTTATCGTAACCATCGGTGCTGCCATCATCGACGAGGATTATCTCAAATCGTTCTGTCAATTTAGCCAGCTCTTTTTCAAGAGCAGGAAGAAGCAATGGTAAACTTTCTTTTTCATTGTGAAACGGGATAATAACTGAAATTTTTTCTTTTGTCATACTGATGGTTATAATAATTAATTCTTAACTCGTTTATAGACTTCAACTTCGTTCCTATCGTATATTTTAATGTAATTTGGATCTTTTATGAGCGCTCTGTATGCAGGACGCGCTTTATAACTGAGATATCCATGTTGTGTCTCCCAAGGATTGACGATGACATACTCCGCATTCGTGTACTTGGTAATTTCGTAATAATACTGTCTTGATGTGAAATGTGGTGCAAAGTGTCCAGTGGTAGCTACCTTGATCTGATCATCGGCCAGGATCCGTTGCCATTGCATGATATCACTATAATTTGCTGGTAGCTCTCGCCACGGATACAGATCTTGCTGCTTCGCATAAGGAAGCGGACTTTGTATATAGACATTGTAGCCGACAGAACAAATAAAGAAAGTCAGCACAGCTAATGCAATAAATCTTTGAATAGCTTGAACTTTAATGAACTTCTGTGACAATAATAAGATATTTCGAAATCCATAGATTGCGGCAACTGCGATAAACGGATGCAACACTGCCGTGTAATGGAAATACATATTGCGCATATTGTCATTGTTGGAAAGGATATTAAGCAAAAACTCGAGTCCGACAATCATCAAATGAAAAGGAGAGAAGAGTGGTAGTAATCCGTATGGCGAAAATAACTGAGTCAGATATACAAAGGTTTTTTCTCTGAAGATATAGGTGAAAAAGCTAAACGGATTGTAAACGAGATGCGAATAAAAATAAGATCCGAAATGACTTTCGCCACGGAAGTAAGGGATTATCAAAACCATCGAAACGACAACCCACAAGAAACTGATGGTCCCGAGTCGACGCATCGTCTGTGTTTTCTTATCACGAAACAATTTGTTTACCAATTTTGTAGTTCCTTTTATAAACAAAGATTTCTTAGCGGTTACTATCTGCTGCAACTCTTTACCATATTGTGTGATCATGCCATAGGCGGCGAAGCTCGCGACAGTCAGACCAGTTTGTTCTTTACTGATGAGTGCGAGTGCTGCACAGATCAGCATCGCTCGATGCTTGCCTTGTAACCAAAAGTAATAGGTATATAACAACAATGGTGTAGCGAGGGCGACTGCATGAAACTCATAATTATTAGTGCGGTGCATTGGCGGGTAAAGAAGATAAGCTAAAGCAAACAAAAGTGCCACCCAGTTATGGAAGCGCACTTTTGCAAGTACGATTACTGAGATCTGATACACAGCATATGCTCCAAGTGCCAGTGCCACGCTTTGGATTACAAGTAGTGTCTCAGGACCTGGATAGATGAAGTAAAACGGTGCGAGAAAAGCTAACAGAATATCGTTGTGAACCAGCATCCGTTTCACTTGCTCATCACCATCGTGTGGATTGGTCAGCTCAAGCACACGCGAAAGATCACCAGTTTCCAGACCTTTATAGGTATTATAGACTGTTTGATGCATGATCCCCAGATCGAAGTAGTGTGCATAGAAACGTTGATAGCGTGAGATGGTGAATAACGAGAAATAAAAAGCGTATGCAGCAATTGCAATACAGAGTAAGAGCCGGGGAGCTTGATTTAGCTGTCTGGATAGCATCTTCATATTATACTTCACTCGCTTGTTTTTTGCTCTTCTTCAGCTTGGTTACCCGAATGAAACTTATCGTGAATCTCTTTCAGTCTGACATTGGTGACGTGGGTGTAGATCTGAGTTGTCGCAATATTCTTGTGACCCAGCATCTCTTGGACAGAACGAATATCCGCACCATGGCTGAGTAGATCCGTAGCATATGAGTGACGCAAGACGTGGGGTCCAATGGGAAATAAGATATTGGCTTTTTTACGATACTTATCAATCATGCGTTGGATCGAGCGCACTGATAAGCGTTGCTTTTCTTCACTGAGATCGACCTCTTCTTTGGGACCCGAGTAACGGAGAAACAATGGCTTATACGGATCAGTGCGTGCGTTTAGATATTCACGCAGTGCTTCAGTGGCTTTACGGGAAAGGAAAACCACTCGAGCACGACCTCCCTTGCCGACGATACCAAACTCACCTGTATTTAGATTCACTTGATCTCGACTGAGTGCCGCCATCTCAGACACACGCAGACCAGTGGAGAAGAGGACCTCAAGGATTGCTTTATCTCGCATACCCATGATGTCATTGGGGATCACGGCATCAAATAAGTTTTGTAGCTCTTCAGGAGATAGAAACTTAATCGTACGATCTTGACGTTTACCAAGCTCGATCATCTCAGGTGAGATGACATTTATTTTCTGCCTCAGGAGATAACGCAAGAAACTGCGCAGCGCAACCAAGAAATAGTTTTGAGACTGACGCTTCAGCGCACCTTTAAATTCGTTCTTATATGTGTTGGCTAGGTAGATACGAAACTTACGGATGAGCTCTTCGTTTATATCTTTGACATCATATTTCTCTTTACCTGTTTGCTCAAGCACCCAGTCGCGGAAGAAGCCGATGTAGTAGGAGTACATACGGATCGTACGGGGTGACAGATTGCGGTCCAATTCACAATACTCTAAAAATCGATCGACAGCTAATTTCAGGTCCATATACAATCTATATTAAACGACGTCTTACGAGTTGTAAAGAGGTACTAAAACAGAGACAGTTAAGAATCTAAACCTCTTGTAAAACTAACCGAGTACCCAAACAGCCAGCAGTAGGGCATCGACCAGACTGTAAACACTACATACTCATAACATCATCAAAATAACAGCAAAAACTGAGACTTTGTTGTGCTTGTACACATTAAAATGACTGTAAAAAATTAAAGCAAAGAGGTTGTAGAGACAAGCTATAACTAAATTTAGTTTATAATAGTAACTAGTTATACATACATGATATGTGATGTCTTCATGAAGGCATCAACCTACCTGCAACGATTAGCTCATAATACTTTCCAAAGACCTAGATCGACCATGCGAGCATGTATAGCTAGTGAAGACAGAAGTGCTAAGAGGTTCAAAAACTTGATTTAACCTATAAAAGTTACTATTCAAACTTAGCAGAATATGGTGAAGAGTGCCAATTACCTTGATTTTGTGACGGAGACTGCTACAACAATCTAAAATGAGGAAGTGGGAGTTCTTTTTTGATTAAATAGCCTTGCGACCGTGAGTTCTATAACAGCTTGGAATCACTGTCAACACCTTCGCCTTGGCTCACAACTATAAGTTATGATTATTTTTTAAACTTAATTATTAAAGGACTTAATCAACAACTATAGTTATTATTGTGAAAGCCTCAATCTACCTTAATGATTTTATTTTTAATAATTATATAAGCTTAAAAATAGAAATCTTGAGTCTTGAAATCTAGTGCCGGGAAGAGGACTTGAACCTCCACGAGTTGCCTCACACGGTCCTAAGCCGTGCGCGTCTGCCAATTCCGCCATCCCGGCTGCTGGGATGCTTAGATTATATCATTTGCAGGCTTATTTTGAGGTAGAAGATGAGCTGCTAGCCAGCCAAACACAAACCCTCCGATATGTGCGAAGAAGGCTACGCCTCCCTCAGTTGAGCTCATGACATCGAAACTCCCGACGCCACTCACTAGCTGAAGTACAAACCAATACCCAAGGAAGAACCACACTGGTAAGTTGGCCGTGGTGAGAAAGATCCCGAGTACCACAAGAGACTTAATTTTCGAATGGCGAAATAACACAAAATATGCACCAGACACTGCAGAGATCGCACCCGATGCACCGACTACAGGGATCATATTTCCGGGATCTACCGCATACTGTGCCAGAGTGGCCACAATACCGCCACCGAGATAGAAAAGTAAGTATTGCAGGTGTCCGAGCCGGTCTTCGACATTGTCACCGAAGATATGCAAAAACCATAAGTTCGAAGCTATATGAAACAACCCGCCGTGCAAGAAGATAGAGGAGAGGATATACAGATATGATTCAGGATTGTAAAACGTGAACTCTCCTGGGATGAACGCGTACTGAGTCGTGAAACGTTCAAAACTTGAAGCTGTTAGCTGTAAATAAAAGACATAAATATTTAGAGCGATTATCAGATAGTTGATAATTGGGAAGCGGGTCCGCGGTGATGAATCATAGAGTGGGAACATACACAATTATATCCCATTACAACGCTGAAAATGTAATATTTTTGTAAGAGTTTAACGGTTGACGAAGAGGATACCAAACGGAGTATTACGACCTGGACCTGCGAGATAGCGACCATTACTCCAGAGAGCTGTCGATCCGCCGCTATCAAGATTAAGTGCGTTTTGGACACCAAGTGCTTTCAGCACATATGCTGCTTCTGCGACGGTCGCATTATGGACGACGCCGATATAGACTTTGCTACCAGTGTAGCCGATGAAGCTTCGTGGACCTTTACTGCCTTGTTTCGGATCGCCACCGCCCGTGAAGGTGACATTGCCACCAGACATGGTCATCGGTTGGCTGGCGATCACACTGTCCGGTCCAGTATCACGACCCCACTCAAGTGATTGGCCGACCAGTCGTCCAGATCCGGCTGAGAAAATAAGTGCGGGGACTGTGCTATAGACATTGTTATCAGAGTTGAAATAGGTTTTATTTTTATTCATGAGCAGAGTATCGAAGGAGTTCTTTTTGTCAGCACAGCTTGGATAATCTGCTGGGCAAAAATACGGACCATTAATCCCGGCAAATGCTCCGCTGCGGGCAGCGTACTCACCAAGGGATTTGACTGGACAATCATTACGACAATCACCATCTGAAGCGGTGTCGACGATCACACGAGTCGAGCCTAGATCAGCAGAGATGATATCAACAAGATAGGTACCGATCTCACTCGTCACTGACTGACGACTTGAGCCAGCAGCAGGTGGTGTATTACTTTCTGCGACATTGGCTGGGATCGTGAATGCTGTGGCAAGTGCCGCGTCAGCTTTACGGATCTCGGATTGCAAAGTAGCGAGTGTAGCCGAGGCAGATGAATAGTTACGCTCCGCCAGCTGCGCTACTGCTTTGGAGTACAACTCGTCAAGTGCGGTAGTTTTGTTAGTTTTAGTTTTCAGATCCAAGAGCTCTTCATATCGCTCGACAGCTGATTGATAGGTTTTCTCGATCTGTCCGATACGCTTCTCCAGATCATCATTGCGCACGACCTGATCGACATTTTTCAGCTCTTCAAGCTCTGTTTTATGTTTGGCAGATTCTTCACGAGCTTCTTTCAGCTCTTGTGATAACTGTGTACCGGTGTTCTCAGCAGAACGGATATCAGTGTAGTAGTAATAACTAAGTGATCCGATAACTGCGATTAAAATAATACTCGTGAAAATAAGAAGGGGATTTTCAAACTTCGTAAATGTTTTGAGATTATTTCGCTTCACAAAATCAGTGTAGCAAAAAATTTAAAAGAGCAATACTGCAATTCATGTAAGAATTAGGTAAGAAAGCGGCGGCTTTTACAGCACCAGTCCAAGCAAGATAAATCCAAACGGAATCAAGATAAAGACCCATGGTGTCAGACCAGGTGGCTGATCATTGACCGTAAGTACAGTCGGTGGTGTCGCTGTAGCTGGGATCTGCGTCAGCGTGGGTGTGAATGTAGGTGTCGGTACACTTGTGGCAGTAGGCAACGGTGTAGCTGTCGGAGTTGAAGACGGTACCACAGTCGCCGTAGGCACTGCAGTTGGAGTGGGCGAGGGGATACGTGTCGGCGTGATAGTCGGAGCTGTGGTCAATGATGGGGCACCCGTTGTCGTCGGGATAGCGACACCTGTTGGACTCGGACCAACAGATGGATTGGTGGTCGGCTGACCACTTGGTACGACAGTCGGCGTAGCATTTGGATTAGAGGTTGGCTGTATAGTTGGTGACCCTTGTGGAGCAGTCGGGATTGGTGAGTCCGAGATAAATCCTGCCGAATAGAAAACTACAGTTTCGTATGGCTGGAACGTAATACTACCATCCGTGATCGGATTCCCGACACCGCGTACATTTGAGTATCCTTGATAACCTGCAAAACTGATATCTCCTGGCAGATCACCTGTCACGACATCGCCACTGGCGTTGTACATGATTCCCATAAAGCCATTATTTTTGTATCCGATGACACCGATGATTGGCTTGGTATTGGACTCTGAGATAAATGGGTTGTACCATGGATCACCGTTTTGTGGTATCGCGTATGGCCAGACTATCTGTGGTTTCGCATTCATAAACTCAGCATATTTCTGCAAAATGATTTTGTGTTGTGGAGTCATGGTGGTGATATCACCCGCGATGACATAGCGGATCGGAGCTGTACCTTCGTCTTCTGCTTGAGCTTGCACCGATGCCACGATGGTGGAGCTGATTTCTCCGTAAATGCGGGCTTGATTCTGACTGGTGGTAGCAGGGATATTGATATTTGAGAGCGAGAGTGCGGAGCCTTCGGGATAATTGATATTGATCCCAGAGTTGCCAGCCACATCTTTGGCAGCATCGAATATCGTCATGAAAGCAAGATAGACATCACCAAATACATCTTCACCATCAAGCACCTCCATGGTGAAACTGACGGCATCAAGTGTCGGCGGCTGGACTTTACCGAGGATCTCGACCACACGATCTCGTGGCCAGATTGCCAGCTGTGCAGCATGAAACTTTACAAAAGGATACGAAGTAAGCAACGTTTGTGTAGCTGCAGCATCAAGTTTGGTAATATCTGCCAACTCAATCACAGTCTCATTGGTATAGCTTAGACTGAGTTGCTGCAAAACAGCATCCATCTGAGAGTAATCAGCGAGTGTGAGATATGGTTTGAAGCCTGCCTGAAGTAATTGATTAAATGTTTGTAGTCTGATGATGTCTTGACTCGGTGCATTGATTTTCACATACATCTGCTTGCCACCGAAGCTTGTGATCGCGTCTTGGACGACGGCTTGATTGGTCGCGTCAGGGATGATGATACCAAGAGATTGATTCACTTCACCAAACTGCTCGGTGGAGTTGAAGACGATGGCAATCCCGTTGCTACTTGCTTTGGATCCTACAGTGAGAGTTCCTTGTTGGATCAGATACGAAGTCGCCACCAGACCGACACCGAGGATGAAGAGAATAACGGCTGCAATTATTTTTCTTTTTTGATTCATGGAGATAAAAACGCTAATGATTCATTATAGCGTGAGTGGGGGAGGATTATCAAAAAAAGCAGTGCGGAGGGAGCGAGATTCGAACTCGCGGTGGATTTTACTCCACGGCGGTTTAGTAAACCGCTGCACTAGGCCACTATGCGACCCCTCCAGTTTAAATTTTGTTTGGTATTAGATGCTTATTAGTAAAAGCTCTACCAGAACCCGATTTTAAATACTTTTCAAAATTATAAGCTGTGTACTTATCAATGAAAACTGAATAATAAATTATTTGTACTGGTATCCGTGATTTTGTAGCTGGAACATATCCTTTATTATGTCGTTCAAGTCTCTCTTCTAAATTTTCACAACAACCTACATATGTCTTTTTATCATTACATTTTAAAATATATACAAAGTACATATTATTTAGCTTAATCCCGCTTTCGCTCGAACAAGCGGACCTCGTCCGCCGTAGCCGAGCTTCAGCGAGGCGAAGGCGGAGAGAAGGGGATTCGAACCCCTGATACCGTTTCCAGTATACACGCTTTCCAGGCGTGCCCGATCGGCCACTCCGGCATCTCTCCTGAGTTGGCATATTCTATCAAATAAGCAAGCTAAAGGATACTGTTGTCATGCTTAGTTGATATAATCAGATTATCAATATGCAAATACTCAGGGACCTGATTATATTCTTCATTACGTTAGTTCTTACTTTCTATCTCTCTGGGTACATATTAAATCCTATTATGAGATACTTCACACCTCCGTGTAATCCATTAGGCTTTTGTGTGCCTTCAACCCCAGTCGTTATCGGATATTGGATAGGTTTTTTCATATTACTTTTTGCTATTTTTTTCCTTATCAAGCTATTAATGAGAAAGTTATTCAAAACAACTTAATGAAGCTCATCACACTAAATACTTGGGGAGGCACTTTACTTGATCAGTTATTATCTTTCTTAAAAGAACAATCGACAACTACAGATATCTTCTGTCTACAAGAAATCTATAACTCGAATGAGAAAAGAAAAATAGGTCGAGAGATGCAATCTGATTTATTTGAACAGATCACTGAAGTATTGCCTGACTTTGAAGCTCACTTTAAACCACAGCTCAAAGGATATGATCTGGAAGGCAAAGTTGATTTTGATTTATCTGCAGGTATCGCCTTATTTATCAAAAAAGGAATAGAGATAAAAACAACTGATGATATCTGGATCCATCGAGAGGGACATGATCTGATCAACGAAGATAATGCGACAGTCGCTCGTAATCTGCAATATGTTGATTTCGTATATGAAGGTCAACACTATACCGTAGCTCATTTCCATGGTGTCTGGTATCCCAAAACAAAGTTGGATAACGATGAAAGGCTAGAACAAAGTCGCAAAATAAAAGAGTTCTTAGATACTAAAACAGGAAAGAAGATACTTTGTGGCGATTTCAATCTGCTTCCAACCACAGAAAGTATGAAAATACTTGAAGCAGGAAACCGAAACTTAATCACTGAATATAATATTGAGTCAACTAGAACTGAGCACTATAAACGTGAAGAAAAGCATGCAGATTACATCCTCGTTTCACCAGAAGTAAATGTAATAGATTTCGGTTTAGTCGAGGAAGTAGTTTCAGATCATTATCCGCTTATGCTTAAGTTTGATTAACAATTAGATATAATACCTTTATGACAACACTAAATCGTCCATACATAACCTGCCATATGATGAGCACCATCGAAGGCAAAATCGCCAGTGGTATCGCTGGAGTAAATCTCCTTGATGATAACTACTTTGATCTCTACACCGAAATCGAACACAAGATCAAACCTCAAGCTTGGATGTGTGGCCGGGTCACCAGTGAGATGTTTGTGAAAGAAGTCGGCACACCATTACCTAAAACAGATATTGAGATCAACAATGAAGATTTCATCGTGCCACATGATGGTGCACAGTACTTCGTGACTGTTGATACGAAAGGACTGCTCAGATGGGAAGATGATAAGCTTACTCTCAGTGATCAACCAGCTCCAAATTACATCATCACGGTGGTAACGCATAAGACTCCGAAAGAATACCTGGCACATCTCCAGCAGAATAATATTTCATATATTTATGCAGGTGAAAACACTGTCAACTTCGATCAAGTCTTCCATAAACTTTTTGGTAAATTCAATATCCAAACATTGCTCCTCGAAGGTGGAGGACTCTTGAACGGATCTATCATGGAAGCTGGATTAATTGACGAAATCAGTCTACTCGTCTGTCCCATCGTCGCCAATCGCAAAGACGCACCATCAACTTTTGAAAGAAAAGCTGAGATGGTCGATGTGAAAGAGTATAAGCTGACAGAAGTAAAGCAGATGGCGAAGGATACCGTGTGGTTGAGGTATAAAAAAATAGATTAAATGCCTTAATACTTACAGCCTTTTGAGCTTAGTTTTATTTTGCTTTTTCTCAGCAATTCATTCATTGCAACAAATATAAATTAGCACTCTCATGACCCACTTGCAAATTTCAAATTAGTGGTATAGACTGAATATATACATATCAAATCGGTATGTATAGCTAACTAAAGATAGCTAAGTAAATGATCCTTAATAATCTGTTTTATGTAGGTTTTAGCAGGAAATCCTTGCTAAGGACTTTCAGCCTTACTATAGTCTACATAACGCAGATTTTTTTGATATTGGCTCGCTCATTGATTAATAACGCGTTCACTATTAATTCATGACGAGAGACAACGAGATGTAAATCTCAATGACGAGCCGAAGTTTGGATTTGAATTATATTCAAGGCTCGTACCCTTATTTTAGGGACGGGCTTTTTTCCGTTTAAAGGCAATTTAACAATTAGATGCAGTCTAGAAAGTCATGGTTATATAATCTTCATCGATTTATTTCACATATGAAAAAAATCATAAAGCTACGACTCTCGGAGAACCATGAGTATATCATGGAAGTAGAACACCAAGAGGAAGAAATTCCGACTGGGTATACAGTTCTACCCATAAAAAAGGGAGACGTAGTAATCAATAAGATACTCGTCCCCCAGAACTAAACCGCAAAATTTAGTTTTATATTAGTTTTTGAATCCCAATGTTTCTAAAAAAAACAAAGGTCATGACCCTAGATTGCATCAAGTTGTTAATCAAAAGTGTCATATTTTATCATATCCTTGACAATTGTTCAAGTATTTAGACTATTAGAAGGCTGTAATCTTTTCAACTTATTGTTAAAGTTAACAATTGAGTGCTTTCATAGTACTTCAAAAGTTTACCCCTTGTCAACACTATTGAGCTCAGAAACTCTCCTGATGGGCCAAATTGCCACTTCAGTTGGCACACCATTTGACACATTTATTCAATCAGCTCCAACTTCTCTTAAGAGTTCCTAAATTCGGTGTACTTTCATTAAAAGTTTTGATGAAGTCATCTATATTTTCTAACTCCCATTCTTTTTTCATTCCGTATACTATAACAAACTATTTAATAAACTTAAAAGTGTATCTGTACGCTTATGACCACCGAAACCCTCACCCTCAACACTCGATCCGTCACCCACATCCAATCCGATGATATCCTGATCCGCACCTCTCAAGACGCTCTCGACCTCATGGCCTCGCACCCAACAGACTATCTGATCCTGCATGCGCATAACTTCGAGCTAGATTTCTGGGATCTCAGTACCCGCAAGCTGGGAGAAGTACTGCAGAAGTTTACAAACTATCAAGTCAAGCTCGCAGTGATAGGTGATTTTGACAAATATTCCAAGACTTTCAAACAATTTATTGGAGAATCAAATCGTCACGGCGATTATCTTTTCGTAAGTAATCTCGAAGAAGTGAAGAAAATCTGGCAAGACTAACACTGCTTTTGTATAATGGCCATACATATGCCAAAAGCTTACATGGAAGATATCATCACTCCTGACCAACCAGACTACGACAAATATCGCTCAATCTACATGCATGAGGGCAATCCTGCTGTCATCTTCCGCCCACGTACCCCAGAAGATGTCGCAACTGCGATCAAATACGCTCGCAAACATAAATCTATACTGTCTATCCGTAGTGGGGGACACAGTGGACCAGGATTCGGGACGAATACCGATGGTATGGTGATCGATCTGACCAAGATGAAACATATCGAAGTGATCGACGAAGCCAAACACATCGTGCGCATCGGCGCAGGTGCGAACTGGGGTGAAATCGCGACAGAGCTACAAAAACACAAACTCGGTATCTCATCGGGCGATACTCGATCTGTCGGTGTCGGCGGACTAACCACTGGCGGCGGCATCGGCTGGATGGTCCGCAAATACGGACTGGCACTTGATCAGCTCGTCGGTGCGGAAGTCGTGACCGCTGATGGTGAGATCTTGCAAGTAAGTGAAACAGAAAACAAAGATTTATTTTGGGCGATCCGCGGTGGAGGCGGAAACTTCGGTGTCGTGACATACTTCGAGTTTGCTGCACATCCACTTGGACAGGTCTATTGGAGCAATATTGTCTATCCTGCTGAGATGCTGGAAACAGTTCTGACAGGTTGGCGAGATTATATGCGCACAGCGCCGCTTGATATCACAAGCACGATGCTCGTCACACCACCATCACCGCAAGGTCCAGCTTCGATCGTCTTGATGAACTTCCTCGCTACCGATGATAAAAAAACTGCCGAAGATCTGATCGCACCGATGCGAGCATGGGGCAAACCGATGTCAGATACGCTTGAGCTAAAAGACTACTATGACGTCCTGGGTGATGCACATCCACCCGAAGGCGTGAAAATCATCGTGCGTAATGCTCTGACACCTGATCTGAGTGATGAGTTCCTCAACCTCATGATCGATGCTTATGGAAAAGAAGGCAGCCCGATGCTGATGCTGCGTAGTATGAAAGGCGTTTTGAATGATATTAAACCCACAGCCACAGCTTTCTCATTCCGTGATAGTGAAGCACTCGTTTTGTCCGTGGCATTTGCACCACCTGCGATGGCAGCTGAAATAGAGAAAAAAGCTTTAGACCTCTGGGCAAGTATGCAAAAGTATTTGTCTGGACCTTATATCAACTTCATCGGCGATGTAGCTGATGCTGAGATTACGACTGCATATGACGTCGCCAATTTCAAGAAACTAAGCAAGCTCAAAAAACAGTACGATCCAGAAAATATCTTTAATCAAAATTACAATATCAAACCTGCAGCTTAGGTCAACACAACAACCTTCGAGTGGTGTTGCATGATATAATAAACACTTCGTATGGAAATCATTATTCGCTTTGATCGCGTCAGTTTCGGCTTCGTCAACAAACCTATCCTCGATGAGGTCAGTTTCTCTGTGCGTAAAGGCATGAAAGTCGCCCTCATGGGACAAAACGGAGCAGGCAAAAGTACGCTTTTCAAACTACTGACCCAAACTCATAAACCTGAAAAAGGTCAGATCTCTGTCGATCAAAGTCTCACGGTAGCCACTGCATATCAGATCGTGGCACCCGAAGACAAAGAGCTCACCATCCAAGAATATTTTCAGAAAAAAAGTGGCCTCACAGAAGAGCATGAGTTGAAACGTCGCATGAGCTCAGTACTTGATGCCGTAAATCTAACAGCTCCTCTTGATAAACCAGTTAAATCTTTTTCAGGCGGTCAACAAGCTCGATTACTGCTTGCAGCTGCACTGATCCAGAATCCTGATTTACTGCTTTTGGATGAGCCAACGAATAACTTGGACTATGCTGGTATCGAACATCTGACACAATTCCTCGTAAACTATCCAAAAAGCTGTATCGTCATCTCACACGATGCCGAGTTCTTAAACGCTTTTACTCAAGGAGTGCTTTATCTCGATAGTCATACGAAAAAGATCGAACAATATGCTGGAAACTATCATGATGTAGTTGCCGATATTGCTGCCCGCATCGAAAAACAAAATCGCCAGAATGCACTGATGGAGAAGGGGATCCAGGAAAACAAAGATAAAGCTAATTTCTTCGCTCAAAAAGGTGGCAAGATGCGCAACGTCGCCAAGAAAATGCGCGAGAAAATCGAGAAGCTCGAAAGTGAGAAAGTCGATGTCCGCAAAGAAGATAAGACCATCAGACATTTCACCATACCAGTCCAAGAAAATATGCCATCAGATGTCTTGCAGATCACATCTTTCACTGTCATGGAAAATCATCAGCTAGTGACAAAGCAAACCAATATGTTCTTGGGTCGTAACAAACACATGCTTGTCACTGGTCCAAACGGGATGGGCAAAAGTACACTCATCCAATCAATCGCTAACGGTACTGCCGAAGGTGTGAAAATCAATCCTGATGTCAAAGTAGGGTATTACAGCCAAGACTTCAGTACTCTCGATTTCGAAGCCACTGTCTATGAATCACTAGAACGCGCTATCGGACCTGGTGGAGCAGTCAATCAAGAACGCATCCGCTCAGTCGGTGCTGGATTTCTCATCACCAAAGATCTCGTGTATGCGAAAGTCGGCAGCTTATCTGAAGGACAAAAAGGCTTACTTTCATTTGCACTCTTAGTATTACAACAACCAGGTTTGCTCATCCTCGATGAGCCAACCAATCATATCAACTTCCGTCATCTCCCAGTGATCGCTCAAGCACTTGATGAATACAAAGGTGCGATGGTCTTGGTCTCACACGTCGCTGACTTCTGGTCACAGATCCGCATCGACGAGGTACTAGATCTCGAGATGTAAATAACCTATAGCTTGAATTGTCTTCATTTCAAATATAAAGATCATCTCTAATCTTTTCGTATATCTCCTTACATTTATCTTTATCAAATTTTTCATAAATCATTTTTTCCCTCTCCCAACAGAAGATACTCAAACAAGCAGCAGTAACAATATAATCGAATGTTTTCGTAATCATCGTATTAAATTTTGATAAATTGCATATAATCAAGAACCCGTAGTAATCTAGAGCTTCACATCAATATAAATTTGAACTAGTATATTAGTATGCGTCGCTATACTGTTTTGCCACTTACGACTTTTGTTGTATTATTCTTCTTACTTTTGACGCAGATGGTCGCACCAGTCTTGGCCGCCACATATACATACAACTGGTCTGCAGTAATCCGCGGTACCCCTGACAATGATTTCTACCTAAACCAAAGCGCCGCTATAGATAGTGATAATAATATATATACAACTGGTACATTTTATGGCACAGTAGACTTCGATCCGACAGCTGGTACAGACAACGTTGTCGCAAACGTATCAGGCTCTGGATACGTCAGTAAAGTCACTGAAACCAAAGCATATGTCTGGACCAAAAATATCGGAACAAATATCTTTCCAAAAACAATTTTCACTGATTCTGCCGATAACTTATTGATCCATGGCGTCGGGAACGGTACAGTAGATTTCGACCCTGGTCCTGGTACTCAAAATCGTAATGTAAATGGTGGACCTTTCACACTTAAACTTGACCAAGATGGTAACTTTGTGTGGGTTTATGTGGGAACTCTAACTGTAACCTCTCCATTTATCACTACCACATTCGGTGAAGTCGACAGTGGCGATAATATAGTAGAGGCTACCGAAGTATTTGATAATGATACGTTTGTCACCAATACGACAGTAAGTAGAGTTAATTCAAGCGGAAGCTTAATCTGGACATTTGATTTGGTGCCTGAAGATGAGTTTAGTAATGTAAGAGCAGAAGGTGTGAACTGTAACATTAGAGGATAAATCTGTACCCGAAACTGTAAAACTACTTTCCGCAGAAGCTATTCCTGCACAAGTTGATATAGCATTGAGAGAGGCTATAGAAGTAGTAATGGACGAAACAGGAGCTGTTACAGTTAAGGTTAACGTTTTAGTTGTTTGTAAGTAAAGACCATTGGCCGCTTGAGTTGCAGTTATGGTCGCTGTTCCAGGACCAGCTGTTGCGCATGACCTTCGTGCCCGGCGGACGCTTCGATGCCGCAGCGG
>JBGSBR010000017.1:0-24004 GCA_041730495.1 Weeksellaceae bacterium | reverse complement strand
TTCGAGAGCATAATGATCTACAGGATCACTGGCTGCACCAAACTGGAGTAGTACAGAGTTGGCGTCTTGTGGGACGGCTGCATATAACCATGGTGCTGATGTGCCAGGTGCAGTAGCACTACATTCTGTCGATGAACTAGAGCTTGTTGTTTCGTCCGCTTGTCTTGGTCGTTTTGTCGGAGTCGCGGTTGGACCAGTTGTTGGTGTACTTGTCGGCGTGGCGGTAGGTCCAGTAGGTGTTGGAGTAGGAGTATCAGTCGGTGTTGCTGTCGGACCATCTGTGGGCGTTGGTGGTATATCAGTCGGAGTCGCAGTTGGAGGCACTGGAGTATTTGTTGGCGTTCCTGTAGGTGGTAGATCTGTTGGAGTAGGAGTAGCAGTTGGCGGAAGTGGAGTAGGAGTATCTGTTGGTGTTGACGTTGGTCCAGATGTTGGCGTGGCTGTAGGATCTGGTGCATCAGCTTCGAGCATAGCTACGAGATTATCGATATAGTAGAGATCACCAGTAGGTACTATCGCTGTATCCAGATCTTTTATAAGTTCATCAAATGGTGCAGCTTCGATTTCTGCTCGAGCCTGGAAAAGTGAGTGTGTTTGTTGATATGGTTCTAATGCACTTTCACCTTGTGTCTCACCATTGTGAGCCATCATCCAGTATGGTGAAAGATCTTGATATTCTTGCACTATGGCTTCAATGTCTTTGTCTGCATCATAACCTGGATCTCCTGGATCCATATCATTCGCTATAAGGTAGTCTATTAGTTCGGGGGTCATATTAGCGAAGTTATAGTAGGTGATGAGAGATTCATAATAACATTCATTATCACAGAGATATGGCTCTGGATCGGGATAGGCTGTTAAATCTTCAACTCGCCATTGCAGCAATTTGTTGTATTCAGTGAGATAAGGAGCTGGATCGATAGCTGGACTTTCATTTCCGAGAGTCACTAACTCTGCATAACCTTTATATCCTGCTATAAATGCATTAGCGACCAAAGGAAATCTACTTAAGAAATCGCGTACATTAGAATTGTCAATTGTTATACCGTTGATTTGTTTGCTTGCACCATAATTTGCTTCGATGGGAATTTTAAGATTAAACGTCTGCCAGGTACCGACCATGGTCGTAGCATCGCCTAATCCAGCATCAGTAAATTTCCAGAGTGCATATGCATTATGAGGAGGAAATTGCCAGAAATTCGAAAATGACGAAGATGCTTGTGGAGTTAATGTAGTAATAGTAAATGAGTTAAAAGTGTTTTCGGCAGGAGGATATGTGTATGGATCTCGTTGTGTACCAGTGGTGAATCCCATATGTGCATAACTTGCAGGTGAATAACTGGAACGTTCACTTTGCAAATATGTCCTTACTTCTGCTTGAAGACCTGAGGAGAGAAATGGTAATGCGCGTAAAAGAATGAGCTGTGTATCAGCTGGATTGTGCCAATAGTGATTAAGAAAGTCATCAAGATTAGACGATCTACTGCTGGTAGTAAGCTGACCAGAAAAGAAATAACTCGGTTTAAGATGCCCAGCATCAACCATTGTTTGGACTTGTTCTTCTAAAATTGCGTTGATCTGGTTGGTTGTTATGGACGAAGTGGTTTCAGGCGCTGCTACTGTGGCTGCTGTGGTAAGTACTGGAGCAGAGCTTCCGGCGCCTGATGGGCCAAGTGCTACTAAAGCATTTCCTTGTATAGAAAACAACTTTCCATTGTAAATAGATGGCCCTACTTTATCATTTTCGTTCCAAAAAGTAGCGGCTCGTGGTGGTGCAGGTAATGGATCTCTAAAATAGGGTATAGAAGCGACATAATAAGGTGTTGGATTGAGGGGCATCCCGATATTTGTTGGCGGTGTCGGACCATAAGGAAGTCCTTCATTATTGGTGTATCGCCATTGACGACTACTGCTACTTATCGTAGTTAAAAATGTACCGACCGGATTAGCTTGTGAAATATCAATAGCTCCTAAGTAACGATCGCAACAATGATTCCAATAAATTTTAGTTCCTGCAGCAGTGAAACCAGCTGGTTCATCACCTGGCATACCGCCACTTTGACCATTCCAGTTAGTATAGGGAACACTAATAATGCCTGTGCCAAACTTCCAGCCCGCCACAGTTTTGCTTCCAAATCCACTCGTAGTACCTCGAGTATACGTTCTGAAGTACAGATTATCATCGTATCCAGAGACAAGAGGTGGTGCTGGGTTTCCGCCGTCACCAGTCCATCCCACAGGTGCAGCATCTGTATTGCCATCGAGATCGATATCAAATGGACGTTCGGTACCACTTACGATGTTGTAAAAGATAAGATTTCTATATTCTGGAAATGTTTCAAAATAATCGGCAAATTTCATACCAAATGAGTTACTGTTTAGATCGAGTGTGGCCATACCAGTAGGCCAAGGTCCAGGTTCTGTACCCAGAGCTCCCGTAGTAGCTGATCCACCAGGTGAACAACCAACAGGTCTAGTACCGGGGGGGCATAATATATAATCTGTTTCTTCACCAGTACCTCCAGATCCGAATGTTGTACGCGTAAAAATAGCATCATTTTCTCCACTTTTATCAAATAATACTGGCCACCAAGAATAAAAGCCGTTACTTGGTAGTTTTGTGGGTGATTTCCAAACTAATGTACCCAATTGAGCATCGAGAGAGTATGCATAGCCATCATTCGAGGCAAATAAAAGGGATCCTTGAAGAGTACTGAGCACACCATCATCTTCTGCTTTGTATGCAGCTGATTGTAAAATTTGATTATCCGTAGGGTATGACCAAGACATCGATCCATCAGAGGTATTTATCGCATAAAAATTACCATCACGATTTCCTGCGTAAACTTTATTATTGGCGACTATCGGACTAGTGGAAAATCCACCACCAGCTTCATAAACATCACCAGCATCCCAGACACTTAGACCTGTTGTAGCACTGATAGCATGCATTCGTCTATCCATACCACCAACATATAAAATGCCGTTATCAAAAGTAGGTGAGTGACCTAGTGGTAACTCTGTTGGGTAAACCCATACTACTGCTCCAGTATCAGCATTAAAAGCATATAGTCCTTTTGATGTGGCAACATACACTTTTCCATCGGCTCCAATCACTTGTACATGTTGTGAAATATATGGTTCTATTGGTTTAACCCATTCTGTGGCAAGCACATTGGGAAGAGTAGATGCTGTCCAGCTTGTTCTTTCGTTATTTGCACCAGCCATAGGCCACAGAGTGTTATCGACGATGAATGCTACTGCTCCTGAGTTGGCTGTTGTGTAACTACTTTCTTGAGCTGTATTATCGATTGCTTTTACTCGCCAGTAATAACTTGCATCAGGTAGCGTTAGACCTGAGCCTATGGTATACGTACCGCCGCCTGCAGCCTGCGCAACAGTAAATGAATATGTTCCTTGAGTACCCAATGCGGATGTATAATCTACCACCGGGCTACTAAAATTTGCAGTGTCATCGATCTGAATTCGATAACTTACCGTGTCAGATAGATCTGGATCCCCGAGTGTAAAGCTGAGTGTTGGCGTGGTGTCGATATTTGGTGTCCCATCAACACGACCACCTAGAGAAGATGGATCAAAAGGAGAGGAGGCATGAGTCACTAAGGTGGCATAGCGTACTTTATTGATTGTTGATGCAGCTGCTGAGTTTTCGGTCCACATAGCATATACACCCCTGGTCGTCAAAGCAACACCTGCCCAGTTAATCAAAGGGATAGAGTCAAACTCTGTAGCTACTGGAGGCGTAGAAAATCCTGCTACGTTTGTAGTACGTATACGCGTGTAATAGAAAGGACTGGTATCAGTATTTACGATAGCTGGTTGCCAATCTACTGGAGGCGTAAAAGCACCATAGCCATCAGCATTCAAGGCTGTAGCACTAGACGCAGTATAAGTCAGTGTAGTCCAAGTAGTACAAGCAGAACTACCATTTACAGCTGAACAGTATTCATGAGCAACTGTACCTGCCGCTCCATT
This sequence comes from Weeksellaceae bacterium, assembly GCA_041730495.1. GTDB lineage: Bacteria > Patescibacteriota > Microgenomatia > UBA1406 > GWC2-37-13 > JBGSBR01. The sequence goes on along the minus strand of JBGSBR010000017.1, from coordinate 20,008 downwards.
AGTAGATAAATCCCAAGATATTGCATCAAATGAAGTAGACTTACCAAAATATGCAATATCGTTCTGAGATCTTACAATGCCGAGTGATGTATCATGTCTGACATCTGCTACAGCAGTACTACCTGCGTCGATTGTCTCATCTTGAAATGGTGTACCGGCATCGATATCGTGGAGCCACACTTTATCAAACGTACCATGTTCGGGTACAGCGGGTGTTGGTGAAGTGAAATTTGCAGCAGCAAATGGAGTAACACCTTTTTTATAAACAAGCTTACGGTTACCCGATAAACCCGCTGTTAAGCCTGTGGCGTCAGCATAAACCACCCAAACGCTAGAACCATCTGTTTCGACAGAGATAAATGAGTCACTGATTGTGTTTGAAGCGATAGTGACAGGTGTTGTCCAGGTCGATGGCGAGTAGCGTGTAAATGTGGTTGCGTTACCTGAAGCTGCGACGTAGATATTACCTGAAGTGTCGCCTGCAGTTGAAAAGGTGCCAGCACGCACTAGAAAACTTGCCGGAAGTGTCGAACCCACACCCCAGCTTGTTACAGTGTCAGCATCAGCGCGAGCTCTCAAAGTTAGATCAGAACCACTTTCGACGTTGTAGATCACACCCACGTTTGTACTAAATTTCACGAGCGATGTATAAAAATATCGGCTGTCTGTCGTACCCACACCCACTGAAGTGAGAGACGAATTCCAGGTAGTCGCTACATCTAAGTTAGTAGAGTTATAGATATTTGCGTTATATGTCGAGCCATCGTAAGTGCGAGCTGCTATCCAAAGTCTTGATAGACCATCCAGTTCTAACGTTGCATGGTGATAGGCTGTGCCAGCTGCTGAACCATCTAAAACAGTTTGAGCTGCATTAAGCGTCCAGCTTGAAGAACCATTGTATGAAAGCTTGCGATAGAAAACATCGTAGTTATTGTCTCTACCAGTAGTACCTGCAGAGTAAACAATATAGATATTATCTGAAGAGTCTGCTCGAGCATCAGCATATTTGAGATTTGCTACTGGGCCAGTATCTCCTGATAGCTGCCCTCCGGGTGGGCAGGTCCAATTAGCTCCAGCATCGGTGGAGTACAACCACCATAAACCACCACCACCACATTTTGAGGTATTAGTACCCATCTGAATAAACGCATGAAGCGTACCATCTGATGTGCGCACGAGATGGCGTTGTGTAGATGTTTGAGTGGAAAGAGCGCCGGTTACTGTAGATGTTGATACTACTGATGAGATTGCATTGGCAGAAGTGGCATTAATTAAAGCAAGTGCGGCTAGAATTACAACACAAAAAAAGATAGTAAAAAAATGTATGAAATTATCCCTCAAATATGATTTATTATTTTGGGAACTGGGCATAGAAATATATGGATGTCACAATCTAATAATAGAGAAAATTTGCGTGTAAATCAACACGAGCGACTTAACAAAATTAAGTAATTTAATCATATTATTTATTAATGTTGTAATTAGTATTAAAAACCTTTTATACTAATTCACATGACAAAAGATACAGTTTCTCAAAATAAAACAAAACGTGATAAAGGAGGCTCATTTGTAGGATTCATCATGATCGGAGTCGGACTCATTTTCTTACTTGACAATTTCTTACCAGGATTTAGTATTGGTCGTATGTGGCCGCTGATCCTTATTGTCGTCGGCTCTGCTATCTTATATCAAGATAAGAAATAAACTCTTCTTATTTATTCTTTCAATATCGTCTATTATTTGCATGGTTTTTCAGCCAATAAAAACGGCCAGGATTGCTCCTGACCGTATTTATATTTTCTAAGTGATTTTACTGTCCAAGGGTGAACAGTTTGTCATGCATCTCCCAGAATTTATCTTGTTTATCCGCACACATGGTAGCTTCTGCAGCTCTTTGTGCATTTGGATGGATGTTGCTAAGAGGTAAGTGCTTATAAGCAAGTTTTACATCATTTGGATACGCTTCCAAGATTTGTTCAACTGTTGGGAAAGCTCTTTGACAGAAAGGACATTCGAAATCTGAGAACTCAACAATAGTAACTTTGGCATTTGCAGGTCCTTGTGTAGGTGCATTACCGACAGTTACAGCTTGTGGGACAGGGTTGAATGCTTGATTTTGTGGGTCACTACAATATTGTTGTAACTCTTCAGAATAATCTGTACAAAGATCTGAGCCCGTGCCCGCTAGTTCTTTGTCGATGACTTCTTTGAAGAACTCAAAAGGAAAAGCTCCACCAAGGAATCGTCCATTGACGAAGAATCCTGGAGTGCCAGTCACATTGAGCGCTTGTGCTTCTTTGGTGTCTGATTCAATGATTGATTTTGTTTCTTGATCAGTTAGACATTGTTCAAACTCCTTTTTATCAAGATCGAGCTCTTCAGCATAAGCGATCAAATTTTCTTCTGAAAGAGGTGATTCAGTTGCACCGGCAGTGATGCCATTTTTTTCCAGATTTTTCAGCTTATAAAAAGTATATGTCTGAAATAAGAATAGGGCGACCAGTAAGATCATCATCAGACTGACCATCTGATTGAGGCGCTTCATCATCGACATAACAGGGTCGATTGTTGTCGAAGCAGTAGGAGAGGTGACAACTTCTTCAGTTGTGATGTCTTTGTCTGCGACTTTTTTAGGTTTGGATGCTTTCGCTGTTGCCATAAAAATGTGTTAAATAGTAAAACGGTTAAACGAATTTATGATACACGGTTTCAGCTTAGATGACAACAGTACCTGGAGTAAGTTCATCGGGAAGTGCGACTAATACGGGTGAGCCAGCCTGATCAGGCGCCATAAGCATGCCTCGTGACTCTTTACCCATCATCTGTTTAGGTTCTAGATTGGCGAGGAAGTAAAACTTTTTGTTTTTGAAATCTTCTGGGGTAAACCATTTCTGCATTCCGGTAAAAACAGTCACTGTTCCGTAATCTTCACCTAAGTCGACGGTAAGCTCAAGTAGTTTAGATGAACCTTCGACTTTGATAGCGTCAGTTACCAGACCGACACGGATATCAAGTTTTTGGAAGTCAGGATATTGTATAGCTGTTTTTTTCATATTAGTTAGGCGTTCTTAAGATAGTACCATATGGTCTCATTAAGATGATACCATGTGGAGTTCTTGTGAATCTATCTTGAACACCTATTATACTACCTTCTTCGATATCTGGTTCTTCGGATCCGTTACTCCAGCTTTTGTCATATTGTAAATGCGCTACACCACCGAGAATTTCCTTCTGCCTATCATATAGATGACTTACTCGTGCTGCATTTGTTGAATCTTCAGATTTTTGCATGCCATATAGCAGTAGAAATAATGTTGCTTGATCGGGGTGTGCGAAATCTATTCGTGAGGCAAAACCTTTTCTAGCGTTGGCTGCTTCTATATAAGCACCATGCTGCATAAGTCGTCCCCAGAATACAGCTTGCATATTTTTGGGTAAGCCAGTTGCATTTAAATGAGGGAGAGTATCCCATTGATTTTCGGGAAATAAATGCTCGTATATTTCTCCTTGTGCTGGAGGTCTAAACTCGAAATTAGGATTTAAGGTAAATAACCGTTCAGCCATGTTAATAGTGCAAATTAATAAGCTGTACAAAGATTATATCAAACCTATGATACGGTTAGTATCATTTCTACATATCTGTTATGAATGTATTGTGAAGAAGTTAAACTTTCTTTTTGCAAAATATCTTTATTCTGCGTAAATGCGGTACATATTTGCACCAATGGTTTTATATTTACTTAGTGTCAGTTTACCAATATCTTTGGTATTCGACACATGTGGACCACCACAGTATTCTTTTGAGTATGCATCGGCCATATGATCTTTATCTGAGCCGATGAAATACACTTTCACCATATCAGGATATTTTTCTTTGAAAAATGAGCGTGCACCAAGCTTCTCAGCATCTGCTTTTGGTAGTACCTCAAATGCTACGGGTAATGCAGCTTCAATTTTTCCATTAATGATTTGTTCGACTTGTTTTACTTGCTCATCACTGAGCTTTGTTTCTGCGAAGAAATCAAACCGAAGCCGCTCAGGTGTGATATTTGAGCCTTCTTGTCGGACACTATCACCTAGCACATCATGCAATGCTTGATGCAAAAGGTGGGTAGCAGTATGATATTTCAAGGTTTGATCGGAACTATCAGCCAGTCCGCCTTTGAATTTACCTGCAGAGGATGAGCGAGATAGATCTCGATGCTTATCAAACTCAGCTCTGAACTCTTCTTTATTAATACTTAAACCTTTTTCTTGGAGTAACTCTTCCGTGATTTCGACTGGGAAACCATAGCTTTGATAAAGATCAAAAGCAGCCTTTGCATCGACAGTATCCATTTTTTTGATTTCTTTCAGACCACGATCTAAGCTTTTGCCAAAACGTTCCATTTCATTAGAAATCACAGAGATAACATGTGATGCTTCAGCAGCTTTATCTATACCTTGAATACCATCATAGGTTTCTAGTATTGCTTCGGCAATCTTCGTAAATTCTGCAGCAGTAGTCATTTGTCCTCGTAGAGTATACATTTTGACCATTGATCTTCGTAGCAATCTGCGAAGTACATATCCGTGCTCTTTGTTTGAAGGTAAAACACCAGCATGTATTACGAATACGGCTGCTTTCATGTGATCTGCAATAATGCGCATCATGGGTTTGTTACTTTCTTCAGAGTATGACTTACCTGAGATTTTTTCTGTAATTGCAATAATTTTTTGGTATAAATCGGTCATGAAAACATCAGGATTGTCATAGCATGCAGCCAGAATACGCTCGAGTCCGCCACCGAAGTCAACGTTTTTGTTTTCAAGTTCTTTGAAATTACCTTGGCCTTCTTTACGATACTGCATGAAAACTGAGTTGCCGATCTCAATATATCTTCCACAGTCGCAGTTCATATGACATGCTTCATCTTTCCACGCAGAGTTTTCATGAAATTTATATTCTTCGCCAAAATCATAGAAGACTTCACTATCAGGTCCACATGGATCACCGACTGGAGTAGTATCTGGAGGACCACCACGAGACCACCAGTTTTTCTTCGCATCATACTTTACAATCCGTTCTCCGACTTTAGCGTCAATATTGTATTTTTTGTATATTTCTTTCCAGATTTCGATTGATGCATCATCAGCAGGTAAGTTTCCTTCTCCGGCGAAGACACTAACATATAGTTTATGAGGATCGAGTCCAAGTTCTTTAGTAAAAAACTCAAATAGCCAGTTCAGTTGGTCTTTTTTGAAGTAATCACCGAGTGACCAATTACCCATCATCTCAAAAGCGGTAGTATGTCGATTGTCACCAACTTCTTCGATATCTTGAGCACGGAGACAGGGCTGGATATTGTAAAGTCTATTTCCTTGAGGATGTGGTTCACCCAAGAGATTGGGTACAAACTGTTGCATGCCGGATCCGGTAAAAAGAGTGGTTGGGTCATTTTGAGGTACAAGTGTGATAGCTGGAACTTCTTTATGACCACGAGATTCCCAGAAGGTTGCAAATTTATGTCGAAGCTCAATATGTGTGATAGCCATAGTATGGCTATTATAGCACTCGAAACACTGCTTAGGAAGCGGCTGATTTTAGGCATTTTTCAGTTATAATAAAAGACCATGGTCATAAAAACTTCAGATACACAGTCGATTAGTAAGTTTATGGAGAAGATCCATATTCCTACACAAGACTCTCATAAAGGCCAGAATGGCAAAGTTCTCATCATTGGTGGTTCACAGCTTTTCCATGCAGCATCACTCTGGGCGGCGGAGATTGCAACACACTTCAATGATATGGTTCACTATGCTTCTACTCATGAAAATAATGAGATTATGCAACAGCTTAAATCGGTATTTCGCAATGGTATTGTTATACCCCGAGAGCATATTGATGATTACATGCAGGAAGATGATGCAATTTTGATTGGACCAGGTATGGTTCGTGATGAGCTGTCACACATTACCAATGAAAAATTACTGCAGTTAGCTGAGATCGTACAACTTCCTCATGAAGCCGAGATCACATATCGTTTAACTGAGTATTTACTGAAAACATATCCTGATAAGCGCTATGTGCTGGATGCTGGTGCACTTCAGATGATGAATCCAGAGTGGCTACTCGGATTGAAACAAAAAGCTATTGTCACACCACATCAACTTGAGTTTGAACGACTATTTAAGATCAATGTATCTGAGATGTCCATCGAAGAAAAAGAACAAACTGTCATGCAAATGGCGAAGAAATATAACTGTGTGATCTTACTGAAAGCTATTGTAGATATCGTCTCAGATGGCCTAGATGTGTATCGTATCGAAGGGGGTAATCAAGGATTGACCAAAGGAGGATCGGGTGATATCCTTGCAGGATTAACAGTCTCTTTGTACACACAAAATGACCCTTTGACTGCAGCTATAGTCGCATCATATGTCGAAAAACATACTGCTGACGTCTTGGAAGAACGCAAAGGCTATTGGTATAATATGTCAGATCTGATCGACGCAATACCTGAAATTTTTACAAAACTTCACTATAATAGGAGTACTAATGAATAAAGAAACAATATTTGCTATAGGGTTTGGTATATTGCTTGGAGCAGTAGTCGGTATTGTCATGCTTTTTCAATCCAATAAAGCTGAGCAAACTAAAGTGATTCCAGTTGCCCCAGATTCACAAGCAAAACAAGTAGTCCAAAAAAGTACTTCAAACGAAACATCACCTCTCACTATAGTCCAACCTGTGCAATCTCAGGTGGTAAATGTCGATGAAATCGTCATCAAAGGTAAAGCACAAGCAAATAGTCTAATCGTCGTACAGTCACCAGTTGCTACACAGGTAGTCAAAAGTAAAACAGCTGATTTCTCAGTTACGATGTCACTAGCACTTGGTGAAAATACCATCAGTATCAGTGCATATGGCGCCAATAGCACACCTCAAGAACAAACATTGCAAGTTTATTACATCGAAGAATGAACAAGCAGATTTATATTCTTATCATTTTCATGATGCTACTTAGTATTACACCTGTTGTGGATGCTCAGACCAGAGTACCTACTCCTCGTACTGCTAGTCCATCTGCTTCTGTGATTGACGAAGAAGTAGATAAACTCAAAGAGCGAGTAGCAGAGAAAGTAGCAGAGCTCAAAGGATCAACACAACAAGCGGTTTCAGGCATGATTACGAAGATTTCTGATAAAACACTTACCATCGCAAAAGACAAAAAAACAAATACTGTTTCACTCGATGAGACACTGACCAAGTATTACAGTATCCAAGGTACAGCAGCTCGTGAGATCAAAAAAGCGGATCTTGCTGCCAATGATTATGTCTTTGTGATCGGTCCACAGATTGATAATACGGTGACTGCAAATCAAGTATATCGAGATCAACGCTATCTGACACTTACGGGTAAGATTACGCAAGTCAATGCTGATGATTACACTGTCACGATAGTGACACTAGAAAAAAATCAATATACTTTAGACCTCCAAACACGTAGCCAACAACTCATATTAAATATTGAAACACTTGAGACAGAAAAAGTTGGATTTTCTAAATTTAAAGAAGGTGACAGTGTGCATGTCATCGTGAAAAAGGATAATGCTAACGATGCACAAACCCGCTATGACGTTGAGAAAATACTGATTATTCCGAACGAATACTTCTTACAGTAATTATTTCTTCAGTTGCCATAGCAAACCTTTATTCTAAGTGCTAGAATAATATGGTTGATTAGAATTTAAGATTTATTTTATGCTTTCTTTTTTTAAACGCTTCGTAAATTACAATGAAAGAGAGATTACTCGGCTGCAGAAAATAGTCGATCAAATAAACCTCCTTGATGATAAAGCAAAAGCTCTTAAAGATGCAGATTTTCCCGCAGAAACTAAATCATTACAAGAATCTATACGCTCTGGCGAGAAAAAACTAGATGAGGTTTTGCCATGGAGTTTTGCACTTGTGCGTGAAGCTGGTAGAAGAGTCAATAACATGCGACATTATGATGTGCAGCTCATGGCAGGTGTAGCCTTGCATGAAGGTAAAGTCGTCGAACAAAAAACTGGTGAAGGAAAAACCCTTACTGCAACCACTGCGTTATATTTAAACGCACTTGCAGGCAAAGGAGCACATTTAGTGACTGTAAATGATTACTTAGCTCGTCGTGATGCAGGTTGGATGGGATCGATTTTCCATTTCTTAGGTATGACGACTTCGGCTATGATCTCAGGTGCATCGCTTTTGTATGATCCAGAGTTTACCGATGCAGATGCTCATGATCCAAGACTGATACATCTGCGTACAGTGACTCGTAAAGAAGCTTATGCAGCAGATATTACCTATGGTATTAACTCTGAGTTCGGATTTGATTACCTGCGAGACAATATGGCACAACAGCTTAGTGGTGTAGTACAACGAGGTTTCACTTTCGCGATTGTAGACGAAGCAGATTCAGTACTTATCGATGAAGCTCGTACACCACATATCATCTCTGCTCCTTATGAGCAAGATACTTCGAAATACTTCGAATACGCTAAGATCGTCAAACAGCTAAGTCCTGAAACCGATTACATTATCGATGAAAAACTACGCACTGCACATCTTACAGAGCCAGGGATTGAGAAGATCGAAAAGATGCTTGGCATCGAAAATATCTATGAAAAAGATTTCGAGATGGTCTTCCATATTGAAGCCGCTTTGAAAGCAGAAGTCCTATTCAAAAAAGATAAAGAATATATTGTCCGTGGCAGTGAGGTCGTAATCGTTGATGAGTTCACTGGCCGACTACTTGAAGGTCGACGTTTCTCAGAAGGTCTGCATCAAGCTATCGAAGCCAAAGAAAATGTAGCTATCCAACGTGAATCTCGCACACTAGCCACTGTCTCACTACAGAACTATTTCCGTATGTATGAAAAGCTTGCTGGTATGACAGGTACTGCTGCGACAGAAGCCGAAGAGTTCAGCAAGATTTATAAAACAGAAGTCCTGGTGATGCCGACACATCGTGATATGGTCCGTATCGATCATCCAGATATGATCTATAAAACAGAAGCAGCGAAATTCAATGCAGTCGTCGAAGATATCGCTGAGCAATACAAAAAAGGTCGACCAGTACTCGTAGGTACCACTGCAATTGATAAAAATGAACATTTATCTCACCTGCTTAAAAAAAGAGGGATTCCACACGAGCTACTCAATGCTAAAAATCATGAACGCGAAGCATCTATCATCGCGCAAGCTGGTAAAAAGAACGCAATCACTGTAGCTACCAATATGGCTGGTCGCGGTGTCGATATCATCCTGGGTGGAGATCTCAAAACTGAGAATATCAAGACTGACGCACAGCGTAAAAAAGCACAAGCAGAGTGGCAGAAAGAACATGAGATCGTAACCGAACTTGGTGGACTCTACGTCATCGGTACTGAGCGACACGAGTCACGTCGTATCGATAATCAGCTCCGAGGTCGTGCAGGTCGTCAATGTGATGCAGGTGAAACACGGTTTTATGTCTCGCTTGAAGATGATGTGATGCGTATCTTCGGTGGAGAACAGATCTCAAGTATGATGACGATGCTGAAGTTCCCTGAAGATCAGCCTCTCAGTCACTCTATGGTTTCTCGAGCAATCGAGCAAGCACAGATCAAAGTCGAAGGATTCCACTTCGATAGTCGCAAACACGTGGTCGAGTATGATGATGTCCTCAATAAACAGCGTGAGATCTTATACAAGATGCGCCACAGTATTCTATTTGGGGTCGAGCAAGATATCGATGCATTTAATACCACTGTTCAACAAACTATTGATGAACAGATTGCTTCCATGGGAGCCAGTTTCTTTGCATTGCAAGAGTCAGATCCTGAGATGCAAGATCAGTTCTCAGTTGATGTTGCAACACTCTTTAATCTTGATCCTAAAAAATTAAAATCATTGATCGAAGGTCGAGATCAAGAAAGTTTCACGAAATATATCGAAGAAAATGTTGCGAAACAGTTAGAAGAAAAGAAAAAAACTGTTGGTCCAGAAATCTGGAATCAAGTAATACGTTCCATGTTCCTTTCAAGCATTGATCAGTACTGGACACAGCATCTGACCGCAATCGAAGATTTACGTGAAGGTATCAATCTGCGTGGCTATGCTCAGATGGATCCACTCGTTGAGTACAAAAACGAAGCCTTTAAACTTTTTGAAAAGCTTCTAGACTCAATTCGTTATGAAGCTATCCGTCGTATGATGTATGTCGAGATCACGATGAATCCTCATGGAGATGAGCATGAAGGCCACAATCATGCACACTATAATTACAACGAAACACCAAAGAAAAGTTTAGCTGAACAAGTACAGCCCAAAGCTGTGAAGCCTGTGAAAGCTGAAAAGAAAGCTTCATCACCTTCAGTTTCTGAGCCATCAGCTGAAGCCAAAAAGAAACTGGGTAGAAACGACCTTTGTCCTTGTGGATCTGGCAAAAAATGGAAGAAATGTCACTTTCCTAATATGCCGTAGGTTGGCTTGTCCTTCCGAAGCTTCAGCGAAGGAGGATGTGGAAGTGGTAAGAAATATAAGAAGTGTCATTATCCGGATTAATACACCTTCACAAGTCCTTTATCTAAGACTTTGTCAAAGCTATTGCGCAAAAAGAGTAGTCCGAGACACAGATATAAGAAACTGAGTCCAAAGGCGATCAGTAAATCATTGGGATTAATTGTTCCTTTTGTGAGTAAGTTGCGTGCGTTTTCAAAGACATAACTCAGTGGGATAAACTTCGCAATATTTTGTGCTACTGGTGGAAGTGATCCCAGTGGATAGTAAATAGCTGCAAATGGACTGACGATATATGTCAGTGTCCATGCAAGTGTTTGGACCTTCGTACCATAGCGCAAGATGATAGATGAAACAGTCACCCCAATGGCCCAACCTGTCATCGTGAGGATCGGGATTGCTGGCAGTAAATACCATCCATACTCAAAGAAATTCACTCGATAGAGAGCAAACGATAAGGCTGCTGCAAACGATACACTAATCACAATCTTCAATAAACCGATGAGAAAGAATGCTACAATCCACTCTGAGAATTTCGTGGGTGCGACAAAGATATTCACTAAGTTTTTATTCCAAAGATCTTCAAGTAAGTTTACAGAGATCTCATATTGAGCTCTCCAAACGACAAACCATAAGATAAGTCCACCGAGTAGGACACTCATGATTCGTTCACTGTCGGCAGATAATGATTGGAAGTATGCACTGGTCAGTCCCCAGATAAGGATATCGATAAATGGCCAGTAAAACACATCGCTCATACGATCATAGCTTCTGCGGAAGAGAAACATGAATCTAAGTACTATGGCGTAAATGCGGTGAAGTTTCATATGACTGTTTCAAATGATGCTTCTTTGGCACCATCACTGGCAACTTGTAAAAAGTAATCTTCAAGATTTGGTTTTTCGATACTTATTTCTTCAAAATGGATCTTACGTGAGATCAGTCGACCCAAGAAAAGGGGAATCTCTTTTTCTTTGATGGTAATGGTGACTCTATGTTTATCTTGTTTATATTGATAATTTTTATCAGTGACAAACTTGAGCAGATGCTTCATATTTGTATCATCTAGATAAAGCTGAATATGACTAAACTCTATCTTACGGGCTAGGTTGATCGGTGTATCATCAGCGATAATGGTGCCATTATTGATAAATAAGACTCGATCACAGACATCCTCCACCTCTTGCATATTATGCGAAGTGAAAAGGATTGATAACTTATTTTTGCGTCGTTCTTCAAGGATAAAATCTCTGACATACTGGGCTACTTCAGGATCGAGGGATGCAGTTGGTTCATCTAGTAACAAAACTTTTGGTTCATTGATAAATGCTTTAGCAAGATTTACTCTGGTTGTCTGCCCGGCAGAAAGCTCAGTCACAGGCATGTTCAATAATTTTCCTAGTTTAAATAACGAAACAACTTTTTCTACTTGTTGTTTCCGGTTTTTAATATCATAGAGATATGAAATAAAGGTTAGATTATCTTGCACTGTCAATGACCATGGTAAGTTGGTATATGTTGAGGAAAAGTTTACTTTTTCAAGTATTTCTTCACGATGAGTTACTAAGTTTTTGCCAAAATAAGAAACACTACCTGATGTAGGAGTCAGTATTCCCATTAACATCTGGATTGTGGTGGTTTTACCGGCACCGTTTGAGCCCAAGAAACCGAGAATTTCAGCTTCACCAAGCTCAAATGAGACATTATTGACGGCGGTAAAATCTTTGAAACGCTTTAATAGACTTTTCACAGAAAGGATCGACATGAAGATATTATACATACAAATGATTGCTATAATAGTATGATGTCGCCTTTTCTATCACTCATAATTCCGACTCTCAATGAGGAAGAGTATCTTCCCAATCTACTTAGTGATCTAACGCAACAGTCATATACTGATTTTGAGGTGCTCGTAATTGATGGTAACTCAGATGATAAAACCCAAGATAAGTCGATGCCTTATTTTCAGAAATTAGCTGGAGAATTCTCTGTAGTTGATAAATGCAACGTCTCTTATCAGCGTAATCATGGTGCTGCTATTGCTCAAGGAAAGTATCTTTTTTTTATCGATGCAGATTCTCGATTGCAAAAAAACAGTTTGGAGAAATTGGTGAAAGAGATTAATGATTCACGGTATCTGATTTATATTCCGACTGCACTTCCTGATACTGATGATTATCAAGATGAGATCTATCTGAAAGTAATCAACTATGGTGTCGAGTTATCTCAATCTATGGGTAAGCCATTTGCAAGTGCCGGAACCTTTGTAATCGAAACAAATTTTTTCAAACACTTGCAAGGTTTTAATGAAACACTATTTGTAGCTGAAGATCAAGAGATTATCCAAAGAGCCAAAGAGTATGGTGTTAGTGCGAAGTTTATGAAAGATGTGACTTTTCAGTTTAGTATGCGTCGACTCAAAAAAGATGGATTAGCACAGACTCTTTATAAGTATTCTGTCGCAGTATTTTATACTTTGACGAACGGTGGACTTGATAAAAAGTTGTTTGAGTATGAAATGGGTGGTAAGCGATACAAAGACAAACCTTCAAAAGATAACTTCAGTGAAATTCACAATCTCTACAAGAAGCTAAAAAAGCAGCTAGAATCGTAAGATAAGTCATTCCCGACTCGATCGGGAATCCAGGCCTGGATCCTCGGATCTAGTCCGAGGATGACGATGTATTATTTTACCGTTACACTCTTGGCTAAGTTGCGTGGCTTATCTGGATCAAGTCCTCGTTCTATCGCGAGATAGTAGCCGAGCAGTTGCGCGATGACGACATTGGGGATGATCGTAGCATCTTTGCAGTTTTCGACTTTGATAAACTGATCATAGACAGCATTCTCACGACTTGAGATACCGATCACATAAGCTCCACGAGCTTTTACTTCATGTGCAGCTGAAAGTGTATCTTCGTAGGTTTCGTCTTCAGGATTGAAGATGATGACTGGTGTTCCTTTTTCGATCAAAGCGATTACACCATGTTTGAGCTCTCCAGCAGCAAATCCTTCAGCATGGATATAAGAAACCTCTTTGATCTTCAAAGCAGACTCAAGAGCTGCCGCATAGGAGACACCTCGACCTAAGACAAAAATATTATTGCTTGCTGTAATTTTTTTGGCCATTTCTTGCAGCTCAGCAGCTTGTTTGACGATTCGACGTACTTCTAAGATAGCTTTACTGAGGTTGGCTACTCCTGTTTCATAAGACTTATCGAGTGCATGTGCGATCAGGTAAAGGAACGCAATTTTGGCTGTGTAGGCTTTGGTTGAGGCAACAGCTTTTTCAGGTCCAGCTTGTAGTAACATACGATGATCTGCGAGGCGATAAAGAGTAGAGCCAAGTACATTGGTCAAAGCTGACAGTTGAGCACCTTTGGCTTTGACTTCTTTCATAGCTGAGATAATATCGATCGTTTCACCAGATTGAGACAAAGCAATGACCAGTGATTCTTTTTTGATGAAATCGATCAGATAAGTAAACTCTGAGCCAATAGCGAAATTTACGTGCCGTTTCGCGATCTTGGAAAAGAGATAAGTACCGGCAAGACAAGCATATGAAGCAGTGCCGCACCCGACTAGATAGGTGCCATAAGCTTCAGTGATTTTATCTGCGCAATCCTGGATGATATCTTTTTGCGTATCAATAATTTGCTGTAATACTTTTGGTTGTTCATTAATTTCTTTGAGCATGAAGTGTGGATAGTTTCCCAGCATAGCATCTTCGATTTCATAGGCGAGTTTTTGATACTCAATCTGTTTAATCTTGCCATCTTCATCAAAGAGTGTAGCATCGACACCTTTAAGAGAAAGCATTTCACCATCTTCAAGGAAATAAACATCAGCTGTATAGACTCTGATAGCTGATGGATCCGAAGCGAGGAACAGTTCATTTTCACCTTTACCAAGTACGATAGGTGAGCCATTTTTGAATACAAAGAATGCATCTTCTTTTGGGAAAAACATGATCACTGCATTCATGCCGTGAAGTGCTGCTTTCACTTGTTGAACTACTTTAAACGAATCTTTTTCTGTTTTCATCAGCTCTTCAGCTAAGTGTGCGATGACTTCGGTATCAGTTTCTGACAAAAATTTATGACCTTGATCAATCAAATTTGATTTGAGTTGTTCAAAGTTTTCTACGATACCATTGTGTACTACTACAATATCACCGTGCCAGTCTGCATGTGGATGAGCATTGGCCTCTGTTACACCACCATGAGTAGCCCAACGAGTGTGCCCGAAGCCGATAGAGGACTCCATCTGTGGAAGTGTAGAGTCACCAATTTTACCAGTATGTTTTTCAGTAAATAGTTTTCCGTTGTTTTGTTTGACTGTCACACCCCATGAATCATAACCGCGATACTCAAGGGATTTGAGTCCGTCTAAGATCATAGTAGCAGCATCAGTTCTAGGTCCAGAGTAAGCAAATATTCCACACATAGTTAATTAGGTAAATATATAACAATTAATGTTTATCGTGTACGTATTTAGTCTTAATAGTTTCAATTTTTTCTTTGACAGCGCGTTCCATATCTACATTCGCGAGGCTTGCAAGCTGCATGAGTACGATCATGACGTCAGCAAACTCTTGATACATATTTTTCTTTTCGAATCGGCTTAGCTTAGATTTACGCTGAAGTTGTAAGATCGAAAGGATATCATTACATAGCTCACCGACTTCTTCATTGAGCTTCACAGTTTTTGCCAGAATAGCATACTCTTCAGGAGTTTTTAGATTAATTTTGCGATCTTTGGGGTCGAGGAGATTAGCTGTTTGTTCTTGTAGAGATTTGATATCCATGATGAGCTCATTATACTCCTTTTTCCTTGGTTCTCGACTTGAATTTACCACCAAAAACACCGATTACTACGAGTATCCAGCCCAGCAGTGGTAATCCAAGCGGTATCAGTCGTGCAAGCACAATATGGATTACTCGTTCTATTCGAGCACTTTCTCGGACGGTGACTAGCGAGTTTACGGTTTGTTCTTGAAGTGGTGGCAAGATGTGTTTGTTGTACTCAAATGCAAATAATAAGATAATAAATCCCCACATGAGCAGCAGTCGTGTACGTGATGGCTTCGCAAAAGCAAAGATTGTTGCGCAGAGAATACCTAGTGCATATAAAATGGCTTCTGCATTATGAAGTAAGATAAAATAGCCGGTATACAAGATGTTTTGCTGTGTATCTGGTGCCATAACTTAAATTATTGCTAAACTGTTACATTGTTAAATTGTTTTAGATTAGCAATTTAGCCATTTAACAATTCAACCATTTAGTTTGTAAAAAGATCCATCTGATCTTTGGTAGTTTTTTCTTCGACTTTTTTCACTGGTTTGACAGGTTTTTCTTTGACTGGAGCTGGAAGTGAGAATAATTTAGCTTTCAATGAATATAACTGCAAGGTATCAAGCTCTTTTTCAAGATTTGGACCAAAGCCAGTGTACTCCATATCATCCACTTTGACATTCATCTCAAGATCACAGACGATTGTGGCAAGCTTTTTGAAAAGGAGAATCGTATCTTTGTATTCAACTAAAATTGCTCTCCATTTCTCATTTTTGATCTCATCGGTGTGCTCAAGCAACTCTTCAACAGTTGGGTACTGAGCTAGTAAAGCCAAAGCTGATTTTGGACCGATACCTTTCGCAGTATTATAGTTATCTGATGCATCGCCTGCGAGTGCTTTGTAATCGGCGACATGTCCAGGATCTACCCCGAGTTTATTTTTCACCTCTTCAGGAGTGTAAAGTGTGAACTCTGAGACACCTTTTTTAGGGAAAATAACATTGGTTTTTTTATCGGAAAGTTGCAATAAATCTTTGTCTCCAGTGAGGATAAATACTGAATCAAAATCTTTTCTAAACTGTGTCGCGACACTGCCGATGACATCATCAGCTTCGTATCCTGGCATACCGATACATTTGATGCCTGAAGCTTCAAGAAGCTTTTCAACTAAATCAAACTGAGGTATAAGGGTTGGATCTGGTTCTTTACGTGTTGCACGATATTCCTTGTAGAGCTCTTTACGAAATGTCGGTGCTGCAGTATCGAAACAAACGACAATATGACTTGGCTGGAAAAGCGTGATTGTTTTCTGCAAAATCATGAAGAAGCCATAGACCGCATTGGTGGGCACTCCTGCCTTGTTACTCATGGGAGGAAGTGCATGAAATGCACGATAAATCATGGCATATGCATCGATAAGAAGTAGTTTTTTCATAGTTAAAACAATTATAGTCGAAATAGATTCTGTCAGTCGGCTTTACCCGTAAGTGCTCACTGTTCGTTGCGCGCTTACGTGTCCCTTTCCTCCTGACACCTATTTCGCAATTTTAGAAGTTTTTTCTTTTGGTTTGTCTCCGACGAGCTTCACGAATTCATCTTGATCGAGATTTTCATGAAGTACCAGTGCATCAGCTACTGCATCAAGTTCCTTACGATGAGCTTTGACGATTTTGACGGCTTTGTCATATGCTTCTGTCAGAATTTTATTCGTTTCGATATCGATCTTGGCCATCATCTCTTGTGAGACATTGTTTTCTTGCCAGTATGATTTACCCCAGTCTGTGACATCATTGGTCGGCCCGAAGTTCACAGGTCCAAGTGGACTCATACCATAGTCCATGACCATATTACGAGCCACACGTGTCGCTTGATCGAAGTCATTCGAAGCTCCTGTTGTGATTTCATTAAAGATGGTTTCTTCGGCAGCGCGACCACCCATCATGACGGCAAGTCTCTCGAGTAACTCAGTTTTGGTGACATGTAAACGATCGCCACCTGGAGGGATGAGGGTATAGCCAAGAGCCATACCACGGGAGACAATAGAGATACGATGGACATCATCAGTTTTTGGTTGGAAGTGGGCGAGAATAGCATGTCCAGCTTCATGATAAGCAGTAATCTTACGATCGAAATCACTTTGGAGACGTTTCTTTTCAGGTCCAAGTTTCACTTTGGTAGCGGCTTCTTCGATATCTTCCATGGAGATTTTTTCAGCTTCACGACGTGCGGCATTGATTGCAGCTTCGTTCATCATGTTTTCGATATCTGCACCTGAGAATCCGACTGTTCGTTTGGCGACACGATCCCAGTTCACAGTGTCATCCATCGGTTTATTGCGTGAGTGGATCTGTACAATTTCTTTACGGCCTGCAACATCTGGATAATCAACCATGATACGACGATCGAAACGACCTGGACGAAGAAGGGCAGAGTCCAAAAGATCTCCACGGTTGGTTGCTGCCATGACGATGACTTGTTCATTCGGTGTGAAACCGTCCATCTCGACTAAGATCTGATTCAAGGTTTGTTCGCGTTCATCATGAGCTTGCATCATGCCACTTGCACGAGCACGACCGATTGCATCGATCTCATCGATGAAGATGATTGCTGGAGCACTTTTCTTGGCTGTGGCGAAGAGATCACGAGTACGAGCAGCACCGATACCGACGAGCATCTCCATAAACTCTGATCCGGCGATTGAGAAGAACGGTACGCCA
The DNA here is from genome assembly GCA_041730495.1 of Weeksellaceae bacterium. Lineage (GTDB taxonomy): Bacteria > Patescibacteriota > Microgenomatia > UBA1406 > GWC2-37-13 > JBGSBR01. The sequence continues at coordinate 1,972 of JBGSBR010000017.1, read as the reverse complement.
GCTTCACCGGCTACTGCTTTGGCGAGGAGTGTTTTACCTGTACCTGCAGGTCCGACGAGCATTACGCCCTTGGGAGTGCGAGCGCCAAGTTTTTTGTATTTATCTGAGTTTTTGAGGAAGTCGACAATCTCTTCAAGTTCTTTTTTAGCTTCGTCTACACCAGCCACATCTTTGAAGGTAATCTTGGAAAAATCTTTGTTGAAACGTTTGGCTTTGGATTGTCCGAATGAGAACACAGAATCTTGAGCACCACGAGCCTGGCGGAAGATAAAGAAAAAGAAAACTAGGAAAAGTAAGGCTGGAATCACATTACCAATGAACTGCAACATCTGTGAAGAACTTTGAGTATCTTTGGTTTCTACCTGGACAGCATTATTATCGATCTCAGCATCACGCAAGATTTCTCTGACACTATCATTGGTTTCTTTATAAGTTACAGTTGTTTCATCATTCTTATATTCAGCGGTGATTTTATTGTCTTCGACGATCAGTTTATCTACTTTTTTAGCTTTTATATCAGCTACAAGTTGAGTGATATTTTTTTCTTTTGCATCAGCAGGTGTAGAGTTTTGAAGCAATGGAGAGAGCAACGTGAAAATGAAAAAAGAAGCAAAAAGTATGATGAAAATAGTTTTCACATCAAACTGAATCTGAAACTCTTTCATGATTTTATTACCCTTTTTTTTAGTATCTTTTTTAGGTTTATTGGTTGCCATAGGAGTTCATTGTATCAGAAAGGTTGTATCTTGAAAAGCGCTCAAGCCTTTTGAGTGCTAATTTAGTATAATTTACCTTGTTATAACAATTAATATCGTGATACATGTTACTTACTGTTAGTACTTCTGACAATCAACAATCGATCATCGACCAAACGCTTGCAGTGTTGAGAGATGGTGGATTGGTTGTTTTTCCATCGGACACAGTCTATGGACTCCTCGTGGATGCGACTAATGAGCAAGCGGTTGAGAAACTAATTGCTTTTAAAAATCGAGCTCCTGGTAAAGCTATTTCTGTCTTTGTAGCTGATATGCAGATGGCAGAGACTATTGTGGAAACAACAAATCATGCTTCAGTTTTACAAAAGATACTACCTGGACCATTTACAGTTGTGCTGCCTTCCAAACAAACAGTTTCACCTAAACTTCATTCTGAGAAAAATACCATGGGTATTCGAATCCCAGATTACGAACTAGTGCAAAAGCTTGTAAAACAATTCGAAAAACCTATTACGGCAACTTCTGCCAACTTAGGTGGTAAGCATCCACATTATTCAGTGACTTCACTATTGAATCAGCTCCCAGAAAAGAAAAAAGAGCTCATAGATCTGATCGTAGATGCTGGGCAACTGCCCCGTAATAAACCGTCGACTATCATTGATCTGAGTCAAGCAGAGGTTAAGATACTCCGCAAGGGTGATATTTTGTTTAAAAATGAAGAAACCTTCATATCGACCACTGCAGAACAAACATCCAAACTTGGTCGTTACCTGACTAATAATCTTATCAATCAGGCGAATGGAAAACCGATTGTTATGTTACTACAAGGAGATCTGGGAGCTGGTAAAACACAGTTCACCAAAGGTGTAGCTGCGCACCTTGGCATAGAGCACATCGATTCTCCGACATATGTGATGTACTATGAATATGAAACTCAAAATAAGCAATATCCACTTTTGGTTCATGCAGATTTATACAATATTCAAGAAATCGAAGAGTTTACCCATCTTGAGTTGGATTCTTATCTTGATAAAAAATCTATTATGGTGATAGAGTGGGGCGAAAAAGCAGGAGAAATTATTGAAAGTTTTAAAGGTAAGTGTTTACTTGCGTATATTACTTTTGAGTATACAAGTGAAACTGAGAGAGAAATTAAAGTAAGTTATTAACAGTACATTATGCAATAGATTCTGTCAGTCGGCTTTACCCGTAAGTGCTCACTATTCGTTGCGCGCTTACGTGTCCCTTTCCTCCTG
>JBGSBR010000016.1:0-28178 GCA_041730495.1 Weeksellaceae bacterium | reverse complement strand
CTCGTCGAACCCTACCTTTGGATAGATTTTCACCCTACAATGATCTCTATGGCACCAGTGCCATGGATGATCATTATGATTGCCGCAATAGTTGCTGCAATCATGAATACACGGATAAACCAACGATTTCCTTGTTCTGGAAAATATACTTCTAAATAAGTCCAGATTGCAATCAAGACTAAAAGAAATATCCCCAGCAAGCGGTGGGTGAGCTTCAAATCTATAGAAAAGCCTTCCATGACCGGCTCCTTACCTCCTCCCGCACAGCGGAACAAGGTACCATATTGTGAATGAGCTAGCGACATTGCTCAGCTCAATAACTTAGTATAGACTTTTTTAAGCCACATGTCAATTATTATAGGTTTAATTTGGTATAATAGATACACATTAACAACTAGTATTGAGGTAGTAGATGAAGCATATCCTCGCTTCTTCTGCTTCCTCGACCTCAGTATGCCACAGCCAGGCATACTGTTGTATTCCATACGGCTAAAGGAAAAACTCATGAGATTTAACGTTCATACCTGGGTAAGCATCTTCGCGATGCTAGTAGGAGCAGTGATACCCGTCAGTGCTTGGGCACTGCTCGGGTCGCCACCCATTCCCAACGACTTAGACATACAAGATGCCATACTTTTCTTGGCACCATTCGCAATAGTCTTTGGGGGCGGGCTTATTGGTCTACTTTATAGTCTAGGTGTTTTCACGCCTAACAAAAATCCTCAAAGAAAGGAGGAAACTATGCCAAAAAATAATCGAAACGAACTTGCACTTGCAACCCCCGCAAGACTTCGGGTGATGATATTCTTGCTCGCTATCTCCGTGCTGATGCTCATTGCGTCAGTCGGTGTAGTAGCAACGACGGGTCAAACCTCGTGGTGCGGAGGTATCGTTTTTGGCTTGCTTTTCACGATGATCACCGGTAGACAAGTCTACCGAATTGGTCGTGAAATTCGAGTTCGACGGTAACCGAATATGACCAAGAAAGACAACGCTGAGGAAGCTGTTAGGATGACTGGCGACCGCAAGGTCTGTCCCGTCAACCCGACATTGCGTTGTCTTTTTTTTCTTTTCTCCTTGTTTTATAAAGTTCATAGCAATATAATTCCATTCATCATGGAATCAGAACCGTATGCATATACGCTTGAACAATCCTATCGTCACTTGCAGTTCAAGATCTATAATCCTGAAGATGCACTTGATCAGATCGCGACCGCTTATATCCCTATTGCAGAGGAACTCAGCAGTGACCTCGTGATTGAAAGACATATCAAAGGTGATGACTCATTTTTAATCAGTTCGGATCTTGAATTAACATTTAGCTTAGTCACAGACGCACAACAAGTGGCTCTACCCAATTTAGTCGACCGCTGCGTCCATCTCCATCAGAATGAAGCTTATTTATTCTTACCAGTTTGTAGAGCTTTCGCCAGCAAGCTGCACTACATGACACCAGATAAACGACGTACCTTACTAACCCAAGCACTTGATTATCATATTGACCAGCTTGAATTAACAAAAAGTACCTTAGATACGGAAGACCTGGCACAGATTGCCGAAATTGAAGCAAAGCAAAAATCCTACCAAGAAGCTAAAATAAAATTAAATGAACGAGGTACTCCTTTACAGCAGCGGAAGTGAAATCTCACTTGCATTCTTTTTTGATGAGGCATATAATGCTCGAAATATGACAGAAGTAATTCCTGTATCTCAACAACCCGAATTAACAACAGTACTCGATCGTGCGGATAGTATCTTTCCTGGTAAACTCATCCGACCAGAAAATACGGGCATATATTTGATGGCAACTCACTATGCGATGGAAACAGCATTAGCACAAACACCAAAAACAGCAAGCATTGTCGATGTTATGAATGGTGGCACCTTAGAATCTGTAGCGACTTTACTACGTATTACTGATCCTGAATATGTAGCCAACCTTCCTAAAAAAGCAGCACAAGTTGTCACCAAAGAAATTGAAATTGAAGTTGCAAAAAGAGGTCCAAAAATATTTGCTTCTATTACTAACTTAACACCGGAGCAAAGACTATCAGTCATGCAATCGGTAACACAAAATGAATTAGTAAGACTTGATACAAGATATACTGATGAAAAAAGAGATGATTATAGAAGAACTTACACGAATAAAAAGGCAGTCATAATGGCTTTGCAAGAATCTTTAACTCAAGTAGGTTAACTCTTCATCCACTCTCTCACCTGCTTCGGAGTCATGGTGTTTATCACATTTTTGGGCTCTACCCAGCCGCGTCTCGCTACCATGACACCATACTGCATGAGATCCATCTGATCGACTGCATGAGCGTCAGTATCGATCGTGAATTTCACTCCGTACTCTAGTCCTTCGCGGACGAGAGTCTCTGGTAAATCGAGTCTGTCTGGGCTAGAGTTGATCTCTAGGGCTATATTACGCTCTGCAGCTGTTTTGAAGATCGGTTCCCAGTTGATATCCGCGCCTTCACGCTTACCGAGCAATCTACCAGTCGGATGACCGAAAATTTTGACTTTTGGATAACAAAAGGCTTTCAAGATACGCTCTGTCATCTCGCTGGCTTCCTGACGGAACTGACTATGAAGCGAGACGATCATGAAGTCGAGGTACTCAATCGCCTCTTCAGGCAGAGCAAGCTCACCACTTGGCAAGATGTCCACTTCAAGACCTATAAAGTAGTCTATACCTGCCGATGAACAAACTTTATCGATATGAGCTTTACGGACTTTCATGATATCGATTATCTCTTTCGTACTAAGACCACTAGATTTAGGATTATGATCTGTAAAACCGACATAATCATACCCAAGTCTTTTTGCATTGGCGGCTAGTTCTTGGTAGGTATTTTTACCCATATCATGTGATGGCTTGAGATCGTATGACGAGTGCATATGGAAATCACCTTTGATGTCTTTGAGCTCTACAAGATTAGGAAGTTTGCCTTTGAGTGCGACATCAATCTCAGTCGTCCCCTCTCGAATCTCAGGTGGGATATATGGGAGGCCCAGATACTCATAAAATCCTTTTTCATGTGCGAAAATCTCTAGATCACCCTCTTTGGGATGCACTTTTCCTGGACCCTTAGTGACTTCGCCAGGCTTTAGTTTCTTGATGCCGTACTCAGAAAGTGACAGATGTTTCTTGAGTGCAAACTCTCTGAGTTTGATGTTGTGGGCCTTGCTACCAGTGAAATACTGCAGCATCGAACCATAGCTTTTGGCATCTTGAACACGCAAATCGATCCTGATGTTATTGGCTGCGAGGATCGAGGCCTTCTGAGGACCAGATCCTTCGACTGAGCGTTTACCTGGATACTTGAGGAAGTGCTCGACTATCTTTGGACCATCTTCTTCATCGGCTACGACCGCGATATCGATATCACCGATCGTAGGTACAGCTCGTCTCATAGATCCGAGTGAGTCTGCTTGTTTTACTTCTTTCAGTTCTTTGAGATACGCGATGACTTCAATTGCGAGAGCATGAGCATAAGGCAATGGCATTCGTTCTTCTCGCCTATCTTGTCTTTCGTAAAGCTCCAAAGCTTCCAGGATATCTTTTTCAGATTTTTCACCAAATCCCTCAAGCTCTGCAATTTTGTGGGCATTAGCTACTTTTTTCACATCTTCGACAATTGTTTTCTCATCGACGAGACCAAACTCTTTCACGATCCGGAAAGCTTTCTTCGGACCGATACCAGGCGCTTTCATGAGTACAAAAACAGATTTGGGGATATCATGCAGCATCTCATTGAAGTCCGCTGACTCACCTGTCTCGAAGTATTGCTCAAGCCCTCCACCGATACCTGGACCGATACCTGGGACTTTGTAAAGCTTACCTTCTTGCCACATATCACGGATCTCACGTGAGAGATGCTCCACAGAGTCTGCGGCTTTCTCAAAGGCTATACGGCGGAATAAATTCTTTTTGCTTTTGTTGGTCGGATCATCTTTGATGAGGAAGGCAGCAGCTACATTACGCAGAAGTTCTGTGATTGTTTTGTTTGAATATTTTTCGTCCATGTAGACATTATACCCTCAATCCACCTAAGGTGAAACCGTTAATCTCGTTACAGTTCTTGATTTTTAAACCCACCTTCATAGGTTGCTTCCCCTTCACAACGTTGAAGTATCAGCTGACAAAGTCTTTCACCTGGATGCAGTTCTAAGTTATTGGGCCCTGTATTGAAGATCTCAAGTACTTGCTTGCCTTCCTCACCTGGCTGGATAAACGGAGCCGTGATATGAACCATTAGTCCGAGCCGAGCAAAGCGAGAACGTGAATTGAGCCACGCACAGATATCTGGTGGTAAGCTGATATGCTCTTGAGTGATACCGAGGATAAGCTCCCCTGGTTTGATGATATATTTTTTGCCGTTTAAGACGACTTTTTTGGTAATTTCTTTGAAGTTTGTTGCTTCAACGACATGTACAGAGTGATCGATGTTCTCAAAGATACGAATCTCGTTTGCAAGTGTCAGATCAATTGATGCTGGTCCAACAGCGGTTTCGTCATACGGAGTGATTTTCACTCTTCCAGATTCAATCTCTTTTAGTATTTGTGGCTTTGTAAGGATCATATAGTATTATGTAACTGCTTGACGAATAGTATTCCAATAAGCTGTTTGTTGATTTGAGTCTTTAATATGAAACGGCGCTACTAAGACAGTCTCATCAACTTCAGCATTTTCAGGATCAATGGTATAAATTGGTCCTTGAGCTTCAAGTATGCCATAAATTGGCTCTGTATGCTCTAGTTGAAACTCAATTCCATTTTGACTAAGTATCTGCGCTACAGCATCTCTGGATTTTTGATCTACTGATGCCAGTATAGGTTTTAGTCTTTCGAATCGCTCAGGATCATTTTGTGCAATCGATCTTATTGCTTCCAATGTTCTTAATTCCACCTCAAAGTAAGGAATTTCTCCTGCCAAGAATTGCTCTCGCAACTGCATCACCTCAGCTGCATCCGGATTTGACGATAATTCATCAATGGCAAAATTGACAAAGGTTGTAAATCTATAGGCAGCATTCGTGATTATCTCAACACCATTTGCGGGTATTGCAGCCTCAAGTTGAGTGTCAGATAATTCGCCATTACTACTGCCATTTGCGCCTCTAAACATTTCACCAGCCCACCTACCGTACATTTTAATAAATGCTCCTACTCTCATTCTCTCCATCGTAAGGTGACTATTACCCTCAAGCGCCATCTGTCTAATACCATTAGCAACATTGATCTCCCGTCTCGCACTAGTCGAGTAAAATCCATTTAACTCTACAGTATCTACGTTATTCAGCCTCCAACGCATCTGTAATCCATGACGAATATCTTCATCTGGGAATAACTGTAATCTTTTCGCAAAGCCACCACCAGTCATCGCAAGCTCACGTGCTGGTACCGCACTTAGGCGACCGACATTAAATGGATTATGACTTGTCTGAAGACCAATAGCTGAAATCGGCCCTTCCCACATAAGTTGTAATGGATGTAAATGAGGATTTTCGCGTACTTCTTCTCGATGAAAAGAACCACGGACCCTTATTACATGTGGTGTATCTTCTGGTGTCTCAGGAATTGTTGCAGCCATTTCATTGAGCAATCCTGGTGAGAAACCTGTATCCATATCCATAAGACCTAGATATAAAGGCGTTTCTGTTTGTACTCTACCCTCTTGTAGGGCCTGTAGACGCTCATACATCACTACATCTTCACCTACTTTGCGAGCTAATCCTACTGGCAAAACTGGTGTCTCTGTATCTTTACGTCGCAAATAAACTGCAGTATCAATGTATGGTCTTAAGTGTTCATTCTCTTGAAGAAATGTTTCTATCTGTGATTGCATATTTTGAAGCTCTATCTCTTCATCGTCATATCTTGCAGGTATTGCATAGTCCATAATCAAGGTTATACCCCACTGTAACTCAGCTTGTCCTGCAGCTTGCTCTTTAATGGCTTCAAGAAAATCTAGCATATTTTCACTTTCACGATACGCAGGTACTATAAACTGTAGACGTCTATTAATAGCTGCTTGAGTCGCTTCAGGGAAACGTTGAGCTCTTTTGTCTACGATATTTTTAACTTCAGTAACATAATCAGTGTCTCCATTTTCAAGTCGTGTGAAGTATCGTTCCAAAGCAATGCCCTCAGGTACTATTTCTCCGTTATTTGCTGCTTCGATAAGCTCATCATCAGCAACATATAACTGTGGAGCGTCTGTAAATAAAGGTATTTCAGCTTCACGCATTATTTGTTCCTGATAGGTCAAGTCTTCTACTCTCATGATTTTTTATATAAATTATTAAGAAATTGTTGATACCAAAAATAGCTTTTTTTAGGTGTACGTGCACCTGTTTGCTTATCCACTGCTACCAAACCAAAGGCACTTCCCGACTTATAGCCTTCTTGCCACTCATAGTTATCAAGTAGTGTCCATAAGAAATATCCCGTGACACAAGCTCCCTTGGCAATTGCTTGATGCACTTGTTTTAAGTGCTCATATATAAAAAATATACGGAAGTCATCTTGAGGTACATTATTGACAGTATCCGCAAACGTCGGAGTACCGTTTTCACTCACGACTATATTTCGTAGCCCTTGAGCTTGGTAACGATGCGTGTATGTGACTAAAATATCAGTAAGGCCATCAGGATAATATGGGGCAAGTGAAACCGGCCAACCAAGACTATTTTTCAATGCTTCTTCTGGAATAACTTGATTAAATCCTAAACCATCTTTGGTTGGCTCTACATACTGACTGTTGTAGTAATTCACTCCATAGTAATCTATATGTTCAGCCAGCTTTGCTTGTCTGAGAATATCTTTGAAGTTAGTTGGGAAATACTTTTTGAACTTCTTAATTACACTTTTATCGATTGATCCAAAATAGAATGGATCACTATACATGAAGTTTGTAATGTTATCAGCCAACTCTCGAGCTTTTATATATGTAGGATTTGCTATGTTTTCTTCTTGGATGTATGTAGGGAAATGAATATTTACTATTCCTATCTTTGCCTGAGGTGACAGCTCTTTTATTATTTTTATAACTGCTGTTTGAAGCTCAATAGATTTAAAATATGCTAAGAAAAATTCACCAATATCTTTTCTTCCTGGTGCATGAATACCGATGTAATATGCAAGAAATGAAATGCACCATAACTCATTGATTGGAATATAGTAATCAACTAAATCTCCAACCTCTTCAATTACAATTTTTACATGTTTAAGAAAATATGCTTCGAATTTTGGATCTAAGATTCCCTCTGCAAGAAACTCTGCTGGAGCTTCCCAGTGGTACAAACATAAATGAATTTCAAGCCCCTTGTCTTTCAATGAAGATAAATAATTACGATACCACTTAATTGCTTTTTTATTTGGTTTACCATCTGCTGTGATGGTCCGTGACATAGAAATAGAGGTTCTGTATGCCTTTACACCTAATTCTGTGATTAGTTTTACATCTTTTTTGTATTGTTGATATTTATATGAGCCATATCCCGGTGTATCAGCTTGCTTATTTTGGGAAAATACTTCCCACATAGGCTGTTGAGCAGCTTCTTGCTCTTGAGGTAAGATTGAACCGACTGTCTGAAGGTCAGACTCTGCAATTCCGAAACTAAATTTTTTTGGAAAAGCTATAGGTTTCATAAAAGTTGCACTATTATAACAATATATTTCTAATTATGATTATTAATCCAATCGATAAAGAACTCATCAAAGTTATCATCTGTTAAAGAAATCTCAAATAAAGGTTCATCTGTTGGTCCAGTTACAAAAAGTTTGAACTCTTTCATACCTGGAAATAAAACATTAGAAATTTCGCCAACTCTTCGCACCTTATCTCCCATGATATTACCCAAATATGACCATACTTTATTGAGATCCGCTGCTCCTTCCTCACCTTTCAATTCTTCAGGTACTACAAATGGTTTCATCTGCTTCCCATCCACATCCCAAACGACATCACTTGCCAAATGTTCTAACCGCTCATGTCGACCATCTTCTGGATCATAAAAAGGTTGATACTTAAAGTTCCAGATAAATGACTTATTGTCCTCATCATAAGTAAAGCCTGTCGTGCCAATATATAGATTTGCTAATGCATGTTCTAAAGAATCAACTCCATCATACTGCAGCTCGGCTTGCTCAATATGAGCGCGAGTAACTTTATTTCTATTTACTCTTTGTGGCCCTAAATCAAGCTTATCAGCATTATGGGCTGCAGCTTCTTTGCGAAACATACCTGCTATAAGAAGTCGGCATCTTTCTTGATATGGCTTTTGCGTATGTCCTCTTAGCAATCTTCTATATGCTGCTCCATTATGTCTTAATGCGGTGGTTTGGATATCATACCAAGCTGGTGACTCAGAAATATTCGTGAGTACATCTTCAGTGTTAGAAGCTACTTTTGCTTCATGATCTTGTCTACCATTTTTTATACCCAAATCATGGATGAGCATTGCCATCTGTACCACAGCTAGCTCATCATCAAAGCTTTCATCTTCATTTTCATACGTACTCATCTCCATAAGTCTTCGACCAAAATGTACTGTGCGTAAGATATGAGCAAATGTATGGTCATTAAAGAGGTTATTTTCGGGTACTCGCTCACAAGTTTGTTGCCCTTCTTCATAAGCTAAAGCAAGCACATCATATACTTGGGGTAGCACCACTTCAAGCCGTGGATCTGAATATGTCTCGATGGGTAATTCAACTGATCTTGGTTGTTCTTCTATTCCCATAAAAAAACCCGCCTACGCGGCGGGGTGCGAATAGACAGGTTTTGCTCCTGCTATAAACTCGATAATACTTAAAATTTGTGTTATCATGCTAGTAAACCGTACATTAAATACGTACTAGATACATATTATATCACGCATTGCATTTACTATCAAGATAGCATATACTTTTTCAGATTTATGCACAAGCCTTATATTATCGGCATCGCTGGCGGAAGTGGATCTGGGAAGACTACCATCGCCCGTAAGATCGCCAAACACTTCGCAGACAAAATCCAACATATCCCCCATGACCGCTACTATCGTGATCAAGCACAGCTGTCGATGACTGATCGTGAAAAAACAAATTATGATCATCCTGCCTCTCTTGAGACAGAGCGTTTTATCACAGATTTACAAAATATCTTAAAAGGTGAAACTGTAGATGTACCAGAGTATGACTTCGTAAACCACACCCGAGCCGCTGAAGTGACCGCTGTATCGCCTACTCCATTGATCTTACTCGAAGGAATACTGTTATTTGAAAACCAAGAGCTGAGAGATCTGATGGATCTGAAAATATTTGTCGATGTCCCCAGTGATATCCGCTTTATCCGTAGACTGAAACGCGATATGGAAGAGCGTGGCCGCACATTTGATTTTGCCACCTCACAGTATTTGCAGTTCACTCGTCCGATGCATGAAGCATTTATCGAACCGTCCAAGTATCACTCAGATATCATCATCCCTCATGGTGGTTATAACGAAAAAGCGATCAATACCTTGATTGATACGATCGAAAAACAACTGAAGTAATTACGCAAGCACTTTGCCTTCTCCAGGCTGACTGAGAATCTGACCATCTTTGTACATTTGTTTACCACGCAGTGTGACTGTCTCAACTTTTCCAAAAACTTTCATCCCACCAAACGGCGTCCAACCACATTTTGTTTTTAGCTCTTCGTTTTTGATTTCATACTCAGTATTTTCATCTACTTCGATAAACGTATCCTCTGCTGTCTCGATATGTAAAATTTCTTTCGGCCCTGTATGACAAAGTCTGATGATTTCATCAAGACTCAAACGTCCTTGTTTACGTGCCGTGAACAGTAATGGGAATGTAGTCTCAAGCCCTGGTACTCCAAATGGTGGATTCTCTCCATCTTTTTCCTCGCGTGTATGAGGTGCATGATCTGACTCGATCGCATCGACGTACTTGATATTTTTCCAGATGAAATCAACATCAGCTTGAGTCTTCAGATATGGCTTCATGAATGCGTAAGGGCCTTGCGCAGCCGCATCTCGATCTGTGAGAAATAGATGATGTGGTGTGACACCACAAGTCACGGGTAAGCCAGATTCTTTAGCTGCTATGATCTGACTTAGCTCTGCGGCACTTGAGACATGAGCAAAATGTGATGGTTGACGCGTAGCTTTGATAATCTCAATTACACCAGCAATCATGTCTTCTTCACTATGTAGCAAGATCGGCTTGCTAGATTTCCAGGCTGCGTAAATACGCTCAACAGCAGGCAGATCCACGATAAATCCACCAGTGGTAACATTTAAATATAGCTTCAAACCCCAAACTTTGTCATAGATCTGTTCAAACTGATCCAGATTTTCGCCAAGCGAACCGAAGTAAAATCCGATATCACTAACAGTTTTCTTGGTAGCTTCTGCAATTTTACGATCGAGTCTCTGAGCTGTCGTGATAGGCTCTGCATTATTAGGCATATCAAAAACCGTCGTAAATCCACCAGCAAGTGCAGCTGAGGTGCCAGTGTAGAAATCTTCTTTGTGGGTCTGCCCAGGATCGCGCAGATGGACATGGATATCGATCAGTCCGGGTAGTTTCATAGATTAGACGTAATCACTCCATGGTTTGATTTGTAAATCTTCTTTTTTGAGATTACAGAGTGCATCAATCAAGATCCGAGCTGCCTGCATATTTGTCACCAACGGGATGTTGTTATCAACAGTGGCACGACGAATGTGATAGTTATCATCGATATGCTGCTTGTAATGCTTGGTCTTTTCGGTTGAATCGATGATGACGACAAGTCCTACTTTCTTTTGATTCACGACATCGAGGACATCGAAATCAAGATCTTTATAGACTTTATTTACCAGTGTACTTGAGATACCTCGATTCTTGAGAAACTCATGCGTTTTGATCGTCGCATAAAGCTTATACCCTGCTTCGTGTAACATGCGGACAGAATCAAAAATAAGATTTTTATTTACTTCTGTACCCACTGAGAGCAATGCTGCTTTCTGATCAAACTTAGCTCCAGTAGCAAGTATTGACTTCATATACGCTTCTTGGATAGTATCGCCGAAACATGCTACCTCACCTGTCGAGGACATCTCGACTCTCAGGATCGGATCTGCGCCCTCAAGACGTGAGAATGAGAACTGAGGGGATTTGACAAGTACAAAATCTGGATAGCGGAAATGTATGTGCTCAGCTTGTCCAAACATTGCGTCAACTATGGCATTGGCAAAGTTTATCTTAAGAGCTTTAGATACAAGCGGGAAGGTGCGTGATGCACGCAAGTTTGTCTCAATTACTGAAACTTTGTTTTCTTTGGCGAGGAACTGGATATTAAATGGTCCGGTAATGTTTAGCTTTTTTGCTAATTTACGAGCAATATCTTTGATACGTTTCTCAGTGATGATAAATACGCGTTGTGGTGGGAATACCATAGTGGCGTCACCTGAGTGCACGCCAGCGTGCTCGATATGCTCTGTGATTGCATGGATGATGATTTCACCATCTTGTGCTACTGCGTCATACTCGATCTCTTTGGTCTCGGTATGAAATTTAGTCACAGTCACTGGATAATCTTTGTTTACTGCTTGGGCCGCTGCGATAAATGCCTTTAGATCATCTTCGCTATAACAGATTCGCATTGCGGCACCAGATAAGACATACGAAGGTCGCACGAGTACTGGGTAGCCGACTTTTTCTGCGAACTTGACTACCTGTTTTTCATCTGTAAATGCGTTCCACTCTGGTTGTGGGATCTCAAGTTCATCCAGCATTGCAGAAAACTTACCCCGATCCTCTGCCATATCGATACTGGTGGGTGATGTACCCATGATATGGACGTTATATTTTGCTAGTTTTGGTGTCAAGGTATTGGGGGTCTGACCTCCGACTGAGACGATTACACCATGTGACTGTTCGAAATCATAGATATCCGCCACTCTTTCAAATGTCAGCTCTTCGAAGTACAGTCGATCTGAGATATCGTAATCTGTAGACACCGTTTCAGGATTACAGTTGATGATGATTGATTTTTTGTTGTGACGATTAAGTGAAAGCGCGGTATTTACACAGGTCCAATCAAATTCGACAGATGACCCGATACGATATGGCCCAGATCCCAGCACCATGATCCCCTCTTTCCCAAGAGGTTGGACATCATGGTGTCCCCCATGATAAGTCATATACAGGTAGTTGGTCTGTGCTGGGAACTCACCTGCAAGTGTATCGATCTGGAAAACAGATGGCACAATCTCATGTTTCTTACGTGTCTCACGAATCTCTTGCTCTGATTTTTTAGTCAGTGTCGCAATACGACTATCCGAAAATCCTGTTTGTTTGGCTTGGATGAGTAACTCTTTTTCAAGCTTATTTTTTCCAAGCTCTATCTCACAATCAACGACGGCTTTGATCCGATGCAAAAACCATGGATCGATACCGGTAATTTGATTTATTTTCTCAACAGTTAGTTTACGTTTGAAGCCTTCAGCTAAGGCAAATATACGCTTCGGTGTAGCACGTTTGAGATACTGATCGATAAACTCCGCATCTTTTTGTGGGAAAGCAAGATCAGTGATGCCTTGTCGACCAATATCCAGCATACGGATAGCTTTTTGGATCGTTTCTTCAAATGTTCGTCCGATCGCCATCACTTCACCCACTGATTTCATACTTGATCCCAGTTGTTCTTCGACGCCAGCAAACTTCTCTAGATCCCAGCGTGGCACTTTGGTCACCAGATAATCGAGAGCTGGTTCGAATGCAGACTGAGTGACTTTGGTGACTTGGTTTTCGATATCGGTTAGGTTATATCCAAGTGCGAGCTTAGCTGCCACATATGCCAGTGGATATCCAGTAGCTTTGGAGGCAAGTGCGGATGAGCGAGATAGGCGTGCATTCATCTCGATGATGTAATACTCGACTGGTTGATCTGCATATGTCAGATGTGACTGCGTTTCTTTCGAGTACTTACGTTTTTCGTCAAGCTGTGGCTTGGGACTAAGTGCAAACTGCACATTACACTCACCTACTACGCCAAGCGAGCGCACGAGCTTCATCGAAACTTCACGCAAATAATGATATTCATAGTTAGTCAGTGTCTGACTTGGTGCCACCACGATTGATTCACCTGTGTGGATACCAAGTGGATCCATATTTTCCATATTACAGACAGTGACACAGTTATCTGCCGCATCACGGATGACTTCGTATTCGATTTCTTTGAAATGATGCAAATATTTTTCGACCAGCACTTGTGGAGCGAAAGACAAGGCTCCATTGACGCGATCGGTGAGCTCTTTTTCATTGAAAGCCACACCAGATTTCTGGCCACCGAGTGCAAAAGCTGCACGCACCATGACTGGATATCCAATTTCATTTGCGATTTTAATTGAATCTTTCAAGGTATTTGCAGCTTTACTTTGAGGTGTTTTGAGCCCAAGTGAATGTAGATGGTCCGCAAATTTCTGGCGATCCTCAGTCAGATCAATAGTTTTGATTGGTGTACCAAGCACACGGACATTATATTTTTTGAAAACTCCTGCAGCTTCAAGTTTCACTGAACAGTTTAGTGCTGTCTGGCCACCAAATGAGACAGCGACTGCATCTGGTTTTTCTTTTTTGATGATCTCTTCGACGAAGTACTCAGTGATGGGTAGGAAATATACTTGATCAGCCAAGTGCTCTGAGGTTTGAATCGTTGCAATGTTTGGATTGATAAGTACGGTTTCGATGCCTTCTTCTTTGAAAGCTTTGATCGCTTGTGAGCCTGAGTAATCAAACTCCCCTGCTTCACCGATCTTCAGTGCTCCAGATCCTAGAATAAGTATTTTTTTTGGCTTGTTTAGTTTCATAAGTGTTTGATGTAATGATCAAAAATCCATTTGGTATCGACTGGTCCTGGCATCGCTTCTGGGTGGAACTGCACTGACATAAATGGCAACGAATCGTGGACAATGCCTTCGTTGCTCCCATCATTAGCGTTTTCAAACCATGGTTTAAAGCCTTTCGGCACTTTGCCGACTGCAAAGCCATGATTTTGTGTAGTGAGATAACAACGATCTGTACCGACCAGCTTACATGGTTGATTCTGACTTCTGTGACCAAACTTCATTTTATAGGTATCTCCACCAGCAGCAAGAGCCAAAATCTGATTTCCGAGACAGATACCCAAGAAAGGAATCTTGCGATTTAAGGCTTCACGAGCTGTTGTAATCGTTGCCGTAACCAGTTTTGGATCTCCAGGACCGTTGGAAACGAAGATGCCATCATACTTGAGTGTGCTGTTAAATAAATCAAAATCCCATGGGACAATGATTGTTTTCACGCCACGTTCGATGAAAGAACGAGGTGTATTATTTTTCACACCACAATCAAACACAATCACGGTTTTCTTACCGGTTCCCACTTCAAGTGGTTCTTTACGCGAAATATCTGCCACCATGTTCACACTGTTTGGATCAAAAAATGGTTTGTCGTTTTTCTCAAACGCAATCCGTCCCAGCATCACGCCTTTGTCACGGAGCTTCAAAACAAGTTGGCGTGTATCTTTGATCTCAAGAGCCGGGATATTTTCTTCGACGAGCCAACTTGCAAGGGTGCGCTTACTGAGGATATGTGATGGCGTATCGATATATTGCGAGACGATGAGACCTGAAGCATGGATGTAATCTGACTCCCAGTACATCGGATCTGGGACGCCGTAGTTACCGATAAGTGGATAGCTCGCGACGACAATCTGTCCTGAGTACGATGGATCTGTCAGTGTCTCGGGATAGCCGACCATGCCAGTTGAGAAAACTACTTCTCCATCGACACCGGTTGAGCCGCCAAAAGAACGACCTTCATAGATCGTGCCATCTTCGAGTATTAGTTTGCCAAGCATAAGACGAGATACAATTAATTTATTTTCTTTTATAATTTTCCGGTTACTAAGCCTACCAGTGCCATCCGGACATACATGCCGTTGCGAACCTGATGCGGTAGATAATAAGCACGTGGATCGCTGTCTACACGAGTATCGATCTCATTCACTCGTGGAAGTGGATGCATCAAAATCAGATCTTTATTTCCTTTTTTCTCAAGTAGCTCAGGCGTCAGGATGAAACTATTTTTGATCGCTTCATACTCTGCCAGATCTTCAAATCGTTCTTTCTGTACACGTGTCCAGTACCAGACATGTGCATCGGTCGGCATATCTTCATCACTCGTGATCTCAATGAGTTTTAGTTTATCTTGTACGAGATTTTTAATCTCGGCTCCGAGCTTCAATCGTTCTGGTGAAAGTAAGTACACCGTATTATCTGGATACATCGCCAGTCCCTGGATCAATGAATGCACGGTGCGACCATTCTGCAGATCCCCTACAAGTGCAATTTTGAGACCGCTTAGTTTGCCAAACTTTTTATAAATGGTATACAGATCAAGTAATGCCTGAGTTGGATGTTCACCAATCCCGTCACCTGCATTTAAGATTGGAATCTGTGTCAAAGCATTTGCAGCTTGTTGTGCAGCGCCTTTTTCGGGATGTCGCATCACAATGAAATCAGAGTAGGTTTCAAAAACCCGCATAGTGTCTTCGAGGGTTTCACCTTTTACCGCTGAAGACGTTTGTAAGGGGTTTTGATAGTCAATAGTATCCCCTCCCATACGTTTGATAGCTGCTGCAAATGAGCTAAAAGTACGCGAAGATGGCTCAAAGAAAAGTAATGTTGCAACTGTGCCTTGTAGATATGTTAGCGGTTTTCCGGATTCAAGTTCTGTGATAAGTCTATCTGTAGTTGTGAAAAGGGTTTGGAGAGATTTTTCGTCAAACTGACTCAAAGAAAGAATGTGCTTCCCTTTAAAATTAGCTTCTATTCGTTGACTGTTCATCAACTCACTAGTGTAGTAAGAATAGAGGGCAATGTCAATAGACTTTCCCCTCAATCTTGACTATAATACGTTACACATAAGCCGCGGTGGTGGAATGGCAGACACGCAGGTCTCAAAAACCTGTGGGCAATAGCTCATGTGAGTTCGACTCTCACCCGCGGCACTGTGAACTTGACGAATAACGGCTTAATTAGTACAGTACATATACCATGATAAAAACAGTTTCAGCAAAATATTGGGTTATCTTCGCTTATCAAGCGAGGTGATCTTTTGTGGCTGAAATGCTCATTACACCTCGCTTAGGCGAGGTTTTTTTTGTCTTATTTTCAGTTTTAGATAGAAAATTTCTGTTTAGTACCGAGGGTAGGGTAATCAAAGGAGCCAGATATGTCACATCCAAGAGGCGGATGGAGAGGATCTACAGATCCGACCCACCAAACACGATATGATTATCATGATGAAAAAGATCATGAGCCTGTGTCAAATCATAAATCTCTGATCAGCTTTGCACTTATCATGGCATTGCTGATCATAGGGACACTATTAATGATGTATGTAATAGTGAACACACCGGTATCGCCTGATATGATTCCCAGCTTTGGAGGTTGGAGTCATTAAATAAACCTATCTCTACCCTCGCAAAAGGGAGCACACGGATTTTCCTGGATGAAAACATCTTAAATCGAGATTGCTTCGATCTAAAGATAACTATCATCTCTTCCGTGTGCTCCCCACTGAGCATTATATCAAGGCTTTTTTCCATAAAAAAAGCCCTCCGATTTCTCAGAGGGCTATCTAAACCGACATCTTATAAACAAGTCATAAGATTACAGCTATACGTTTATAAATCGTAGCGTATAGCTAAAAGCTTCTAGAAATGATTATTCATTCCCAAAAGATTTTTTAGCTATACGTTTCCTCGACTTGTGTCGAGACCACACCCATCTGGGCTGGAGGCGCGCCACGTGGCGCGCCTCCTATGTCATACAAATATCAGCATAAACACAATCAGTATTATGTCTAAACCGACACCGTGCATCATATGCGTCCAAGCGATATGCTCGAACGCGCCACTATCAGGGACAGATCCATCTTGATTGAACGAATGCCCAACACTTAATGGCATTGTACCTCTGATGAAAACTACTCCTGCTGTTAATGCACCAACAAATGCGTATAGCACTAGTTGAGCTTGCTGGTTATTAAGCCCCCATATTCCGACTAAAATATGAAGAGCAACAAAGCCAGCAAACAAGAATAATGTTTGTAACGCCCAGGGTCCACTGTACCCGCCGCTTTGCAGCAGGAAAAACCGTACGCCAAAAATTACTACTATGGTAAAGAACGCCATAATCGGCAACATCGTTACCGGATCCGCCAACGACGAACTTGTAGAAAAGTTTGGCCATGTCGGCAAGCTGGGCACTGACATTTCAATCATGGGCTTAGGCGTATTCGTGGGTGTCGGCGTAATCGTCGGAACAGCTGTCGGAGTCCATCCCTTCGGAACCGCGGTTGCCATCGGATCAACCACCCTTGCGGGGGTCGGCTCAGCAGGTGCGATACCCAATGTGGGTGTCGGCCAGCGAGAAACCAACGTTTCGGGTGTGGGCTCGACATTTGCCGGGGCGTCGCCCACTGCGATGCGCCAGAGTACTAACGCGGCAAACAGCAGAATAACGAGAGCGATTAAAAACTTTTTCATGAGATGCCCCCTCCTTGAGGGCATTTAAGGTGTGGTGGTCAGTGAAACACAATGCTTCCCTGACCGATACGACTTGTTAGAGTACTGTATGATTGTATCATACTATAGGCTTTTATTCAATCACTTATCCCATCAAAAAAGCCCTCCTTGCAACTTGTATGTGGCTTAGAGAGCTCTTTCTTTACTACTGATCTTCGGCTATCGAAGAAAGTAAAAAACCTTTTACAATCCAACTAGACAGCCAAGTATCTCTATATACAACTACTGTTGCATACAAAGACTTTCTTGGCTGTCTGTAAGTCAGGAGTGGGGCATTGCCCCACTCCTCAGTCCCACGGCGGCAACGCAAAAAAGAGTATTCCGGCAAAAAAAACTGCCAAAACACTATCAATTCCAACACCGATCATCAGGATATAAGCCACCCTCACCACTGACAAAAAGAAAACTTCTAGGGATATGTCCTTCATTACTCCTTTCCAGCCGAATTGCAGTATGGGATCATTCGGCAAGTTCTTTTTATAGTTAAAAATATACTCATGTCCAAGACAGAGTATTACATACATCGGTAAAAAGGGCGCAAGTACGTAAGCCCAATTTTTTAAGTCTAATACGATGGGCGACATTTCGACATTGCCCAGTGCAGGCAGTGCAAATGCTTGCGTTGTCGGAATGATCGCGTCTAGGTTAACTGCAACACGAAATCCGCCTGCAAAGGCGGCGACGATAGCAGCGACAACTGCCGCCACTAAAAAAAGGATTAAACAGCCTAGCTTTGACATGAGTCCCCTCCTTCGGGGTAGTCGCTTTCGCGACTTGGTGGTGCTGGGTACAATATTGTCCCAGCATGACTTTGAATGGATTGTTAAAGTAGGCAAATTCTACCATAAAGACTATAGGATATCAACTTCCCACTTCTGATTTCTCACTTCTCAATTGCTATACTATTCACATGATTATCCTTTTAACAGCGTTTTTAGTGATTATCGGTATCATCTTCCTCTTCACTTCCAAAACCCTCTCTCCCATCCCCTATTTTCCTTCTAACGCGAAAGATATGCCATATATTTTGAAAGGATTAAATTTACGCAATGATCAAACCATCATCGATCTGGGAGCTGGTGATGGGACGATCATAATTGCAGCGGCAGATGAAGCTTTGAAAAAAAACTTAAATGTAGAGTTTGTGGGAAGCGAGATTAATCCGATTTTATACTTAGTTTTGCTTATAAGAAAATGGTTGCATCCAAGTCGTAACAGAATCCATATTTTATTTGGAGATATGTTCAAACGCGACTTTAGCCCATATCTGAAGCTCAAACATACCACGTGGTTTTATTATATTTCTCCAGCTTTTATCCCGCCAGTGACTGCGATGATCAAGAAGTTAGTACAAAAACCAAAGATTGTTACCTATTTTTATCCAATTAAAGAAGCAAAAGAAAAACAGTTGATACAAGGGATAAACAAAACTTTCGTTTATGAGCTCTAAGTGAGCTTAGGCATCCATGTCATCAAGGATGAGATTACGGATATAATCTGCTTTACTGATCCCTTTGGCACCAGCTTTTTCAAGCAGATAATCATTGATATCATCGTTTAACATGAGGTTGAAACGATAATGAAGTTTTTGCTTTTTCACATCTTCGAGGAAACTGACTAAGCCTTCTTCAAGTTTCTTTTTATCAGTCAGTGTGTAACGATGTAATGTCGAAAGACGTTGTGATGTGAGAAGCACTGGAGCTGCATTTGCTTCATTTTGCTGCAAGAGTAACACTGGCTTGAATTGCTGCATGCCAAGTGTCATGAAACGACCGAGATCAAAGGTTGATTTACTAGCCTCGATCACGACTGCATCACACTTTTTGATCTCTTTTACGACCTGAGCTTCGTATTTTTGCAACAATACTCTATCGGTGGTTTCTGGATAGGTCCCATCAAGTAACTGGACGTCTTGAGCTTTGAGAGTGCTCAATAAATGCTTATTTGCTTCGGTTTGGTTATTTTCTGATGACAGATAAATGATGTACATATGTATGTAATTGTACCAAAGAAGGTTATATGTTGTGAGTGATTAGTTACTTAACAAGAAATTAAGTTACTCTTTTTGGTAACATAGCTATATGACTATCCAAGATATCTACGAGCAGTACAAAATTATGCCTTCACTGCAACAACATATGTACCGAGTGTCAGGTGTTGCGGCACTGATTTGTGATAGTCTCAATGAGAAAGTCGATCGAACCGCTATCCTGACAGCCTGCTTACTCCACGACATGGGTAATATCCTTAAATTTAATCTTGACCTCTTCCCTACTTTCCTTGAACCCGAAGGTCGAGATTACTGGCAGCAAGTACAAGACGAATATCGTGCGAAATATGGTAATGATGAACATATTGCGACAGTTGCCATTGCCAAAGACTTACACGTAGAATCCAAAGTAATTGATCTCATCGACTCAATTCTTTTTTCTTATGCACGTGCAAACTTCGAATCAACAGATTTTAATCGTAAGATCGCAGCGTACTCTGATATGCGAGTTGAACCCATGGGGGTGGTAACACTCGCTGCTCGACTCGACGACGGCAACAAGCGATTCAAGATAAACAAACCCAATGAAGCCGCAAAACACGATTTCTTCCAGGAAATGGCCAGGTATCTCAGTCAAATTGAAGCTCAGATTTTCACAAAAACAGAGTTACAGCCGACAGATATTACGAATGAAAAGGTGGATCAATATCAAAAAGAGTTGATGAATTGGCCAATCTAACTATGTTTTTAAATTTACTTATTATCGATAAAACGCTCAGTAATCTTCTGGCTTACTTAATACCGCATAACGAGATTACCAATCGTATTTTTGCTTTCCTCTCACTTCAAGGATTGGATTTTTTTGTCTGGGTAGTTATTTTCGGTGGACTGTTGATCTGGAAAGAACGTCAGCATAAAAATATTATTTTTAGTTTTTTGATCACGTTCGCCGTCACTTTTCTCGTGGTAAACGTAATCGTCAAACCAATTGTCAGGCGCGAGCGTCCGTGGATCGCACAGAAGCTCTCAATCACCTACTGTCCCAAAGATTTCAGTTTCCCTTCGGGTCATGCAGCCGGTGCATTTGCTGGAGCTGTTATTTTCGCCCACTTCGATCGTAAAAGACGCTTTGGCTATTATCTTTTGGCCATTTTGATCTCATATTCTCGTGTTTATTTACAATGTCATTATCTGGGAGACGTTATAGTTGGAGCTTTCACCGGCGCTACTATCTCTTGGGTCTATATTCGGCATTATACTCAGAGAATTAAACTATAAGCTCCACCTAATTAGTTGTACAATGTTTGATTGCAATAGGTGTCACAAGGAAAGGGACCCGAAAACGCGCAACGAACAGTGAGCATTTACGGGTAAATCCGAGTGACAGAATCTATTGCACGATTTTCATGAAAAGATTTCTCCACTACGGTCGAAATGACGATTAAATAGCCGAAGTCTTGTCGACTGTGTAAAATTTCACTCTATCTCCACGGAACATCAGATCAATCTCTCCTGTCGATCCGTTACGATGCTTTGCCACGAAGATCTTCATCATACGCTGATTACTATCCAGTAGATCATTATTATCTTCTTCTTGATAGATGAACATTACGACGTCAGCATCCTGCTCGATTGCACCTGATTCACGAAGATCTGATAACTGTGGTTTTTTGTCACCTCTCTGCTCTACCGAGCGAGACAGCTGTGATAATGTAAGTACCGGGATCTGCAGTTCACGAGCTAAGTTCTTCAGTCCAAGTGAGATGTATGAGACCTCGTTTACACGTGAATCAAACTTACGACCTGGGTCTG
Source organism: Weeksellaceae bacterium (assembly GCA_041730495.1). Classification (GTDB taxonomy): domain Bacteria; phylum Patescibacteriota; class Microgenomatia; order UBA1406; family GWC2-37-13; genus JBGSBR01. Next base: position 6,761 of record JBGSBR010000016.1, on the reverse strand, counting down.
CTAGCTGCAAGTAATCGACCACCAGCATCTCAAGCCCTTTTTCAGCTTTCAGTTTACGTGCTTTGGTACGCATCTCGAGGATCGAGATACCTGGTGTATCATCGATATAGATAGGTGCTTCCGCAAGCTCTCCCATCGCATCCACGATCCGTAATCGATCATCCTCTGTCAACTTGCCGGTTTTCAATCTCCAAGCATCGACCTCAGATTGTCCGACCAGTAGACGATCAACGAGCTCTTCCTTACTCATCTCTAGCGAGAAAAATCCGACTGGGCGCTTTTCTTTGAGTCCGACATGCATGGCGATGTTTAGTGCAAGTGTGGTCTTACCGACACCAGGTCGTGCAGCGAGGATGACTAAGTTGGATGGTTGAAGGCCTGATAATTTAGCATCAAGTGCAGTGAAACCTGTCGGTACGCCACGAGTGCCACCACCGTTTTTCATGAACTCCTCTAGCCTCTCGAAGCTTGTTTTCAAGATATCTTTGATCTCGATAAAATCTTTGTGCTGTGTTTCTTGAGCAAGTGCAAAAATCGATGACTCGACATCATCAATTAGCTCTTTGATATCACCTGTATCATTAAATGCTTTTTCGACTGAGCGTGAAGCGACCTCAATCAGCTTACGACGAGTATATGTCCCTTTCACAATCATGGCATATTGCTCGATATATGCTGAAGTTGGTACCGTATTCATGAGATCCGATAAATACTGAGTCCCGCCCATGTTTTGTAGTTGACCATCTTTGAGAAGCTGATCTTTGAGGGTGATCACATCGATCGGATGCTGCTTTTCGAAGAGTCTGAGCATCGAATCATAGATAAGCTGGTGCTCTTTTTGGTAAAAATGTTGGACCTTGAGGAACTCTGCCACGAGAGAAATAGCTGAAGGGTCGATCAGAACAGCTCCAAGAATCGATTTTTCAGTATCTGTATCATGTGGTGGAGTCTTGAAATGTTCAAGTAGTGAGTTTTGTGCCATAGCGAGAATATACTACTAGATTAAATATAAATACACAATATCGATTGTCTAAAGGAAGAGGTGAATACAATACGTTATGAATTAGTTATCTTCAGTGTCACTACCTTCATATCAGCATTCGTCAGATCATCTTTTTTCACCACAAATTTATCTAGTGGTTCGACATTTTCAGCAGACATTTCTTTGAGGAAAGTTTCAAGTGGTTGAAGTTGCTCAAAAGTTTTAGGATCAAGACCTCCATGATTGTAATGCATAGGTATCACGATAGTAGGCTCTATCTCTCGTACTACTTTGGCTGCTTCTTCCGCATTGATAGTATAAAATCCACCAACAGGCAAGATCAAGATATCAATCTCACCGATCTGCTCAATCAGCTCTTGTGTGAGCTGATGACCGAGGTCACCACAGTGCAAGACAGACATATCTTCTGTCTCAAACTTAAACATCACATTTTCACCTCGTTCTGCACCTTGATCTTTGTCATGATAGGTTTGAAATCCATAAACACGTACTTCTTGTTTTTCATACTCACCTGGCCAGTCAAGCATAAGTGCGCCTTCTGACTTGATGCCTTCACGATAGTTATGATCTGGATGTTCATGTGAAAGAGTCACAATATCAGCTTCGACTTTAGGATAAGCCATACCGACCATCTTCGGATCATACGGATCTGTGATGATACGAGCCATTTTAGTTTTTATCTGAAAAGAAGAGTGTCCGATGTATTTGATTTCCATAAGTATGCATAGATTACCAAAGCTAGAAAGAAAAAACAATGCCTGAGTTCAGTTATTTAGCAGAAACCTCTTCGATGAACTCTTCACGCTGCTTTTCGGGCAGTTGCTCAATCATTTTTTGTATTACTACCTCAACCGTATTCTCATAAACATAATCCATCATTGATTCTTTCACCGATGCAGTCGCAGAAGCAGCTACCTCAGTCGCTTCACCGAGTACCATCTCTTTTTGCTCTTCAGCTAGATCCATCGTATCATCAAGCAGATCTCTACCCTGCTCTACAGTATCTTCGACTGCAGCATTATCTTGCAGATTAAGCTCAATCTTAGGTACTTCTTTCTGAGTATACCGAGAGTTACGCTTAGCAGCTTGTTCGATACCCAGTAAACCACCCACGATGATCAGCAGTAAGAATACTGCTTTCACATAAACCAAAGGTGAGGGCGGACCGACTACTTCTTCCTCAACTGGTTCTTCATCAATATCTTTGATTTTTTTAGCCATATATATACTATAGCACGTTTACGCAGGCTGAAAACGACTTCTATAAAGCGCCTATTCATGTTACAATTTCCACACAACCGCCCAGTTGGTTCAGTGGCAGAACGCATTCTTGGTAAGAATGAGGTCGAGGGTTCGATTCCCTCACTGGGCTCTTAACTCCTATGAAACTAAACGCCAAAGAGCTCAGAGATGTCGATCCGATCGATGTCGAAGATAACTTACAACAAGTGAAGCGAAATCCTCTGTATCTGATCCTCGAAAACGTCTACGACACATACAATATTGGAGGTCTTTTCCGCCTTGCGGACGCTCTGTCAGTGGAAAAAATCTATCTTTGTGGCGAGATGGAGATCCCACCTAATCACAAAATCGCCAAAGCGAGCATCGGTACCTACAAAATAGTGCCATGGGAGTACAAAAATACTGCCATTGAAGCAATTGAAGAGCTTCAAGCTCAAAACGTGACTGTCTATGCTGTCGAGCAAGATGCGAAGTCAAAACCTTACACTGAGATCAACTATGACTTCCCTGCTGCGATCTTGGTCGGTAATGAAACGTATGGTGTACTTCCAGAAACTTTAGCCAAAGTCGATCAGATAGTCGAAATACCGATGTGGGGAGTCAATAAATCGCTCAATGTGATCGTATCTGCAGCAATCGTCAGCTACCATGTAGCTGTTCAGTTTCCGAACAAATAGATGTATACGTACAGATTACTCACTTCTTACTTCCAACTTTACTATATTTAAGGTATAATTCAGCACCTTAGGACAAGATATTTGCCCAATATATTTAAAGTGTGAAGTTAATACGTCACTCTTTATTTTTAGTATTAAGGCAGATTTATGACCTATAGTTGACAAGCATTATATCTTATAGTATAATTACTCCATTATGAAAAACATACTTATTTTTATTGCTTTAATGATCTTAGCGACCACAGCTGTCTCAGCTGATTCTGGTCAATACGCACCATATGCCCCATATAGTCCTTATGGTGGAGCAGCTTCTGCTTCTATCCGTATCGACAAAAAAGTAGCTTCTAAAGTTACTACCAAAGGTGGCGTATCTGCTTATGTAGATAACCTGACAACTAAAGATGCTCGTTTCTATGCTGGTGAAAAAGTAACCTTTATCATCGGTGTACGTAATACATCTGATCAGATGCTCGAAAATGTCCAAGTTGTTGATCAACTTCCTGCATCTCTCGATGCTGTTGAAGGTCCAGGTAACTATGATGCTAAAAATCGTACTATCTCATGGTCATATGCTCAGCTTATGCCAGGTGAACGCCGTCTTGAAAAAGTTGTCGGTGTCGTACGTGCTCAAGCTTTGATGCCTAATGATCAAGGTGTGATGTGTGCAGTCAACCAAGTTACCGTTAAAGCCGGAACAATTGGTATGAATGATTCAGCACAATTCTGTATCGAAAAACAAGTACAAGCTGTAACTCAAACACCTAATGCAGGTCCTGAGTATGGTATTGCACTTATGGCATTAAATGCTCTTGGTCTTTCAGCAGGTATCTACCTGAAAAAGAAAGCCTAAGCTTACCTAAACAATTACACTAAACCCGCCGCATAGGCGGGTTTTTTTATGGAGTAGCTGGCTGTTTCACCAGCAGAAGGATTGTTTTTCCATTCGGTAGTTGGTATTCTTTCGCGACTCTGAGCTCTCCCCGTTCGAGCATCATGATAGAAGCATCGCGCAGCTGCTCGGAAGCTTCTTTATCCAGCTGATACCAAAGGGCAATCTCATCTCGTGATGAAACAATATACGTAAATCGTCTGACATACTCCTCTGCTTCATCAATCGTTTTATACGGAGTAAATGTCTCAGTTCTACTTAATTGTGCATCTTTCAGCTGATTCTTTGCAAAGTACATTTTGAGAATATTATCATTGTATTGCTCATAGTTAGGTATAAACAATAGTGATAATGGATTATTTTTACTCAGAGCCAACAGATCATCGACAAGTTCTACAATCTGCCAGTTGCCAGCATCGGGTGGCTTCACCGGAAAACTATCAAAACTCAACAACGATATATCAGAGATAAGGGGTACCGTAACACTTGCCGTGTACTGTAATCTGAAAGGAAAATGAAACGATAAAACTAAATATGAAAAGAGCTGAAAAACGACATAAAAACATAGTATCGCAGCCGTCAGCACTTCCCTCTTTTTGAGCAAAGCATTCATGCCGATTCCAAATATGATAGCGACGAACGGCACTAACGGATAGATAAACCGAATATCTTTATTTCCAACTATAGTAAAGATGATATAAATCGCCAAGGCTTGACCTACGAGTAATAATCTAAACGGTACTTTCTCTTTTATGAAGCCAAAACATGCATAACATAAGGTCAAGAATCCGATAAACGTAAAGCCTTGATTGATCATCAGTTTCAGATAATGTGTCCAGGTAATTGCACTAAAAAGACTGGTCGGATCAGTACTCTCAGCTTGAGTGGCACCAAAGAGATACGACCATAAGCTCTCACGCGCTATAAACAGCCATGGGACAGAGATCAATGCTGCAATAATTACTCCTTCCACTATCCCCTCCCACTCGATCTGTTTTTTTCCTCTCATACTTTCACGAAATGTATATGCAAACAAAAACGGCATATAAAGTGGTGCTTGAACTTTCGTAACTACTGCCACACCGGCCAATAGAAAGCTATAAAACGTGAAATCTCGTTTACTAAAACCCTCACTTTTGATGAGTGTCCAACTAAGTAATGTAATAATTGCAGTCAGCGGTATATCAAGCAGCAGTCCTCGAGAGTTGTCATAGATGCTGAGGAAAAAAGCGAAAAAGAATGCACTTAAAAAAGCCACGAGGTCTTGTTTAGAAATCTCTTTTGCCAGTAAATACACGGCTAAGATCGCACCGATAAACCAAAGCGTACTAGTGAAAGCGACTAGTTTAAGATGAAAGCCAAACAAAGCCATCACTACTCCACCGATAAGCTTCACAACTGGTGCATATTGATTGCTGAGTGCAGTGACACAGGTCTGTATCTCTGGCTGAAGAGTGACAAATGACTTGATACAGTAGCCGTACTCAATCGCGCCTTGTGTATGAGCAGCTTGATCCCAGGGTGGCGGAGCCATATTAAGCCGCAACCAGAGTATATTTCCAAAAAAATGTAAGCAAATAAGTAGTAGTAAAAAATCTTTTATATTCCAGGATTTTTTCTCTGAAGCATGCATGCTTTATTGTATAACTTATAAGTAATGCTAGGTATACTAAATACATGCTGATTGCGTTACTAAAAAAATATCCATACGTCATCATTTTAGGGCTTCTGCTTTTCATTATCTCTATTGTGACGATCGAGCCTGGCACCATTCTTTCGGGTTGGGACACACTGCATCCTGAGTTTAATTATTGGCTGAATTTCAAACGTTTATTTTTCGGCGTCTGGCGGGACGAACAAGGCTTAGGGGCGCTCGCCGGGCACTCGCATATGGCTGATTTGCCTCGATTATTTATCTTAGTTTTACTCGATCTATTCTTACCGACTTATCTGGTGCGCTATGTTTTCATCATCGCGTGCCTCTGGATCGGAGTTTATGGTATGTATGCTTGTACTCAGTATCTTTGGTCACGCCGCAATCACCCACATGCATCACTCGTTAGTTTTTTGGTGGCAACGTTTTATCTTTTGAATCTCAATACTGTGCAACAGTTTTATGTGCCGTTTGAGATGTTTCCCGTGCAGTATGCGGCACTACCGTGGCTCATCATGTTGATACTACAATATTTTCACCATGGCAGTAAAAAAACCTTGTTTTGGTTTTCTGTGGTCACACTGCTTGCCACCCCTCAAGCGTATGCTGCACATCTGTGGTATGCATTCTTTGGCGTACTATGTGTCTTCCTCGCTTCTCACTTTTTGTTTCATCCGACACAAGCAACATTGAAACGTAGTGCTCTCATCTTGGTCGCGACAATCATGATGAATAGTTTCTGGCTCATCCCCAATATTTATTTCATTGCCACCGGCAGTGATACACCTCGCGATAGTAAACAAAACCGCCTTTTCTCTCAAGAGTTTTTGCTGCGCAATCGTGAACAAGGATATCTGAATGATGTCTCACTTATGAAAGGGTTTTACTTTGACTGGGATGTCTATGATTATGAAAGCCAATCTGGTGTCAAACTGATGCAAACCTGGCGAGACCATACAGCAAATCCGGTAGTCATGATTTTGGGGTATGGGTATGCAGTTCTGATGGTTCTCGGAGTCTTCGCTGTAATCCTTAAACGGGATCGCTTATATCTAAGTTTACTGCCATTTTTGCTTATCCCGATAGTACTCCTTTTGAATCATACCCAACCTTTTGAAAGCTTTTTCAATCTGCTTATCAAATTGCCTGTTTTCAAAGAAGCATTCCGGTTTATTTTCACGAAAGTATCGATCTTGCTCTTACTCGGGTATAGCTTGTATCTGGGCTATGCGATTGCGATCTTGATCGAAGAAAGACGTCGGATCAGGATCTGGGGATCACTGGGTTTTGTATTGG
>JBGSBR010000015.1:0-29237 GCA_041730495.1 Weeksellaceae bacterium | reverse complement strand
AACGCCTTTATGGTGGTCGGCCTCGTGCTGATCCGTTTTGGTGTCCAATGAGCGGCCCCTACCGGACGTTGCGCCGGCCGATCGGCGGCTGGGGCGCGAAGCTATGGCGCCGCCAGGTGTTCGATTGGTTCGCCGCGGCGTGCGTCGTCACGGGTTCTTGGGGGGCTCTAAACTTGGCCGTAGCGCTTCTGGCTGAGATTGCGACCCTGCTTCAATAGCCACGATAGCCGCATTGATGTCGGCGCAAGCATCGCCCCACGAAAGCCGGTTTTGGAAAAACTCCGCAGCCGGTTTGCTGAGCGTGTTTGTGTCCGTTGGCTTAGGAGGTGGGAGTGGCCGGGTCGGGCACGTCGCGTCGATCAATATCGGGCGTTCCCGCACTTCCGTTTTCGTCAGCACCACTGGCGGGCGATCCGCTAGGTCCGGGAACAGCACTCCGCAGCCGCTCAGACTCAAGATCCTAATATTCATATCTGGACTGCAGATCATGCAAAACACTTTCGTCAACTTGAGCTACCAAATGGCGAAAGTTGGGGTAATAATATTAATGAGCATCATATTGCATACACTCGTTGCGGAGATTATGATCTCGCTTTTACACCAGCTGTGATGCCAGCAGGATATATAGGTTTACCGATTGGACTTCATCCTTATGTTGGGGAACCAGCCATGGTACAGTGCTATCATGGTGATGGATTAGAATTACATACAATACACGGGGAGATCTGTCGTATCGGTGAATATATAGATCTATATAGTGATGGTTCAAGAGTTACAAGACACTCACTTGATTTCATACCATATGCTGATCAGCATGAGTTTGGTCCAGGTGTCAGTGGTAGTCCGCTTATTAGAACTAGTACCGATCAACAAGAGCTTTTAGGTATATTATATTTTGGAAGCGCAAATCATGGTGCTCGATTTGCCCAGATGCCGATATATGAAGAGTTCCTCAGATACAATACACAGAAACGTATGGCTGCTTGATGTGGACCCGATCGGACTCGAACCGACCACCTTTGCAATGCGAATGCAACGCTCTACCAGATGAGCTACGGGCCCATACATTACTTCGACATGTGCCCTTGAAGGGAGTCGAACCCCCACTCTTCGGCTCCGGAAGCCACTGCTTTATCCATTAAGCTACAAGGGCATAACTGCACAAGTAACATCGATTATAGCGCTCCGCGTAGCAAAAGCAAGATTATTATACCAAGTACAATACGATAGAACCCGAAAAACGTCAACGTGTGCTTCTGCACATACCGGATAAACCATTTAATACAGATATAAGCACTACCAAAAGCAACTGTAAACCCAACCAGGAGTAACATCATGTTTTCACTAGAGGAGAATAGTACATCACTCGACTGCACGATATCGAGTGCTGATGCAGCAAGGATTGTCGGTATCGCAAGGAGGAACGAATACTTAGCTGCTTCACTGCGTGTGAAACCCATCAGCATCATGCCGATGATCACAGATCCCGCCCGTGATACACCAGGCACCACTGCTGCCGCTTGGATCAACCCAATCACAAAAGCTTGGATCAAACTCATATCTTGAATCTCTGTCTCTAAAACAAGCTTTTTCGCACGTACCAAAAACTCTACGATGAAAAAAACAAACGCCATCGCGATAAATACTCCCACCATCAGATTGATATTCTCAAAAAAATCTTCTTTGATGACTTTATACATCAGTAACCCTACAACCGCAGTAGGAACAAAAGAGAATCCCAGCTGAATCAATCGCGTTTTATTCTTCAGCAGCTCTTGGCCATAAATCAGTACTACAGCAAGTATGGCTCCCGATTGGATCACAACTTCAAACATTTTGAGAAACTCAGTTTGCTCAAGTCCGAGGAGCCGGCTACTGAAAATCAGATGAAAGGTAGAGGAGATTGGTAGAAACTCAGTCAGTCCTTCGACAATACCAAGTATTACTGCATGTAATATGTCCATATTCAGTCAAGTATACCAGCGAAGCAATAGAGACGGAAGTAGCAGCTTATACTATTGGTTAAGCTAGAAACTGCTATAATATCACTAATGAAAATCGCAATTGTCCACGATCAACTCCAAGAGTTCGGCGGAGCCGAACGAGTACTCGTGGCACTCAAAGATATCTTCCCAGAAGCCGACGTCTACACGTCATTTTACAATCCTGAAACACTCGGGATCCACGCTGAACAGTTCAAAGACTGGAATATCATCACATCATGGGCAGACAAAGTACCTTTTCTGAAGAAACTCTACTCGCCGCTTCGATTTATCACACCTCTGTTGTGGGAACCCTTTGATTTTCGTAGCTATGATCTCGTCATCTCATCTGCTGGATCATATATGTGTAAAGGTATTATCACACGTCCAGAAACTTTACATATCTGTTATTTACATCACCCACCACGATATCTATACAACTATGAAACAGCCATCGAATGGCAAAAACACCTCATCATCAAAATTTATGGCAATATCATCAATCACGATCTGCGCATCTGGGATTATCTATCATCACAACGTGTAGATTACTTCGTCGCCAACTCTGAAGAAACCAAAAGAAGAGTTGTAAAACTGTATCGTCGTGATGCAGATGTCATCTACCCACCCGTCAGTATCCCAGCTACTTCTAACTTACAACTTCCCACTTCCAACGATGGTTATTACATCACAACTTCCCGCCTCGCTCGTGCCAAACACATCGATGTCTTGATCGAAGCTGCCAATAAACAGAAATTTAAACTAAAAATAATTGGAAAGGGGAGAGATGCCGATTATCTTAAGAGTCTTGCTGGACCTACAGTTGAGTTCTTAGAGAATGTTACTGATGAACAGTTTGCTGATATTTATCGTGGAGCCAAAGCATATCTATTTGCAGCAGTTGATGAAGAGTTTGGCATCGCACCGATCGAAGCTATGGGTCATGGTATACCCGTTATCGCCTACGCTTCTGGCGGACTGATTGAGACTGTCCAAGAAGGTAAAAATGGATATCTCTATCATGATCTTTCACCTACTGCTTTAATTGAGAAAATCAAAATACTTGAGTCATTATCTGAAAAAGAGTACACAGCCATGTCTAAACATGCACGCACATCTGCAGAACAATACAGCTTCGAAAACTTCAAAAAACAGTTACTGCAATTAGTGAAAGAAAAATCTAAATGAATATAGTGATAAGAGAATATGAACCGTCGGACAGAAATGATCTCTTAAACCTGTATGAAAAAGATGGTGATTTTTTTATGTCTATCGATAGTCTTAAACGTTGCCGTAAAGGCGATGGTTATGCTGAACACTTTGTAAAAGAAATCACAGATGATATAACCAAAAAAGAAGGCAAAATTTATGTCGCGGAAACTGAAGGGAAAGTTGTTGGAGTTATCGCTGGATCAATCAGTTATCTTGAAAGCGACGTTGAATCAATCGATACCAAACGTGGAAGAGTAACAGAGCTATTTATCGAGCAAAACTATCGTGGTCAACATATTGGGAGTCAATTAATGCAAAAAATTGAAACATATTTCAAAGAACAAAACTGTAACATCATCAATATTGAAGTGTTTGCTGAAAATCCTAATGCACAAAAATTCTACGACACTCACGGATACAAACCTCGTAATATTGATCTCATCAAGGTATTGAAATAAACTCTTAACTTTTAACTATTAACTCGTAACTTAAATTTATGCCCGAACTTCCTGAAGTCGAAACCATCCGACGTAAACTCAAAACTGAAATAATTGGTCGGACTATCAAATCTGTCGAAATCCTCGAACCTAAACAGTTTTTCGGTGATCCACAAACTATCATCGGTAAAAAAGTAACTGACATCCTGCGCAAAGGGAAGTATCTATCGATTGCTTTATCAGATAATCTTTTCATTAACATTCACCTTAAGATGAGCGGGCAGATAATCTGGGTTGAAGATATGAACAATCCAGTAATCAAAAATCCAATTCCTCGACTTCAGACAAATCGCTTGCCAGCTTCGATCACTCGAGTAATCATAAAATTTACTGATAACTCTGCCCTGTTTTACAACGACATGCGTAAGTTTGGCTGGGTCAAGATCGGTGACGCGCCAGAAGGTCCGAAATCTGCCGATGTTGCTGGTGAAGAGTTTACTCTTGAGTACTTTCAAAAGGTCCTCAAAAACTCTCGTAAACCGATCAAAACCTTTCTCCTCGATCAAGATAAACTAGCGGGTGTCGGTAATATCTATGACAACGATGCACTCTGGGTAGCACAAATCCACCCAAGTCGACTCGCTGGAGCACTGAATGAAGCTGAACAAAAACAGCTATACGAAGCAATCAAAGAAGTAATAGCTGAAGGTATCAAGTATGGCGGATCCTCTGCTCGTGACGAAAACTACATCATGCCTGACGGCTCGCTAGGGGAGTATCAAAAACATTTCAAGGTCTACCATCGTCATGGCCAGCCATGTCATCGTTGCGGCGAGGAAATAAAACGAATTACTATCGGTGGACGGGGAACATTTTATTGCCCGAAGTGTCAACTGCTTTAAACTGAAGGCTCGTATTTTTGTGTCACAGCTTTCGGATCATTCATCATCTCACTTGCCTTTTGTGACGAATCTTTCAAATGCGTATGAGTTTTATAATAATGCTCATACTCAGCTAGCTTATCATTGACGCGTGTTGATAGATTCCAGGCAAAATCTTGCGATTTACCAGCACTTCTAAACAAGTTCGGCAGTAACATCTCAGGTGCTTTATATGTATCGATATGTGGAAGAAAATTTCCAATTAAACCTCGTTCATAAAATCCTTGAATATGGCTCGCAAGAGTATACTTTTGTATAGGGTTACCTTTATGGAAAACTTCACGATAGAGACTTGGAGCAAATGTATCTATGAAATAAATTTTACCAGTTCCTTCTTCTTGTATAAGATTTGCAAAAGATAAATCAGGGAAAAAGCCCGTTTCAGCAAATGTTTCAAATGCATTAGTAACCAATTTTTCTATTTGTGATCGAAACTCTGGATCTTTTTGCAGACGCTCCTCATAACTACGATTTGTTTCCAAGTTCGCTAAACTATCTCCTTTAATCTGTTTTTGTATTATGCGTGCTTTTCCATCTTTAAAATGATGCCAACTTAAATATGTTGCAGGTACATAAGCGTCACCAAATATTCTTTGCATAGTGGCAGTATCTTGATCATACATTTCTTCATACTGGGAGGATATTTCAGGAGAGATATCACCTTTCAGAAAAGGATCAAAAAAACCTGAGTGTTTCGCGACTTTTACCAAAAAATCTGGTTTCTCTTCAGGTTTTAACAATCCTTTTGTTTCGAGATAATGACGAAACTTGTCTTGAAATGAAGCATCTTGTGATAATGCTGGCACTGTTTCATATACATCAGATTCTGCTCCACCACCAAACGGTTTACTTTGTGGTTCATACGAAAGTAATTGTGGTTTTTTATATTGTGTTTCTGACATACATCTATATTTTAAACTACTTTACTCAGTAACTTCGCAAACTGTTGTTTTTCTGAGTCAGATAAACGACTAAGCAAACGTTTCATAATCTGCTCTTTTTGTTGTTTGGCTCGTTTCATACGATCCATATGGCTTGGTGTTATCTGGATCCGTGTTATTCGCCTATCCTGAGTGTCTTGTACTCGCTTGATGAACTCTTTTTCCTCAAGCAGATTTAAGTTTATTGACACTGTCGGCAGTGTCACCTTGAAATGTTTAGCTATATCTGAGATCTGGGGCTGTCCATGCTCGTATACATAAATCAATATCTGAATTTGGTTCAAAGTTAAATCAATAGTAATTTCATCACGAATTTCGAACTTATCGCGGATAGAGGAGTGCAATCTGAAAAATAATTCGCTGATCTGAAAATCAATTGAGTTTTTCATATATAGTTAGAGTGTCTAACTATTAGACTATCTAAGTATTTGTCGAGAGTCAATACTCTTATAAGAAAGGTCTCCAATCAGAGATTGGTAAAACATTGTATAAGGTGAAGTTCCATGCATAGAGATAAATTGCCGGTAATAACAATAATGCGATTACTACGAACTTCTTGGATGTCAGTACTTTTTCATATGATATAGCTGCAAATGGCCAGATTGGCAATAAATATCGTGATAGATCTCTATGCTGGACGAATATGGAAGCTACTAAAAAGACTAATGAGAAATAAAACAGACTTCTCTGCTTTGAATCCTTCAATTGCGCTATTGCAAAGCCATAAATGAATAAATACAGCACGATTTCCTCAAGCCATGCAGTTTGCACCCATTTTGCTTGAAAATTAAATGCTGAGAACGGATATGGCATGGGCACTACTCCACCGGTGTTGAAATATGCCCAAAAATCACCATACTGCACTGCATACAGTGCAAATACTGCTACAAGTCCGAGTGGGATAAACAATAGATACAGCCACTGCCAGTTTATCTTGTGTTCCCGACGATAATACTCGAAACAAGCAAGTGCATAACCTGCAAACAACAAAATACCCGGTGTCTTGGTCATGGCCGCCAGTCCTCCTAGATATCCAGCAAGTAGATAACTTTTCTTTTCAAAAAAGAAAATCGATGACAAGATAAAAAAGATAAATAAAGTCTCAGGTGCTCCAACAGATCGGACCACAAATAAACGAGGAAGGAATAACAAAACAATACTTAGGATGAGTGGCGCAGCAGTAAGTTTGAAATCCTTGGTTAGTTTGTAAAACATGAGTGCCATAGCCACTGCTCCAAGTAATGTTACGACAATCATCGCTTTCAGATAACCGAAAAGTAATCCAAAAACAGCTATGAATGCAGGATACATCGGCAGGTGCGCAGCATAATACTCAGCAGGTAATGTCTGCTCTAGTCTAAGAGCTGCAATTGCTTCTGGGTTGTACCAAGCTTTAGCTGGCACGATATATAGTAAACCGTCGAAGTTTTGATACAAGCTCAACATGCCTTGAGTTGGCACCTGAAATCCAATCCAGGAAAAAGCATTAAAGATAAAAGGTATATACAGTATGAGTGACGACAGTAAAACGACTGCTATAATGAGAAATATGTCACGTTTTGATTCTGATTTATGAGTGATAAATGGTAGGTTCATCAGAATTAATTGTAACACTATGAAAATAAAGAATTTAGCCTTAATTAGCGTTGTCGCACTTTTCCTGGTCGCAATCTTACTTCGTTTTTATGAATTTGAAGGTTTTGTAACCTTCCTCGGTGACCAAGGTCGCGATGCGACTATCGTCAAGCGGATTGTCACACTGGAACATTTCCCAGCCATCGGAGCGCCAAGCTCTGTCGGACAAGTATATCTTGGACCATTTTATTACTATCTCATCGCTCCATTTCTGCTGTTATTTAACTATAATCCAGTCGGCCTCGCAGTCGCTGTAGCCCTTTTATCACTCGTAGGAACGATACTTGCCTGGTATGTAGTCCGAAAAGAGGTTAATCTCGTAGTCAGTATTGTATTTCTCGGATTACTTAGTTTTTCAGCAGTACTGATCGAGCTGTCGCGCTTTTCCTGGAATCCCAACTTACTGCCATTTTTCTCATTTTTCACGTTATATACATGTTATAAATGGCTCAAAACTCAAGATAAACGTTGGGGATTAGCCTTTGGATCGCTACTCGCCTTCTCGATCCAGCTACATTATCTGGGCTTACTGCTCATGCCTGCACTTGGGCTCGCCTTTTTATATGCACTGTATGTAACGAAAGATAAACTCAAATTAGTCTTACAAACATTGTATCCAGCAGCTGCACTATTACTGTTCTCAGTACCACTGATCTTATTTGATCTTCGTCATGGATTTTTGAATAGTAAAAACTTTATCAAGCTTTTTACCGAAGGTAATGTCATTGAAAATACATCATATTTCACTCGTCTTGGTGATACGAGTCAAGGATTCATCCGACATGCATTACAGCTAGAGCTTGAACCAATGCTTGCCATGGTTGTCATCTTCGCTTTTGCCCTGCTCACCTATGCGATTTACACTAAAACTCGTTCGAAATTACTGTTGTTTCTGGGAGGCAGTGTTGTTTTGTATATTTTAGGATTTGCCTTACTGCAAAGCCCACGACACATCCATTACTTCGGTCCAGCATACGTCGGATTTTATCTGATCCTCAGCTCTGCACTCATGTTTATGAAAGATAAAACAATGCAACGTGCGTTAGGTGTACTTATCTTGAGCGGATTTGCACTTCTCCAACTGCCTAAATATTACTTTTTCACTCAAGCCCCAAATCATCAGATCCGACATGCACGTGAAATTGCAAAAACATTCAACTCACGTATCACCAAACAACCGATCCAGATGGTGCCCATCCCCACAACAGAAACCGATGGTCATTATCGTTATTTCCTCGAGATTGATGGATATAAAATTTTAGCTAATGATGTCCCTGATCAAGCTGAAGAACTATATGTACTGTGTTTCAATGAAACACAAGAACCATGTAAACCCCTCGATGATCCACAATGGCAGATAGCAGCTTTTTATGACAAGCAGATGGCAGCATCATGGCAGGCTAAAGGTGTTAGAATATATAAAATCATCCATGGAAAAACCAACTGACATCAAACTTAGCCTCATCATCCCGTGCTACAACGAAGAAACAAATATCCAAAAAGGTGTACTCGATAAAATTGGCAACTATACTCAAAATGATCCTCGGTTCATCGAAGTCCTCATTGTCGACGATGGCTCACAAGATAACTCAAGAAAAATAATTAAAGAAAAATATCTTAAACAATTTCCTAAATTTAAGCTCTACGAAAACAAACACTTAGGTAAAGCATTTGCAGTGATCCGCGGCATTCAAGAAGCAAAAGCTGACTATGTCATATTCTCTGATATTGATCTAGCTACACCGATCGAAGAAGCCGAAAAACTGATCGATGGGGCGAAAGAGGGCTATGAACTCGTAATTGGCTCACGCAGCTCTACGCGTGAAGGCGCTCCACTGACACGCAAAATTATGGCCGTGGGTATGATCTTTATCCGTAGCTACATCATCGGTCTGAAAGGTGTCCAAGACACACAATGCGGATTTAAGTTATTTCAAACAACAGCAGCACGTCAGATTATTGATCATTTACAAGTCTTTAAAGCCAAACAAGAAGTCGAAGGTTCATCTGTTTCTGCGGGATTTGATCTTGAGTTTCTTTTTGTTGGCATGAGACTTGGCTTTAAAATCAAAGAGATACCAGTGCACTGGCGTCATGTAGAAACCAAAAATGTGACATTTTTTAAGTCGTCACTTGAAGGATTACAAGATATCGCTTACATTAAACTGTATGATCTCACCAAAAAGTATCCGCGTCGTTAGTTTGATTATCATCTCGATCGTCGGCTGGCTTGTCGTTTTCTACCAATTCCCACTCATCCCTCAACACCTGAATATCGACGAAGTTGAGTTCGCTCAACTGGCATTATCTCTTGATGGCAAAGCGTACGCACCGTATAGCCCACTCGCGACCGGGCACACCACACTGTACTACTATGTCATCTTATTGTGTTTCAAGTTATTTGGTATCACTGCATTTGGATTGCGTCTGCCAGCAGCTCTATCCGGTGTTATCAACGGTATTCTAATTTACATGATTATGTATTTCTTGTTTGTAAAAAAAGAAGATAAGAAACCATCAATGTTTAGTTTGTTTCTTCCACTCGCCACTGCACTTACATTTGTAACTATGCGCTGGCAGTTTCAGTTTGCACGTTTTTCGTTTGAGGTCACGTTTCTCATGATGTTTGAGTTACTGTCACTACTCTTTATCATTTTGCATCAACGCACCAAATCTTGGAAATGGTTACTAGCTGCTGGTATTGCTGCTGGACTTGCGTTTAATTCGTATCTGCCTGGCCGTGTCTTTGTCGCTATTCCGGGACTGTATGTACTCTGGTATATCTGGTCGCAACAAAAGCATTGGAAGGAACGTTTTCAAACAATTCTGAGCTTTTTCATACCATTTTTGATTGTGATTACACCACTTTTGATGTACTTCATGCAAGCTCGTGATGTCCGGGTTTATCAGCTTTCATATGTGAATAACGAGATGCTCAGTCTCAACGAAAAAATCAGTTTCTTTACAGAAAATGTCCGTAAAACTGCTGGTATTTTTCATATTCAGGGCGATTTGAATGGCAAACAAAACTATCCAGGCAAACCAGCGTTAAATCCGATCATGGGAATCTTGTTTGTAATCGGCATGTTGTACTCAATCAGAAAAATAAAAGTGTTTCCGCACTTTATATTTCTCGCATACTTCGTCTTGTCGCTTATCCCCACGATCCTCACTTATCCCTGGGAAAATCCGCACATGTTGCGCACATACACTAGCATTCCTGCAATTGTATTTTGGATCGGTACAGCTTTTTGGCTAATTTACAACAAATTTAAAAGGCAGTATCTGATTATGGCTTTTATCACGGCACTACTTATCATCTCCGTTGTCTATGATCTACGCACATACTTTATCTATCAAGTGCCGATCTTTGATGCGGCGTTTGAGATGCGGGGACCACTGCATGAGCTGGTGGTGAAGATCAAACTCAAGCACTAATGTGTTACAATCAATCTGATATTAAAACAATTGTAGTGCAGATACCTTTTTTTGATCTCGCTCGAGTATGCCTCGATGTCGAGTCAACAAGAAGCGTATCAAACGAAATATTGTTTTAGCAAAATACTCATGAATATCAAACAATTTTTACATGCTCGCTTCCTGATATTTTTCTATCTCATCTGTTACTTCTTCATCCTCGCTCCCAAACTCATTCATGAACCAACACCATTTTATGACTGGGACGAATCAATCTATGTCCAACTCGGTCGTAGTATGGTGACTGATGGTACATTTGTGCCTCAATGGCAAGGTATGAACTGGCTAGATAAACCACAGCTCGTACCATTGTTTTATGGCCTCGTCATCAAGCTTACGCCATTCACAACACCTGAGGTCAGCACCCGTGTAGCTTCGCTATTACTTGCAATCGGTGCATTGTATCTCGTTTATCGACTATTTGAAAAAGTTACTAAAGAGCCGTTTTTACCACTGCTTGCAGTCATCATCACTTCGTTTACACCTATCTTTTTGCAACGTTCACAAGTGGCAAATACCGATGTTTTTGTCTTGCTAGGATGGGTCGGTTATCTTATATTCTTCCAACGTAAATATCTCAGTGTATTCTTTTTGGCGTTGGCAGTTTTTAGTAAATCGCTGCTTGGATTTTTCCCGATCGGTGTCATGGGTCTGTACTACACATATCGACTGATCACGAAAGATATCAAAAAAGCTGAGTATCAGGCTATCCTGAAACGGCTGGTAATACATGCATCACTATTCTTGAGCTGGTATTTAGTCATGCTGATAATCTATGGCCAAGATTTTTGGATTCAGCATATTGTCGAAAGTCATACTAAACGTGTCACCGCTTCAATCGAATCACATTTTGGCAAACGCACCTATTATATCGATCTGATGTTTGAGCAGTTTGGCCGCTATGCTGGTCTAAGCTTTGCAAGCGTCGTGATCATACTTTATCAATGGTGGAAGAAACAACTCGACAACTCACAACTTTTGGCTGCTTTGTTTTTATTCCCCTGGTTTATTTTTCTTAATCTCACTAAAACTAAGATCTTTTGGTACAGCTATCCGGTAATTCCGCTGTTTGCTTTTCTGATGATCTATCCATTGAGTTTACTCAAGCGATATCACACATTGATGTATCTCGCCATTGCAATCATCATGTTTAGTTTCTTGAACAACCAACTGATTGAGAAAAAAACTCATCTGGCACAGTACTCAAAACCAGAAGCACATCATCGTCTTGCGATCTACGCAACACCTCGTTGTGAAAAAATGTATCTGCTCGTCGATAAAACCACCCGTGACACACTCAGTACTCTCGAAAGTATGGATCTGCTCATCAGTACCTCACGTTGGTGGGGAAGCCATCCTTCGATGATGTTTTATTTCAATAAACCAATCGAGTTATCATACGATCCAGAAAATTTTACAGAAACTCTCAAAACATTACCAAAAAAAAGTTGTGCAGTCACAGAAACTCTCGAAGCAGAAACCACAACTGCAACTGGGTTCACTTTACTGAAAAAATTTGATACGCTTAGCTTGTATCAGAAACGCTAATTACTAACAAATATGTTTGATATTTACGAAATCTGTCGGTTCTTCAAAAAACAATTCACACGCACTGATGTACTGATGATCATTGGATTAATCGGGTTATTTTTACTGACTCGTTTGATCAACCTTGATAAATGGCCAATCTTTTCTGATGAAGGTATCTATATCCGCTGGGCGAAAGTAGCTTGGAGAGATGCTTCATGGAGATTCATCTCACTTACAGATGGACGCCAACCATTACAAACCTGGGCCACAATTCCGTTCCTGAAACTTTTTCCTGAAAATGCTTTACTTGCAGGCAGATTATTTGCCGTCACGATGGGAAGTATCACACTTACCGGAGTATTCACGATGATGTTTTATCTGTGGGGTAAACGAGCAGCTTTCTTAGGAGCACTATTATACATCTGTATGCCATACTTCGTTTTCTATGATCGCATGGCACTCGTGGATAGTGCAGTCAACGCTGGATTTGTCTGGGTGCTTTTCCTTTCTATCGTCATGGCTCGTACGCTTCGTTTAGATATCGCAATCATTCTAGGCATAACAGCCGGTTTATCTTTACTCGCAAAATCATCTGCACGGATGTTTATGTTGCTGACTGTGCTCGCACCTGTACTCTATCTTGGCAATCCATTTAAAAAATTCTTGAAGAAGAATATTAATTATTTATTTTTATTTGGAATCGTAGTGGTCATTGCTACAGTACTTTACAACGTACAACGCTTGTCTCCGTTCTTCCATTTTGTGGCTTTGAAAAACACTACATTTGTAATGACATTTGATGAGTTCAAAAGTAATCCTTTCATGAACTTCTGGCGAAATATACAGTTGATCCCACAGTACACGATCTGGGAGGCTGGTTGGTTTATCTTCCTTTTCAGTGTGGCAGGATTCTATAAATTATTCCGTAGTGATAAACCGTTATTTCTGTATCTCATGGCTTATGTTGTCTTCCCGTTTATCGCCCTCTCATTCTTCGCGAAAGTCGTTTTCCCACGCTATCTGATTCATTTCGGTATGCTGTATCTGATCAGTGCTACTTACTTTTTCACTATGCACAAAGCCCGACGTGATGCCGCAATCATGTATGTCTTACTTATCGGTTCTATGATTGTTTTGAACTTACCATTTTGGTTTGCACCATCATATGCAAGCTTCCCACCTGTTGATCGTGGCCAGTATGTCGAAGGCGTTAGTGCAGTCTGGGGTGCGAAAGATCTGATGGAACATGTGCGGAAAGAATCACAACAAAAACCAGCATTAGTACTTGCAGAAGGCAACTTCGGACTCGTGGCTGATGTCCTTGATGTCTACCTCCAAGAAGGCGATCAGATCGAGATCAAAGGTCTGTGGCCTCTTGAAGAAAAACATTTGATCGAGTATCAACCTGAGCTTGCGAAACGCACTGTATTTATAGTCTATTCACATCGTCAAGAGTTTCCTCCAGGATGGCCTCATGAATTCGTCACCGCATATAGCAAACCAAACAGCGATAAAAAACTGTATCTTTATAAACTCACACAAGTTGCGATACCTGAAGCTACGCAATAACACCGTTTATGACTCTATCAACTGTCTGGTCTCGCTGGAGCAGCTATATCATCTTTGCTATCTGTCTCATTTGCATCATATTTTTACTTGGCGGAGATCTAAATCCATTCTCATCAGAGATGTTTGCTGGTCATGATGAAACACAAGCTGGGAGGATACAACAGTTTGTTTACAGTCTTCAACAAGGACAAATACCACCTCGCATCGCTCCAGATATGTCATTTGGCCTTGGCTTTCCGATCTTTAACTACTACGCGCCAACTGCATACTGGTTTACTTCAAGTTTTGTCTTAATAGGATTTAGTATCATCACAGCAATCAAACTGTCATATCTTCTGGCGATTATCACTGGCTTTATCGGAATGGTATTATTATTACGCTTATTTTTTGATAAGTACGCTGCATATCTAGGAGCTGCAGCTTATGTGACAAGTCCGTATCTCGCAGTCGATATATTTGTGCGCGCCAATCTGGCTGAAGCTTGGTTCTTTGCCTTGTTTCCGCTAGGATTATATGCTCTTTACACTGTCAATAAAAAACGTTTACTCGCAACTGTAGTTATTTTGTCATTGTTATTTACCAGTCATAATGTACTTTCTCTACTGACAGTGGCAATCTGCATTGTCATGAGTTTACTCATCAAGCAAAAACGTTTAGCATTGCTCACTGTAATACTCGGATTACTGGCAAGTGCATACTTCTTGATCCCGGCTGTAGCTGAGCTATCACTAGTGCAAGCACAAGCCAGAGCTACAACAACACAGTATGCAGATCATTTCTTATGTTTGTCGCAATTATGGTCATCGATGTGGGGATTTGCGGGATCCGCTCCCGGATGCACTGCAGATGGCATGTCATTTCAGATCGGCAAATTCCAGATCCTTCTAGGTATCGCTGGTCTCATATTTTTTGCTTATCATACGATCAAAAAGCAGCAGCAAGATAATCAAAATCTATTTCGAAGTATCGCAGCTTTAACTATCTTGAGTATCTTCATGGTTACACCAGCATCACAGCTTATCTGGGATCTATTTAAACCAATCCTTTCACTCTTCCAGTTTCCTTGGAGATTTCTGATGTTTGTAGTATTTGGTTTATCTTTTTATACAGCTTACTTCGCTGATCATGTGAAAGTACCGTTTAAACAGTACGGAATCGTTTTAGGGATAATCATCATATTTGGATTTAATCAAAAATTCTTCTACTCACAAAATATCTCAACCACTGAGTTTAGCACTAAGTATCTCAGCCAAGAATATATCGCTACTTCACTTGCTTACAAGGCTGCTGAATATATCCCATATACCGTAGATTACGCTACCTGGAAATCTCTGGAATCAAAAGCAACTGCTTCTGACTTTGCAGATCCAATAGTAAGAACAGGTAAAGAAGAATTATTGCCTCTCAAAACCAAAGGATTTGATCGATTGTTTTCAGTAAAATCACCTGAGGCAATCCGACTGAATATCCACTATGCGCCTTACTGGCAGATTACCCAGAACAACGAAGTCATGACTCCGACTAAATTTGATAAGCTCGGGCGCCCTTATATCAAGCTATCAGGAAGCGACTTTGACACAATTCGAGTACAATATAAGCAAACAAATCTAGAAACAATCAGCAATCTGATAACTATTATTACCTTGCTAAGCCTGATACTGTTTTCTATTAAATCAATCAAATGGACCAAGCTGATCATCAAAAAAATCTAAAAAAAAACACTGTTGTCAGTATCTTTAGTCTGTTTTTCCAAAGTGGCTATGCGGCCATCCTTGGCTTAATTGCTAACTTGGTACTCACTATCTCACTGCCCCCTGCCACATTTGGTATTTATATCCTCACGCTTTCAATCATTTCATTTCTCAATTATTTCTCAGACATCGGACTTGCGGCTTCACTCGTGCAAAAAGCAGAGGTCTCTGATGATGATATTGCCACCACATTCACGGTTCAACAACTGTTAATTGTGTCACTACTAATCATTGCCTTTCTCGTTACACCTGTAATCCAAAATCTTTATAACTTGCCGCAAAATGCGATTTATCTCTACTGGGCATTACTAGTCGCATTCTTTTTATCATCACTGAAAACCATCCCATCAATCATGCTTGAGAGACAGGTGCAGTTTCAAAAAATTGTCTTAGTCCAGGTCGTCGAAAATACTATTTTTTATGTCACAGTTTCGATACTGGCACTCGCTGGCTTTGATTTATTTAGCTTCGTTTATGCCGTACTTATTCGTGCAATCTGTGGCACACTGCTCATGTATTATCTGTCATTCTGGATGCCCCGATTTACAGTTAACCGAACAAGTTTGAAAGGTTTATTGTCATTTGGTTTGCCTTTTCAAACTAATACCTTTCTCGCACTGGTCAAAGATGATTTGATACTCTTATATCTGGGTAAAGTGCTCGGTCTTGAAGCTCTTGGATATATCGGCTGGGCGAAACGTTGGGCAGAAGCACCGATCAGGATGATTATGGATAACATTAGTCGTATCTTATTTCCAATCTTTGCACGATTACAACATGAGAAAGATAAGGTTAGTAAACTCACCAATAAAATTCTCTTTTTCCAAACAATGCTTCTGGCACCAGTCTACACAGCGATGTTACTCTTAATGCATTTCGTAGTAGAGCTCATACCAAAATACAATAAATGGGAACCAGCCTTGCCGATTTTCTATCTCTTATGTATATCAGCTTTCCTGTCTTCATATTCAACACCGTTTATCAATCTCTTTAATGCCTTAGGTAAAGTCAAAATATCATTCCGCTATATGTTGTACTGGACAGTGATGACCTGGATCCTGATGCCAATTTTGACTACTACATACGGTGTAAATGGCTTTGCCTATACATTGATATTTCTTTCACTTACCTGTTTTGCGATTATGATACATGCCAAAAAATATATTGATCTTGAGCTGGTTAAAAACGTAGTACCTTTCATACTCGCTAGTGCGATCATGGGTGTCGTGGTATTTGGTGTTGAGATGCTTGGAGTATCGCTATTGACATTGATCATCACGAGTCTAGTCGGCGCTGCTGTATATCTGGGTATACTAATAGGTATCTTGAGAATTCCCATCATTCACGAAATTCGTTCGATTTTTAAATATGAATAATATCTCAGCAGTAATTGTCGTCAAAGGATATCCTATTCATTTAGCCGAAACACTCGACTCCTTGCATACCTGGGTTGCAGAGATAGTCTTGGTTGATATCGGCATGTCACCCTTGCTTGAGAAAGTACTCATAAACTATAAAAATTTACGCATCGAAAAAATAGATAAAGAAGTACTGTATGTCGAGCAGATCCGTGAAGAAACGAAAGCGTTTGCGAAACATCCCTATGTACTATTCATGGATCCCGATGAAGTAATACCTGCAACTCTTGCAACATATATCCAATCCAATTATGAGAAATATGATTATCTGATTTTCCCTCGCAAGAACATTATTTTCGGCAAATGGATTGAGCATGCTCGCTGGTGGCCAGATTATCAGATTAGATTTTTCAAAAAGACTGCAGTACATTGGAAAGATGAGTTACATGCACAACCTAAAGCTACAGGAAATGGACACAAACTCGATGCTGATCCAGCGCTTGCTATTATGCATTACAACTATGACTCAGTCGCAGAGTACTTCGCCAAAGCTGTCCGTTATGCCAAGTCTGAGCAAACAACTCACGAGTTGTCACTTCCTCACACTGTAGATCAAGGTATCTCAGAGTTTATGAGTCGCTTCTTCTTGGAAAAAGGCTACAAAGATAATGTTCATGGATTTTATCTGTCATTTTTCCAGATGATGTATCCATTTCTGGTATATTTCAGTGAGTATCAACGCAAAGGCAGTCATGACATCGATCAAACAGAGCTCATCCAAGCGGTAGAGCAACTCTTTGCCAAAGGTCATGCTGAAACGATGCACTGGATGCTTGAGCATGACCTATATCCACAAAATAAACGAGCTAAGAAAAAAGTACTTAAAAAACTTATTTCTGTTCTGCAGGAGAAGTAGTGTAAAGTGTGAATCCCAAAAGTGGATTTCTTCCTTTAATATCAGTCACTTTCTGTAAATCAGCTTTTTCTCCACATGAGTGTCGATTGACTACCAGAATTTTTTTATCGAAATCATTTGCCCAGAGTTTTTCTGTCGGACAAGTGGCATCAAGAAACTGCACATTTCCTACCTTATCAATCCGTGCATCAGTTTTAAACTGTGAAGCATATTTTGGATTAAAATCTTGGGTGAAATACAGATAATATAATGCCGTATTTCCTTCAGCAGGCAGATACACTAAATCATATTCATCTTTATGCTGAGCTGTATACAAAGCTAGTTCCTTAAAAGCATCATTACGACGAATTCCTGTATAGACATCTGCTTGGACTGAGTATTGATGCCAGAAATACCCAAACTCGACCAGTACGAGTAACACTAATCCAACTGTAATCAATCTGACATACTTCAGCTTTAACAATTGTGCAAACCCGTATGCAATTGGAATTAACAGCAGTACTCCAAAAAATGCTGCTCGATGGATATTGGGTGAACCATAATACGTCAGTGCTGCAGGAATAGGAGCGATTACAAGTAAGTACAGGAAATACCATAGATATGGCTTATCGCCTTTATATTTGCCGAGGAAACAAGCTGAGATAACACCGATCAAATAGGTGATGAAATACAATCCATTGTCTGGCACATCAAAGCGTGACTCTGCTCCACCTTTTAAGAATAGGAAAACTGGTGAAAAGTAGGTTAGATACTGTGCTATAAACTCTCTTCCAAATCCGATTACTTTGTTATGAAACAATCTGGCAATAAAAATATTGTCATTCCCAGAGTTATAGATCTGTTCTTGAATCCTAATAGTCACGCCCGAGAGATCACTAAAAATAGAGGTTTGTTCGAAACGGCCACTTCCCCACTCTGTACTACTGATACCAAAGGTTAACAAGAAAAATAAACCAGCAGTTACCACCCACGTCATTAACATTCTTCTATCTTTACGAATACTTGCAAATAAAATCGGCAGTGGAAGTAACACAAGTGGCGTATAGATCCTGAATGGATGGTAAATCCAGTATGACAAGAAAAATAATCCAACACTTAGTAAACCAACGAGGTTTCGTTTATTACGAATGTATTCTAAAACACAGACAATTGCACCGAGAAAAATGGTTGATCCTATGATCCCTTCAACACTTGAACGTGAGAGTACTAGGTGCCAGGGAGTTATCGCTCCGAGTAATGCTGCAATGAGTGCAGCTTTTTTGTCTTTGAAAACCTGCAATGTCAGATAATACAACGGAAACACAATCAAACTTCCGATAAAAGCTGCAGGAAAACGAATCGCAAATGCATTTACCCCAAATAAGAAGCTTGATAAGCCTGCAAGATACATCGGTAAAATGATGTAGTAATCACCAAATTTATTGAAATAAAGTAATGGCCATTTATTGCCATACAAATCTACGCCATTCTCTAAAATAAATCGTCCAACATACCCACTCAAGATCTCATCTTCATGTGGATTGAATGGTAAAGATCCTAGTTTATAAAGACGCAGTGCAAGAGCTAGAAAGAAAATCAGGAACAATAACCAGTGTTTTTTCATATTATTTAAGCATGAGAAACTTGGCTATCCGTTGTCGTGAAAGCCATAACATTATCATACCAGCTATGGAAACAAGCGTCATCAGATCACCCACGATACGTATTTTTGTTTCTTCGAAGCGAAGTAATACTTCATGAGTACCTGCGGGCAAATTGTAAGTCAGTGCTCCACGATAATTCGGATCTTGGAACTCAATCGTAGTCGGCTTACCATCGACATATGCCATCCATCCTGGGAAATAAAATGTATAGTCTACTAATCTGACTGGCGTCTCAGCTTGAATGGTGTACTTACGTGATGCATTTTTTTCTTCTCTTGCAGTAATAGTACCTTTGCCATCGATAATGCGGGCTTTTTGTGAGCGAAATGGATAACTGCGAGTCTCACCCATCCAAACAGTATTCATCACTGGTCCATGTAGATTGTCTTCTGTCACGAAGTGTCTGACATATTCTTGTTTCGTACTATTCTTGCCATAGAGCTGTGGTATGCGCATGACACTGATAGCAGTAATGATGATGATAGCACCAACAATTGTGTACTTTTTATACCGTTCAAGTAACAAAGCGGCAAGTATCCCAGGTAACAAAATAAATCCTGAGAACATTCGCCATGGATGTTGAATATTTCCCAAAGGCAAAATCTTGGTATACAAAATCTCAGAAAACGATGTCAGGAAAAAGACGTAAACAGCCACAGTCAAAGCTACCACATGGATCAGCGCTAACTGTTTTTTGCGTTTGTACTGTACAACTGCTACTACAAACGCTGTCATAATAACAGCAAGCTCAAGTAATCCGATCTGATGAATATGAGGTCTAGGGAAAATATCACCACCAAAGAAGTATGGCCAACGTTCAGTCACAAACTGCTGCCAACTAAGGAAATGTCCTGGTAGAAAATGTGAGTATGAACCACCAGATCCATAAAAGAAATATCTGATCTCTACAAATAGCGGTACTAAATAGTATCCTGCAAGTCCGATAGCTGCAGCACCAGCTGTACCCAGAGCAATAATATGATTCCGTTTATGTTTGTTATCTCGGATCAACCACAAGGTATAAATACCAGCAAAAATCGCGGTCACCACCGCCATAAATGGATGCGTGAGCAAGAGTAATGTCAGTGAAAGGATAAGCAAGAAATATCCGCGGATCTGTTTTCTTTCAAAAATAATCTGTAACGATATCAAGGTCATGATAGTAAAAATGCTTGAAAAGAACTCAGGCAAAGCTCCTCTTACATAAACATTATTGATACGATATGGTGCGAAGTGAAAAACAGCCGCACCAATCAATGCAGGCAACGGGCTGACATAATAACGTAAGAAACGATAAAGCAAAACAGTAGCTAAGAAAACGCCCAAGAACACTACGAGATTATATGATGTCACTACGTTTCCTGTGATGAAAGTCAAAAATGCACCCAGATATGATGTTACTTGTTGGGCAAAAATGGGGATTGGTAATCCATAACGAGCAAAGCCATTGCCCCATCGAGCTGGGAATTCACCGTCAGCAAGAGCTCCGTAGACTTGTGCAATGTTCGCCACGTGTGTGGGTCCATCAAACGTAGTCGGGATCCCTGGCTGTAAAAATAAATCGAAGACAAAAACAACTGATATAATGAAAATGAATAGATACGAAGCTAACTCAGTTTTCTTTTGCAACATGACGACATTATACTCAAAAATACAGACACACATCTACCTGATTATTGCCGTTATTGCGATTTTATCTTTGCTGATATTACATCCACGTGTCAGACTGCAAACATTTGCTGCCATGAAGAATCAAACTACTCAACAATTTCTCAAGGAAACAATTCAAAATAAAAAAGTCTCAGAAAGAAAGTTCTGGGAGTTTCGTGAGTTTATCGCTCCAGGAAGTTTTGTATTTAAGCGTGAAGGATTTTCTAAGCAAGAAACTACCAAACGATTAGCGTTGTTTAATACTGATATCCACTGGCCAGAAGGCACGATTCACTTTTTAAATTATGACTCAGATCAAATACACTCAGCAGAGTTTCTCGTCACTGGCAACAAAATAACTGATGCTGTCAAAGAACCAGGTCAAGATGCAGCTGAAATTTTATTACAAACTGAGACTGATTTTCTTTATAGAACAAAAGATGGGACATTGAAGCTTATCTTTATTCGTCCACTAGAAGTAATGAAAGAAACCAATGGATTCTATGACTACAATGGCTATGATAAAGAAAGAGTGAAAGATAAAAGCTGGCTTGTGATCTCGACTATCGCTGAGTAACCTTCTTATATAGCTTTACTTCATCATTTTCAAAGAACTGCTTAAACGGTATGAGCTCAGCATTACACATCTCGAAGTACGTGATGTCATGTCGCTTTACATAATAGATGTAATCTACATCGGCAAAGACACTACAATCATAGGCTATTACTTTGGCTAGTCTGTCTGTAGTATCCACACCGATAATCTTCAAAGGTCCCAAATGCCCAAGGTAAAGCTGTTTTTTCGCAAAAGCTGCAACATATCCCGTGTACTCATACGTCAAGAAGTTAGATCCTTTTTCTTTATCATATCCAAATGAGTTGAAAATGATACCATCTGGCTGTTCACGCAGTAGAACCATTGCTTCAAACTCAGCCTGCGAGATAAATAATGTGTTTTTATCTGTAAAGGTTTTGATCGTTTGTAAATTGGCAGGAATAGTAAGTAATATAACGACTGCAACTGCTGCATATCCAAGCACATGTTTGCGACTAGTCCAGCTATAAAACGCTTGAGCAGCAAGCAGATTCATCAAGAAGATACCATAATAACTAAACTGTACAGTGTTCCACCAATCACCTCGTTGGACTAACAATACAGTCAATGCAGTCGCAAATATTGCACTTAGTGTTACATACAGATTAAAACGATCAAGCTTTCGACGTATGATAGCCTCCACGACATACAAAAATCCGATTATTCGAGTACCGAAGTGCAGTACCACATAAATAGCAGTACTAAATAACTCAATGAAAAGTAACTTAGGACTCCAACCTTGTGCATATAAGAAATACCGTGCATTCACCATGTTTGGCAGATAAATCATATCTCGCTCTTCTATCGTGGCGTGGACTGTAGCAAATGGTGACAAACTAAATACACTTCCAGCTTGTGCCGCTGCAAAAGGGTTATAAAAAACAAGTACTGCTAATACGAGTACACCTAGAAATAACAATCCTTGAGTAAAAAATACCTTGAGATTTTTCTTTGCAAACCATTGTTCTAAGACATAGAAAAAAACCAATAAGCTGGCCACTGCTCCGCCATAAAACTTCAAACCCATGATAAAAAACAAACACAAGGCTACAAATAATACATGCTTTGTCTTAAATAGCTTTTCTTTGATCGCATATAAGATGTACAACATGAATGGTAAACTCAGTGCAAACTGAGTATTGAGAAGCATGTTTGATGATTGCAATGCAAATGATTGCTGTCCCAAAAAAATAGACTGTTCGTAGTACAGCTGTAGGAAATAACCGAGGTGCCCACCAAAGTATCCGAAGAATAATAGAAATGCGACAAATCTTGGAGAGTTGTGAATACTTCGACCTAAACTAATCAGCATCGTGGTATAAAACACGAACCAAACAACAGGAAGAATTTTAAATAATGTTAAAACCGGTGGTATACCAATCAATGAAAGCAAGTACAGTATGAAATCCAATAAAATATTGTACCCAGAAAGGATGGCTCCAGTGTAAGATGGTACGATAAACGGCAGTTGTTTGAAGGCTACTGCTGCAATCTCAAGATGCCACATGCCATCATGGCTATTCACACCCCAAAAATGCATTCCACACTTACCGGCTAAGCAGAATGTCGTGCCACTTGGCATCATCACGAGCATCTGTAACAAAAAGCCAGGCACAATCAACAAGAGTAACCATCTGTTAGTTTTGATATAATCGTAGACATGCCTGAGCATATTGCCATTATAACGGTGGTTTACAAAAATTACACGGTTTTAGAAGATTTCTTCGCTAGTTTAGCTCAACAAACTAATCACGAGTTCCATGTCTTCGCCGCTGATGCCAGTCCCGATAAAAAACCGATTGCTTATAAAGATCTCAAGATCACTACACTCGCAATTGAAAATAAAGGATATGCCTACGGCATCAACCAAGCAATCGATGCTGCGCGAAGTAAGGGATTTACCCGTTTTGCGATTATGAACAATGACACCTATCTCGACCGATCATTTATGAAAACGCTTGGTAAAACTATGGAAACATATCCGACAACATTGATCGGAGCCAAGATCTATTATGCATCAGGTTTCGAATACCACAAAGATCGCTATGATAAAAAAGATCTCGGCAAAGTCTTTTGGTATGCAGGTGGGATCGTCGATTGGGCACATGCTCTTACACATCACAGAGGGGTCGATATGGTGGACACTGGTCAGTACGATAAAGCAGGTACTACAGAGTTTATCACTGGGTGCTTTGTAGCTTATGATGAAACAGTTTTTCAAAAGTTAGGTGCGTGGGACGAAAGCTACTTTCTCTATTACGAAGACGCTGATTTCTCGGAGCGAGCTAAACAAAACAATCTTAAACTACTCTATGAACCAACACTTGTCATGTATCACAAAAATGCACAATCTACAGGTGGTGCCGGATCAAATATTCATCAGAAATTTCAAGAAAAAGGAAGATTACGCTACGCCCTCAAGTATGCGCCTCTTCGGACAAAAATGCATATACTGAAGCTCGCTTTGCAGGGGAAGCTTTGAGATACTTCCAAACAAGATAAACTACATTCAAAATAAATCCAACCCAGATAATCTGGTGTTTCAAAATCACTTTGTCAGGTGTATCCCAGCCACCGAGCATGATGTACGGATAGTAAGACAACAGCAAACTAATCAAGAAAATCTGAATACAGTCTATCAAGCGGGGGTAAAATGGTAAAAACATAAATAACACCAAGAAATACCATGGCTGGATCTCAAGTGTACTTAAGTAGATGAGTAACGTGATATGTCCAGCCAGGGAAACTACATTTAACCAATGATCTTTTTTCTGCTGCAACACGATCAGCGGCAAAGTCAGATACTTGATCCCACCTGAGATCAAAAACCAGATTCGTGCAGCAATTTGATTTTTCTGAAAAAGAAACCAGATCCCGATAATGCCAAATGCAACTGCGATCAGATCATTATGTGAGTTCATCAGACCTTCGAGTATCACGAGTGGATGTGTGGCAAACATTAATGCCGATCGCTTATGTAACTTAGATAACAAGTACACACTAACAAGATACATCAAACCCCATGCAATTTTAAAGAATCCAAAATTTAAAATAAATGTATTAAAAGATAGATATGAAGGTATCAATGTGAAAGGCAAAAAAGTCGGACCATATGGATACGGCCGATGAGTCCAATGCATGAAGCGCGTCCATTCATCAAGCGGATAATCAAGTGCCTTTTGCATGTACGGATTATCACCATAGACAGTCAGTATCTTCGCATCGAAGATATAGTTGAAGAGATCATGTGAAACAAACGGATAGGCAAAAACAGCAATACATGCGACAAGAATACTAATATGTATAGGATTAATGTTTTTTTTCTTATGTACTAGCCACAGGTGAATCGCAAATAAAGCTACTAACAAAATTAAATAAATCTGGGTGGAAGTAGCCCGTTGATGATAACCAAGCTGAATCAAAGGCTCACGTAGCTGTTGCCATAACGGGTGACTAACGAGGGTAAGATTGGGATCAATCAGTGCGTAAGAGTAGATCGAAAAACAAACTAAAACTAAACCATATATAATAAACACCATAAGCTATTATACCTAAATCTCATGCTGTCATTTCTTAAAAAAAATCCCGTAATTCTGCTGATCAGTATTTTAGCCTCAATTATCACGTTGCTTCCAATCTTACCTGATGGTGGGTATGGTTGTGTGAAAGATCAATGTGGCTTTATAGTGGGTACCAACTACAAAGATGCACTTTGGTATATCGCTATCTCAACTGTGTCGTTTCAAACTATTCCGTTTCAGATGCCAGTTTTTGCGGATGGACTACTGCAAGGGTATCATTTTTTACCAAACCTCGTAACCTACGTCTTATCGTTAGTTGGCATTCCAGTTGTTTTTACATACTACAAACTATTACCAGTTATATATATATTACTTTTAATAGTTTTAACAATTAAACTAGGTCTAGATCGTCATAAAAATACGTTATATGCTACTATTTTATTGCTGTTTGTTGCGTTTGGTGGGACATTAACCCATATCTTCACCTTTTTTAATCATGGCATGATCTCAAATCGCAATGTGATGTCACCACTCTTTGAAAGTGCTCGTGCACTTGAGAGTATGCAGTATAGTTTCTCGCTTATCATCATCCTAGCAGCACTGATTCTGATACAGAAAGTACATAAAGTACGAGCAAATTATCTAGCACTTTCAGTTTTACTATTTTTCAGTTTTGGTACCAAGTTTTATGCTGGTATTATCTTGGCTGTACTTGTGATGATGGATGCTCTGCTGAGTATGATAAAAACAAAGCATTATCTACGTTTCAGTCTCACTGGACTGGCATATGTATTAAGTGCTTTGCTTGGAGTATTAGTATTTTATAATCCGTTCACTAGCTCAGGCACTGGGTCACCGTTTACGTTTTCCCCATTTGCGACAGTACATCATCTGATCGAACATCCTGATTTCTTCTATCTACCAGACATGGTACTTGCTCGATATTATCTTTATGAACAAGGCTGGGGACCTCGCTTACTTGCCATAGAACTGTTCTCTGCAGTACTTTTCGTCGTCTATTATTTCGGCTTGCGATGTCTGGGATTTATCAAACTTGGCACATCACTCATCCAACGCAAACTTTCAGCTTTTGATATCACACTCTTTGTAGCAAGTATCTCAAGCTTAGTGATCTCAGTGTTATTTATCCAAAAAGGTGATTGGTTTAATACCATCCAGTTTGCCGCATATGGCGCATTTCTGATGTCATGGCCGACAGCCGATCTGATGTATGATCTGGCTCGGAAACATCTGATGGGAAAAGTATTAGTAGTGATAGCTGCGATCTTCATGATGACCAGTAGCTTCACACATCTACAATATCTTACCAATCCATCGAGACTTGTAATTACTGAACCAGAGATGCAAGCACTCACCTATCTCAAAGACCAGCCAGACGGCACGGTATATGCCCCAATCCTCGACTCTGATGATCTGCCATATGTAGCAGCACTCAGTAGTAAGCAAACCTATATCAACTTTACCAATGTCCTGGAAAATACCGGGATTGATTACAAAAAACGCTTAGCACAAGTCGAGAAACTTGATCATATCAAGCAAGCCAAAGTAGATTATATTTATTTGCCGAAGCGGTATAAGAAACTACCTGAAATACAAACAGTAATTGCAGCTTCCAGTAAATATGAAAATATTTTTGTCAATCAAGCAGTGCTTATTTACAAGAAGAAATAGTTACTGTATATGTAGAGATTGTACTTCAATTAACCTGAAGAGAATACGTCGTTAGCAGAGCTGGATTCTCTTCAAGGAGCGAAACCCCGTAAGAGTCTGAGATTAATAAAGCATAGTTGAGCGAGTAATTGAAGCGCAATCTCGAGCTTAATTGAGTTATTTCCTACCAACGATTGCAAAAGAGTTATTTAATCCATAGATCCGATATGGTATCTTCTCTACTCTTAGATTATTCAGTGATGAGATTCGTGTTATCACTTTGAAGTTTTGCTCATCTGAACGATACAGTTCTACCAATGTTTTCTTACCTTCCGGCTCATATGCAAGTTGTTTCATAAATCGCCCTGAGTAAAATACTGCCAGTGGCAGATAATCATCATCAAGATATAGTTCATCAGTAAATACCCCAGCTTTTCGTGAGATATCGACATCATCAGGTGTAGATCGAGTCATAGGAAACACTTCAGTCTGGAAAATACGAAACTGTATAAACGCGATATAAACAAATGCTGCGACATACACGGATTTGATAAGTGTTTGATTTTGTGCAAGCTTTGACAATGGTTGTGATACTGGCTTCAGTATCCGACTTGCAATCAATGCTGCATCTGTGGCGAGCAAATAAAGTCCATATGAAGTCACCAGAGCTACTGGTATATACACAGGGATAAGATGCCAGATATGAGTATCGGTCGTGGTCAAAAAAGGATATAGTATCACCAAGTTCCACAATACTAATAACGCAGCAGTCAAACTATTCCAAGCTTTACGTATCGTGAGGTACGATATTGCTAAAATCCACAAGTAATACCATTTGCGGATACCCATATGAAGATAAAACAACGGCAACTCAGCTTGCAGCTGAAAATAAGACATAAATGTTTTATTACGCGTACCGATGTTTACAAAATGTTGTTGGACGAAATCTGAATAAGTCTGTAGATGGATATAATACCAAGGCACCACTATTAGCACAGCGGCTACTACTCCACTCAGCAACCAAGGTATGGTTGTTCTCAGTTTGCGTAGATGATACTGTGGGAGAGTGATGAAAAAGATCAGCGGTATAGCTGATAAGCCAACTAATGTTTTCGTCATCATCAGACATCCTACGCTAATTCCAGCAGCCAGCAAAAATTTCGGATTCACTGGTGCTTTCAAAGCACTAAACATCGTCAGTGCATAGAAAAAAACAAATGGTGAATCAAGATTGCCTGACCTCACGCGAATCACATACCAGACTGCAGTCCCCAGGATTAGAGGTGCTACAAATGCAACGGTTTTTTGTTTCGAGATCTCTTTCATCATGAAATACATCACAGCTACGGTAAGCACTCCTAAGATAGCTGATGGAAATCGTGTCGAAAACTCAGAGATACCCAACAGATGATAGGATCCTGCCACTAACCACATCCCCATCGGCGGATGATCATAAAATGGCTTCCCGTTCCAGTTCATAAACACATACTCTCCGCTTTTCACCATCTCACGCGAAATTGAGGCATACCAACCCTCATCCCAGCTCCCGATTGTTTGATAATCAAGATGATAAAAATAGATAAAAGAAAAAATCACGAGGAGAATGATCAGCAAAATATGTTCTTGAATAAAAGATCTTAACGAAAATCTATATTGATGAAGAGATTTTTTTGAGGACATATAGTTATCTGAAGATAAGTGTTTGAATCATATTAGGATTAGATTCGATAAGAATTTCTTCAGGTGTGAGGTTGTATCGCTGTATTTTATACGTTTTCGATAATCGCTCTTGTGATACTGGTGGTTTATCGATCTTCACATCATACTTTATCCAGTTAATATGATTAGTAAATTTATGATCACCTGGATCATCTATCAAAAGATAAACAGTAGATTTTTTTTGATACGGCGCCGCAGTTTTCTCAGGATAAGTTCTTGCCATATGATTCATGGCATATCGACTCGAGTAGCCATACTGATCAGTTGTATAAATATAATAGCCAAATTCATTGGGAGCTTGTTCATATACCTTCTTAGCAGTATCTCGATAAAATCCCCACAAACTACTATCTTTTGCGCTTAGCTTTACCCATGGTGTACCAAGCAAAGGTATGAAATTCACCATATACAGTACAAAGAATAATAAATAGCGTGCATAGCGTGGTAAGGATTGTAAGCTTGCGGCGAGTATAACTGCTAATCCTGCCAGAAATGGCCAAAAATAATACCCCCAGATAACTCCTTTGTAAAACATGGTAAGTACCCAATAGCCTATATATAGATATAAGAAGAAAATTGTTAGAGGTTGTTTCTTATTTTTATACAAGGAATAAAACTCGTCGACGATGTCGAAGGCCGCGAAGAACTTCATCCCCTGCGCCTTGCGGAACTCGGCGTCCAAGTTCGGC
>JBGSBR010000014.1:0-29886 GCA_041730495.1 Weeksellaceae bacterium | reverse complement strand
AATTAATTATTTAAGTGTTACTTATATTAATAAACTCTTTGCTCAATTCATAAGTCGCCTTGCTACTCATCGCCGGAGCAATCCTGCTCCGAAGGAGGTAGTATGACCACCAATCCATCATCTCAAGGGGGTGCCACGATCGTTCGTCAAGGCACCCCTTGGGGTACAATTATCGCCTCGCTCGGGTTAACAGTTCTTGTCTTAGTGGCTTTATGGTGGTGGAACCCGTTACGAATTGGTATGCCGGCCGCTGAACAAGCGCCGACACCCACCGTAACTACGGTTCCAACCCAAACGCCGTACCCGACATACACACCGCTTGCTACCTATACGCCACAAGCACCAATCGAGGTCATCGTGACCTCGGTGGTTGTGGCGACGTCCACCGCTTGTGCATCCACGACTGGATGCACACCGCAGACAGCAGGAGAAGCAGGTTCTGTAGAATCAGATGGTACGTGGATCTGGCCAGTTTTGCTGATCCTCCTTGCAGGATTAATCCTGCTCCGTCGGAGGTAAAAATGCTTAACTGGCTAGCCGATACTGGGAACTTCGTGAAGGCGTTGTTCCTCATCGCCATCATTGGGTTTTTCGTTTGGGGATGCTCTGTAGGATTTATTCCTATCGCACTCCCCAATGTGACCGTGACGTGGGGTACTCCCACGCCCACGGTCACTAGCTCGCAACCCGTCGCCACAGTCATCGTGACTGTGGTGGCGACACCCACGCCGTGTCCGACCTCTTGTAACCCGCCTACTGGCGGGAGCTCAGGAGGAGACTCGCCATAGAGAGAGGTCAAAGCCACTATGTGTCCGTTTTGTGCGTAGTAGGTTTTGACTTAAGTAAATAAATCATTATTTATTCAAGTCAGAATCAAACCATGTAGTTATTTCAAATAATATGAGAAGCGAATTACAACCAAGACTCAACATACTGCAAGAATCATCTCAAACACAGAGACGTCTCCCTACACGCCAAGAACTCTGGCAAAATGTCAAAGCTACCGCAATCGAAGCAGGTCCAGCATTCCTGGTAGGTATGGGAAGTCGTATCGGTATGCTTGAGCTAATGCAGCAAGGCTTGCAACAAGATATGATCTCCCCGACTGAAGCTGGAATCATGTTTTTCGGTATCTCTGCGATGAGCAACTATATCTCAGCTAGTTTACGTGAAACACAGCGGATCCAAAAACTTGGACTAAAGGGATATCATGATGTCCATGCTCAAGCTATATCTGAAACACCTAGTAACCCAGTTATCGAAGCTGTCAAAGAACTCACTTATGGAAACGAATACGAAGCAAGAGCCGTAGTCAAAGCTTATGCTATGGACGATCGTCGTGCACGATTCGAAGCTACCAAAGAACAACTTCGCACTCGTACCACACCAGAAGCTCAGCTTGAGCACTATCGCTCACAAGTCGTAACTGAGCTCACAAAGAGTAATCAATGGCGTAAAAAAACATCATTTTCAGATAAGGAAATAAATGCTCAGATTTTAAAGAAAATCCGTAACGAAATCGCAGATGTCAGTATCTTGCAAACTATGACACCTGATGATCGAGCTGTACAGCTCGAATCTCGTGAGATAAAACGTAGATTACAGTCTACTGCTCAAGCCATTGCCCCAAATACCTTAAATAATAAAGTTCTGAACAAAGATTATCAAAATAAACAAGAAGATATATTATTTAATGCAGTACTTGGTTTGCAATGGAAGAAGTTTATTAAACACGGAATGCGTTATGTAACTGGTTTTGCAGTTGGAGAGATACTCCGTGAACCTACCCTTAAACTTATCGAAAAAGGTCAAAGTGCTTGGCTTTGGATGAAATACTTGCCTGAATCTGAACCCGTGCAATCGCTACAAAAACAACTAGCAGAGCTCGGCGAATCAGCTCGCAACTGGTGGGAACATACGGCCAAACCTGCAATTATGCCAGGAAGATTTAAACAACTTCATGCTGCTGTGGTCGATCGTAATCAAACCGGATCAACTGAAACTAACTCAGTATTGCCTTTTGCTACTCATGGGCCAGTCGAACAAGCGACAGCGACAGCTACTGCAACAGCAACTACTACTCCGTCACCTACACCTGAACCTACTCAGACGCCTGAGCCGACTCGTACACCAACACCCGAACCCGAAATAATTGCACCACCAATTGATGTGCCACCAGCTATTGATTTTGAAACAGATGCTGCTGCTGTACGACCTCAAAATGATTATGTTGTCTATACGACTGCAGAACCGAGTGATACTCCCGTGAGACCACAAGAGTTTATCGGCTTTAGATATTTCGATCACAACTATACACCTGCCCCGGGTGAAATTATCGTCTACAATGATGGACAATTGACCGGCACACCAGGTGAACGTATCGCTTTGTGGATGTGTACTGATGCACGAGATGAAAATGGTAATCTGGGTCCGATTCGTACACTTATCGTCTTCGAAGCTCCGTCTCAAGAAGGAGTCACTCCTATCATCGATGACAATCCTACTTTATTTATCGGCCATTCATTTGGTGAGATTGAGTACCTAAACGCTGAAGATAAGATCTGGAACTATGACCTCATGGAGCCATATAGACGTTTTGCAGAAGCTGAATTCATCAATCACCAAGCTGAACAAAATGTTTGGGTACCAATGCCTGAGTATATCGAGTTTAAGCTTGAAAAAAATGGTGTAACCCTTACCTATCGTGCTTTGAAGACAATTATGATAGATACCGATCAGATGGGCAATCCAAATGTACTTTACAATACTATTGAAAAATTAAGAGATTAAGCTTGCGTTTTATCCTGCTACAACCTATAATATATCCCATGGAAAACTCATCAACCACACAAATCGTCAAAACAGCAGTTATCATGATCGGCGTCATCGTCGCTATTTCTCTGCTTCTCTCTCCTACAGATAAATTTTTACGCGTCAAAGCGGTAGAAATTTGTAGTACAACCTCACGTTTTGAAGAAACAATTCCACCTGTAGTATCAGCTGAAGATCCTACTGTTACAACCGGTAATGTGAAACGTGTCAGTTATCCTGTACAAGATATTTTCCAAAAATGTCTGAAAGCTGCTGGGTACTAATTCCCTACCTATGATAGAGTCACCTAATTATCCAGAATATATTTCTTCTTTACGTGGCTTTTTACAGGAAGCTCATGATACTGGTGATGATGCTTTATTTACCTCACTTCTCACTACTGCAGAAACAGATGTGCAGAAATATTCGCCAGAATTTCAAAAACAATTTTATACTGATATGCTCTCGCTCGCTATGATGCCACGCGAGGGTGCAGAATATACGACCAATACTGTATCAAATATTGATCGTCAGACAGCCTTAGCTTTAGTCCAAAACTATCCCGACCCTAAAGTACAAAATCTGGTAGCTTCGCAACTTGAATATGATGAGCTCACCGCAATTGACATAAGTAATGCAAGTGGTAAACAAAACCAGATGCAAGCTGTCAGAAGAAATATCTTTTCGCCTATTCGCGCTCATGGTCTTACACCACAAGCAATACCTCTCATATTAGATAGATATGCAGTATGGCGTCTCAAAGATTCTGACTTCGCACGTGGTATCCCTCAAGAACACCACTCAGATTATCGTTTTGTAAGTGATACTGCGTCTCAAGAATTAGCCCGTTTTTTCGAGAAAAACTGGCAAGATATCGACCCTTATGTTTTAGGTGAATTATTTAGTGCATACAGTGGAAATGACATTAAACGAGGTGGTGCTTCCGAAGCATTACGTGGGTTTTTCAAAGGTCCTCGCACACAAGCAGATATTCTCAGTTGTATGACTAAGCTTGCATATGCTGGGATCATGAAGAAAGATGACAAAAAAACGGTGGAAACTATTGCTTTAGTCGCATCAGGATATCCATTACCAAGTTTAAACCTTCCCTTTGGTCAAGCTCAACCACTTATACTTGACGATCACTCACGACTCTCAGTCCAGTACACCATGATGTCAGAGTGGCCAGTATCAGATGAATATGCAGATCTTAAACCTAATCGCAAAGCTGACGCAATAAAAGCAAGAGAACAAGCTGAAGCTCGATTTGTATATGCTATTCATTTAGATGATATTTTTGACAAACTCATGAAATGGGCCAACCCTGAGCTCGTGCAAGAAAAACATCAAAGAAAACGCCAACGAATAAATGAAGATCCGCAGATTCTTGAAAAACTAACTCAACAAGTAAGAAAAATTCAACAGCTTTTTGGCAATGACTATATTAAAACTGTCCAAGAATCGATAACTCAACTAAAAACTAATCATGGAATAAGTCCGTGGATGCAAGATCACCTAGAATCAACTCCTGATGTGCGTACTTTTTTCCAAAGAGAGATGGAAATAGAAATGGTTTGGGATACCAATAAAGAATATATTAAAGAACAGATGGGTCTCGATACATCATTTATTGACCTTAGCTTACCTCATCAAGGCTTAAAACTCAGTGTCGCATTACCTTCAAATAGCCTACGAGCCCAACAATACCATATTTTTGAAGCTATTTTTGCTGCCATGCCGCCTCAAACTATTGATTCTGATGTCTCACTGAAAAAACCAAACGTAATCAGTTTTGAACAAGGAAGAATTAACTATCAAGGTCAAGAAATCCATTTTTGGTATCGTACCGCACCTAATCACGAAGCGAATCAACATGAATTATTTTTGCTCGAACAACTAGGTTTTCCAGCGTCACAGCTCAGCGAAGGTTACAACTCTACGCATGAAGAAGCCGAATTGATGGCTATGGATGTAAAAGATCGCCAGCGTGTTTTCCTGACGCAAAAACCAATCCGTGTACCATTTGATAATTATCCACAATTACAGGCACATGGCTACTCACATGTAGATTTTCATGAACATCCTAGTGATGTAACAAAGATACAAGTCGATTTATATATTTCAGGTTATGACGATCCATATAGCATAGCTCTCGACGCAGATTTCCAGTTTGATCTCGAAGGCAAAGCTAATCTTAATCCAGAATTTCTCGATAACATACGAGTACAGATGCTGAGATTGCTAGAAAAATTTATCTGCCGCGAACCAGCTGAACGTGGTAGTGATAGTACTGGAGATACTAGATCTGAAGTAGATATGTTAAAAGTACTAGTCCGCCATCCACATCTACGTACATTGCCATATCCGCATTATCATTATAGTGAAACTGCTGCTGCTGCATTTTGGGAAGATCGTCATAGACCTCTTGAAGAAGAAGATGCTAAATCACGTAAAACCGATCCACTCGGACGAGGTAAAACATATGTCCAAGCTAAATTTGCCAAACCCGATGATCGTAATCCTTACATAATGAATATTCCTCCCGATGTTATGCGATTTCAAGGTTGATATCATACATCAAGATATAGCGTCAACTTCCTATTTCCAACTTCCCATAACTTATCTGTATAATTAAGTATTATGGCGCCGATCAAGTTATCGCATCTCCAGATACGCAATCCGAAAGAAGACGAAACGACCCCAGAGGCCGCAACCCAGATCTTCTCTTCCCTACTTTCGTCTCAGTTTAGCTTGCTCACCCGCATGTTTAGTTATGTCGATAGTTATGCGTTTGAGATTTATCTCACAGGTCAATCAATTTTTTATTATGCATCTGTGCCTACACCACGAGAGTCCCTAGTACAAAGCCTCCTTCAAGCGGCATACCCACAATCGTTTATCCAAAGGACTCAAGATCCGATGGATATTATCTTGAAAGATCCCAATATCGCAGTCGGTAAGCTTTCTCTCCAGCACTCATATACATTACCTATCAAAACCTATGCAGATTTTAGCGATTTAGATCCTCTGGCAGCCATGATCGGACTGCTCTCGAAACAAGGAGCCAACTATAAATTTGGCATCCAGATCCTCGTCACTCCGGCATCATTTGCCTGGCAAGGTCAGACACTCAGTGCCCGTACCAAAGAAGTCAAAGACCCTAAAACTGGTGAAATGAAGACTCAAGCCACAGATCAAAATGCTTCGTATATGAGTAATAAGGTCATGTATCACGGAGGCCGTACGACAATCCGTCTTATCGCTTCCTCGAAGCAAAAAGAACACGATCCACACTCATTACTGCAAAATGTGGCTGGTACCTACGGCTCATTTTCACTTGGTGAAGGAAATCATCTCGGATTTAGCTCAATCGGGATGGGTCGCAAAGAGTTTATGGAACGACTGAAAAATCGCAGTTTCTCACTGCTTGAACATCGCACACAGATCATGAATGCTCAAGAGCTTGCGACGCTTTGGCACCCGCCAGGCAAGGCTCTCGCAGGCATCAAAAATATCGCTTGGGGTAAAACACTTGCTGGTGAGCCACCAGAAAACTTACCCACTGTCGACTCGGTCCCCGAGTCAATGCGACATGAGGTCAACTTTTTCGCCAAAGCTGAGTACAAAAACAAAGATACGATCTTCGGCATCAAGACGGCAGATCGACGTAAACACAACTACATCATCGGTAAAACCGGAGCTGGTAAATCGACATTGATTGCCAATATGGCCATCGACGATATCCGTCGTGATCGAGGTGTCGGTATTATCGATCCACACGGTGATTTGTCTGAGACGATTTTGCAATATATCCCGAAGCGCCGCATGCAAGATGTCGTATATCTCGAACCATTTGATACTGAGCGCCCGTTTGCGCTCAATGTGCTGGAGATCAAACAACAACAACATCGCGATCTCGTCGCATCTGGTATCGTCGCCATTTTTAGCAAGCTGTATGCCGATAGCTGGGGTCCACGTCTTGAGTATATCTTGAGAAACACTATTATTTCACTTTTGGAACTTCCCCAAGCCACACTTGTCGATGCCCTGCGTATCTTATCGGAAAAAGAGTTCCGTAAAAAAGCTGTGCTGCAGATCCAAGATCCCGTCATGAAAGATTTCTGGAACAAAGAGTTTGATATGATGACCGATAAACTCAGAGTCGAGGCTATCTCCCCGATCCAAAACAAAGTCGGACAGTTCGTCTCATCCAAGATGATCCGTAATATCATCGGTCAACAAAAATCGACTGTCGATCTTGAAGCAATCATGAATGATGGTAAAATTTTGATCTTAAATCTCTCACAAGGTAAGCTCGGTGAAGACAATGCAGCCCTACTGGGAGCCATGATCATTACTCAGATCCAGCTTGCCGCTATGAATCGCTCATTTATCAAAGAAGACGATCGTCGCGATTTCTTTTTATACGTCGATGAGTTTCAAAACTTCGCTACATCATCGTTTGTGAAAATCCTCTCAGAAGCGCGTAAGTACCGCCTAGCATTGACTCTCACGAATCAGTATATCGAGCAGCTTGATGAAGATATCATGACCGCAATCTTCGGAAATGTGGGTACGCTGATCTCTTTTGTGATCGGTGCACGCGATGCAGATTACTTTACGAAAGAATTCTCCGGACTTTATACTGCTCAAGATCTCGTCTCACTGGGTAAATATGAGGTTGTCATGAAAATGTCGATTGATCAGATGACCTCTGCCCCATTCCCTGCTAAAACATTGCCACTTCCTGCGATGAAGAATGAAAATACAGAGAAAATCATCCGTATGTCCAAAGAAAAATATGGACGAAAGCTTAAAACGACCTAACAACTGTAATAGCATTGTAAGAGTTTGGTAAAAAGCTTGACAAGACAAGACATAGTTGTTAATCTGATACTATAGGAATAAATTAATAATTCATTTATACATATGACAAACAACACACATGATAATAAATCATCGAAACTAGGCTTAGCAGTTGCAGTAGGCGCTATCGCAGGCGGACTTGCAGCTTTCTTCCTTTCACCTAAATCAGGTAAAGAAAATCGCGAAATGGCAAAAGTAAAGTTTGATGAACTTAAAAGAATGGTTGAAGAAAAAAAACTTCAAGGCGTAATGAAAGAGATTTATGGCACAGCTACCGCTGAAGGCACTCGTCTTTATAAGACAGCGATGACTGATGTCCAAGGTCGTCTCACTGAAATCCAAGACAGTGTCGGTGAGATCGATCAAGAAAAATATATGGCACTCGTACTTGATGTAGTCGAAAAGCTGAAGACAGAAAAAGATGCCACTCAAGACAGAGTCTCACGACTTCAAGACTATCTACTCGGACGTTGGGATGATATGCAGATGATGGTCGAAAAAGATGCTAAAAAAACTGGTAAAGACGTCAAGAAAACTCTTACTGAAAAACCAGCATTAGAATCTAAAAAAGTTAAAAAATCATAATAACCTATGGAACTAGCAGATATTTTTTATATCATCGGGATCATTTTCATGTTAGGTTGGCTTGCACTTATCATTGCAGTCATCTATTTCATCAAGAAGATCTCAGAAACTCTTGATAATGTAGTGACTCAAGGACCAGAACGAATACAAACAGCAGTTTCGAATTTGTTACAAAGCAACAAAGGAAACCTAGTGAGTATGGCTGGCATGGCTCTTGTCAGCTTCTTGGTACCGAAACTCGGATCAATCCTCAAGCGAAAGTAAACTAAATGGTCGATTCTCGCCTAGTTCTTCACTAATGGGCTTTCTTTTGCTATAATTATAGGTATATATATGACTAATAAGCGCCATCTCAATTTGTACTTCACAGCATCGATCGC
Organism: Weeksellaceae bacterium; assembly: GCA_041730495.1. Taxonomy (GTDB): domain Bacteria; phylum Patescibacteriota; class Microgenomatia; order UBA1406; family GWC2-37-13; genus JBGSBR01. The sequence continues at coordinate 21,244 of JBGSBR010000014.1, read as the reverse complement.
TGCTAAAGAAAAATATCAGCCCTACTACGAAAAAATCGTTGACCATATTACTGCCCAAGGACATCATGTAGTGGCAGATCACATCATGAATGCGACTGAGAAGCAAGTTAGTATCTCATCTCGTGAAGATCGACTGAAATTTCATAACCAACTCGAGCGCTGGATTTACTCATGTGATGGACTTATAGCAGAAACATCCTTTCCAAGTATCAGTGTCGGATACGAGATATCTATGGCACTGCGCGTCGGTAAGCCAGTACTTATCCTCTACAGTGAAGGTGAGCCTCCATCACTGCTCGCCCAACACAAAGACGAAAAAGTTTTATGTGAGCGCTATACCAATCAAACACTTCCCTCAATCTTGAATGACTATGTCCATTATATTCAAAGTAAAAGTGATCTCAGATTTACCTTTTTCATCACTCCACAAATTGCCTCATATCTAGATGATGTCTCCAAGCAAGATAAACTACCTAAATCTGTTTATCTGCGTAAACTGATCGAGGAAGACATGGCTAAAAGAGGTTAAATAATTATTGATGCATATCCACGATGCATGTATTTCTTAGGGCTCTAGGAGTATAGTACGTCTATCGACTATAAATTTTTGACCTTTTCATATGGATCAACATGCACTAATTACTCTTCTCTTATTTATTAGTTTCTTCTTAATTCTTACTGGAGGGATACTCAAACTTACTCAGCGGATTTCAATGCTCCCCTATACTGTTGCGCTTTTGCTTGTTGGAGCTCTGGCACAATTTATCGTGCACACCTTTCATATTCCAGTACATCTTGAATTAACAGCAGATATTATTTACTTTGTGCTTCTTCCGCTCCTTCTTTTTGAATCAGCTTTTCATATCAATTTTCATCAATTCCGTATTCAATTCAAGACGATCACTTTCATTGCTACCTTTGGTATCTTAGTTTCCATCTTTACCATCGGCTATTTCTTATCAGGTGTTATTGGGTATCCACTCGGCGTAGCTCTTCTTTTCGGAGCAATCATCTCATCGACAGATCCTATTGCTGTTATTAGCTTGTTTAAGACTCTGGGAGCTCCTAAACGTCTAGGACTCGTCGCTGATGGTGAAAGTATGTTCAATGATGCAACTGGTGTTATCCTCACTCGTGTCGTAGCTAGTTTCGTAGTCACTGGTGCGGCATTTCAAGCAAACTCAATTTATGGAAGTGTCGGTAATTTCTTATATGTTTTCCTTGGTAGTATGGTTTTCGGTTTAATTGCCGGTTACCTTTTCTCTAAAATTATTGAAAGAATCCAGAATGATCGTGTAATCGAAACCACTATTACAGTTGCCGCTGCTATCGGTTCATTTGTCGCAGCTGAGCACTTCTTCCATTTTTCAGGAGTCATATCCACAGTAGTAACTGGTATCGTCATGGGTAACTTAGGTAAAACCAAGTTCTCAGTAGGTGTCCGTGGATTCGTCGAAGAGTTCTGGGAGTATTTCGCCTTTATCTCAGTATCACTCGTATTCTTCTTTGCTACCTTTAATCTAGACTTCTCTATATTTTCAGAGAATATCTATCCAATTATCATTGCTATCTTAGCAGTCTTAGTAGGTCGTGCTGTTTCAGTCTATCTATCATTCTTTATCACCAACAGAGTACCATTCTTCAAAGATGAACCAAATGTACCACTTAGTTGGCAACATATTATGAACTGGGGTGGCCTACGTGGAGTGATCCCACTTGTGTTGGTGTATTCTCTTCCAGATGAGTTTGCCTACAAAAATGACATGCTTGCATTCACACTTGGTGCATTCTTATTCACATTGATCATCAATGGGCTCACAATTCGTACATTACTTCTCAAACTCGGTCTTCACTTACCTAAAAAAGAAGAAGAGATCATGCATGAAGAGATGTCAATCATCGAGATTGCTGATGCGAAGGAATCTTTAGCTGAGCTCAAAGATCAAGAGTTTGATCAAGATATACTCGTCGAGATGAAACGTGAACTTGATCAAGAAGAAAAACACATTAGAGAACATCTTAATAAAGTGTCTTCTACTGAAGAGTTCCAAAAAAGTCTCAAAATCCAAACACTTAACATCGAACGTCATGCACTTGAAGACCTCTATAATCAAGGTTATATTACTGAAAATGTGTATTTTGACTTCGATACAGAGCTCGATCTCCAACAAGATGCACTTGAGTATCCTGAAATGAACGAAAGCGCAGGCATCGATGAAACAGGTAAACGTAGTACTCACGGGTCATTCCGTAAACGTATTGTTATGCTACGCAAACTTGCAGGCCAATTCCCGATTCTGAAAAACTTTATCAAATCTTCTCGTGAAAGTTTGATCGAAGAACGTATCGGACTGCTCAAAGTACGTATCATGACAAGCACGATGGTGATCGAGTATCTCGAGAAACTCGATAAGTTGCTCAAGAATACAGCTGATAATGCTCGACATATCACCAAGCTTGTCAAAGAACAAAAAGCTTTGATCAACGAAAACAAGGATGAGCTTACCAAGCTAACCAAAGAACATCCACGTTTGATTCAATCGTATCAAAAGAAACTGGCTTATAACTTGATTACTCAAAATCACGATAGTCACGGACACTAAACTGATAAACGTAGTCTCTAGAAGCCCTCGAGAAATCGAGGGTTTTTAGTATATTAAGGTAAGGTATCTACACATCATAGCTTCAACATTGTCTAAACTTTATTGACAGCAATCCTGACAGTCAGTATCATATATCTGGGTTATCAGTTTTATGATACTATATGAATATCTTACTCCTCGGGATACTCGGATCTGGTAAGACGAGCATCGGTACTCTCCTTGCTCAAGAGCTCGGTTATACATTTGTTGAGCTCGATGATATTATTCTGAAAAAAAACAACTTTGAATCTGTAGCTGAAGTCTATAACAAGCGTATGTCACTTTGGAAAGAAAAAGAGCTTGAGGTAATGCATGAACTAAGTCAAGGTGACAACCAAGTCATCGCTTGTGGAGGAGCAATCGTCGAGAATATGCTAAACATCCTGTATTTCAAAGAGTCCTCTGCTCCACTCACTGTCATATATCTTCAAACCAAGCCAGAAACACTCAGCGATCGTTTGATAAAAGATTATGACCAATTCAAAAAAGAAGGACCAAAACATGTCCTTGGTAAGATGACCCAGCATTTCGAGCATCGCAATGGCTTATTCTTGCATGCGGCAGATCACGTCGTCAACACTGATGATGAGATGCCAGAAGATGTTTGTGAGAAGATTACGAAGTTACTGAAGTAGCTTTCTTTTGCAAGGGTAGCTGACTGAAGAGCTTACGGATGGTATCAAAAAGTATTGTCGCTATATTGCGAGGTTCATGTTTCTTAGAATTTTTCTCTAAGAAATCCGCTATATCTTGCAATACTCTCCTCTGATCATCATGTGTCACGGTCACGACCTTGGCAAACTCATATAGCTGCTCCATATCTGCATCCAGCTCATACCCGTTGTACTCGAGGAATACTCCTGTAGCAACGATCGACATCCGCTTATTTCCATTGTTGAACGGATGCAGCTTCGTGATAAAAAACATATAACAAGCCGCTTTTTGAAAGATTGATGGATAAAGATCTTGCTTACCGAAGGTCTTCTGAGGTATCGCGAGGATACTATCGAGTTTGTCGAAATAACTATTTGTGTACTCGGGAGGTGGATCTTTGAGCTTCGAGAAGTAAGATAACAGCTCTTCACAGATGGTTTGCACATCTTCAGGACTCAGATACTGTATTTTCGCCATAAATAAGAGCTTATTGGTATATGAAATTACTGAAAGCTAGCTGAGGCTATTATTCATGTGCTAACTTACGTAGAGTTGTTTCGTATTTAGAGATCACATCACGTGCATATTTGCGAGTTTGAGCTTGTCTTTTGGTAGGTTTGACCACAGGAGTAGCTTTTTTAGGTTCTTTCTTACCGATGATAGAGTTAAGAAGCTGGGTAAACATAAGATTGTACAAATTTGCTCTACAGAATACCTAGTATAGTACCGATTCTGGGCAGTAAAGTCAAGGCAGTGTAAGGGTTAGGTAAATTTAAGCCACAAAAAAACCCGTGGATGTAAAACACCCACGGGTCAATGTCGGGAGAGCATGCTTGATGCTCGCTGGTAGCGCCTCTCGCTAAGTGAGGCAGACCAGAGCGCGTGCGCGCTCCCCCGAAGTTCTCAGACTAGAACAGTATATTGCTTCAACTAGAACAGCATATAGCTTCCGAGCTGAACAATTACGCCCAGTACAAACCCTATCGCTACCGCTGGGGTAGCAATCTTGAAGTACTCTGTTGAGGTGAGTTCTTTGACCATGCCCATCGCAACAACGCCCGCGACGGATCCAATGGCGAGGTGTGAACCACCTGTCCCCACTGAGTACGCCATGAACGTCCAGATCTGGGAATTGGTCGTTTCAAACATATCGATAGCGACCGCTGTAAGCGGAACGTTATCGACTAATGACGACAGGTATCCAAATACAACTGCAACACCGGCTAGCCGTTCGAAACTGGGGTCTGCGCCCAACATCATTTCTGACATCTGCCGCAGTAACCCTAAGGCATCCAACGCTCCTACACTTAGGAGGATACCCACAAAAAACAGCAAAGATGGAAAATCCACCTTTGCCATCATCTTGGTGATATCCGCTTCTAAGTGAGTCGGCTTGTCGTGATGGTTTGCCATTTTCAGGTAACCGATCACAATCCATACTACACCCAGTCCGACAAACAACCCCATGAAGGGTTGTAGACCCATCTGCGCCGCAATTAAGGGCAAACCGAACGTTCCAAGACAGAGGAAAATAACGAGCAATTCGCTAAATGTGAAGTGCACGTCTTGTAGTTCCACTGTCGAATCGCCGTTCTGTCCGAAAATTTTGCGACCAAGTAGCAATGTCGTTACGGTTGCTTGCACCAGCGATGGGAAAAACGTGTTAGTGATGATTTCCATCGTGGTAAATTTCTGCGCGATCCACATCATGATGGTCGTGACGTCCCCGATTGGGGACCACGCGCCACCAGCGTTCGCACAAACTACAATTCCTGCCGCCACGATGATAAGGTTGCGACCTGTGAAAAATCTGAGCGCAATTTGGATCATCACGATTGTTATCGTGAGGTTGTCCAGGATTGCACTAAGAAAAAAGGTCAAAACTGCGATGATGTAAAACTGCTTGCGGTCATCCAACCCAAGTCGGTACAGGCGAATACGCACCCAGTCGAATAGCCCATAATGGACTAAATATTCGACCAGTGTCATCGCAACCAACAAGAATAAGACTATCGAGGCTGTTTCACCCATTGCCAACTCCAGATGATGACGAATTTCATCAATCGGGAGTACGCCAGTAACCGACAACAAGACCCAGAGCACCGTCGCGGCAATCATCGCCACGGGGGCTTTTTCGGTTTTCAGTTGGTGCTCAAACGTGATTACCACGTAGGCACCAACGAAGATAGCCAGTGCTGTCAAAGCCACCGGCGTTATTTGGAGGGTACCATCTTGCATTTGCGACAGAGTGTAACTCCCCAGCGCAAGAATCATCACAACAACTAGCAGGGCGAGTATTACCCGCCATACAATTTTGGTAAGCTTGCGCTCACCAGAACGCGTGTTTTTCACGATCTTTCCCTTTCTCAGGAAACGTCATTTCCAGCAGATCGGCTGCTAGTCCCGGACTACGTCACCAATTAGCTCGTCAAGCTAATCAGTCCTCCGTTAAAAAAATCCACGGAGGTTTTACTTTGTTCATCCTTGATCAGGACGTAGCTATCTATAAAATGAGGGCTGATATTACGAAGTTGTCATACTGCTTAAAATAAACAATCTAACAATTTTGCAATATAGGTTATAAACACCTATGTCCCGATCAAAGATTTGTCTGAGAACTATTTTTTAAAGTACGTATATGTCTTATAAAGTAAGCTTTTACTTTATATTTGCACATAATACATACCCTATAGTATAGCACAGGCATTTGCATATTCAATACATATCCCTGACATACCCAAAATACAATTGTTAAACTGTTTTATTGTTAAATTGTCGCTATTCATCCATAACAATTTAAATTTGGAGTTTTTCGTTCGTAAAGTGGATAAGTTGATACAGTTCTCGAGGTAAGTTTTTTAACTCTGAATTTATATACAAATAGTCCTCTGCAGAGATTAAATTTCTTACTTTGGCTTTCTCTATCCAATCTTGAGTTTCTTTCAAAGATCCAAACGAGTATCTATAGAAGTTAATTTTGTCTTTTTTTGTATACCTACCAAAACCTTCAGCTATATTTGCTGATATAGAATCAGTTGATCTGACAAGTTGTAGTCCGATGGTTTTTTTAGAGAAATAGTCCCATTTTATAGCTATATCCCATATATAATTAGCTAGTTTAAAAGACCGATTATATGCAGAAATAGAGGACAAATCTAAGTAGTTCATCCTGCTAATATAACAGGCATCCATGTCAGGGTTATTGTCAATTTAGCAATTTTTCAATATAACAATTTAATACTATGCGCAAAGTAGTCACATTCACTCCCGAAGGTCATACCAAGCTCAAAGCTGAGTATGATGAGCTCAATGCGGGTCGCCCTGCAGTCGTAGCTGAGCTCACCCGAGCTCGAGATCTGGGTGATCGCAGTGAAAACGGTGCCTATAAAGCTGCTCGTTGGAAGCTGAGTGGCCTAGATCGCCGCTTGCGTGAGCTCAAAAGAGCTCTCGATGCTGCACAAATAGTCGCTAAACCCACCTCAGGTGTCATCGGCCTGGGTAGCAGTGTAAAGCTTACTCAAGGGGCACTTGAGCTCAATGTCACTATCGTAGGTGGGTATGAAGTCGATCTGGCAGCCGGCAAACTGAGTCACTTCTCCCCTCTTGGTAAGACCCTATTGGGGCATAAAACTGGTGAAACAGTGCAAGTACATACTCCTGCAGGCTTGAAAGAGTACTATATCGCTTCTGTCGCATAATCTGTCATAAAAATTGTCACAACAGCTACATCCAACTTACTACATATAACCTACAACCATAGTAGAAAAGTCTTATAGTATGTGATATAATTAAACGCTTATATGAATACTATAACAACCCGTTTTAATGCTTTTAGAAAAAACCTTTCCAACAAGCTAAAACCAGCACAAACCCGCACATCACGTTTTGTTACAGCACGCCCTTTTACTGCTTTATTTAGTCTTTTAGGGATTTTAGTGTTACTTATTGTGATCAGTAATCTGCTCAATCGTCCAGCTCCAGCAGCTGAAGAAACAAAAGCCGAAGCAAAAGAAGTATCTGTCTATCAAATCGGCACCTCACCTCGTGTGCAAGTCCAAGCTCAGATTGAGAAATCTGGTGTGGTAACTATCAATGCACTCGCCCCTGGTGTCGTCCAACAAGTATTTGTCGAAGCAGGTACTGTAGTCACTCAAGGACAAACAATACTCACCACCTCTAGTAACTATCAAGGTGGCAATGCTGCCTCAGTCCAACGTTCACTCGCTGCTCGTCAGCTTCAAAACGTAAACGAAACCTATGACACGCAAAAAGATCTCATCAAAAAACAAAAAGAGATTGCTACTAAATCTGATGATAATAGTGATCAACTCAGAGATATCTCAAATAAATCACTTGATGAAACTCGTGGACTCGTGAGTCTCAATGACAGTATCCTCAGCTCAATCGATGCCAACATCGCTGAACTTGAAGCAAGTAATACGGGTGGTACAAATGATGCTGCGATCCTCGGTCAGAAACAACTCAAAGCTCAGTTCCTCGGTGCGAATAATCAACTTCGCTCAGGTCTGCGAAACGCAGAGTTCTCAGGTGCTGGTGATAAACCACCTGCTCAACTCAGTGATATTCAACGTGATATTGCAATTAAACAACTTGATATTCAAGAAAAAGCAATTGATCTCAATCGTGATGTCACTCGACTTCAAGTCCAGCTTGCTCAGATCCAAGAAGCTGCCATGTATCCTGCAGCTCCTTTCAATGCAACAGTACAAAGAGTACTCGTCTATCCAGGTCAAGCTGTCCAACCAGGTACTCCACTTGCAGTACTGAGTCAGACTATTGAAGAAGATCCAATCATCGCAATCGCCTATGTGCCTCGTGATATTGCACGTAAAGTAAGTTACTTCGAAACAAGTAAACTCAGTATCGATAATGTGACGTACGAAGCGTTCCCAACCTATGTCACCCAAGACGCAGTTCAAGGATCACTCTATGCTGTGTACTTCCCGATCCCAGATATGTATCATCAATCTTTGACGAACAAAGGTTATATCAGTGTCAGTATCCCAGTGGGTACTGTTGATACTGGTTCAGCTTTCCCTTACTTGCCACTCGATACAATCTATCAGTCACAAGATCATGCCTATGTTTTCGTCGCCAAAGACGGTAAAGCCGTCAGTAAACGCGTCACCTTGGGTCCAATCCTCGGAGGCTATGCTCAGATTGAAGAAGGGCTTACATCAGGAGATGCAGTCATCACTGACCGTACAGTCACAGATGGAGAGGTTATAACTGTTGCAACCAAATAATGGCTGATCACGCATCATACCTCTCCCGTATCAACTTCGATGAGAAGCTGAGAAATACTTGGTTTTACAAGTATCTCGGTAACTTCCGCCTCGTCATCTTACTAATCATTAGTATCATCGCAGTCGGTATCATCAACTATTACGCTATCCCTCGTCGGTTGAATCCTGAAGTGAAGATCCCAATCGTGATCGTCAGCACAGTACTACCTGGCGCAAATCCAGAGGATGTCGAAAGCTTAGTCACGATCCCACTTGAAGATCAGCTTAAATCAGTAGAAAATCTGGATACTATCACCTCTTCTAGCCGTGATAATGTCTCTGTGATCGTGATGCAGTTTCTCTCAAGTGTCGATCCCAAAGATGCTCGATCTGATGTCCAACAAGCAGTCGATACCGTAAATGATCTCCCAGAAGATGCCATCGATCCCAATGTGAGCGCAATTGATTTCGAAAACCAACCAGTCTGGAATTTCGCACTCACTGGACCTGATGAAGCTTCACTCAATCGACTCGCGAATACTCTTGAGGATAATTTAACCAATGAATCTAAGATCGATCGTGTCGTGATAGCAGGTAAAGATCAACGTGTAGTCGAAGTCGAGCTCAATCCCACCAAAGTAGCTGAATACGGTCTGTCTCCCCTACAGCTTTCACAAGCAGTATCTGCTGCAGCGGGTTCATTTCCAGCCGGTAATATCCGTTCAAATGGCTCAAACTTTTCGCTCGCAATCGATGCGAGTATCGATAGCATTCAAGATATCCGTGATCTGAAAATAAATACAGATGGCCAAGTCATCTCACTTGGTGACATCTCAACCATCACAGAAACGACAACCTTTGATCAAGCTCGTACATATCTCGCAGATGCAGATACTCAAGCCAAATCAACTGTGCAATTCTTTGTCTATAAAACCACTGGTTCAAATATCAGTGAAGCTGAAGAACAAGCACAAACAGTAGTCGAAGAAACATTGAAACCTTTTGGTGATCGGTTCCAGATCATCACTGTTTCAAATAGTGCTCAAGAGATTGAGACACAGTTTGAAGATCTGATTCATGAGTTTGGTGTCACTATTGTACTCATCTTCACGATCTTACTCGTGTTCCTCGGTCTCAAACAAGCAATCATAGCCTCACTCACTGTACCACTTACGTTCTTATCGGCTGTCGCTGTCGCTAATATGATGGGTCAAAGTCTGAATTTCTTGACCATGTTTGCTTTTCTCATCGCACTGGGTCTGCTAATCGACGACACTATCGTCGCCGTGACTGCCATGACTCGTTACCATGAAAGTGGCAAATTTACCCCGCTTGAGACAGGTGCGCTTGTCTGGAGAGACTTTATTGTCCCTCTGTGGTCTACCACGATCACTACGATCTGGTCATTCTTACCACTGCTTCTCGCTACTGGTATTATCGGTGAGTTCATCAAACCAATCCCGATTATTGTGACAGCTACCATGTTGTCTTCGACCTCAATCGCTGTTTTCATCACTATCCCATTGATGATTGTGGTTTTGAAACTCGTCATGCCTCGTCGTGTACGTGTATTTTTCAATGTCTTATTCATCGTCATCTTAGTCGGTGTGATGATTGCACTTCTGCCACGTAATGCATTCTTTATCCCGCTTATGCTTGTCAGTGTACTGATCGCAGCTCTCCTCTATCTGAATCGCAGTCTGTATATACAAAGAATCCAACAAACTATCAAAAACGATAAAAGACTAAGTAATGCGTCAGCACGTTTCCGAAAAATTGTCGATAGCGGAATCATTGATCTTGAAGCACTCAGTATCAAATATATGAGAGTGATCACTAGTATCCTCGACTCTGCAACAGCTCGAAAAAATACCCTTATTTTCCTCATTGTCTTTGCCGTTGTCGCCTATATGCTTGTGCCTTTTGGTCTCGTGAAAAATGAGTTTTTCCCAAAAACTGATGGTGAACTGATCTACATCAGTGTCACACTCCCAACAGGGACGAATATCCAAACAACGTCACAAGAAGCTCTTGCTATGCTGGATACAGTCCGTAAAACACCTGATGTCCAGTATGTCGTAGCCGAACCTGGAACGAATTTTGATGCATCCATGGAACGTAGCAATGAACCAAACTCATTCTTATTGACTCTCAATCTTGGAGATCTTGATGAGCGTGAGCGTGATTCAATCGAGATCGCAGAAGCCTTACGAGCACAATTTAAGGATTATCGTCGTGGTACTGTCACCGTAAGTGAGCTCTCAGGTGGACCTCCAGCTGGTGCTGATATCCAGATCCAGCTTCTCGGTGATGATCTCAATACACTCAATCTTTATGCAGATAAACTAGTCACTTACTTGAACAGTCAAGAAGGCGCAACCAATGCCAATAAGTCTGTCAAGCCAGGTACAGGTAAGATCACTTTTGTACCAAATGATGCTGAGCTCGCTGCTCAAAATATTGATCGCAATAGTTTAGGGCTTACGCTGCGTACATTTGCCAGTGGTTTTACCCTCGATACGATCCGTTTCGACGAAGAAACAGATGTCGTACTCCGTCTCAGTGGCGAGACACCAAGTGTCGAAGCCCTCGGCGAGGTCTCAGTACCGACTCAAACGGGAAGTGTTCCCCTGCTCTCACTTGGTGAGCTGAAACTCGAAAACAATCCAACCCTCATCACTCGTGATGGTGGTGATCGCAGTATCTCAGTCACAGCCACGAGCCGTCCTGGATACAATCTCACTGAAGTCAATGCTGAGCTTGAGAAATTTGCAGAAGAAGAACTAAATCTCCCTGAAGGTTATAGCTGGAAAACAGGTGGTGTAAACGAAGAAAATGATAAATCAGTGCAATCAATCATAAATGCTATGGCGCTGTCATTCTTGCTGATCACAATTACCATGGTAATTGAGTTCGGGTCTTTCCGTCAAGCACTTATGGTCATGCTCACGATCCCACTTGCGGTCTCTGGTGTGTTCTATGTCTTCGGTTTGACCGGCACCCCTCTATCATTCCCAGCCCTCATCGGTGTCTTGGCACTTTTCGGCATCGTAGTAACCAATGCTATCGTTGTCGTCGAGAAAATCAATGATAACTTACGAGATGGTATGAAGCTCAGAGAGTCAATCATCGATGCAGCCGGAAGCCGTCTAGAGCCTGTTATCCTCACATCACTCGCTACAATCTTTGGACTCTTACCTATCACAATCTCTGATCCTCTATGGAGAGGTCTTGGTGGAGCCATAATCGCTGGTCTGATGTTCTCAGGCTTGATCAAACTATTCTTCATACCGATCGTATACTACGAATGGTATAAAGAACCAGAGACAAAGAAAAAGAATAAATAACTATGACATTCGTAGCTACAGCGGAAGCCTACCGAAGACGATATCCTGAACAACATGTAACACCTACTGCTCCTGCTGTCGCGGATAAAGTAACTCAAGTGTTAAACTCTTATCAAGAGCTTCATAATCAAAATGCACTTTCTTCAGACGCAATTACAGATTATTTTAATGAACTATTAGGGCTATCCAATGAACTATATTACTTTGCTAATCTATATCTGCCTACTATTAATCATCCCGGTAATTTACCAGATAGTACGATTTTTTCACATATTTTTGCCTTATCAAATCATGGTGATACTACTCGTATAAAGGAACTTTTTCACATCACGACCAATGACATACCAGCTAAGTTTGAAATACAAACAGATGTTCTTAGATCCAATTATGTTGGAGACACATTTACATTACAATACACCCCTCGTGCAGGTATTACCGCTCAAAATAGTGTTATCGAAGAGATTACTGTACAAAAAATCCACCAAAATAACCTAATAGCACTCTTGACCCTACAACGTCGATTTGTAGCTGAAATACAAAATGGTCAATCAGTATATAAACCTGTGATTACAATTCTTCAGTCTATAACTCCAGAAAATCCCTCAACATCTCTATAGTCAGGAGCAAAATAAATTCTCTCAAAAAAATGCTCCAAATTTGCCTTCTGTCCTATAAAAAGGTATAATAGAGGCTCTGCAATTGATTTAGCCCTATGGAAAAACTCAAACACGCAAGAACATGGATCAGTAATTTACCAGATAAAAAACGGTACTTCGAGTTTGTGACCGCACTACTCAGTATCCCGGTACTTCTTACTGTGTTTTATATCAACTATCTCAGTATCCAAGAGAAAAAAACTCCCCAAGATAAAAATAGTACTACCCCAACTGTAGTTGTGGTCAACTCTGGCAATAACGATGACGATGATAATAATGATCCAGCACCAACTGCTTCACCTGAGTGTATTGCAGAAATCGGTCCTGTTGAGATCGTCAGTCCTGAAGAAGATGCCACAATCGATAATAATCCCCTCGAAATTGATATTGATTATGATCAAGGCGACTATTGTAGTGTGGTCTGGTCTTATCGCATCAATAATAGTAGTTGGAGTGATTATAGTGACAATGATATCTTGATCTACAACTTATCCTCTGGCAACAAAACCTTTGAGTTACGAGTGAAAAGTATAGTGAGTGGGAAAGAAAAAACATTACGTAGATCTTTTGTTTATGAAAATGAAGAAGATATACCTACTCCAACTGCTGCTCCGACTCAAGCTCCTACCACTACCCCGGGAATCTAATTGCTAAACTGTTTTATTGTTAAATTGTAGAGTATAACAATTTAGCCATTTAGCAATATAACAATAGTCTTTAAAGTTGTTCTATCTCTTGATCTAACTCTTCAAAATCTGTTGTTTCGTCAAGCTCTGGTGTAAGTTGCTGTAACTCACCCTCTTCTTCACTAGATGGCGTTACGGTCGGTGTAGGAGGCACTGGGGAAGGTGCTGTATCGATCGTCGGCACTGGATTTACTACCTCTTGAGTACTACCATACTGTGAAAGACTATATGCATAATAGCCACCTAATCCAAGTGCAAGTAAGACTACAAATCCTACTAATATCTTGACAATAGGTGATTTACTTTCTTGATATCCGGTCGTAGGTACTGCTTCAACGGCGGGATTCATAGGCGCAGGTCCAGGACTACTAACATCCAGTGTCTCTCTCATTGGACTTACTGGCATAGGTGTGATTACTGGTGTCGGAGATGTCGTATACTCTGTCCTCGCTGATTCTGTGACTGGCTTAGCCATAGGCTCAGGATTAAATGCTGGCTTAGGAGACTCGATAGGCGGGTTTACTGGTGCCACTGGTTCAGCTACGGGTGCTGCCGGTGGCATTATTGGTTCTTGAGGTGGTATCACCACTGGAGTTACTGGCTTGACTTCAGTATTAGGTGCGTCAGCTGGTTGCGGCAATGTATTATCTTTTGTAGGATCCATATTTGATTTTTTAAATTATAGAGCTGCATCAACTGCGTCAGTTGGTGAAGCGGTAATCGATGGTTCTTTATTTATTGGTTGTAATTTAGCGACTTCACGAGCGACCAACACAACTGCTTGACGTGCACCTTTCACAACTTCATGCACTGTTTTTAAATCTGTTTTTAGTTCTTGGATAAATGTCTTGGCATCTGTTTTTACCGCTGTTTCATTGGAGATCTCAATCACATACTCTTTGGCTTGTTGATCTTCGACACTTGCTCGTGCAGCATCGATTGCAATCTCTGCTTCATCGATGGAGGTTTGAGCTACTGTTGTATCAGTTTCTGCTGCGTCGACTTTGACCTGAAGTCTAGCAAGTATCTCTTCCATCTTATCTAAGTTTTTGAGCATTCGATCGGTAATTGCTTTGTTGATGATGACTACTCGCTCATCAAGATTTTCCAACACTGCTTGTTTACGCGTATCTTTGATCTCAGTCATTTTTTCTGTAAACTCTTCACGCTTGATAGACATTTGTTCTTTGCGCTCCATACTTTGTTCTTGCATCCGCATTTTTTCTGCTTGTAATGCTTCACGCGTGCGGACAGGTAATGTATTGGGTTTCGTGGTACTTTCTAGTTTTTGTTGTTCTTCAAAACTAATCCCCGTTTGAGCGGCTGTGGGTGTAGCAGTCTGTGCAGACAATGCAGCAGGTGAAATCAAAACAGATAGCAGTAGTAACACAATATACTTATTGATCATACCTTTACTCTAGATCAGTTTGAGAAAAATGTCAACAAATATGACTCCACAGTGTACAATAACTGTATGAACAACAAACTTCTTTCTAAAGTCCAACACCTCATAGACAAGGAAGAATATGGCCAGATCAAGCATTTTTTATTGAAACATGATTTTCATGAAATAGCTGATGTCATCGATCATCTCGAAAACTCACAACAACGTCTTTTCACTCTCCTCCCACCTGAGATCCAAGCTGAGGTCGTACTTCGTTTAAATGAAAACTCTAAACAAGAAATTTTGCCTGGTCTCTCAATGTATGTGATTGCACGTTTCCTTCATTTCAATGATGAAGACGATGCAACTGATATCTTGCAGTACCTTGATGCTGAGAAACGTACGAAGATCTTAGAACGTCTTAAAAATGATAAACGTAAAAAGATTGAAAAATTGCTGACATTTGACAAAGAAACTGCTGGTGGACTGATGGATCTGGATTTCATCATCGTCAAAGATACCTACACGATGAAAGAGATTGCTGAAAAAGTACAAACTCATATTGCCAACACGCAACGTGTACCGTTTGTGGCTTTGACTGACGAAAAAGGCAAAGCAATTGGTTATATCCCCCATCGCAATCTGATCTTAAATCGTCCTCGGTCATCTGCTCGACAGCTTGCAATCGAACTTCCGATTATCAAACATCATGTCGATCAAGAAAAACTAGTGGAACATATGAAAGACATGAAAAGTGAGGCCATCGGTGTCGTCGATGATGATGAAACAATCTTGGGTATCGTCCACGTCAAAGACATCATCCGTATCGCACAAGCTGAGGCAACTGAAGACATCTATAGCTTCGCTGGTGTCGAAAAAGAGGAAGCTCCGACAGATGGCGTCTTCACGAAAGTACAACGTCGCTATCAATGGCTCATCATCAACTTAGCTACTGCATTCCTCGCCGCATCTGTCGTAGGTTTGTTTGAAAACACAATTGAACGGCTTTCGTTGCTTGCAGTTTATATGCCGATTGTGGCTGGAGAAGGTGGAAATGCTGCTACACAAGCACTCGCAGTCGTAGTACGAGGTCTCGCTATTGAAGAGATCCCTTGGTCTCAAGCAAAAAAAATTATTATGAAAGAAGCTTTTGCAGGGATGATCAATGGTGTTATTGTCGGAAGTATCGCTGCACTTACAGCATATATTTTCCATGCTCCAATCATGCTTGGAGTCGTCCTTGGTATATCGATGGTGGTCAATCTATTTATCGCAGGCTTCTTCGGTGCTCTTGTGCCATTTACCTTGAAAGCTCTCAAGATTGATCCTGCTGTCGCAAGCTCAATCTTCGTCACGACAGCAACCGATATTATCGGCTTCTTCGTCTTCCTCGGTCTCGCTACAATCTTGCTCCTCTAAACTGAAGTATTCAACAATTTAACAATATTGCAGTTTAGCAATTTCTGTAGTTAAGCTTTCTTTTTATCTAGCTGATCAAGCTTGAGCACTTTCACTCCGACATACACGACAAGCGCAATCACCGCAAAATCAATCAGCACATTTAAAAAACTTCCCCACATGATCCGTGCTGATCCTACTTTCCAGTACGCTTGCTCAAGGTTTTGTAATCTTCCAAGCCCTATCGCGAGAACTGGGCTAATGATATCTTCAACGAGCGCGCTCACGAGCTTGGAGACAGCTCCACCAAGTATAAAACCTACTGCAAGACCGACTACACCTTGTTCACGAATAAATTCTAAAAATCCTTTCATAGCTTCAAATGTAACTATTAACAGTGTAAAATACACTATCCTATCCACAGTTATAATACCATTTTTATGAAAAAACAAACCGTTCTTCCTCTTATCCTTATTGCTATCGTTGCTATTGCTGGTTACTTTTTGTATACAAATAAACAGTTTTCTTTTGTTAAAACAACACAAGATATAAAAGATTCCCTCGCTGAAAACGAAGGCGGTCCGATCAAAGTCGTACACCCTCTTTCAATCGAGGCTCTCCGACAAGGTGAATACCCTGGCAGCGATATCGTAATCGAACAAACGCTCAATCCTGGCAGTAACTATCAGCGCTATATCGCTTCATACAAGTCTGAAGGCTTGAAAATCTATGCGTTGCTTACTGTCCCAAATGCAGAAAAGCCAGCCACTGGCTGGCCAGTAATCGTCTTCAATCACGGCTACATCCCACCTGCAGAGTATCGCACTGATGAGCGCTATATCGCCTATACCGATGCGTTCTCACGCAACGGCTATATCGTCTTCCGTCCTGACTACAGAGGTCATGGCAACTCAGAAGGTGAAGCTCGCGGAGGCTATGGAAGTAATGATTACACTATCGATGTCCTCAATGCCGTAGCTTCAATCAAGAAATATCCTGATACAGATCCAGCTCGCATGGGTATGTGGGGACACTCTATGGGAGGCTACATCACACTTCGCACCATGGTTGTGAGCAATGACATCAAAGCTGCCGATATCTGGGCAGGAGTTGTCGGATCATACGAAGACCTGCTCTACAACTGGCGTCGACCAAACAATAACATCGTTTCTCCTCCACCCAATGCTCGTTCAAGTTGGAGACAGACTTTGATCAAAGAGTACGGTGAACCCAAAGATAATCCAGAGTTTTGGAATAGCATCTCAGCCACCGCATATCTCTCAGATATCGAAGGTCCAATCCAGATCCAACATGGCACAGCGGATACCTCAGTACCCGTCGATATGAGTACCAAACTTGATGAAAGACTCAAAGAAGCCGGTAAATCCTCAACTCTATATATCTATGAAGGCGATGATCACAATATCGCAGCAAACTTAGGCATCGCACTTGAGCGTTCAGTTGCATTCTTCGATGAGCATGTGAAGTAATCAAATCTTTAATTTTTCTATTTGGGATTTGTAATAGTGTTCAAACTGTAAGTCTTCTTCATATAAAGGCTCTCTTCCTATCAATGCTGTATAAAGCTTTACTACATGATCTCGTACTATACGTTTCATACTATATTCATAATCATCATAAGGATACATATATGATTTCTTTTTTTCTAATGAAGGAACTTCTTCAAAATCTTGATGAAATAAACCTAAACAGATATCTTTACGTGAAGCTAATATCTCACCCAATTGGTCATACGTATGTCCTTGTCTATATAGTGCATACAATGCTTTCATATTTTGTGTAACGACACTGGCAGCCCACGCAACGTACCCAAACATGTCATTTTCCTGTAGAGGTGACTGATTGGCAACTTTTGTAAAAA
Organism: Weeksellaceae bacterium; assembly: GCA_041730495.1. GTDB lineage: Bacteria > Patescibacteriota > Microgenomatia > UBA1406 > GWC2-37-13 > JBGSBR01. The sequence goes on along the minus strand of JBGSBR010000014.1, from coordinate 3,349 downwards.
AATGTAATGATTCTTTTGATAATGAGGCTGGATTATTAACTGATTCTTGAAGAATAAAAGGTGCAATTCGTTGCATTTCGTTTGCTACAATCTTATTATCTTTACTATCTAAACGCACTCGTGAGCCTCCGATACGCAGATAATATGCCATATGATCGCCATTGCGAATTACAGTATTTAGCTGTGTATTTCTGAACTTAAATCTATCATTATTTCCCCACCTTGATTGCAACCACTCTTTAACTTTTTCATGATTTATGACTGCATATCCTAAGGGTAAAGCAACCCTTGCCCCAGTTTGAAGAAGTAAGTTACTTAGATACATGTCTTTAGCTGCATCTTTATCACCAAAGTAACCCCACGGAGTTGATGTAATGGTGCCGCGTTTCATTAAATAATCAGAACCAGTAATCGTACAACCTTTCCCACTCAAAACTGTCCCTATCATCCCCCCATATGGATAGACATCAGAATCAATTGTTACAGTGCGCGTCCAGCGTGGTGGTGAAAAAAAAGCTGCGTCTCCACTACCTGGCGGAACCATTATGAAAGTGTTTTCTATTATGCCATCAGTACTTGCTAAAGCTTTATGACTATTATCCAGCATCTCTACAGCTAGTGGATTTACGATCACCTCATCAATCACGTTATGAGGCAACCTTTCAGCGTATACAATTCGATCATTTTTGCGTAATTTGTGAAACTGTGGACGTGTATCAAATTCCATCCGCAAATTATACTATAGGATTATATAGAACTCAATGATGAGCATGTGAAGTAAATTAGGCGTAGAAAAAGCACCTTGGGGTATAGCAGACAGTGAGTGGTACTTTTTCTACAGCAGCTTTTGCTATGTGGAAGTACTAACCTCCTTTCTGCACCTTACGGTGCTTGTTTTTTATGAGATTAGCTGGCGAAAATTTCCTTCAGCTTGGATTTTTCAAGCATTATACGAGCAATCGGTTCAAAATCCAATGTCCAAGGCACAGGTGCGCCGAAAATTTCGGTTGTAACGCCTTGTATTAACTCTTCTGGCAACGCCGCTAACATGATTGGATTTCCTTGCTTAACTGCGGGGTACCTTAGATTGTACAAGGCGAATGTCTGCCCGTCCAGATTTACACGCGCTTGGGTGAGGTTGCCTTCGAGGGTCCATTCGTATTCCCAGCTGGGAAAGTCTGCCCAGCTGCCGTGCTGACCCGTAATCTTATCGGGTTGCAGGGAAAAGCTACTATACGGATTCACGCTGGTAATCACGGTCATGCCGATCAAGTTGTCAACCTCGCGGTTCCCTTTGCTGAATTTGCTGAAGGTGAAACTCACGTGGTGAATTGTCTGATTGGCAACCGATTGCTCAATGAGCAGTCCGTTATTGAAAAAACTTACCGAATAGGGACCTTTCCTGCCACTTTGCAACGTGGGCAAATGTGGACGAAGAATTTCACGAGCTTCCGCTAATAAGTCAAACATCTTAGACCTCCTGAAGTAAAACGCAGACACAATGTCCACGCTGAGCATCTGCTCTCTCTACCTACAAATATATGTAAATAAAGACAGCAGATACTCACAGCTAATCATCATGTAAATGTGCTTGAACCATCAAATTATACTAAATTTAAGTTCAAATAACAACTATAGGCTATTTAAAGAAGATTACTGTCTCATGAGTACTGCCATTTTCTGGATGATGGGATCGAAGATAGTCATCTCAGGTGGCTCACCGGTCAGATGCTCAGATATTTTCTTGCCACCATATATTGAAGGAAGTAATCCAACTCCGTTACAACCGAGATTGTAAAGCAGTCGACCATTGGCTGGCTCTGCGCCAACACTACGGATCCCCGACTTTGTATATCCCATAAGTCCATGCCATTTGAAAACATAATCTACACCATTTTTATTTTCTTCATATGTTTGGGTAAGAAAGGTATCAAGTTCTTTAAATGCAGCAGCGGAATATGGCATATGTTTAGAATACTTAGCCAACTCTTCATGGAAATCCTCGCTTCCCCCACCGATCGTGACTAGCGATCGCTGGATCTCTTCCCACATGTGATTGCGGCGAGTGACATAAAAATAGGTATCATCAGAGCTCCCTGTTGCCGATGGTGGGAAATAACTGACGGCTTTGGGTGGTTTTTCAGCAGTCTCTAGATAACCAGCCATATAACCGATAACGCCTGATATGTTCTGATGAAACATGTGATTCACATCAAGTCCACCTTCATTGGTGATATGCATTCCCTCAAATCCATTGGTACATAAAACCGCATATTTTGATTTGATTTTAGATTGATTTGTTTCCAGAATTACTTCTTTGGGATACAAATTAACCTCAAAAACTGGTGCATGTTCACGGATCGTGAATCGATCAGCATAGGTAAGTAAGAGATAATCAGCAAGTTTTTCCACAAATAACGCACTATTCATCGTACCTTTACGTGATTTGAGCAGTGCTATGTAAATCGGATTTTTTGTTTCTAGGTGATCAAGGATGGTTTGCTGTGGGACCCATTCATAGAGCTCAGCATATTTTTCTGGAATATCTGCTGGTTTGATGAGTCCTTCTGCGAGCATTGCATGCTCGACCTGTAATCCACCTGAATGTTTCAGGTATTTATTTTCCAGGTGATTTAATAATTGCTCAAGTGTAGTACACCCTGCATATCCAGTGACTCGTGCAAACGGGATCTCAATCTTGGTTTCTTGGAAAACCTCTTCGATTAGATCAAATGCTGAAGTTACGGCTTTCTGTCCAGCGATTGCCATGGGCAATCCATACTCTGTCACAATCTCTGAAAATGGTTTCTCGAAATAATCTACCATCTGTCCTCCGTTGTGTCCACTGGCACCATGACCCAAGCGATCAGCTTCGACGAGGATTACTGAGTGGTTGGTATTTTTGAGTGCATAATATGCTGTCATCATACCGGCTATACCACCGCCGACGATAGAGACATCATACTCAGTTTTCAGATTAGGTGTATGTGATTTACGAGCAGCATCAAGCTCAGCAATCCAGGGTGATCGATTCTGGTCCATAGTTCATTATAACCAGTTGAAAACTCATTTTTGCATAGAAAAAGCACCTTGGGGTGTAGCAGAAATTGGTGGTACTTTTTCTATCGCAGCTAATGCGAAGTGAGGTACTCACCTCCTTTCTGCACCTTGCGGTGCTAGTTTATCAGTTCAGACCCATGTGGGTCTGTTGGTAGGATCGAAGGGGCATTCCTACGAGCAATTCGAAAATCTGGTGGTATCTTGACGTTGTCTCAGCAGTTACTTCATCGGGGACAGCAAGTCCCTGCACAAATGCTAAGTGTTCAAGATTCGTCGGCTCTAATTTTTG
>JBGSBR010000013.1:0-30861 GCA_041730495.1 Weeksellaceae bacterium | reverse complement strand
CTGCAGGGAAGAGTATCACCACAATATATACCACTCAACTTTGGTATGGCAGAAAAGATGGTTTTGAAAGCCGTCAGTCAGATGTTTCAGATAGATGCAGATGTCCTTCTGAAACGATTCCAAAAAACTGGTGATATCGGTACGATTGTCCAAGAAATTAAGGCAGATCAACCATCATTACTGACAAAAGAGCTTAGTGTACAACAAGTTTTCGATGCTCTTGTTGATATGGCAAAGTCCAGTGGTGCGGGATCACAAGATAAAAAATTGCAGCAGTTGGCGCATCTTATTGCAGAACTTGATCCATTATCAGCACGTTATGTTTCGCGTATTCCGGTCGGCGCATTACGATTGGGATTTTCAGATATGACGATCCTTGATGGATTATCGTGGATGATACTGGGAGATAAAACTGCCAAAACTCAGTTGCAACGAGCGTATCTCGTGCGACCAGATCTGGGACATATCGCGTATGTCGTCAAACATGCTGGACTTGATAAAGTAGCAGAAATTACTCCAGAAGTATTCACTCCTATCCTCATGATGAGAGCTGAGCGGTTATCATCTGGCGAAGAGATCGTCGATAAAATCGGTGAGTGTGCGGTTGAGTCAAAATATGACGGATTTAGATTACAGATTCACAAGAAAGGTAAAGAGGTGCGGATGTATACTCGTGGACTTGAGGATGCGACACATATGTATCCTGATGTAGTTGAAGGTGTACTGAAGCAGATTAAAGCAGATACAATTATTTTCGAAGGAGAGGCAATTGGATTTGATCCAGCCTCACAAACATTTCTGCCATTTCAAGAAACCGTACAACGTAAACGTAAATATGGTGTAGAGGAAAAAGCTAAAGAGATGCCGTTAAAATTATTTGCTTTTGAGCTGCTTTATCTTAATGATGCATCATTATTGATTGAACCTTATGTCCTACGTCAAACAGAGCTTGCCAAAGCAATCAAAGTCACAGGAGATGTGGCTATTGATACGCTTATCCCAGCAGGACATACTGTTGTCAAAGACGCGAAACATTTGGAGCTATTATTTGATGATGCAATCACCAAAGGTCTTGAGGGGATTATTGCGAAAAAACTTGATGGTATCTATCAACCTGGTGCGCGAGGTTGGAACTGGATTAAGTTTAAACGTAGTTACTCGAGTAAGATCGATGACACCATCGACTGTGTAGTGATGGGATATGATGTCGGCAAGGGAAAACGAGCAGATTTCGGCATTGGCGCTTTCTTGGTGGGAGTCTATGATGCCACACAAGATAAATATGTCACTGTAGCCAAAATAGGTACTGGGCTTACTGATGATGAGTGGCGAGAGCTTCAGAAGCGACTTCATAAACTGCACTCTACTCATCTACCGGCTATGTACGAAGTAGACAAAATGATGACTTGTGACCTGTGGGCGACACCAGAGATTGTGGTTGAGATCAAGGCGGATGAGCTAACAAGATCTACTATTCATACTGCTGGACGAGTGATGAAGGCCTCGAAGTCTGGTAGTACTTTCGATGTCGAAGAACCAGGCTATGCACTTCGCTTTCCTCGTCTCCAACGCTTCCGGGATGATAAGCAGCCTCAAGATGCGACGACGCTGAAAGAGGTACAGAAGATGTTTAAAGCTCAACGTTCATGATGTCGGATTGTTTTCATGACACGATAGGGATACTCTAAAAAGAATGACCAGGGTTTTTCTCTTATCCGACGTGAAGATGATTTGACTACAAACTTCGGATCAACCTCAATTTTCAGATGATGTTGATCTAAATGAATCGACATATCAATATCTTCGTGAACTTCGTTATCATCTAAACAAACCTCATCTTTGACTTGGTTCCAGGCACTTTTTTTCAAGATCATATTGGGCCCGAGTAATATATTATGTCCAAAGAGTATCTTAGACGTTGATAAAAAAAGTAAGGCAGAGTTGCTTGTTTGAAACGGGAGGTCATAAACAATTGGTCCACTAAATGCATCAATTTCCTGTGTATCAAACATATGTTTGATCGTTTTAATCCAGGTTCGAGGAACTGTCACATCTGCATCAGTACGGGCTATAATTTCATATTTAGCTTCATTAAAGCCACGATTTCGTGCAGCAATCATACCTTGCTCCGCTTCATGGACGATGCGTACTGGAAACTCTTTTGCGATCTCTACTGATTTATCAGTTGAGTTATTATCTACTACGATAATTTCATCAGCTGTTATTTCTTGATTACAGATACTTTCTAAGCAATTTTTCAAATACTTTTCTTCATTGAAGACTGGGATGACGACACTTACTTTCATATCCTTAAATTGTAACATTTCTTTTTATTTGATGTTGTTCACATATTGTGGAAAACTTTTTATTGGCTTTAGGAAGAGCTATAAACGCTGATAAATATTATAAGTCTTGCAATATGTAATCCTTGTTTTATTATAGGACTTGACGGAATTAATCAAACAGTACTAAGATAAATTTATGAAAGAAACACCAATCCTGAATCTAAAAAGGATGAATAAGAACAAAGAGAAGACTGATGTAAAGTATGATCAACTTTTTATGAAGAAGCAGTTTGCAGAGTTGGCTCGTAAAAATCTGAGTATCGCGATTAACTTATTTCACCTATAAGCTCGTATAAAGGGGACAAAAAAAGAAGAGCATCACTACCGCTCGTATAAAGGGGACGACGTGTAGTAATGCTCTTCTTTAACTCGTTTCATCCTTCATTAATTCAGGACTTGAAAAACGAATATATTAACATTATCATACCCTTTTTACGTTGTCAACATTATTGAGAATGTATTTGATACAGAGCCCCAAAGGTGTTTTTCGACTCGAAGATTTTTGTTCCTAATTCGCTGAATTTTTCTTCATGTAATTTGGGGTATTTACTGCGTTCCAACTGCGAAACTACTACATATTTCACACCATATTTTCTCAGTAAATTACGAGTCTCAGAGACATCAGTAGATTCATACATAGCCACTATGTCAGGGATTCTTTCACCGACTACTTCAGCCGATCCACGCCATAGCCATTCATGCACCCACCAGCCAGCGACGGTCGGTGTACCTGTATATGCAGAGATACGATTGTAATCAGTGTAGGAGTCGCCCTGTGCTTCCAATATGACGGGCTGTCCCATGATAGAGCTATTGATATAGTCTATTAACTCTTTGTCTTCTGCATACTGATTTTTTAGCCATACAGATCCATCGAGTTCTGGGGCTTTCTCATAGGTCTGTTTATCATAGAGTCCAGGATAATATGACGGAAATGCAAACAGTGGATAGAGTGCAACTAGAATAAACGGTAATAAGTACAGTGTTTTCAATAAATACTTAGCAGGAGTTTTCAACGTCATTATGCGGTAGAAAACAATCGCTGAGGCAATGCTCATCATCATATATGCTTGATATCCCATCTTGAACATCGTATTGGCTCGGAAGTGTGCTGGGTAGATATCTTTGATATAGAAAAACTCAGGTATTACGATTAAAAATGTGCCAAATCCAAACAAAACGATCATCAGTAAGTCGATCGAGGTAATTAGTTGTTTCTGTTTTTTCAAGAGACTAATTGTTGCCACAAAGAGGAAAAATGAGATCCAGAAAAATCCCCATAAAATAAATAGCATCCATGGTTGAGAGACCTGACAGTTGCCTTTTTCAAATAAGAATGGACCAAGCTCTGCCATCTTGGTCAGGAATCCTGGACTACAATTGACGCCTACTCCTGATACAAAAGGCTCAAATCCAGCTGAAAACGGTAGAGAGAACACAGCAAATGAGATAACTGTAATTAAGATCTGCGCAGGTAGCTTCAATGTGAATCGATAGACGATTAGATATAACAATAGTGCTAGTAAGAGATAAATTGGTCCATCAAATGCATTGGTCATATAGTGAATCGCAATCATGAATCCAAAGGTCACACTGAAAAATAGATCTGATCGAGTGAGGCTTAGTTTGTCTTGGAAAAAATGTTGCACTTTTGATTTATGTGGTTTGAGTGCTTGTATTTTGTGAAGTATGGATAAAAAGAACGTTTTGAGTCTGCCAGTTTTTTTAGCTGTAATAATTACTGGATTTGTTGCATTATCATAGAATACGAAAAAGAGTGCCAGTGTCAGCAATACAAAAGGTATATCAAAGACATGGCCATGAAGATCGGCGACTACATATGAGTATGATGGGAACTCATGGATCGTGAACGGGATGAATCGAGTTGCATTCGGATACCAGTACTTCGAGTTGCGCACGAGTGCATCGAGTAAGCCTGTTTTTTCGGTAGCCATAGTAGTGCTGATTTCTTGCACACTTTGCATAATTCCCCAGAACGGTACCGGATTTTCATTAGGATATCCTTTAGTGAAAAGATAGATAGTATGTAAGTTTCCAGCAAGATTGACGAGAAAAGTACCAAGTAAACCGATCAGAGCAAGTCGAGCTACTCTGAATTTATCTACAATCTTGGTAACCATTTGCAGGCGATATGCGATTGCAGTGGTAAGTGAAAAAGCCAGTGTCATGCCTTGGCCTAAGATGGTAGCTAAGATCAGGTTATATCCTATGAATGGCAGTGTGCCGCTCAGTTTCATCAGCATTGCACCTGTCAGATGTCCGAAATAATAGTAATTAATCGGATACCCCTTGGGCATCGCTGGATCTGATGAGAGCCACATGTCTAGTGGTGGGAAGTAGGTTGATTTATAGATCGATTGCATGAAACCAAAATCCATGAATTTTTCAAGACCATGGATCGAAGGTTCTTGACCTCTGATAAATACTAAAGCGATAAATGATATAAAAAATAAGATCTCTTCACAGATAATCGCAATGATCACTTTAGGTCTTTTCAGTGTCTGTAAGTGCCGTCCTGCATAACGATAGCTCAAGAATGCTACAACTAAGGTAATAAACAATAAACTTTCTTGGGAAAACGGAAATAGTTTGAGGATTCCACCTAAGAAAGCGATATAACTGACAAGGATGATGGCGATAGTTTTGGCAAACGGATAGCCACGATCAGGGAAGCGTGAGAAAAGGCGAGTGGTAAGTGGCAAGACGGTGATGCCGAGTAAGAGTACATAAAAGTACCATTTAAAGCTGATGCTAAACCATTCCATACCTTCAAACGATACAGTAATCGTATTGCATTTTCAAGTTTTTTTTGATATAAAAGCACAAACCCTATTATTCATTTTCTCCTTTTTGTGGAAAGCAAATTTATCCCTGCAGATGTCGAAGAGAAACTCTACCGTCAGTGGGAAGAGCGAGGATACTTCACGGCCAAAGTAAATCGTGAGAAAAAACCATTTAGCATAATCTTACCTCCACCAAATGCCAATGGATTCCTGCATATGGGTCATGCGATGCAAACATACGAAGATATCATGATCCGTTATCACAAACTGCAAGGCTATGAGACAATGTGGCTCCTTGGTACAGATCATGCCGGTATTGAAACTCAATATGTGTTTGAGAAGGAGCTCCGTAAACAAGGTAAAAGCCGATTTGATTATGATCGTGAAACTCTCTATCAGATGATCTATGAGTTCGTTGAAAAATCCAAAGGTAATATCAAAAATCAGTTTAAACGCCTTGGTTTTGCGCTTGATTGGTCACATGAGACATACACACTTGATCCCAAAACAGTCAAAATTGTCTACAAAACATTCGAGAAATTTTTCAATCAGGGTTTAGTGTATCGAGCCAATCGATTAGTGAACTTCTGTACCCGTGATGGTACCTCATTCTCAGATCTTGAAGTCGTAAGTCAAGAAACACAAGGAAGTTTGTATCACATCAAGTTTCCTGTGAAAGAAGGCGGCAGTATCACAATTGCAACCACTCGTCCCGAGACAATGCTTGGAGATGTAGGAGTGATGGTCAATCCCAAAGATAAACGTTACAAAGCTATGATTGGTCAGACGGTGATCTTACCGATCACAAATCGTGAAGTGCCAATCATCGCCGATGAGTACGTCGATATGAAGTTTGGTACTGGTGCGGTGAAGATCACCCCGGCACATGACTTCAATGACTTCGAGATCGCCAAAAAACATAATCTGACATATCCTCCAGTTATTGGTTTTGATGGGAAGATGCAAAATACTGGTATTGTCGATGGTATGAAAGTCAAAGCTGCTCGTGAAGAAGTACTGAAACAACTTGAAGAACAAGGGTTACTGCTCAAAACAGAGCCACATGAGATGGTAATCAAAACTTGTTATAAATGTGGAAACGTGCTCGAGCCATTGCCTCTCGAACAATGGTATATCCAGATTAAACCACTATCCACCAAAGCTAAACAGCTGATTGAAGACGGCAAAATCACTATTTATCCAAAACGTTTTAAACGCATTGCAATCCAGATCCTCGATGACTATATCGATTGGAACATCTCACGTCAAAATGTCTGGGGTATCCGGATTCCTGCATATAAATGTACCTCAACTGGTGAATGGTTTGCCGCGGCTGAAGCACCAACTGTATGTAAAATCTGTGGCAAAACTGATTTTGAGCAAGATCCAGATATTTTTGATACCTGGTTTTCATCAGCTCAGTGGCCATTTGCAACTCTGCAGACGATCGGCCAGGATTTCTTCGAGTACTTTTATCCAACTACTGTTTTAGAAACTGGATACGACATACTGCGTGCTTGGGTGGCTCGTATGATCATGTTTGGGCATGAAATCACTGGAGAAGTACCATTTCAAAATGTGTTCTTGCATGGTATGGTGCGCGACAAGCAAGGTCAAAAAATGAGTAAAAGTAAAGGAAACGTGATCAATCCACTTGAGCTTGTCGATAAATATGGCGCAGATGCAGTGCGCGCCGCACTTATTTTTGGCACAAAAGAAGGCAATGATGTTCCCATGAGCGAATCCAAAGTGATGAGTATGCGTAACTTCGCCAATAAACTTTGGAATATGGGGAGATTCATATTTATGAACCAAAATCCTGATGCAAAAACCGAAAGAAGCGAAAATGAAGAGATTTTGAAAGAACTTGAAAAAGAGTTTGCGAAAGTCGAAAAAAAGTATCATGCACACATGACTAAGTATGAATTTGCCAAAGCTTTTGATCTAATGTACGACTTTACCTGGCATAGACTTGCCGATCACTACATAGAGCAGTTGAAAGATGACATCAGAAATGGTAATATGGACGTACTAGAGAGATTGAAAAGAATATACTTACAATCTCTTCGATGTATTCATCCTTATATGCCGTTTGTTACAGATGCAATCTGGCAAGTATTTAAAGGAGAAGATACCTCACTATTAGTTTCTTAAATAATTATGAAGCGTACAAACCAACCAAAAAAAGGTAAAAGACGTACAAAACACGGTTTCTTGACACGCATGTCGACCAAAAAAGGTCAGGATGTCCTCAAACGTAGAAGAGCCAAAGGTCGTACAAGCTTGAGTGTCTAACCAATCTCTTCTTTGGTCTTGATCCTGTTTGCAAATTAACAATTACATATACATTGTGGGTAATATTTTTGAAATTATTTTCGTTAACCCAGTAGTTAATTTATTGGTTGTTTTTTATAAACTCTTCCTTCAAGTCGGACTTCCCGGAGCTTTTGGCTTTGCCATAATCGCAATTACGCTTAGTATCCGTGGATTGTTGCATCCTTTCTTCCAACAACAGATTGATACAGCTCATAAAATGAAAGGTATTAAGCCTAAGATCGATGAGCTTTCAAAAAAACACAAGAATGATGCTAAAAAATTGCAACAAGAGCAGATGCGGTTGTATCAAGAAGCTGGCATTAATCCGGCTGCAGGTTGTTTGTTTGCCATTGTGCAGATTCCAGTCTTTATCGGTTTATATCAAACCCTACAGTTATTCCTCGTCCATGGCAGTGAGAACGGTGTCGTGAAACAAATCAATCAAAAACTCTATGATTCAATGCTACATATACAAAGTATTGACCCTAATTTCTTCATGTTTAATCTCGCATTGTCACCAGCCAAAGCAGGCGAATGGTATTACTATCTGATTCCTGTTATGACAGCAGCATTGCAGTACTGGCAGACTCAGGTCACGATGCCTGCAATGACCTCAGAACCTGCCAAGACTGACAAAAAAGATGGATCCAAAAAAGAAGAAAAATCTAACACCTCAGAAGAGTTCCAAAAAGCATTACAGATGCAGATGAAATATTTCTTCCCGATCATGATCGGATATTTCTCATACACACTTCCAGTCGGTTTATCAATCTATTGGAATATTTTTTCGCTCTTTAGTATAATCCAACACTATCTCAACGCTAGAAAAACTATTAGTAATTTACAAAAATAATATGGATAAAGCAGATATCATCCGCAACCACACTCTCGCACTTATTGAAAAAATGATCGACGACGCACAAGTTGAAGTCACTCAAGAAGAAGATATGTATCATGTCAATATCACAGCTGGTGAACAAGCTCCAACTGTAATCGGTCGACATGGTGAAACTATTCGCGCACTTCAGAAAATACTTGAAGTTATCGTATTCAAAGAAACACAAGAAAAAGTAAACTTACTCATCAACGTCAATGATTATCGTGAAAAGCAAGTCGAACGACTTGAGTATATCGCTGCTGAAGCAGTCAAAAAAGTACAAGAACGTCAAACAGCTACGTATCTCCGTGGATTCTCATCATATGAGCGACGTGTCATGCATGAGCATATCGCCAAACAGTATCCAGATGTCACCAGCTACTCAGTCGGTGAAGGTCGTGATCGACGCTTAGTCGTGGATGTCAAAGGCGCAGAGGGTGCGGAATCAACTCCAACCATCGGCTATGCTGATCAGCCAACCATGAATGACGAAGAGTAAGATATACTAAACAGATGCATATCGTCCGCAAGATAGTATCTTGGATCTTATCTATCGTTATTACCCCTTTATTATTGGTTATTGATCTTGTGGTGTTTTTCACCGGTCAAGCCACGTGCTTGGAATGTGAGCTCCATGAGTATATGACCACTTCTTCGTTGACGTACGCTTATCTTCAATACCTCAAAACTGCTTAAATTTCTTGTATCGTAAGCGTTTGACAGTGCCAAAATGATATAATATACGTATGGCAGAAACAGATTTAGTTGATCCACGAATGTTGAATCAGTTCTCCCAACGACGTAACATGGACGGTGGTCCTTCTACCACTCAATTAGAAACTGCAGCGCTATCTGAATATAGAAATGAAATCGCTAAATTCCGTAATCCTCTTAGTCAAGTAACAGATGAAGTAGCCCGAAACGTTTATGAACAAGAGCGTACATTTGATATAAAGCAGGGAGCTACTGCCAAAAATGCACAACGTGTAAGAGATTTTGGAAAAGAAGATATTGCAGTTATGCCCGGTGAGGATATGTCAAAAGTTATGCGTACGCAACAAGAGAAAAGTCAAGTCGTCGAATCTTTGAAAAAAGAGATCTTTAAAGAGATGACTAAATTTTTTAAAGCTCTAAAAGATAAAATTATTAATAGCGAAAATTTTACGCATGTTGTACGTGTAATTATGGCTGCATTATCCAATCTTGCGTTAAATGAAGAAAGCGCTTCCTACTTTCAGCTCATAGTTCAAGGGTTATTGACAGATTCTGATAACTATTTGCAAGTATCAGATGATCCAAGTAATCCTTCAAAGTTGCAACAAGATATGCAGCTAATTGCAGATAATGATGAAGCTTTTCAAGCTATTATGAGTATTTTTAAGCAAAATCAGAATCTTTTACCTTTTAAGTTAGATGTTTTACAACAGTATAAAAAAGACAATAATGAAAAAAGAGAAGATAATGCAAATGGATATGACTTTGAACGTGCAAGGAAACAAAAATTTATTGAAATTATTGAAAATGATATTGTCACTGCGAATAGAACTAATCAAGAAGATTTTATAAATACTGCAACTACTGCAAGAGGTTTTGTAGAAAGTATGTATAACTATGCAGATTTTGTGAAATTTTATGATCGGTTAGCCAGAACAGAGTATGAAGCAGTTTCAGGTGCGTTTGACTCGCTTTCTGAAGATAAAAAAAAAGAAAAAGCATTCTATAAGTATTTTTTAAGTAAAAGAGACTCGCGCGAATGGGATGAAGCTGAGTTCAACACTGCATTACAAAAAGAGCTAGAACAACAAGCAGGGGAAAAAGCGTCTAAAAAATTATATGATTCTGTTTTATATGTTTCTTATACTTTATTTGATACGGTACTCTCAAGTAATAGTGACCCATCTACTGAGTTTGATCAAGAAGCGCAAAATGCAGGTGATCCTTATACAAACCCAGCACTTTTGTATAGAGATTTAGCTACACAACTCAAACAACTTCGCGCTACCGCTATAAAAACTCCAGAGCGTCCACATTTTGATATGTTTACATATGTAACGGTCAATGAAGATACTCTTGCAGGAGATGATAAAGAATCATTTGATTATACAACAGGTCGTATACATCAACCTTATGCAGCACAGCCTCAACTTGGTAAAGTGAAAAGTTCCACAGCTTTTATTAATGCGTTACTTAATACAGTTAGTGGTGATATTAATACCGTGAAATTCGGTTATAACATGCGGTTTTTTATAGCTACTGGTCAGTTGAACGAAGGTCAAAGTCCATGGCAAGCAAGAGCGGATATTGCTAAAAAATCTAAAGCAAATGCAGAATCATTAGATCGTCTCATGGCATATGATCATGATATGATAGCTAATTCTGTCAATTTGTTAGTTAAGTTGACACAACAGCATCATGCAGATCAAGGACATGTCAATTTCATTCAACTAAATAAAAATCTCTTTAATAATAAAGGGTTCATTATCTCTGCAGTACGTGAGATGATTGATACAAAATTCGCTAAAGAGCCAAAGTGGAAGCGTATTAGAGCTTTACATGGAGCTGTTGCTGTATTCCATTCTGAGTTTTTTCATGAACTTATGAGTACATTTAATGATCCACCACGAGATTATAAAGGTCAGATTATGGGTGCGGATCAGACACTTAATCCGTATTATCAGGCAGAGCGATGGGCATATGAAAGTCCTAATAATCCTTTTCATATGGCTATGGCAGCATATGCACCACGCACCAAAGAAATGGAATGGGATTATGATCACACTAAAACACGAGACAGAAATAGAAAATTTGCAGAAGCATTTGAAAAATATGGTTTTTCCGCAGGATTTGAAGAAGAAGGGTTTTATGATTTTAAGAATAAGCAGGTTGAGTTAAGTTTCATAAAAAATCCGAATATTAATCGTTTCAAAATGGGTGGGTCGCTCACTCGAGGAGGATGGAATAGATTTGAAGCAGTTTTACCATTTGTGGAAAATTATTTTACAGGTGATCTTCGAGGTCGACATCCAGAGATTAAGATGGATAAAGACAATGCCCTTGTTGAGATATGGAAGATAATGGAAAACTCTGGGGTTAGTGATATCCAGATGATGATTGATTATAAAATTTCTACAAGTTTAAAAGTATCTGGTGAATCTTTAAGTATCAACGACGAATCTCGATACAAAGAGTTGATAGAGTTTATGGGTAGAAAGTACTTTTCCACTGATTTAGGTAAAGCAGTTCTTCCCTCATTAAATGATTCTGATGGTAAATATAACTATCTGAGGGATAATCCTAACGGAGATACATTGTGGCGATATTTCTTACAAAAAAAAGATGAAATAATCGAAACGGAACGAAAAACACACAATAATTTTAGGAAAGATGCTAAATCACAAGAAAGATTAGAAACAGCTATAAACGCTGGCTTACAAAACCTTTTTAATGATATTAGTTATAAAGCAATGTCGGTTATTATCGCACAACGTATGCCATCTTCGATCATTACTCGTTCCAAAATAGGTGTTGAGCAAAATGGTGTAACCTTTCAACAAGAATTAATGGATCGTTTGATGAACCCTTCGCGTGGAGATAGAGATTTCCCAGCTTTCAGCTCAAAAGAGTGGCAAAATGCTAGAGCTGATTTATTCTTCGTTGAACTTGAACTACGTGAAAAGGTAACTAAAGATGCTCAAGCTAAACAGAAAGAATGGAGTATTCATAGAGCTGGAGATAATGTGTTTGGAGATCTTAATCGTGATAGTAGTGAAGTCAATAATGGTAAAGGTTACGTTTTGGATGAAGATTTCATGCTGCAAACATTACTTAAAAAATATTTTGGTGGCAACAAAACTGAACACGAATTAATGACTCAATATGAAAGTTTAGTACAACAGTATGAGGATACTGCTCATCTAATTAGTACGAATCCTGAAAAAGATTCGCCTGAGGATAATTACCTGAAGATACGTAGAGCTTTAGATTTTTATCGAGAACTAAATAAAACCTTATTGAGTAAGCCCATGGATAGTATGAATGATCTAAGAATAAAATCAGAGGATCCGGCTAAATATAATCGACTAAGAGATTTTTATACAAATAGACTTAACTGGTTATCACAAGGTTATCAAAAAGGACATTATGTTTATGGATTTATTGATGACCAAGCACATCTTGGGACTAGGCAGTTAGCCGATCTTGATATCATTGCTCGTAATGCTGGCGCAACAGCTGTCACTCAAGAGGCGATCATAAAATTTTTAGATTACAACGAAAGTGGTGGGTTTTGGAAGGCAGCCGAACAAATAGCTTTTAAAGGTCAAGATGGTTGGGAAACCTTTAGAACAAATCTGATTGCTTTGAAAGATACGATGGAGATTGAAATGGGTCCAGATAATCATGAAGTACATTTGGTACTTAAGGATATGATAAGTCAATCAATCTATCTTTTTGCAAAAGACAGAGCATACCGTGGACTTACTGGGGAATTGCGACGACTTATTACCTCAGCAAAAGAATCAGGTTCAAATGCTGAGGAGTACTGGACTAAGTGGGTTGAAGGCGGCAGTATGGATGCATCTGAAATGAAAGCGTTTCTACGTTTCTTAGGTGAAGCTCAAGTTGTACCACCTGAGATGTTAGAAGAGATTGAGAAGCAATTTAATGCCACATGGTTTGATATTGGTGGGGAGATTGGTCCTAAATATGCATTCTTACTAATGATGTTTATTGTTGTAACTCTAGCTAAAGAAGCATATGAAGATATTGATGAAGGAAGCTGAGATGCTTCTCGTAAATAGAAAACTATTTTAGTATAGTTAGAGTATGCGTAAGATTATCGCTTTCATATTTGTTCTCGCCACATTTTTATTTGGCTCTACTTATAACAGTACCGTAAACGCTCAATATATCAATATTGATGGTACCAACTTCAATGCTGGAGTCATGGGAAACAACTGTGGCATTGTGAGTGATGATCCTGCGATAAATAGATGTTGTGTTGCATTTGATGCCCATTGGCAAGTAAACACAGATGTTCCAATTGCCAGAGAACTTATTGGTGCTGTAGTTACTGCAGGGAATGTTGTACTTGATACGTTTTCGGCAGCAGCAAAATTTGGCCAGCAAATTGGTACGGATATATCCAATAATACAGGTATTAATCCGCGTGAGAATCCATATTGTTACAATGGGTTACCATCTATAGCAGATCCGTACTCTAACCCTAGTGCTTGTTACTGTATTGCGCCTGATGAAACAGCCATTTCATCAATCTGGTTATGTGAGCTGCTTAGTGATGTTAACGAAAAACAAGCATGTAAAGAATGTTTGAATCAAGATGGTGCAGGGACTAATCAAACTGGTGATAGAGCCGGTATGTGGACAGGGCTTGGCTGTGTAGATCTGACATTTGCCGGATTTATCCAAAACACAGTATTTGGCTTAGTTATCGGTATCGCCGGCATGGTTGCCTTACTGTGTATCATCTATTGTGCCTTCCAGCTACAAACATCAAGTAATAATCCTGAAAAGATCAAGGAGACTCAAGAGCTACTTACGTCTTGTATCACAGGTCTGATCATGATTATCTTCTCAATCTTGATACTGAGGATAGTCGGAGTAGATCTACTACGTATACCAGGGTTCAGTTAATATTACTTTCCAACTTCCCTTGCTCTCAATGATACGCATAGCGTGGAAGGCGGTTCATTTCCTACTTCCTACTTCCTACTTCCTACTTCCTACTTCCTACTTCCTACACATACATCCTAAAGTATTTATCGCATAGCTGAATCAATAGCTACATATTGATCATATGAAAGAGGGCCGTAATAGATGAAGAGATTATATGGCAAGAGAGAAGAAAATATCGTTATGGACCACCAAATCCAAAGAGCTTCTTAGCATCGCTAAGTAATCCTTTATTAGTACTTTCTTGACCAAGTAGGCTACCTTTCAAAGCAGCTATTTGAGGTACCAATCCTGCAGCTCCACCGACTACGGTGCTTGCACCAGCGAGATACGTGTTAACACCGACTTTGATTGGTAAGCCTTTGATACCCATAGCTTCTTTTACTAGTTTGACAAGATCAGGTATCAAAAACATGATGCCCATACCGATCAGGATAGCAAAATGTTCTGGGGCGATACCATAAAGAAACGGTGGTTGCCAACTGTATCCCACAGCACCCCAGCCGACATTACTAGAAGGGCCAGCACTGCCAGTGTAAATATTTGTGACACCTTTACCGACCATCAGGAGGTAAATCACGATAGGAAACATTAGTAGTTCGCCTGCGAGATTGCGTAACCATGTTGCAAAGAAATTTTGTCCTGGTATCGCGTCAAGGAGTAGTAAAATCGGTGCAAAGATGACATATAAAATGATACGAATATATCCCATGAAGAGCATAAAAAATATGCGAAACATTAAGAAAAGAATTGTCAGCAGCATTAAGATTCCCACGATAAATCCTGCACCATTGAAGATAAGAATGGGTAGCAAAATAGCAAAAATACCAACATTTGCAAACAGTTTAATTGTCGAACTGGGAAGTGTACCGATACTATTGCCTAAAAAGTCGATATTATCAAAGAGTGTAAAAGCAGGTCCAAATATGAAATTTGAGCCATGCATAGCGGGAGCTATCCAAAGCATAAATGCCGAGAACTTGACGGCGTCATTGAGGAAGCTTGGTAAAACACCTACCAGTGCGTTACCCAAGCGAGTGAGGTCCCAGATTGGTCCAGCGATAGGTATATTAGAGACCCAATTTCCTTCAGAGATAAAAACACTGGTCCATAATGTACCGAAGTTAGCACCAAAGAAATTATTGAGATGTTGAGATTCTGTAAGCTGTGGATCTGTAGGAGCAAGTACAGAGACGCCAAGGCCGATCAATATATACATGAGGTCAATCATAAATCCTGCTATCGGAAAAGAGAATGTTATGAATAGCAGTGATAAAACAATCCTTGGCAAACTATTCTCAACACTAATGACGGTCTGACCATCAAGCTGTCTGCGGAACATGACCATAAAGCCTAAGGTGATAATTATGAGAACCATAATGGTATACGAGATGTTGCGGAAGATCTTCCACAGCTCATTGAATGGTCGCAGCGCAGCAAATCCGATACCTTCCGCAGCATATGTGTCAGGTATAAATCCTGCTTCCGCTAGTGAATCTCTCGTCCAAGCAAGACCAGATGCCGGCGGGTACATAAGTGGTGACATTACGACACTTGAGGCTTTGCCAAAAAAGCTAGACTGAAAGTTTTTCTCATCATCTGCAGGATTGTTTGTGCATGCTACACCAGCAAGACTGCAGGTCGTTGATTGATAGCCAGCTAATCTGATTTTTGATTCAGGAGTATTTTGTTTTTTGAGGTCTTTGATAGTCGCATATACACTAGCGTTAGCATCTTTTTGAGGTTTAGATTGCAGAGCAGTGGAGGGTTGCCACAGTTTGAGTAGCAGTGTTATAGCGATACCATATACCAGGAAAACAAAAATTCCTTTTTTACCTAAACCAAGAGAATAACGCAAAATAGAACGCATAGTTTTATTATAGTCAGGTATGCGAAAGAGTGTCAAACTTTAATCATGAGAAGCTATGTTATGGACGTAACCATTGTGAGACTCGGTTTTGGATTATGGCTTTATCGCCACCCCATTCAATATACATCTTAGTAGTATCTACATTATTACTATTAAGCCATGTCATGCTGATATTTACACCTTCAAGAAAAGCATTGCGCATAATGGCATAATCAGGAGAGTTTTCAGGAACTTCATAATCTATACCATAGATATCTACACTCAGATACCAAGGGTGTTCCACGGTGACGGTGCGTGAGATGGTGATATCAATTGGGATGCCAGCTTGAGTTGTGAAAGATGTTTGATACGGTAATGCAGTTAGTAACTGTTGTATTTCTTGTTCAGATGCTTGTACATCGGGCGACTGTCTATTTACTCCATTATCTGTGGAAGGAATTGTTTGTGCTTCCAAAAACGGCTCGTCTTCATCAGGTGCATTAATCTGTACAAGTGTCGGTGTCGGCTCACGATTTGTGGGCGGATTACTCGTATCTGTGAGGGGATTTCGAGATGCTAGAAAGATACGCACTGCTATAACAAGCAATATAAGAATAATGATTAAGATAGCAATAATAACGCGAGTATTGAGTTGTTTCATAGTTAAAGTGATAGTTTGTTAATCGCACTTGCAACAGTCAAAGCTCCAAGTCCAGTATAGATACGGGGTGGGTCACACAATGTGTAATCAGCACAGTAGCGCAAATACATCGGCGTATGTCGCTCATCAAAGCGATTCATCGGATAGACATCATCCTCACCTTGGAACTGTGCAGGACAATGTGTATAGGGAGTTCCTCCTCGACAGTTTGAGTTTCCTCCACCATTGTACTTAGATAAGGCAGTGACTAACGCTTGAAATGTGGCAGGAGGTTCATCTCCATTTTTAGCTTTTAGATGATTGCCAGTGTAAATCAAGCTATCATAGAGATTACGAAATCCACAGCCTCCAGGTACTGGAATAGGTTGTCCTGGTTGTGTGGATGGACCACAGCTTCTTACATCCGGCTCAACAGCACCTATCTGACGGCCGCCGACAGATGAATTATTATTACTACAGCCACCTTCGCGGTAATGGATACCCGCAAGGATCTCCCATGGTACCTGAGTCACTGTGGCTGCAGATTGATAGTAGGTTTTATTGACTGCGCAACGACGTGCAACACTATTTATTTCTTCAGGATATGTTAGATCAGCATTGTTAAATAAACTTGTTGGATCATATGTCGGTCCACCGCTGGGATCAGCTGTTGGCACTGGACCAGAAGGACTAGGCTGACCACCAATAGTGCCGCCAGAGTTGATGTTAGGGGCGTCATAACAAGAAGAATCTCTATTGAGTAAAATATCTATTAATGTGTCAAATCTAAATCTACATCTATCTACTGGTGCGTCTTGTGCATTTACAGGATTGAGAAATGCTATCCCAATAAAACTAATAATTATGAAAAACTGTTTCATGGTGAGGTTTGATAGGTAATATCTAATTCGTCAATCTGTGTGGCACTTAAACCAAGTGATTCAAGCCAGACTCGGAAGTATGTGCGTGCTTCTGCTTCGTCACCATTCAAAGTTACTGCAAAAGCAAAATGACCAGTAGGTTGTTCGATGTACTGAGAAATGATTGAAAAGCGATCTGTGGCAAATGGTGTTTGATTTGTCAGAAATGAGTCTGGGTGATTTTGTAGCTGAAAAGCGAGGCTTTCTTCATAAGCTCCTTCTGGTCTGGTATTTACACCTTGACTCCCAGCAGTCTGAGTCTCGACTGTTCTTAGTTCATAATCAGTTGTTTGGCCGCCTGCAGTCACAGAGAAAGTGTATGCTGTACCGATTGTCCAATTAGTCTGTGGTGATATATATATGGCTGTACCTTCGATAGTTTGGTTTGTCTGTATATCCGGTGAAATACCAATTTGCACTTCATTTGATACAAAAGCACGATTTAAGGAAACTTCAATAATAGAGTTGGGCAATAATGTTCCTGTAGCTGCATCACTTTGGAAACTGACTATTTCAAGTGGTGCGTTGGCTGGCACTGCGGTAATAGGTACAGTTGTGGGCGTATTGCCATCAGGTGTTGTACCAGTGGTACTTATTCTTGATCTTAGTATCATGACGATAATCGCAAGTACTATTAGTAAAAAAACTAATAAACCGATAACAAATTGTTTTTTTATAGCTAAGTTATTCATATACGTCTTTGCCAACCTTTAAAATCAGGTTCATCACAGTATAGAATTCTATCGTGTCTTACTAATCCGTTCTGGCCATAGTTGGCCTCTACTATACGCATATTATAATTACAATTTTGTCCAGCATAATTCCGATTGACCTCAGCGATTAAAGCTATATGTCCCCAAGGACCAGAATCCCATAAGGCAATGTCTCCAGGTGTTGGTACATTTCCTACTTTATCGGTATATCTATAACCAGCTACAGATTTACCGATATGTTCTTTTGCATTTCCAAAGCCTTCATAAGGACGTCCAGTTGCTTTAGCAAGTGCTCTGGCATAACAAACACACTGTAACCAGTAACTCCCACTTCTTACAGGACAGGAAGATATTTCAAATATTGTTCCCCAGCCGTATATATCATCTAAATCATTGAGACAGCCTGTTAGAATATCGCCCCCATCGACAGTAGGGCCACACTCTTCTTTTATGCGGTTAGTTAGTTCAACAGCACGTTCTGATATGGTGTTTGAAGGAGGAAGATTTCCTGGAGGAGGACTGACACTGGGAAACGGATTTGCAGTGGGAGCAGGACCAGACGGTGCCGGACTACCTGCAGGTTGACCGCCTATAGTGCCACCAGAGTTGATATTAGGAGCGTCATAACATTCTGAATCTCTATTAAGCAGGATGTCTATTAATGTATCAAATCTAAATCTACATCTATTTACTTGAGTGTCTTGTGCGAAGGTATTTTTAGGTGTGGCGGTGAAGTAAGCAACAAAAAAAACCATTAAAACGATAAACAAAAAATGCTTATTTGTTTCTTTGTTGACTTTTGATTTTTGATTCTCCATAATTAAAAAATGTCTGGTATTTTTGATTTTATACGGAAACAATCACCGAATGCAACCCAAGATCCTCAACAAGCAGGAAGTGCCGCTCCAGCGGCTAATCCAGCAAGTGACGTGCCTCAACCAATAGTGGTGGAAACTCAGACTGTGGCTCCACAACCGCAATCATATAATGGCATTGGCACTCCTCCATCAGGACAGTCCTACAATGGTATTGGACAGACTCCAGGAGGCGGTACACCATACAATGGTATAGGTGCACCTCCAGTAGCAGCAGCGCCTGTAGAGCCAGCTATTGTAGTACCTGTAGAACAGCCAAAAATCGTTACAGCTCCATCAGCACCACCTGCAAATCAGGCACCTATTTCAACTTCACAAAACAATAGTCCTCAGAATAATAATCAGTCAAAACCTGTACAAAATAGTGGAGACAATCGTCAACAAAACAACAATCAAAACCAAAATAATTCACAAAACAATCAACAAAAGCAGTTCAGTAAGAATGCACCACAGCAAAATAATAATCAACAAAAGAATTCACAATCTGGTAATACAACTAAACCGCCAGCTGCCTTGAACTCTAACTTGAGTAATCAAAAACGTAATACACTCGATGTGATGACGCATCTGACACAACGCTCAAACAAAGTGTTCATGGAAGCGAATAACAAAGCGAAAGACATGAAAAATATGTATGTCGATAGTGAACACCTCCTACATGGCTTGATCAGTGATGGTGAGATTTATAAATTGTTGGTTGAGTTAAAAGCACAACCACAGCTTGTACAACAAGAGTTAGCTAAAAACTATAAAAAGGAATCAAGTCCAACCCCTCCACAGATCGCACCACGAGTGAAACAGATCGTCGAAAACTCACTTATAGTAGCTCGCAAACTTGGATATGAATTCATCTCACCTGAACATTTGTTGCTGGCTCTTTTTGAAGAGGGTGAAGGCTTAGGTTCACGCATCTTGGTGAAGATGGGTATCAAAAAAGAAGATCTCAACAAAAAAATTACTGGAAAAGCAGAAGGTATTGCTGCAGCCACGGGTCAAGAAGCTGCCAAACAGAAACAAAAATCAGCACTTGAACAATACACGATCGATCTCACAGCCAAAGCTGCTGCCAATGAGCTTGATCCAGTCGTAGAACGCTCAGAAGTTATCGAGCGTGTCGTGCATATCTTATCTCGACGTATCAAAAATAATCCCGCACTTATCGGAGAACCAGGTGTAGGTAAGACCGCTGTTGTCGAAGGCTTAGCTGAACGCATTGTTGCCAAGCAAGTCCCAGAAACATTACTCGGAAAACGTATCTTAGTCTTAGATCTCACTAGTGTCATTGCCGGTGCTTCGCATCGAGGTGAGTTTGAAGAACGTATGAAAAACATCGTTGATGAACTCAAAGAAAGTAAAGGTCAGGTCATCATGTTTATCGATGAGATGCATACCATGATTGGTGCCGGCGGCGGCGGTGATGGTGCACTTGATGCTTCCAACTTTATCAAGCCAGCTCTCGCTCGTGGAGAAGTACAGCTTATCGGTGCGACCACAATCACTGAATATCGTAAATACATCGAAAAAGATGCAGCTCTTGAACGTCGTTTCCAGACTGTGGTGGTACCTGAGCCATCGGTTGAAGCTGCAATCAAGATGCTCAAAGCGACACGTGATAAATATGAATCATTTCATAAAGTAAAAATCCCTGATGCTGTTATCGATTTAGCTGTAAAGCTTTCGAAGCGTTATATCGGCGATCGTTTCTTGCCAGACAAAGCATTTGATTTGATGGATGAAGCCTCAGCTGCTGTACGTTTGCCCCTTATCTCACTTCCTGAAGAAATCAAATCTATCGAAGATCGTATCTCACAGCTTAAACAAGAAGTCGCCGAATATGAAAAGAGTGGTGAAAAAGTCAAAGCTCGTATCAATCGTT
Organism: Weeksellaceae bacterium; assembly: GCA_041730495.1. Lineage (GTDB taxonomy): Bacteria > Patescibacteriota > Microgenomatia > UBA1406 > GWC2-37-13 > JBGSBR01. The sequence goes on along the minus strand of JBGSBR010000013.1, from coordinate 9,955 downwards.
CGAAAATCGATGATATTCAAGGTAGTTTGAATGCAAAGAAAGATGAATATAATGCGAAGAAATCTCAGCAAACAACAGAAGTGTCAGAAGAGATCGTCAAAGATATTATCGCCAAACGTACTGGTATCCAGATCTCCAAGATCAGTGCCACCGAAGGTGATAAACTCGTAAATCTAGAAGAAACAATCCATAAACGTATGATTGGTCAAGAACGACCAGTGCTCTCAGTTGCTCAAGCAGTTCGACGTGGTCGAGCAGGACTCAAGGCAACGAATCGACCAATCGGTAGCTTCGTCTTCCTCGGACCATCTGGTGTCGGTAAAACCGAGCTAGCCAAATCTGTAGCTGAGGTATTGTTTGATGATGAAGATGCAGTAATTCGTTTCGATATGACAGAGTACATGGAACGTCATGAAGTTGCCAAACTTCTTGGACCACCACCAGGGTATGTCGGTTATGAAGAAGGTGGTAAGCTGACAGAAGCTGTACGACGTAAACCATATTCACTTGTCTTGTTTGATGAAGTCGAAAAAGCTCATCCAGATATTTTCAATATCTTGTTGCAGATCTTAGATGATGGACGTTTGACTGACAACAAAGGCCGCACCATTTCATTCAAAAATACAGTTGTTATCTGTACCTCAAACATCGGTACGAAGATGATTCAAGATGAGCTCATGAAGAGTGGTCAATCTGAGGTCACAGAACCTACGATGATTGCGACCTATGTTTTCACTCCTCGTGGTCGTGAGATCATGACAGTGGGTAACAAATATTTCGAGAGAGATGGAGGAGTGACTTCTGAAGTTATCACACAAACACTACAACAAACAGAAAATAAAGCTGCAGATAGTAAACCAGCCTCAAGTACATGGCAAAATCATCTGATCAGTGATTATTTCGCCGGCCAAAAAATCGAAGGAAAAGTAGACACTCAACCAACTGATGCAGAAAAGGCTGAAGCTGCAGGATTTGAAAAAGATCCTAATGCAGAACCTACGAAAGAAACAACTGAAGTCGATACTGATAATAAAAAACTTGGTTTCCCTGCATTTGGTTATGACACTCATGCAATCTCTTCACAAGGTAAAGAGATTGTCACCAAAGGTAATGCGGTCTATATGCGTACAGCTACTACTGCAAAAGTATGGACTGTCACCAATCTGATCGAGTACTTCAAAGATCATATGGTAATCAACGCTTTGCCAGATGCGCCAGATGAGCAGCTGCCAACTATCAGACTAAAAACTCATGCATTTACTCCAGATGACAAAGAGATCATGACATTCAAAGATCGTTATTGGAGAAGAAAAACTGATACAACCGATTGGGAGACGGGTACGCTAAAAGATTATTTTACAGATCAAACAGTTGATGGTGGTGCATTTCCAATCACACACTGGGATCTTCATACCTTCAGTCCATCAGGTCGAGAGATCGTGATCGTCGGTAATGATATCTGGTTCCATGAAGCAGGTCAGACAGCTTGGAAGAAACAAACTCTTGAAGCATATTTCGGAGCCGATTTCCCAGTAGTAAAAGAGGTAGATGCACAACGCCAAGTTGAAGATCAAACTGATGTTAAGAAATATCAGATTATCAAAGATAAAGTAATGGTTGAGCTATTGAAGTTCTTCCGACCTGAGCTTGTGAATCGTTTTGATGAAGTAATTGTGTTTGAACCACTTAAGTTCTCACATATGTTACAGATTGCCAAACTTCAGCTTAAAGGTTTGACTAAATTGCTCGAAGAACAAGAGATGGGATTCATGGCTACAGATGCTGCTATCAAAGAGATTGTAAGATCTGGATTTGATCCAATTTATGGTGCTCGCCCATTGCGTCGTGCAATCCAAAAGTTGATTGAAAATCCAATCTCAGAGTTGATCATCGCTAAAAAGGTAAAAGCAGGGGACGCTATCATCGCAGACTTTGATGGTGAAGAGTTTATCTTCAATGTCGAAAGTATCCAAAAGAAAGCGGGATCAAGTACAGAAGCTGATAAAAAAATGACACATAGTAAATTCTTCTGTGAGAAATGTGCCAAGAAGTTTGAGACAGATGTCATCTCAACTGCAACAACTGTCTGTACAAACTGTGCCTCGAAACAAGTACAAAAAGTAGAGTCTGATGAAACGCAAACAATAAAAGATGAAACACAAAAAACTGAAGCGACTGATACCAAAGCAGAAGAAGTAAAAAGTGCTGAACCTGTCACACCAACAGTAGTGCCTCAAGAAAAGATGCAGCCACTTGGTACTAATACACCACAGCCTGCTGAAACACCGATTAGCTATGTACCAGCAGAACCACAGACTCAAGCTCCAGCCAACACACCTGATCTTGGCATCGTGCCACCCACTGGTATACCTGATCAATCTCAAGCCGTCGGCACTGTATAATGAATTTGTATGAAAAAGAACTACACGCCTCTTACATCAGAAACGTTATTATTCAAGAAAACTGAGCATAAAACAGTTCCTGTTTTTTTCAGCATTTCCTTGCTATCTCTCAGTGTTTTAAGCTTTGCTATCTACAGACTCTCTAGCTTCGTATGGTAATCCAACTTGCACTCGGCGCATTCATTCTTCAACTTGCAGCGTTATATTGGATCTCAAGGATTAGTATTCGTGAATTATTTCAGGTTCTCTATACTTTTTTTCGTAGCGATCATGTAGTTTTCAGTATTATTTCGTTTATTTTTTTACCTGGGACTATTATTCATGAGCTTAGTCATTTTTTTATGGCAATGATATTGTTGCTGCGGGTACGAGAGATTCATATTTTTCCAGAATGGGAAGGTCGATATATCAAGTTGGGAAGAGTGTTGTATGAAAAACAAGATGTCTTCCGTGGAATCATTGTGGGGATTGCGCCGGTGATAGTCGGGATTTTATTGTTATGGTGGATTAGTACGATACCACTTCCAACTATCTGGTTTAAGCTGGGGATTGGATATGTGATATTTATTCTTTCAAGTACGATGTTCTCATCGAAACAAGATCTGATAGACATCGTTTACATCATACCGATTGGTATTATGATTGCCCTCATCATTTATGTCTTAAATATCGATGTGTCTATCATCTTTCGCAATAAGGCGTTTCTTGCAGGACTGGAAAACTTCCTGTATGCTATAAATGGTTATATGTTACTTTCGATGGGTATTCATACCGTCATGATCATCGGTATGAAATTAGTACAAAAACTTAAACATAGATGACACCTTATCTTGCACAACAACTTATTATCCAGCCTTCTGGAGGCACACCTGTTAGTATCAATGGTCCATTAGTTGGGATCAATAAACTTAGTGATTTAGTTGGAGTAATTGTTACATTTTTGACACCACTTTCTGCTATTATTTTATTTTTGATCATCAGCTGGGGTGGATATGATCTGTTACTTTCATCTGGAGATCCAGAACGAGTACAGTCAGGACAGCAAAAAATAACAGCTGGTATCATTGGCTTTGTCTTACTTGTATTATCTTTCTTCTTGAGTCGTCTTCTTGGGCAGATATTTGGAGTAGGTGGCGGAATTCTTTAAGTTATTTTTTGAATTCTTTGATTGCTCTTTCGTAGTTTTCAGGATTTCCGACATCAAACCATGTTCCTTCGAAAACAAATCCATTGACCTGTTCTTGTGGGATAAGCTCTTGGAGGACATCTTCTAATGCAAAGCTTTTCTTGTTTTTAGGAAAATAATCAAAAATTGATGGTTTGAATGCATAGATACCACAATGGATGAGATGACTTTTGAGTTCTGGTTTATCTGTATTTGGATAAAACTGTACTAACTTAGATCCATGAAGCTTAAACTGGCCAAACTCCATCGGTTTTGATGAGGTGGTAAGTGCCACAGTAGCAATGCTATCTTGTTCTTCGTGAAACTTGATCAGATCACTAAAGGCAAAGTTGGTCATGATATCTCCATGGATGACGAGGAATGTTTCTTGATCCACTAAGTGTTTGATTTTTTTTATAGCGCCACCTGTATTGAGTGATTCTTGTTCTTCAGAGTACGTGATTGAAACGCCCCATTTACTACCATCACCAAAGTATGACTTAATCTTTTCACCTAAGTGACTGATGGTAATAATAATATCGGTTATACCATTATTTTTAAGGCCGATTACTAAGTGCTCGAGGATGGGTGTACCCTGGACCGGTAATAAAGGCTTTGGGATCTCGTAAGTATAAGGAAGCAAATGTGTGCCACGACCACCAGCTAAAATGACAGCTTTCTTGACACTATGTTGTGTATACTGTTGGAGAATGAACTCGATCGCATGCGAACGGTTGCGAATTTGTTTTTTATCTATAAGCTGATCGATTTTTTTCAAAACCTGACTGTCTAGTGTGATTGTGATTCGTGAGCGCCTCATGTAAACTCATTGTAGCCTAGTTGTTGATTTTTGTCAAAGTGATACGTATAATTGTCTGAACTCAAGTATGAATATCAAACTTTTTATTGCCGCCCAAATTTTCTAACCAGTTATATATAACCGCTGTACAAGCGGTTTTTTTTTAGACCCAAAAAATGTTATTCCAATACGAAGAACCCCCAATAGTACTTTCTATAGGTGGCTCACTAATAGTCCCCAACGGCGGTATCGATGATGTATTTCTCAGTAAACTCAATACATTCATACGTGGTTACATCAAAAAAGGTAAGCGTTTTTTTGTAGTTGCAGGTGGAGGACGAGTCGCTCGACAGTACCGTGATGCAGGTAAAAGTGTCATTGGTACGATGACTGATCAGGATCTAGATTGGTTGGGTATCCACGCTACTCGCTTAAATGCACATTTACTTCGTACTATCTTTGAAGATATCGCGCATCCTCGTATTATCGAAAACTATGACAAAAAACTTGATAACTGGAAAGAACCACTTGTGATCGGTGCTGGCTGGAAACCAGGATGGTCCACAGATTATGATGCTGTCGTACTTGCTCGAGACTATGGAGCAAATCTGATCATCAATATGTCAAATATTGATTGGGTCTATGATAAAGATCCAGGTAAATTTTCAGATGCTAAAAAAATAGATCGTCTGACATGGGAGGAACTACAAGAGCTGGTCGGCACTGAATGGTCACCTGGTATTAATACACCGTTTGATCCTATAGCTGCACAACTTGCAAAAGAGCTTGATTTGACTGTCATTGTGACCAACGGCAATGATTTCCGAAATTTGAATAATATTATCGATGGTGAAGCATTTAAGGGAACTGTGGTTATGCCGTATCGTATTGATGCAAGTTTTTATGATCGAGAGTACTATACCGGTAAAAAAGCTGGCTATAAATTCGTGACGAAAGAATCATGGATTGCTGTTTTAATATATAAACTTGCAGATTATTATCGAGCACTCGTGATCAAACTGTTCATCAATCCGAAAAATGTACTCGATGTGGGTTGCGGTACGGGTCATCTCGTCCGAGCATTGCGGAAGTTTGGCATAGAAGCACATGGTGTTGAGATCTCAGAGCATGCACTCGAGATGGCTGATCCAGATGTTGCACCATATCTGAAGCTCGGTGATATTACGAAACTTCCATATAAAATTGATCAGTTTGATTTAGTCGTTACATTTGATGTACTTGAGCATGTCGACCGCGCAAAGATCAAGAAAGCGATCAATGAAACGATTCGTGTATCGCGTAAGTATGTTCTTCATAAAATATATACAAAAGAAAATCTTTGGATCCGCTGGTTTCATAGTAAAGATTTTTCCAGACTTTCGATCTTCACCCGTAAGTTTTGGCAGCGTTTATTCCTCGAAAACCCAAAAGCTATTTTGCAACGAAATACTATCTTCCGACTTCCAGCTTTTATGGAGTCAATCTTCCTTTTGAAAAAGAAATAAATTAAGCTTCATTCGCAAAGATTAAGCTCACATGAGATAATGATTTCTTATGATTCTGACAGATATTGTGCTTACTCGATTCCGAGGTTTTGATCAACAAGTTTTTTCGTTTGATCCTCATCTGACCGTTATCTTAGGTGAAAATGCACGAGGGAAAACCAGTTTACTTGAAGGAATCTATACAGCAATCTTCGGCAGTGGATTCCGAGAGACTCGAGAGCTTGAGCTCATACAGTGGGATAAACCAGATGCATATATTCAGTCGAAGTTCCTGGCAGGTGAACAAGATATGGTGTTTCAGATTTACTTGAAACGCAATGAAATCAATCGAGTAGCCAAAACATTTTCAGTCAGTAAGACTACCAAGCCATATGCGCAGTATCGTAAGATGCAGACCGCTGCAGTGCTTTTCGCTCCTCAACAAATCAGCATCATCAGTGGTTCACCGACTCGTCGCCGTGATTATCTGGATAGTGTGCTTTCTGCCGTAGATCTGAATTATCGACGACGTAGTCGCAATTATGAAAACGCACTGCGAAAACGAAATAAACTTTTAGAAACATACCTTGATGAGATGCAGCTTGAAGACGAGCTTTCTTTTTGGGACAACTATCTTGTCGAGCAAGCAGAGTATGTCACACGTCGACGACGAGATTTCGTAGACTACTTGAATGCACATCCAGAGATGCAGACCAAAAGGTTCACTCTTAAATATGAAGCAAATGAATTCTCTCATGAAAAACTAAAACGAGTGCATAGCCAAGAGCGCATGTTACGCCGGACAATCATTGGCCCACAAAAAGATGACTTCACAATATTTCTCGATACTGGTGCGAACAAAGATATTCATTTGTATGGATCTCGCAGTGAACAACGTCTAGGTGTCTTTTGGTTAAAGTTGAATGAAATCCAGTTTATGCAAGACAGTCTGGAACATAAACCGCTCTTACTTCTGGATGATATTTTCTCAGAGCTTGATCGACACAACAAAGAGATTGTGATGCAGATGATTGATGGATACCAAACGATCGTGACCACGACAGAGGAAGAAGTGCAAGAGTTGGCAGTTATTCCCGGTGAAGTTATCAGGTTATAATAAAGATATGAAATACGTAGCACTACTGCGAGGGATCAATGTCGGTGGCAATGCCAAAGTCGAGATGAAACGACTAAAAGTCGTTTTTGAAGAGCTTGGGTATACCGATGTCAAAACCTATATAAACTCTGGTAATGTGATATTTGAAACTACAGATAAACAGTCAACGTTAGATAACGTAATTGAAAAAGCTATCAAAAAAGAGTTTAATCTTGCAGTGCCTGTTGTTGTACGCAGTCAGAAAGAGATTGTGGCAATCGAAAAAGAAGTACCCAAAACTTGGCTTAATAATACAGAGATGAAAACTGATGTGCTATTTTTGTGGGATGAATACAATAAAAAAGAAGTACTTAAAGATATCGGGATCAAGCCAGAGATTGACACCGTGAAATATGTGCATGGCGCACTTGTATGGAATGTAAAACGTAAAGATGTTACTCGCAGTGGATTACTGAAAATCATCGGCACACCATTTTACAAAAAGGTCACCATCAGAAATATAAATACTCTGCGTAAACTACATCAGCTGATGCAAGCGGATAAATAATTATCCCATCAGATAGAACACAAGCGCTGCTGCCTCAAGACATGCAAGTGAGCCTCCAGCTTGGACAGCGATTTTCTTCCAGAGCCATTTCGCATCAGTACCACCGAAGATGACACTACTTACTTGTGCAGGTACTACGAATCCAATCCAGATCAAAGCAGCGAGCATGAAGACACTCCAACGTAGACCTGAGTCAGCTACAAGCATGCCCATGACGATGCTGGTGAATATTGTGACGAGGAGTTGTAATCCATAATATGGACCCATCTCTTTTACCATTTTATCTTGGACCGCTTTGGAAAGTTTATCGAAGCCGTGGATCTGTCCCCACAACTTACCAAAAAGAGGAGTGTACCAGATAGCACCGACGACAAACTGAGCGATAGTAGCGACCACGACTGCCATGATGTTGAGATCCATATATATAAGTTAAATTGTTAAAACCTATCTAATACTATCGTATTCCAAAAAAAGTCGAATATCAATAATCATTTAAACTAAATACACAATCAGTGTGAGGAATCAGAAGTCGCCGTACTCGACTTGTAGACAAGTCAGTCCTAAATCTTTACGCCACATGGCGACCACTTGATCTCGATCTTCAAGGACGAAGAGTACATCGTACTTGCCTTCGATCTGATTTTGATAGATCTCTTTTTTATAGACAGTATCTTTGCGACGATCACCAGTGCGTCGCATATACAGCTCTTCATAGATGATGTTATGTTTCTGCAGCCAGCGTTGAGTCTGCTCTCGATATTTATCTTCGCGACCTGTGAGTAAGATGATCTTGATATCATAGGTTTCTTGGTGACTATAGACTTCGAGGATATTGGCGATCGGGTTATTTAAGCTATCTTCTTCTGCAGTCGAAGCATCATAGGGGCTACGCTTACCAAGTAAGGCAAGTGTACCATCGAGATCGCAGATGATAGCTTTTGGTAATGTGTCCATAACCTTATTATAAAAGAATCTGAGCTAGAGTGCTATAATACTAGCTGTAGGAGAGGTGTCAGAGTGGCCGAATGTACCGGTTTCGAAAACCGGTGTGGAGCAATCCACCGAGGGTTCGAATCCCTCCCTCTCCGCAAGATATAATTAATGGAATTAGAGAACGAAACAAACATACATACATTATGAAAGATGTGCGGATTGAAGATTCATGGAAGAAAGCAATAAAGTCTGAATTTGAAAAACCATATTGGGAATCTTTAACCGAATTTGTTCGAACTGAATATCAAACTAAAAAAGTTTATCCTCCCGCAAAAAATATATTCCGTGCCTTTGACCTCTGTCCGTTCGACGAAGTAAAAGTAGTTATTGTCGGACAAGATCCTTATCATGGAGCGGGTCAAGCAAATGGCTTGTCATTTGCAGTGAATGATGGCATAAAGTTACCTCCCTCTCTTCAAAATATTTATAAAGAAATTAAAAATGATCTAGGTATTACTCCTTACCCTTCAGGTGATTTATCACGATGGGCTAAGCAAGGAGTCTTGATGCTCAATAGTGTGTTAACTGTAGCTGCTGGTATGCCAGCATCACATTCCAAAAAAGGTTGGGAAGAATTTACTGATGGTGTTATCGGAAGCCTGAATGAAAATCGTCAACACATTGTGTACCTGCTCTGGGGGAAGTATGCACAAAATAAAGGATTGGTAATTGATCGAGATAAAAATCTCGTATTAACATCTGCTCATCCATCACCTTACTCTGCAACTCAGTTTTTTGGCAATCATCATTTTAGTAAGTGTAACGAGTACCATGAAATACATGGCACTGAGCCGATTGATTGGAGATAAGTGCTTAAATATGAAAAAACCTGTCATCGTAAAACTACCATATCAAGCAGAGATGAGTGAACTTGAGAAATCTGTTGATCATAAAATCCTCGCTACCTGGGCATCTGATTGTGCTGAGCGAGTATTACATTATTTCGAAAAAGAATATCCTGATGATATGCGCCCACGACAAGCAATTAAAACTCTAAGGAAATGGATTGATGATGGAATCTTCAGTATGCCTATCATCCGTGGCGCATCTCTTGGTTCGCATGCAGCTGCGCGTCAGGCACCAGAGTTTTCACCAGCCCGAGCTGCGGCACGAGCAGCTGGCCAAGCAGTAGCAACAGCTCATGTCAGGACTCATGCGAAAGGTGGCGCGATGTATGCACTGACTGCGATCCGAGATGCCGGTGGTACTGAAGAAGAGATACAACGAGAAAGTGAATGGCAGTATAGACATTTATTGGAGCTTAAAGAGACGGGTGTATAATAAGCGGTACATAAGTTATAGGATTATATGATTCAAGCTATATTAGAAAATATAAATAGAGAAGATTTAGATAATTTGATCATCAATTCGGTTACTGAAGGTAAAACGATTGACTATAAAGCAAGTTTTCCAGGAAATTCTGATTCTGATAAAAAAGAATTTCTTGC
>JBGSBR010000012.1:0-31267 GCA_041730495.1 Weeksellaceae bacterium | reverse complement strand
CGTGGAGCGGGACATGTCCCTCAGACGTGCGTGAACGCGAAAGGTCACGGCGGTGGTCCGGAAATCCGCACGGGACCGACTGGCGCACGCGGCGACACCTGAATCAAAAAAAGCATCACGCAGTTCAAAACTATCAAATGTATTTTGATCCTACTGATGGAATTATTCATATTGATAAAGCTAAAATTGAGCTTCCTCTCGATTCTCATCAATATCATCTTGCTGTCTGTTTATTTAAAAATCCCACAAAACCATGCACTGCAGAAGATGTTGGTAAAGAGTTTAATGAAGTTGATGGCAATCTATGGCGACGAGTTTACGATGCAATGCTTATTGTTAATAAAAAAGTAGAGCCATATACTGGTGAAAAACTGTGTGTTATCCGTAACAAACATTTCATGATCAATCCTCGAGTAATAGATAATCTTCGTTCATAAATCTAGCCGTAAAAGAAAAAAGCAGGGGGAGCGACCCCCTGCCATTTAAAACATATTGCGAACTCGCCATCCAATTGCTACACCAATCGGTGCAACGATCAAGGCACCGCCCACGTGCTCCGGCGTAAGTGCGGCTCCCAATGCTGCCGCGATAACTGCTCCTACAATTGGCACAATAATTTCCTTCACAGGAACCTTCTGGGAGTCTGTAATGACTCAATGTGCTCTCAACTCCCGATGCACACTGGTCAGTCACCTATGCTTTGAGGTGACGGAAAAACCGTAGACCAGGTCTGGTCTGCGACTTCTCTGTCACTTCATGCTCTGATTGTTAAAATCCTTCCGAAGCTTGCAATCTTACTTTGCGAAGGAGGATTAAAGCTCTCCCGCTCATTCTTGCGAACAAGCGGGAGTATCGACTATATGCCCTACACAACTATTCTGACACCGCCGAGTTCATCATATCCAAACGGATGATGATGATGGATCGAACCAATCAAAATACGATTATGTCTGACATCAAATTCTTCAGCAACCTTATCAATTATCTTAGGACCAAACTCTTGTTTTTTGAAAACGGGTGTTATAGTGAAATGTGAGAATACACCAGCTTTTTTAAGTACTGGCAACATCTCCTTAATTTCTTGGAATGTTTGCCTATCTCCACAGTGGACCAAGATAATATCCCAACCTGTTTCATTACGATTGATGTAATCCAAGATATTATGAAGTCGACTGGGATCATGAATAAAAACGACAAATTTTCCGTGGATGAGATCGCTGAAATTACGATTAATGTAATTGTAGACAGCGGGTACATTGCGGAACATGCGCATGAGTGCTTTCAAAATATAGTCTTGATAGACAATCACAAGTACAAGTACAAGTGAAGGTATGAAATAAAGTTCGAAAAACTTTAGATTATTTGGATCAATACGGATATTTCCAATGATTCCAAAAATAGTCGCAACTGCTGCAGGAAATACCATCAGAAGTGGTGCATTGTATGTACGCTTAAGCTCAGTGCGCGTTTCTTTAAGTATGATATTACCAATTGCGAATAAGCTCATCACTCCGAGGAACGAAATCGTATATACTCCGGCCAATGAAAGCAAATTGCCACCAGTAATAATTAAGATTGAACTACAAAGAACAAAGAATGCAATAATAATACGTGGAAAAGAACCTTTGTCGTTTACTTTTGCAAGAAATGCAGGAAGACAGCTATCAAGTGACATACGATGCACAAGTCCACTCACACCAACAAATGCTGTAAGTACTGCTCCAGATAAGACAAGGAAGGCATCAGCAACTATTACATATTGATACCAAGATCCACCAATAATCTTTGCTGCATCAGCAAGCAAAAAATCTTTGGCTCCGGTGATTGCTTCATATGGCATTGAGTTTAGTACTACTAATGCAATAAGTGGATTGAAAATTGCTACACCTATAAGCATGTTACGAAGAGTCTTACGGAATACCCCTGGCTTCTGTTCTTCTACGAAATTAGCTGAGCTTTCAAAACCAGATACTCCGAGGAGACATGCTGAGAAAGCTAGATAAAAGGTATTCCATACTCCGCCTTGAGCTTTGACGATATCCCAAGTATGAGCTAGATTAAAAGCAAACTCGGAGTTACCTTCTAGATAATACATTAATCCCAACCATAAAAAGCTTATGAGAGTGATGATATGAAATACGAATATTCCAAAAGCTACTTTTGCAGAATCCTTCAAACCAGAGATCACAAGCATAGCGAATCCAAACAAAAGTGCAATAGTTTGTAAAATTATTGCGTTAAACTCAACATGCCCAAGTAAGGGCAACGTTAAAGTGAACTCATGAAAATTTAAAACAGTATTAAGGTACTCCACACCAACCTTCGCTGAAATCACTGCTGTTGCAATATAAGAAAGAATCGTCATCACACCTGCAACTGCAGCAACTGTTTTAGATGTGCCGTTCAAAAGACAGTTGTATGCACCACCATTTACAGGTAATGCTTCAACCACCTCAGTGTAAACAGCTTTATAAAGAAAAAGGACTCCCGCTACGACAGCAAGCACTAATGGAGCAAATACCCCAGAAAACATCACTGCGATACCTGAAACATATAATGCAGAAGATAAAATATCATTACCACAGATTGCTGTAGCAAAACCTTCACCTAGTTTGACGTGCGTATGGTTTTGTTTACCATTTGCACCATTTTTAATTTCAGACATAAGATCTAAATAGAAATAACAATAGTTGAAGTGTAACTTGTGTATCAAATATGTAGTATACATCACAGTGATGCATGTGATTCACTGTGATTCACATAACTTGAGCTCATTTGAAATAGTTTCTTAATCGTGAACCTTGTTTGCAACTCTAAAAATGGACTCTATTATGTATACAATTTATTAAATATCTAAGTAATATTGTGTCAGATTTCTAACATAGTATTCCCTTCCAGATCTCAATACTGTATGTGTAAAGTCATCATGCTTAAGCAGCTTTATATAAGTACTAAGATCGATATTAATAAATAACTTTATGTCACAAAAAAAGGCTCGTGCATTTAACACGAGCCTTTAGTTTGATTACTTGTTTAATGAGCCATTGCTTTAGCTGGAACAGATTCTTCATTCATGTTTCCATCTTTTAGCTTTGCACGCACTAGTAACGCCAATGGTTTAGTGGCAGTAGCTAGTACGATCGCAGTAAGCACCATACCAGAATATGTCACTGAGCTGATTATGCCAGCTCCCAAGATGACATTCAGTATGACAAGATCCATCATACCTTTACACATCATAAATACTCCAAAAGTCATAGACTCACGCTTACTGTACTTACCTATGAAGCGAGCAGTTATGGCTGTACCGAATATCTTACCTACGGCAGATGTAAGTGCCATCAGTCCAAAGACCACCCATACTTCAGCAGAGCTTAGATCAAATGTTGTTTTGAGACCAGCTGAGATGAAAAAATACGGAAGTAAGATCACAAGCACCAACGGCTCTTTCTTATGATAGAGTGCTTGGGCAATTTCTTTCGGAATAAGCGCTCCGAAGATAAAAGCACCGAGCAAATAATGAATCCCGATAAGCTCGGTAGCAAGTGCTGAAAGAATCAGCAATACAGAAACAGCAACCAATTGCACATTGTTTGGATCAACTGTCCAAATTTTACGTTTTACGAGTCCATCTAAAAATGGTTTTACTGCGATGATCATAACGGCAAGATAGACTAAGGTCAGACCGATCGTCTTAACAACACCGACGAGACCACCACCAGATGAAATAGCAAGTAAGATCGAAATTACGATCCAAAGTACACAATCAACAATGGTAGAAAATCCAAGTACAGATTTACCAACCTTAGTTGTGATTAAGCCCATCTCGACGAGGATAGCACCAAGCACTGGAAGTGCTGTCACACTTGCTGCAATACACATACCGAAGATGAACGTAAACTGTGTAGCATTTGGTCCTGCAAGCTGAGGAAAGGTATTATATAACCACCATGCGCTTCCAATTGCGAGCATAAACGGTATGACGATACTTGCTAAACCAACAATTCCAAATGAAACACCTTTGCTCTTAATCTCTTCAATATCAAAATGCAGTCCGGTGAGGAAACCGAATAGCACAATTGCCATCCAGCTGAGACCATTGATCACAGAAAGAGATTCTTTGGCAAACAAGAACTCAAATACATGAGGTTGTAAAACTCCCAATACAGATGGCCCAAGTAATACTCCAACCAAAATCTGGACGATTGCCACAGGTATCAGGTTGCGGATAATCTTGATTCGCCACAGGGCATATGGCAAACCAATTAGGATGATTGACTGAAGCAAAAAAAGTGCTTCTGGGTGCAAGTGCATACGATATATAGATAATTATTAATCAAGAGCGGTTTATTTCTCCTGATTCTGTCGACAATCCAAGCTTAGATTTCAGAAGGGCAAGGTTGTTGCTTGCCACTCCGTAGCTTTAGCGAAGGGTGGTCTGCAGAAGCAGAAGGGGAATGAGAGTGGAAGGTGAGGGGTACATCGTTGTACCCCTATATCCGTTCCGCTTCTTGCCGACCGAGTACGGGGAGCAATTCCCCGTTCGGCCTGAGTGTATTGAGTTTTAGTCTGCTCCGACGACCACGGCTGACGAAACTTGAGCTTCGTGAACTTCTTTACGAGCACGCCAATGGAAGTATTGAGACATCCATCCGGAAAGGGTAGTCAAAACCATCGCCATAAGGAGCGTGGAATAATAAAGCACCCGACTGATTAGGCCTGACCCACCGTCGAACAAACTTCCAGCTACTGCATACTCAGCGACACCTTTGGTCGCCATATCTGAGCCTACAGTCAAGGCATCGTTCCACGAATACCCTTGAGTACGAGCTATAAGTGTAGATCCGACAAACTGCCCCACCAGGTTGGTAATACACATAACGAATGCCAAAACTAGCACACTCGGTTCTATGTTTCCCAAGTTCAAGACACTACCTGCGGGGACAATAAAGTATGGCACGGTTAGTGTCATAAGCGGTTTTTCAATCTTCGACAAGAAAAGCTTCCAGCTGTTTGGCATATCTATCCCAAACAACACTGCGCCTACAAGGAAGTGGAGACCCACTTCATCAGAGAAAATAGGAGCTACGATCATTAAGATCACGGCATACCATTTTTTCCAAGGCTTGAGATCTTCGCTGTCAAGAATGAAATAGCTTACAACCATTAAGATGAGGAATATGACTACGCCAATGAGCTGCATTACTTCAAGCGTTGAAGCTCGAAGAAACGCAACCAATAGCCATAGGGCAATATCATGCCCAATGGCCATCGCGATTACAAGCACTCCCAGCTTACTGCGGATTCTCCCTGAGGTTAACAACTGAGCCACAAGCACGGCCAAAGCCGTTACTGCGACCAATGTTCCCATTGCCAAAGCCGCTGTCATACTATCGCCCGTATCACCCGAAAGTTTTACAAAATGACTTGTGGGGATGGCAAGCAAACAACCAAGTACGAAAGGCACGACGAAGCTAGTAAATAGCAACACCAGAGTTCCTTTCGTATACTTATGGTGTGCGTGCCGGCCAAACCGAATATGTGCTCCTGCCGCGAAACCAAACAGTATCTGGGCAAAAACACCCATTCCTGATCCGGCTGCGAGAATTTCTTCTTCAAACATACCCGGCGCAAAGGTTGCAAGTGCGGTAGCAAGCCACATGCAAGCTACTGCACCAACCATAAATTTTGCCAAACGCGTGTACGTAAAAATGATAGAAACACCAAGAATAAGAACGCTGAAAAGCCCAAACTGGGTCCAGCCATGAAAGTCCAAGTCGGCGATTGCGTGTACAGAGTGAGCAAGATGTTCCACTTACGATCTCCCATAGAGATATAGTTGCCGCGCGCCTCGCGGATGGACAACTTTCAAATACGATTGAGAAAGCTGCATACTAGAGAAGAAGCTTTAAACCCAAATACCAATGCAAACGGACGGCCTAAGGTTTCTAATGTAAAGACTCAAGTGAAATATAATAGAATCGAAATAGTTTCGATTGCATTACATCGCGCTTGATGCGATTACTTAGTAGAGATCTTGGGATGTACGTTTTCGCGTTCTTCTGCAACATGCAGCCTTCTCTTTCAACAAAAATTAACTCTCATTCCCGATTTATTAAAGTGCGACCATATGGTCACAAGTTGTGACTTTATGATATCAAGCTTATGATATCACAAATCATTCACACATGATTCACATGTGAATATAATGTGAATGCATATATTTTCGCATACAAATAGACAATTGGTGATACATACTGGCGATGTATCTTATAGTGTGTTTTCAGTATTAGCCATGTATGACTAATAGGAATATATACTTTGAACTAAGCAGTCAGAAAGAGAGGATTTATGAAGTAGTAAAGAATATAATTTAGCAGCTTAGACTTCGACAACATCACGGAAGATTGGATTAAGGAAGAATTGCTTTTCTTTGACCATGATCAACTTCACAGGCAACACAGTTTCAGCTCGTTTATTGATCAGCAACATTGCATCATAGACCTTGCGCCAGTGATTGCCCGACTTATCACCGAATCGTTGGATTAGCTCCTCTACTGTCCAGAGCCGTGATGGCTCACTGAATACTGCATCGCATAGTGCAAACTGGAATGTTTCAGCGGGAATCTCTACTTTTGCTTCGTCGATCAGTATCTGACTACGTCCTCGATCAAACTCAAGTACTTTCAATTTTGGATGTGGAGGTGTCATCAGCTTCTTGTACCATCGCGATACAAATAAGATCGAAACAATAAGCAAAATAAGCGTAATCAACAGATACTCCCGCACAATATCCATGATATATGCAATCGAAGTACCAGCTATTATCACCGCTGTATTTTCTCCATCTACTACGTACGGCTCCCTTACCACTACAAAAGGTTCACCCGTTTGTTTATGTCGAACAATTTCTACTTTCGGTGCATTTAGCTGTTGCTGTACATAGCTACGATCGATATAACTAGGTACTGTATCTAGACTATTACTATTATTGCTTTTCAAAAGGAGATTATTAAATCTATCCACAATACGAACAGAGGTATCGTAGCTTGTCTTACGCACATCTACAGCACTGACATTCAGTTTATCACCATCGAATCGGATATCTTTAGTCACTATCACCATCTCTCTGCGTAGCTGAGTATCTAGAGTAGCTTCGTCATCACCAGGATTAATATGTGCTGCAAGCAACACAATCCCTTCAGTTGTACCATCTTTTAGTATTCGTGTCGTGTACATACGCCATGATTCTTGCGTGGGTGTTTGGATAGTTTGCGGATCAGTAAACTGTAGATAATATGTGTATTCAGAAGTATCGAGAAAGCCATCTATTGGTCTCCATCTATCGATGATATAGCCATCAGTTGTCAAAATATAGAGTGCGGAGCTATCTGGAAGCAATGGATCAGCTATATATTTGAATACATCCCATTGACCGTTTTTGTAAGATATGTCATCATTCACGCGAGCTACTACTTGTTCGAGAGATCTAACCGCTTCACGATATAGAGAAACATATACACCGGAGACTTTGATCAAAGCGAAGATGACAAATGTCACGACAACTGCAATACAAAACTTTTTTATCTGATTATAATGCGATGCGTCGTGGTCCATAAGAGTATTAAGAGACAAATATATTATAGCATGTATAGATTTTGAGAAGAGAGACGGAGGATCCAGGTGGATCCTCCATCTCCAAGCGTCTGCATCGATACATATCGCTACCAGCTTATATAGCTGGCGAGATGCGTACTTAGCGGTCGCCTTGGCCTTCTCGAGCTTGTCAGGCTCATCTGTTTCTTCGCTGCCCCGACCGAGGCGGGAAAGCATTTCCCGCTTTTTTTTGTGGAACCACAGGTGGATCTGGTCGCGTAGGTGGGTTATTGCTTTTTTTTGGGCGAGGATGTTTTACTTCTCTAGTGTGAGCCGATCCAGCGGCTACCACTAATAAGAAGCCAAACACACCACCGCTCCAAGCTAGCCCAGCGGGGCAGTTACCTATTACAGGTCCCAACCCCATGAATACTACGCCAATAGCCAATACTACTAGTGTCACACCTGGCACCAGTAACAACAACGTTGATTTTTTCATCAGGACTCCTTTCGTGATCATACCTTACTTATACTCACCGATCACAAGTGAGCATAAGGACAATTTGAGAAGGCCGATAAATAGTGAACGTATTCACTACTTAACGCCCTCTTCATATGGGAAAGTGCAGTCGAACTGGATTATACTCCACTCATAGCAGATTGGCAATGTTATAGGCTTATGTATGAGTAAAACTCAGAATAGACAGTTATGTAGTTTGTTGAAACGCGTAGGATTCAAGTTTCTGAATTCGCTTCTCATGATCATCCACTCCCCGCTGAGCAGTACCGATAAGCTCTATCGCTGTACGAAACTCTTCGACAATCATGTCAGTATTTGCTTTCATCACTTTTCGAAGAGAATTAATCTCTTTTTTGAATTCATCTTTTGTTACAAAGTGTTGTATCTCAGCTTTAGTAGCGAAAACTTCTTTAAGTAGTTCAATATCATTTTTAGTTAACATGGTTTTATTTTAAATTTATATCAGAAAATGTCAATGACATAGATATGTGTGATTACACATTATTTATACCTATAAATGTTAAATTTTCACCGTCAAGCGGATTGGTAGTGGTGTATGAATAAAACCTTTTCTCATCACATGCAGTGCAAAATATACGCAAATCTATGTTTTGTGGCAGTATTCCAGCTTTTAATAACGACTGATAATTTGCTCTGTATAAATTTAAGAAGTGCTTGCCTTCAGCTATACGAAATATTTCATCACCGAACTCTTGCTTGAATAACTCAAGTCGCTCACCGAAGATCTCGTAACAGCAATCATTAATAGCTGGACCATATGTTACTTGGATATTCTCTACTCTCGCACCTTGACCACACATAGTTTGAATCACTTTTGCAGGCAGTCTTCCCAGTGTGCCTTTCCAGCCTTGATGAGATAGCCCGATTACTCCGGCTTGCTGATCGACAAATATCATCGGTACACAATCTGCTGTAATACAAGTCAGTAAAACTTGCTTTTCACGGGTAACTACAGCATCACAATCAGGAATAATTACTGATGATTTTTCATTAGTATCTTTTACATAAACTGCCACATTGGTCGAATGTGTTTGCTTCGGTATGACGATTGTCATCTCGGATTTATGCACTGAACTGAGAAGATTTTGAATTGTTTCCAGATCTCTCGCGTCACCTAGTGCTTTGGTACCAAAACCTGAAACGATAGTATCTGAAGGAAATAATGAAGAAGAAAAATAGCTAGACTGTTTAGTAATCATTATAGTTAAGCT
This sequence comes from Weeksellaceae bacterium, assembly GCA_041730495.1. Lineage (GTDB taxonomy): Bacteria > Patescibacteriota > Microgenomatia > UBA1406 > GWC2-37-13 > JBGSBR01. The sequence goes on along the minus strand of JBGSBR010000012.1, from coordinate 21,919 downwards.
TGCTTAATAGCTTGCAGCGCTGCTTTTGCATCATCCCATGGATACTCGACTTTCCCACGACATAGACTTTTCTCATGGCCTTTGCCAGTCATGATGATCACATCATCGTTTTGTGCCAAACCAATAGCTTTTTCTATCGCTTCTTGGCGACTGACGATCGTCGTATATGTCTTTGCTGCGCCACTATATTTCTCAGGTGCTACGAAAGTGAACCCTTTTTCTTCAAGTCCGGCCGCAATCTCAGCACTGATCTTATACGGATCCTCGGTACGATAATCTTCTTCAGTCAGAATCACCGTATCTGCATACGCTCCACTTTCTCGACCCATGATTGGTCGTTTCTCATCGTCACGGAAAGCGGCAGCACCAAATATATGGATAATTCGTTTTAGTTTTTTCCCATACATGGCGTGTACTGCTTGAAGAGCATGACGGATTGCATTGGGCGTATGCGCGAAATCGACGATAACTTTGATCTCTTTGTCGTATACCACATCCATACGACCTGGTGGTAAGACATAGTTTTTCATGGCAGGGAAGATCTCATCATCCAGTAGTCCAAGCTTTTTGCATACTACATAAGCTGCTAGATAGTTATACCGATTGAAAGGCACTAAGCTGATGCCTAGTTCTTTCTCGATATCAACTGTATAATCAGCAGGTTTTTCAAGACCGTAGGTATAGATCTCATTTTTTGGCGTAATATATTTTTGGAGATGTTGGTATGAGTCATCGTCTTTGTTGAGTATGCCAATCTTAGACATCTGAATCAGTCTGGCTTTTGCCTGAACATACTTTTCATAGGTGCGATGGTAGTGCAGATGTTCATGAGTGATGTTTGTAATAACACCGATCTCGTACTGTACACCACCAACTCGATATTGATCAAGTCCATGAGAGGTAGTTTCGAATACAAAATATTCATTGCCATCAAGCAACGCTTCATGGAGATATCGCTGTACATCATGTGCAGATGGAGTCGTCACATGGAAACCAGTATCATAAGATTTTGATCCAATCTGTGCGGTGACTGTCGATACCATTGAAACTTTTTTTCCAGCGGATTTGAGGATATGGTAAATCAATGAAGTGGTAGTAGTCTTGCCGTCTGTACCTGTGATACCAATCACTTTGAGCTTTTTACTAGGAAAGTTGTAGCGCAAACACGCCCAATAAGCCTGGAACAGATGATAGATATTTTTGATGTCTTGGAGTTGCATAGTACCTATGAATTATACCTTATACGCCAATCAGCTCGGGCTGACATTGTAATAAATCAGCATATCTTGAGCAATATCAAAAAAGAGTGGCGCTGCTGTCTCTGATCCCCAGCTTGAGACACTTGGCTCACGGATCACGACCATCATGAGAAACTTCGGCTTATCTGCTGGTGCAAATCCGATGAAGGAAGCCACGGTTTTAGTCGCATCATAGTTCCCCTCAAACGCAATCTGGGCTGTACCCGTCTTACCACCAAAAGTGAAACCCTCCGGTATATCCCATTTTGCTTCTGCATTGCCGACTGTTGAAACTAACATTTTTTTCATCGTCTCTGAGGTGCGTTCACTGATGACACGTCTCACGGTAACAGGCTCGCGCACACGCTTCTCACCATCTGAGACCATTTCTTTCACGATATATGGCTGCATCAAGTATCCGCCATTTACTAAGGCTCCAAAAGCTCGCACTAGCTGCATAGCAGTGACTGAGATACCTTGACCGAAGGTCATAGTGGCAGCATCGATTGGATACCATGATTCGAGAGGTTTTACCTGTCCTGAGATCTCGCCTTGTAGATCAATACCCGTAGCTTCGTTAAAACCATACTTATCGATGTATTCATACAACTTTTCGTTACCAAGCACATCACCTGTGTGGACCATACCGATATTTGAAGATTTCTCAAGAATACGAGTGATCGAGATCTTGCCTTCATACTTGTCATTCCAGTTGCGGATAGTGTATCCGCCTAGTTCTACTGGTCCTTTTTCATTGAAATTACCATTAGCTTTGAGTTTTCCTTCCTCAATTGCGGCAGACATGACAAGCGGTTTGAAGGTCGAACCTGGCTCATACACACTTGAGATCATCCAGTTTTTATAGTCGTCAGTGGCAAAGTCGTAGTACTCGTCTGGATCAAAATCTGGCACACAGGCAGATCCGAGTACTTCCATCGTATATGGATCGACAGCCAGTACACAACCAGCTTTAGCTTTGTACTGCTCTACTGCAGCAGCCAGCTTGGACTTGATGATATGTTGCACTGTTTTATCAATAGTCAGCACCATCGTGCGACCATGCTCAGCATTTACTTTCTCTTGTGTACCGAAGAAAATTGGTTTGTTAAATAAATCACGTTCAGATTTAAGCACACCAGGCAGACCTGTCAGATCGCGATCATAGTAGCCTTCGACACCGAAATAACCAGTATTCTCACCTTTATCATCCTTACCCACGAAGCCCAGCAGATGCGCTGCAAGTGAAGATTCAGGATAATAGCGATCATACTCTTCTTGGAAGCCAATCTCAGGTAATTTCAATGCTTCGAGTTTAGTCTTCGTTTCCTTAGTCAAATTGCCTTTGATTGAGATCCACTGCTTCTCAGGATCGATGCGTGCCTCAAGTGTCGCTTCACCGATCTCGAGAATCTCATCTAGCTCATCGATCAACTCATTTTTATCTTTCATCTTCTGTGGTTCGATATAAAGTAAGTATTTAGTCTGATTCACTGCAAGAGGCTCCATGTTACGATCGAGGATTTTACCACGATCTGCAGTGAGCTTTTGAGTAGAAAGATAATCTGTAGCGTAAGCACCAGCTTTGAGCAACTGAATAGAAAATAGACGTATTATGATGATTAAAAATCCGACTAAGAAGAGAAAAAATATAATTCGTAGTCTATTCATATGTGTTATTTTGCCTGATTAAAGCTGCTTTAGCAAGTATTGGAGTGAGCTTGTCGAAGGATTACTTCAAAGCATACTGAGGCTGATCGATATACAAAGGATCATGGAAACGATCATATTTCAACTCAGCTGCAAGAGAGGCAGTTTGGGTGATAGATTCAAGTGAGTACATCTGTTGCTCAAGCTCCATATTTGATTTTTTAAGTCGTGAGATCTCTTGCTCGTATTTATTGACATCGTCTCCGAGACTGATACCGTGCATGAATATACCGACATTCATGATGACGAGGAGTACGATTGAGATGATAATTGTTCTTTTATTCATGCTATTTTCTGTATAAATCTCAGACGAGCTGAGCGTTCGAATTGTTTCAATGTTCGTTTTTTGCGAACATTTACTTCTTTTATAACTATGTTGTGATTGGTTGTTTTAAATCGTTTGACGATACGATCTTCAAGTGAATGAAACGTGATGAAAACAATAGTGCCGTCTGCCGCTATGACATTCAAAGCTTGCTCGAGTCCACTGCGAATATTATCCATCTCATGATTTACCATGATGCGTAATGCTTGGAAAATTCTTGAGTATGTACGTTGCTTATCTGATCTACCTTGAATCAAGTGTCTTTCGAGTACTCGATCTATGACTGCTATAAGTGCACCGACTGTCTCAATCCGTCTTGTTTTACGGATAAAAACGATATCTTGTGCAATCTCTCGTGCAAGTAAATCTTCTGAGTACTTCATCATGAGATCTGTCAGATCAGCTGCATCGAGATGATTGATCAGCTCTGCTGCTGTCTGGTCATAACTGGTATCAATACGCATATCAAGCTCTTCATCTGGTCGAGTGTACGAAAATCCTCGTGCTCCATCTTTGATTTGCTCAAATGACAATCCAAGATCAAAGACTACACCTGCAGCATCTGTAAATCCATGCTCTTTGGCTATTGCTTCGATATTTGCATAATTTCCATGAGCAAGTTTTAGATTTTCATGAGTGAACGGAGGGTTTTGGACTTGCTCTGCATCTAAATCAAGAGCTAAGACATGTCCTCCAGCATCTAAGATCGCTTTAGTATGACCGCCTTCACCAAACGTGGCATCGATGTATTTCTTACCTGGTTGTACGTCTAATGTTTGTATTACTTCTTCTAGAAAAACTGTTGTATGCATATATTATTCTGTAACTGAGCTTTGATAATCTTCCCAACGCTTCTTATCCCAGATCTCGAAATGATCACCGACACCGATAATCACAACATCTTTTGAAAGTGCTCCGTAATCGCGCAAATTCTTCGGGACTACTGCGCGGCCTTGTGCATCAACTTCTAAATAAACTGTTGATGAAAACAAGACTCTTCGCTTATCGATCTGGTCTCGCTCAAGCAGTGAGACTGACAAGAGCTCCTCTGCTCTCTGCTCCCAGTCTTCTTGAGCGTAACCTGATAGACAAGTGCCAAACCCTTTGGTGAGTACAAATGTGCTCTTTTTTAGTGTTTCTCTGATTCGTTTTGGTAAAGCTATGCGTCCTCCACTTGTTAGCGATCCTTCATGTTCACCATAAAACACCATAAGTAACCATTATTGGCCATTTTGAGTCAAATGTCAACAGATAATTTACAAAACTCTTACATATACTTAACGTTATGGCAAAGATCTAATTGCTATGTAAAAATGGCAGAAAAAGCAGTTGGGTGCTATATGACAAGAGCTTAGATGTAGTCTATAATTATCAGATCAGCCAATAAGTAAGTACTTATGAATAAATTACTAACCAAAACACGTGACTTCATCTTTGCCCAGCAAACTAGCATCTTCTCTTCGACTTTGATTTTGGCTGGCATGATCATCCTTTCTCGCTGTGCAGGTTTCATCCGTTATCGTATCTTGGCAGGATATTTCACCACTCCCGAGCTTGATGTATACTTCGCGGCATTTCGCATCCCTGATCTCATCTTTGAGATTCTGATCAATGGTGCACTCAGTACGACATTCATCCCGTTTTTCATCGAGTATCAGAAAAAACAAAAAGAACAAAATAGCATCATCTCCTCGATCATCAATGTGGTGTGTCTATCACTAGCCGTATTTATCGTTGTCATGGTGATTATCATGCCGATTTTAGTACCACTAATCACACCTGGATTTACTGCAGATAAAATCCAAGAAATTATCTGGTATTCACGACTTATCTTGATTGGCCAACTACCCTTTCTGGTTGTCGGAAACTTTTTGACAGGCATGAGTCAAGCCAAGAAATCATTTTTACTGCCAGCTATCGCACCAATCATCTATAACGTAGCAATCATCGTCGCGACTCTGATGTTCTCTGAACAGTATCATCTGCTCGCACCTGTTATCGGAGTCATCGCTGGAGCCTTCTTGTTTCTTGTAATACAACTTCCCGTACTGACAGCTATCGAGTTTCGCTATCAATTGGTTATTAAAAATATTATCGAAGCCAAACGGTTTTTCCGCACAGCAATACCCCGTATCCTCACGATAATCGTGGCACAGATTGATGCAACCATTGATCTGTCACTTACGACATTTCTTGGCGCTGGATCATACACGGTGTTTTATCTGGCACAACACTTGCAACTACTTCCAGTCTCTATAGTCGGCATTGCCTTTGGCCAAGCATCACTGCCGTATCTCTCTGAGATGTATCAAGACAAACGCATCAAAGAGTTCAAGGATATTATCGTCACTTCGATGCTAAATATTTTATTCTTGACAATTCCTGCTGCCGCGTTCTTTATCATCGCGCGCACACCGCTGGTTCGTTTATTTTTCGGTGGTGATAAATTCGATTGGCCAGCAACTGTGATGACTGCTACAACATTGTCTTATTTCGCTTTTTCAATGCCACTTCACTCTATTTATTATTTCTTAACTCGCTGTTATTATGCAGTCTTTGATACGCGGACACCGTTTTATACTAGTCTGGCTGCTATTGGTTTAAATGCTGGTTTAAGTGTCTTGTTTACGCTCGTTTTCAAACTTCCAGTCTGGAGTCTCGCTATAGCATTTTCGATCTCCATGAGCCTACATGTAATATTATTATTACTACTTCTATATAAAAAAATTAAAGGATACGACATCCAACGCTTCATCACCGAAACTATCAAAATCATCATTGCCAGCTTCAATAGCTCTGTTATCACCTATTTACTGATGCGACTCCTTGATGGCTTGATTATCGATACCTCACGTACTCTAAACGTCCTTATCTTGCTCGTCATCGGTTGTATCAGTTTTTTCTCGCTGTATCTCTTCCTCAGTTGGTTATTCGGTATCAAAGAGCTATATATTTTGAGTAAAATGGTTATCAAGGTGCGTGAATACCAACGTCGTATTACTGAGTTGTATCGCGGAGTAGAATAATATGGATCAAACAAAACATTTACAAGCCATCGAAGCTATCAAAAAGAAACTCCGTGGTCGTCGACTCGACTACAAAGAGATTTATACACTGATGGATGAAATATCTCATGATCGTCTCGGTGATGTACTCACGGCTTATTTCGTCGCCTCAGGCTTCAAAGATGGGTTTAATGAAGACGAACTGTATTACCTCACCAAAGCCATGGTAGAAACAGGCTCAAAGATCGAGTTCCCAGGCATAGTGGCTGATAAACATTCTATCGGCGGGCTATCTGGTGCTCGAGCAACCATGATCATCGTCCCGATCGTTGCTGCAGCTGGCTTTTATATGCCCAAGACTTCATCGCGTGCTATCACATCTCCTGCTGGTACTGCAGATGTTATGGAGATCTGTGCCAAAGTCACTTTCACACCCGAACAAATGAAGCAAATTGTGAATAATGTCGGCGGTTGTATCGTCTGGGGTGGACACCTCGGTATCGCTCCTGCTGATGATGTGATCATCCGAGTAGAGGAACCACTTTCATATGAATCATTTGATAAAGTGATCGTCTCAATCATGGCAAAAAAAATTGCCATGTCGACAAATCATTTAGTACTTGATATCCCTCTTGGACCAACTATGAAGATCAAATATAAAAAAGATGCTGATGTGGTGGCTGCTAAGTTTAGTAAAATCTGTAAAAAATTTAACATCGATGTCTTTGTCGATATCCATAATACAACTCAGCCAGCAGGAAATGGCATTGGTCCATATTTGGAAGCTGTTGATGTACTGAAAGTACTCGAACAAGATAAGGATCGTCCTATGGACCTCGAAAATCGCTCACTCAGACTTGCTGGAAAACTCTTGGATATGTGCCTCAAGACAGCCGGAAAACCTCAAAATGGCGATGAATTAGCAGCTCAGATACTCAGTGACGGATCTGCTCTCAAGAAATTTAAAGAGATTGTCAAAGCTCAGCACGGAGATCCCGATATGAACTGGCGTAAACCCGTGCACAAAGTCTACCATCATGAGATACCTGCAGCTCAATCTGGTACAATAAAACATATCAATAACTATAACCTGCACTCACTTGCTAAAGTGCTTGGTGCACCAGGCGATATCTATGCAGGATTATACTTAAATAAACGTCTTGACGATAAAGTCTCAAAAAATGACACAATGTTTACGTTTTATGCATCTCAAAAGAATGATATAGAAGAAGCCATCGAAACATTAAAAATGTTCCCAATTTACACTATAGAATCATGAGAAAACTTATTATCCTCGTTGTCATCTTAGCTATTATCGGTATCTCGAGTTTTACCGTCTTTAAAGAAGGTACTCTTGCTGTAGATAAAAGTGATACCTCTGCCAAGATGTTTATGGTGAAACCTGGTGAACCACTTGATACGATCATCAATAACCTAGCCAGTGAAAACTTGATTCGTAATCGTATTGCTTTTTATCTGGTCGTCAAACAACTCGGGATCGAAACCAAGATCCAGGCCGGTGACTTCCGTCTATCACCTTCGATGGATGCTTATACACTTGCAGATAACCTGACTCGAGGCACGCTTGATGTTTGGGTGACGATACCTGAAGGCCTGCGTAAAGAAGAGATTGCTGAGATTGTCGCCAAAGAGTTTGATATCCCTGAAACCGAGTTTAATGAACTCGCTACCGAAGGATATTTATTTCCAGATACTTATCTTGTCCCTAAAAATCCTACAGCGCAGCAGATCATCGACATCATGGGTAATACATTCACACAACGATATACACCTGATCTTCAAGCCAAAGCACGTGATCTAGGACTTACAGATCTTGAAGTACTGACACTCGCTTCGCTCGTCGAACGTGAAGCGAAATTTGATGAAGATCGTGCAAAAATTGCCAGCGTCATGCTCAATCGTATAGAAGAAGGTATGCCATTACAGATTGACGCCACTGTCCAGTATGCACTTGGATATCAACCACAAGAAAAACGTTGGTGGAAAAGTAGTCTGACCTTTGACGATCTAGAAATCGACTCACCATACAACACCTATCAAAACCCAGGTCTTCCTCCTGGACCAATAGGTAACCCTGGTATGGAATCTATTGAGGCAGTCTTAGACGCAGATCCAAATACTCCGTATCTCTTCTATGTAGCTGAGCCATCAGGTGAAACACATTACGCAGAAACATTCAGTGAACATCAAAAGAATATCGATCGGTATCTTTAGTCTTCATTTATTTTTAATTACTTTCTTTCGGTAATTATATAAATAAGTTATAAAAAAGACATAGATAGCTATAACGATAATATTCCAAACAACAGCAAGTGCTACGAATGCACCACTAAAAACCTCTGCAAATACATTAGAATACAACGAATAGACGAGAATAAACACCCTACTCAATATATGTAAAATGAGTAATATCTGCAATAAATAATAAGCACCTTCTTTTTTCTTAGATACCCCTTCAAAAATAACCCAGTATGTCAATCCATAAAAAATAAATCTATAGATATATTTTGATAGTTGAGCATGTTGGAGTAACTCAGTGCTAGTCATACCCATCTTTACTGAGAATTGATACGCATTGATTGCTGCAGATCCGTATTCAAGTAAGAAAAAACTAAAGAAGATTATGCTGAATACTTTGAAGTTTATTTTTGATAGTAATTTTTTCATACTCACTCTTCTTGAGCTGTAGGTCGTTTGATAACCTCACGAGGCTTAGATCCTTCTGCAGGACCGACATAGCCTGCTTCATGAAGCTCATCAAGGATGCGTGCTGCTCGAGCATACCCGATACGCAGTTTACGTTGCAAGAGTGACGCTGATGCTTTATCTGATTGCATGATAATCTCAATTGCTTGATTGAAAAACTCATCATACTGTCCTCCACCTGATGGACTATTACCAACCATACCACCCATTGTCGGACTAGATTGATCGGTAATCTCTTCGGTGTAATGCACTTCTGGTACTTGAGATCGTAGGAAACCGACAACATCCCGCACTTCATGCTCAGTGATATACGGACCTTGGATACGACGAGGTTTAGACTGATCTGGTGGCAGATAGAACATATCACCACGACCAAGCAACTTCTCTGCTCCTGGCATATCAATGATGACACGTGAATCGATCATCGAGGAAACGTTAAAGGCAAGACGTGTCGGAATATTGGCTTTCATCAGACCAGTGATAACATCAACAGATGGACGCTGTGTGGCGAGTACGAGATGGATACCGACAGCACGAGCTTTCTGCGCAATACGTGTGATCAGATCCTCTGCTTCACTTGCAGCATACATCATGAGGTCAGCAAGCTCATCGATGACAAAGATAATATATGGTTTCTTTTCGACATCAGGCAGCTTATTGAAGCTTTCGAGATTACGTACTCCAGCTTGTGCTAGTTCTTTATATCTAGCCTCCATCTCTGCCACAGACCAACGCAGTGCTGAGACGACCTTACCTGGATCTGTGATTACTTCCGTAAGCAAATGAGGTGAATGATTATACTGCACCATCTCGACTTGTTTTGGATCGACTAAGATCAATCTGACTTCATCCGGACGAGTACGCATCATGAGTGTGGTGATCCAGGCATTGAGCATGACTGACTTACCAGATCCGGTGGTACCGGCGACCAATACGTGAGGCATTTTCGACAAACTCGCGGCAATCGCGAGTCCTGCCACATCAAGTCCAAGTGGGACAAGCAATGGATCTTCTTTATCATCAAAAGCTGTCGATGAAAGTAAGTTCTTCAATGTCACAATCTGTGGTTTTTTGTTGGGGATCTCGATACCGACAAGCGATCGTCCTGGGATCGGAGCTTCGATACGCACCTGACCAGTAGGAGCTGCTAGTGCGAGTGCTAAATCATTGGTCAGTGCAGTAATCTTGGAAAGCTTGGTACCCATAGTGATCTCCATCGCGTATTGGGTGACAGTAGGGCCGAAGTTTACCTCAGATACTCGAGTACGGATACCGAAACTATCAAGTGTTTTCTCGATGGTGTAGGCATTGAGCTTCACATCGCCGCGATCAGCTTCGACTTGTTTGACATCATGAAGTAAGGTAACTGGTGGATATACCCACGTCGAGGAATCTTGCATTACTGGTTTGATTGAAAAACTATCCTTATCAGATTTAGGCAGCTGTGCTGCATTAACTACAGGTTGAGGAATTGCAGGTTCAGGTTTATTGAGTACTCGACTATCTTTGATGAAGTTATCATCTTTGGATTCTTTATCTTCTTTCTTGGGTTTACGTTTTGATAGCTCTTCGAAGAACTTACCCATTGGTGCAAACATTTTCACGACGGCAAGTGCGATAACATCGATCGATGTATCAAGAAATAAGATGAAACCAACCACAAATGCTATTAACAGTATCGAAAGTGCACCGAGAGCAGTGAAATCAAGTGATAAATTATCATAGATCGTACGACCTACACTTCCTGAACGGAAAATACCCAATAGCGAAATAAGCAATAAGATTGAACCTAAACTGACATTTAGTTTGACGAAACTAAGCTTTTTGGAGTTGAAGAAATGACCTGAAATCAAGATCACAACAAACGGTACAAAGATACTCAGTCCACCAAAAATATCAAATAACTGAGTGTTTACTTGAGCTAAGATTCGTCCTTCTTCAGGTACTTCGATAAAAAGCTGAGTGAAAGAAGCCAACATGATAAATCCAATACCAAATAAGAAGAAACCAATGATATTGAAAATGGTCTTATTATTGATCTTTAGTGATGGAAATTTAGATTTTTTGCGTCTTCCCATAGGCAGAATATTGATTCATAGTAACACGCTTTTGAACAAATGTAAATTCAAATCTTTGCATAAAAAAACCAGGAGCAGATTTTCACCTGTCCTGGTTTTAATATAAACTTCAGATCTTATGACCAATCTTCATTGGGTCGTGGTTGACGATCACGGTTGTTTGATGGTCGTGGAGCTCTACTATCCCGACGATCTCCGCCATATCCTCCGCCTCGATTGCCACCGCCACCACCATATCCACCTGTTCGTGGAGGTGCTTGGCCACCACCTTCTTGTGAAGGCATATCTGGCTTATCGACGACTTCTAGATTAATACGACCTTGTTGATCGATCTCAAATACTCTTACTTTGACTTGTTGTCCAACACTCATGACATCAGCTGCGTCTTTGACGAAACCATTTGCCATACGTGAGACGTGTACTAAACCTTCTTTCCCAGGAAGTACTTCGACGAATGCTCCGAAGGCCATCAGTCTTTTGACTTCACCTTCGTAGACTTCTCCGACTTCTACATCTTTGACAAGGTTTTTGATGATGTCAGCAGCTGCTGCTACTTTGACTTTATCAACACCAGTGATAGTCACACGACCATCATCATCCACATTGATCTCAGCACCAGTTTCAGCGATGATTGAACGAATCATCTTGCCACCTGGGCCGATGACTGCACCAATCTTGTCTTCAGCAATCATAACTGTAGTAACCTGAGGTGCATATTGAGACAGCTCAGCACGAGGTTCTGCGATTACTTTGTTCATGACATCCAAGACTTGATTAAGTGCTACACGAGCACCATCAAGAATTTCATCAATCATTTTATCGGTTAAACCTTTGTTTTTGACATCAAGTTGGATAGCTGTGACACCATCTGCAGTACCAGTGACTTTGAAGTCCATCTCACCTGAGAAGTCTTCGACACCCATGATATCTGTGAGAATAACATAGTCCTCGTCTGAACGACTCATGATACCCATAGCGATACCGCCGACTGCTGCCTTGATAGGTACACCAGCTGCCATAAGTGACAGTGATGATCCACAGGTTGAAGCCATTGAAGTTGAACCGTTTGAGGTAAATACTTCAGAGACTACACGGATGGTATATGGGAAATCAGCACGATCTGGAAGAACAGGTTCAATTGCTTTTTCAGCAAGTGCACCGTGTCCGATCTCACGACGTGAGACTGATCCGATACGACCAGTTTCTCCGACTGAGTATGGTGGGAATGAATAGTGATGGATGTAATGCTTTTCTTCCTGACCTTCAGGAGTTTCGATCAGCTGCTCAAGTCCTGGTGCACCGAGTGTGGTGACAGAAACAACCTGAGTATCACCGCGATTGAACATACCAGTACCATGTACTCGTGGGATGAGATCAATATCAGCAGATAGCTCACGGACCTGATCTAGCTTACGTCCATCGATACGGACATGTTTTTCAAGTGTGCGTTCACGGATAAGATTTTTAGTCATGTAATCAATTGCTTTGGCAATCAATTTACCATCAAACTCTTCTTTGTATTTTTCACCAGCAGTTTTCATGAGTTCGTTCATGGTTGCACTGTTGTTTGATTCTTTTGAAGCTTTTTCATCCACGATTGTGTTGAGTTCTTTATCAAAATCTTTTTTAAGAGCTTTCAATAATTTTTCATCAACATATGATTCGTCTACTGCTTCTTTTTCCATACCGATCTCTGCACGAATCTCTTCGATGAAATCGATTACTTTAGCATTCTCTACTTTGGAAAGCTTTAATGCTTCTTTGATGATTTGTTCTGGGATCTGACGAGCGCCTGTTTCGATCATCAAAACTTTTTCTTTAGAAGTTGAAGCAACTAAGTCAAGTGCTGAGTTAGCTTTTTGTTCAGGAGTTGGATTGACGATTAGTTCGCCCTCTTTACCTTCAAGATTAGAGTATCCAATCTGAACTGTACTGATAGGTCCATCCCAAGGAACAGATGAAACATGAAGTGCTGCAGAACAAGCAATAGCTGCTAAGATCTCTGGAGCATTTACATGATCAATAGACATGAGAGTCATGATTATCTGTACTTCTCTTTTGTAGTTTTTTGGGAATAATGGTCGGATTGAACGATCAATCAAACGACCTTTGAGAATTGCATCATCTGTAGGACGGCCTTCACGTTTGACCCAACGAGAACCTTTGATGATACCACCTGCATAGAGGCGCTCAACATATTCGACTTGAAGTGGGAAGTAATCGATATCATCTCGTACTTTACCTGCCATCACACTGACAAGCACAGATGTTTCACCAAGTTTGGCAAACACTGAAGTTGTTGATGCTTTTGCAAGCTTTCCAAATTGTAACGTAAGGGGTTGTCCATGGAAATCCATGGTCTTTTCAAGATATTTCATATCTTATGATTATGAGGAGGAAGTCAAGCGAAGTATAGCTGTCACACTGAATCTAACCTCACATTAGGTCAAGTTCAGAATGACACAGTATACTACCGCGTTAATCCTCAATTATTAATTATTTTTTAAGGCCGATCTTTTTGATGAGATCTTTATAGCGTTGTTCGTCAAGCTTTTGGAGGTAGTTAAGAATTCTTCGACGTTTCGCAATGACTTTGAGAAGTCCACGACGTGAATGATTATCTTTTTTATTACCTTCAAGATGCTCTGTTAAACGTAAGATTTTATGTGTCAGCAAAGCTACTTGTACTTCTGGAGAACCAGTATCACCTTGTTTTTGAGCATAAATCTCGATGATTTCTTGTTTACTATCTGGAAGTGGAGCAAGCTCTACTTTAGCTGATGTTTTTTTGACAGGAGCAACCTCAGCTTTACCTTTAGATTTTTTAGTTGCTTTTGCTTTAGTAGGTTCTGGTTCGACTGTCTCGACTTTTACTTCTTCTTCATTTAATTCAACTGCTTTTAATACTTTTGCAGTTTTAGTAGCTTTTGTTGCTGTTGTTTTTTTTGCTGTTTGTTTTGCCATAATGTTTGAGATTATAATAGATTAGATGAAAAGTTGCAACATCATTGTATGCGTTTAAACCGTGTTAACCGTAAAATCTCTATTAATCCAGCCACAGTTTTTCTGGGACTTAGCTTCTTAGCTACTTTTATCTTGTTTTTTGTCATCCGACCGAGTCATCCACTGATTATCTTAGTTGGTATCGCCTTACTCAGTATTTCGATCGGTCAAGCCATGATGTTATATACAACTCGTCGAATTTCTATCATCATCGGATCATATATATGTACATTACTGATGATGAACTGGCTGATCGGATATGAATTACGAAATGTACTGCTGCTAACATCGTTTATAATAGTGTTGATTTATCTGAACAAAAACTAAACCAATGAAACATATATATATTACTACTACCTTGCCTTACGTAAATGCGAAGCCGCATATTGGTTTCGCCCTTGAGATTGTACAAGCTGATGCTTGGGTCCGCACTCAGAGAGCTTTGGGCGATGAAGTGGTATTTAATACCGGGACAGATGAGCATGGTCAAAAAATTCATGATAAAGCTATTGAAGCTGGCATCGAAACACAAGCTTACACTGATAAGTTTGCTCAACAATTCGATAATCTCAAACAATCCTTGAATCTCAGTTACACAAACTTTCTCCGTACCACCAATCCTGACCACAAAAAAGCTGCACAAGAGATCTGGCGCCGTTGTCTGGCGAATGGTGATATCTACAAAAAAATGTATCAAGCCAAATACTGTGTGGGCTGTGAACTCATGAAAACAGATTCTGAGCTCGTCGATGGACGTTGTCCAATACACCCAAATATGGATATCCAACTCATCGAAGAAGAAAACTATTTTTTCCGCTTCTCAGCATATAGCGACAAACTGCTTAAGTATTATGATGAAAACCCTGAGTTTGTGAAACCAGATTTCCGACTCCAAGAAATTCGCAACTTCGTGGCGGCCGGGCTGGAAGACTTCAGTATCTCTCGACTCAAATCTAAGATGCCCTGGGGTGTTGCTGTACCAGATGATGAAGATCATGTAATGTATGTCTGGTTTGATGCACTTGTGAGTTATATTTCGACACTTGGTTGGCCAACTGATGAAGCTAAATTCAATACGTACTGGCCAGGTATTCAAGTAGCTGGTAAAGATAATCTCAGACAACAATCAGCTATGTGGCAAGCAATGCTCATGTCAGCTCAACTTCCACCTTCAAAACAAATCTTTATCCATGGTTTCATCACCGTCAATGGTCAAAAAATGAGTAAGTCACTGGGAAATGTAATTGATCCGTTTGATATGGTAGAGACCTATGGCACAGATGCAGTACGTTACTATCTACTTCGTGAAATACCAGCACTTGATGATGGAGATTTCACCATCGAACGCATGGAGCAAGTCTATGAATCTGATTTAGCCAATGAACTAGGAAATTTGCTCTCTCGAGTAACTACAATAGCCGCCAAAGATAAACTCGTGTTGGATAGTAAAGCTGAACAAACTATTGATGCGAAATTAGTAGAACAAATTGGCAAATTTAGTTTCAACGAAGCTCTGGAAGATATCTGGAAAGAAGTCAAAAAAATCAATAAACAAGTCAATGAACGCGAGCCATGGAAACGTGAAGCCGCCGATCGCAAAGCAGATCTTGAAGGCTGGCTCACCACACTTCACCAGATTGGTGTGAATCTCCAACCGTTTATGCCAGAAACGGCTGAAAAGATCCTTGCAGCTACATCAGGTACTATCGAAAAATGTCAGCCATTGTTCCCTCGAATCGAGAAAAAACAATAACTGTCCTAACGAAATGTGTATAATTAATCGTCACAATCTTTGCAATCATAATGAAAAAAATCACTTCTAAACTGAAACAGACATTTAAACTCAAAAAAGGTTCAAAAAAACTGTATCTTTTTACTGTTTTAACCAGTGGAACATTATTACTTGCGGTACTTGGAGCCATCTTTGTTTATTACTTTGTTTTTGCCGGACTACCTTCTCCTTACTCACTCAAAAACTATAAAGTGTTCCCATTTTCATCACAGATCTATGATCGCAATGGCAAACTGCTGTATGAAGTATTCCGAGAAGAGAATCGTACCCCGATCAAGATAGCAAAACTACCTAAGTATGTGGGCGAAGCCACAGTCGCAATCGAAGATAAAGATTTTTATACCCATGGTGGTGTCTCACTGATCTCAGGTGTTTTGCGTGCTGTCAGAGATACATATAAAACAAATAACCTCCAAGGTGGATCGACGATCACACAACAGCTTGTCAAAAGTGCCTTGCTCACACCAGAGCGTACAGCCAAACGTAAAGTACGCGAAATTGTCTTAGCAGTCTGGGTAGAGCGTATCTTTGAAAAAAGTGAGATCCTGGAAATGTACCTCAACCAAGTCCCTTATGGAGGATCTGCATATGGTATCGAACAAGCATCAAGACAGTATTTCAATAAACCTGCTGCAGAGTTGAAACTCCATGAAGCTGCCTTCCTGGCAGGTTTACCTCAAGCTCCATCGCTTTACTCACCTTACAATAACCCTGAGCTCTCAAAAGAGCGTCGCAATGCAGTACTCAACAGTATGCTGACTGAAGGATATATCACCCAAGCTGAGCATGATGCAGCAGTCAAACAAAACATCCAAGTCGCACCACCGGGCGATGGTATCAAAGCACCACATTTTGTTTTTGAAGTCAAAAAACTACTAGAGCAAGAATATGGACTTGATGAAGTCGAGGAAGGTGGACTAAAAGTTACCACAACCCTTGACCTAGAGATCCAAGAAGAAGCAGAAAGAATAGTCTCTGAACAAATTGAAGGCCTCGCTAATCTCAATGTCACCAACGGTGCCGCACTTGTTACCCGTCCAGTGACTGGTGAGATCTTAGCTATGGTCGGTTCAGCAGATTACTTTGCTACAGGGTCAGGAGCTTTTAATGTCACAACAGCCAACACTCGCCAACCTGGAAGCTCGATCAAACCAATCAACTACGCAGTCGGTATCGATCGTAAAATCGTCACAGCGTCAACTATGTTCCTTGATGTAGCAACATGTTTCGCTGCTCCTGGTCAACCCAAAGGCTACTGTCCAAAGAACTATGACGGTAAATTTCATGGTCCAGTACAGTTACGCTATGCACTAGCCAACTCATACAATATACCTGCAGTAAAGATGTTGGCATACAATGGTGTCGAAGAGTTTACTGCATCCACATCAGCTTTCTTGATTGATTCATTTAAAGACTCACGTGATTATGGACTTTCACTTACTCTTGGTGGCGGTGAGGTCGCAATGACTGAGATGGCTCAAGCTTTCTCTGCACTATCAAATCGTGGAGTACCCCGCAAAGTAAACTATGTCCTCAAAGTTGAAGATAAAGTTGGTAATATCCTCTATGAATTTAAGGATAATAACTTTGTCAGAGATGTGAAAAAACCGCTTGAGCTTCCAAATTACTTAGCGATGAAAGGTAAACCGGCTATCTCAGAAGATACAGCATTTATCGTATCGCATATTTTACAAGATGACAGTGCTCGTAGTTCTGCCTTCGGTACTGGTTCACAGCTTGTGATCCCTGGTAAATCTGTCTCTGTCAAAACTGGTACAACTGATGACCTCCGTGATAACTGGACTATCGGATATACACCCAACTTCCTAACCGCAGTCTGGGTAGGTAACAACGATTTTACTGCAATGAATCCAAGTCTTGTCTCAGGTGTCACAGGTGCAGCTCCAATCTGGAATGATATCATGACGTATTTGTTGGCAAAACAACCTAACCTACCACCAATAAAACCAGCTGGTGTGATCGGCTATCAAGTATGTACTGATACCGGTGTAATCGCTGGCAAACAAGGCGAAGGCTATAACTGTCCAACTCGTTTCGAGTACTTGATCGAAGGCACCAACTCAGTCGCAAATGTAAAGCGTGAACAAGTCCCTGTAAACAAAGACACTGATCAATATTTACCAGATCCTAATAATCCTGCTGTCGAAATGAAGGAAAAAACAGTACTAACAGATATGTTTAGTAAATACTGCGTCGACTGTAACCACGAAGGTGAGACAGGACAAAATGTAACCGTACGATAAGAAATCATCACTCAACACTGTAGACTATCTTGGTCATGCCATCTTCTTCAAAGATTGAAGGAATCGTTATCTTACCCACTTCACCAGTTCTTTTCACTTGTGTGCCACCATCAGCTACAGCGCCAACTGTTTCAAGATATAAAGCTCTTAGTTGTTTATCTGTTGGTAAACCAGGTTGTAGATAGATAGCTTCTTTTTGCAGCTCTTCAAGTGTCACAAACCTGAAGCTAAACTCTAAGTTCTTCTCAACTAGTTCATTAGCTTTGGTTTCTAACTCTAATCGATAGTCTCGATTAAGCTGTCCCTGATACAAAATGTATGGCTTCTTGCCATGGTCTCCTTTGAGTGGTTGAAGATGCTCTGGCGAAGCACCGGCTAGATGTAACGCAAAATCAATGATATGACCAGCAGAGTGTACTCGCATGTTTTTAAAACGTCTTTCCCAGTTAAGCTCACCGGTGACATTCATCCCTATTGTGGGTGGTATGGAAGTATTCAGATAATGCCAGATCTCGCCGTCTTTCATCATCACTTGATAAACTTCTGCTGTCCAATCATCTGAAGTTAACGTACCTTGATCGGTCGGTTGTCCGCCACCCATCGGATAAAAAACTGTCTGATCTAGAAGTACTCGATACTTACCATCTTCTTCTTGTACCTCGAGGATGGTAGCAAACATCATTTTGAAATATGAGTTATCAAGATAGATTTGTTTGGTTTTCATAGTGATCACACCAAACTAAACTTTGAGTAAATAATGATTGCGACAAAGAGATAAATCGCCAACCCATAAGGTGAAAGGAATAGTGAAAATAAGAGACCAAGCAATGTCAAGAAAAAATATGCTTCAAATCGTAAGCTACTGACCATGGATCGTGTAACCATGAGAAAGAAAAACAAAACAACAAGAGAGGGTGTACGAAATGGTGCAAGTGAAAAGTTGAAAATCAAACTTGCGATCACCACAAGACCAAAAACAAAGGTGAATAAATCTTTCTCATCAAGGAAAAATCGATCTAATCTAAATATCATATTAGTAAAGTAATTCGCGAATAAACATAAACTTTCTATCCAAAATATAGTACTGATCGATGACGTATGCAATCAGAAACGCAACAATAGCTGCCAGAATAATTCCACGGAGTTTAGGCCAGTTAATTCGTTGCATGTAATTGATTATAGAAGGTATTCATCAAGATTGTAAATCTATTCTAATCAGCTAATAAGCGAATAAGCTATAATGTACAGGCTATGGATATCCCTCTTGCAGAAAAACTTCGGCCTAAGAGTCTCGATCAGTTCGTCGGTCAGCAACATTTGCTTGGACCTGGTAAACCAATCCGTCGGATGATTGAGAACAAGGCACTTTCCTCCATGATTTTGTGGGGACCTCCTGGCTGTGGTAAAACTACACTCGCTCGACTGATTGCACTTGGAATTGACGCAGTATTCGTTCCGTTCTCCGCAGTCACAAATGGTGTCAAAGAAGTCAGACAGATAATAGCTGAAGCTGCTGAACGTAAAAACTTTTTCAAAACACAAACCATCCTCTTCGTCGATGAAATCCATCGCTTCAATAAAGCTCAACAAGATGCGTTTCTCCCTGCTGTCGAAACTGGTGTTATCACCTTGATCGGTGCTACTACAGAAAATCCTGGCTTTGAAGTCAATGCACCTCTTATATCGCGCTCACATGTCTATGTGCTCTATCCACTTGGTGATGATGAGATGCGCGTAATCCTCGATCATGCCGCCAAAGAGTATCCGAAGCATAAATTCAGCGAAGATGCACTCAATTATCTCGTGACTTTTGCCAACGGCGATGCTCGCAGTGCACTGAATGCTATCGAGCTGGCGACTGAGATGAATAAAAAAGTAACACTGAAGATCGTCGAAGATGCACTCCAACAAAAATCGATTTATTACGATAAAAAAGGTGATTCACACTACGACACTATTTCAGCTTTTATCAAAAGTATGCGTGGTAGTGAACCAGATGCGACACTCCATTATCTCGCTCGGATGCTCAAAGCTGGTGAAGATCCCAAATTTATCGCTCGTCGGATGATCATCTTTGCCTCAGAAGATATAGGCAATGCGCAACCCACAGCACTTGTGGTAGCAACATCTTGTATGCAAGCTGTACATATGATCGGTATGCCTGAAGCACAGATCATCCTCGCTCAAACTGCGACATATCTGGCTACTGCGAAAAAATCTGTCACATCATATATGGGTCTCTCTGAAGCGATGAGAGATATCGAGACTATGAAGCTTGAAATAATACCTCTTCATCTACGCAATGCGAGTAATAAAGTGATGAAAGGGCAAGGTTATGGTAAAGATCATGTCAGATATCCATGGCTTGAAGAAAAAAAGACTGGCAAAAAAATAAAGCAAGACTATCTGCCGAAGAATCTAAAAGGTAAGCGCTACTATAGACCAGAAGAGTGGTAATCTTTTAAACTACAACTGTTTTTCCGTTTGTATCGCTCGCAATTCCCAGTGCTATGTAATACACATCTTCTTGAGATGTATTTTGCATTACATGCTTTTCATTTGGTTCGATTACGACAGCATCACCTTTTTCGAGATGTGCTGATTCATGTTCTACCGTGATACGAGCAGTGCCACTCAACATGACGAATACTTCTTGTAAACTTTCATGATAATGCTGCGCAAATGCTTTTCCGACTGGTAGCTTTGACCAATTGATCATTTGTATCTCACCTTTAATGAAGTCAGTACCGCGTAGTAATACCTTTTTCAAGACACCTGGATCTTGTGGATCTTCGTGACTTGCGGGTTGGTACTCAATATCTGAGTTGCGGATTATCTTCATCGAATTAAATTGCAAAATTGTTGTATTGCTATATTGCTTGTAACAATTTAGCACTATATCAGTTTAACAGTTCAGAATCGTTCTGGATACTTTTCTCTAAGTGTAACTGCTTTTTTATCTCGATCAGAAATAATCATCTGCTCACGTGGAATTGGCCATTCGATTGCAAGATCAGGATCAAACAATGTAATAGCTAGATCTCCAGATGTGTCACGATCAGCATACACTTTGTCAACGAAGTACAGATAATCGACAGGACCACTCACTACACACATCGAGTTACCAGCACCTGCCGGAATGAAAAGCGAACCATCAAGTGCATCTTCTCCATGCCCGAGTAAAAATGTTTCTACTTTTCCAAAGGTCGTTGACGCAGGTCGGACATCAGCTATTGCTGAAAAACAAATACCAGCTGTAATTGCGACGTATTTATTCCAATCTTCGGTATGGATACCTCGAGCTACATTTACTTGAGAGTTGGCATGATTGATCTGTCTGATATGGAAAGGCGTACCAGTCGCTTTTTCAAGATATGGAAAAACTGCTACTTCTGAAAAGAACCCTCTATCATCACGATTTGTATTATGTGAGATGTAATATAGCCCATCAATAGTGGTTTTATAAACTCGTTCGTTTAGTTGATTTTCTGGTGTTGGTTGATAATTCATACCTATATTATAGTGTCTAATTAATAAATTTATATCAAAGGTGTTGCTCCCTTTACATAATGATTTAAAGAACGATCTGAATTTGTAGGTATAAACGCAAAGGCACCATATCCTAAGTGTGTCAAATGCTCTTGTAATCCATAATAAGGATCAGGTGGTCTTTCGCTAGTCAGTATCCGATTATCATACCAATTAGGATATGTTAATGGTGCAGTAATAGCATTAAATCTATTACCAATTGGCGCTCCATCTCCTTTATACATATATCTA
>JBGSBR010000011.1:0-32475 GCA_041730495.1 Weeksellaceae bacterium | reverse complement strand
TTAACGCTAATGGATATTGTTTTACAACATGAGTTCTCATGAATTCAAAAAGCGGAGTAATTAACCCTGTTCCCCTAGCTCATCCGCCTTGATCTCAACCACAATTTCCGGTGTCGCCCATAGATCACACGTCATCATTTTGTCTACTTCGTACATAGCCGGTAGATGTGTCGAATGCAGCTTATGAAGGCGTTTCTGTAGCTCTCGCCACTCATCATCAGTGAGCCCAGTACCGATTTTGGCTACAGTGACATATTTATCTTGTGTGGCATCATAGACTCCCACCAAGAATGCCCCAATACCAAAATCTGCCCGCTTTCCCTTGCCGACATCATATCCCATTACCACACAGTCGATAGTGTCATCGATCTTGCTCGAGTAACTACGTTTAAACTTGATCCAGTTCCAGCCGCGCGCACCAGGTTGATAGATACCATCAAGTTTTTTTGCAATAATACCTTCAAGACCTTTGGTAATTGCATCATCAAATAACAGTTCTAGATGCTTTGCATCTTTGATAACCTTGTGTCCTGCTGGGATAAGCGTATCGATAGCCACATCTCCTGTGACTTTGATTGCTTTGGCAAGCTCTGTTTGACGTAGAACATAAGGCTCAGTCAACAATGATGCAGCATTGAGATAAAGCAGCTCAAAAGCAAATAATTTTAAAGGCATCTCTTTCGCTTTCTCCTCTACACCATATTTACGCTTACGTTGCACGGTTTCTTGAAATGGGAGAAATGTCTGTGAGGCTGGATCAAATCCAATTGCCTCTCCTTCGAAAATGATAGTATCTGCTTTAATCTGCTTCAGCACTCCTTCAACAACATCAGGATACATATGTGTCGCATCCTCAAGTCCACGGGTATACATCCGGACCTCATTACCTTTTTTATGAATCTGAAGTCGGAAGCCATCATATTTCGACTCAACTGCACACTCGCCGATTTTGTCGACGATCTCTTCACCAGATGATAATCGCTCGGCTCTCATCATGAGGATGGGAGTGAAAACTTCTGGAGTAATCTCTGCTACTTTCTCAAGGCCAGCATGTTTGACGACATAAGCAATATGGCCGAGATCTGGTCGCACAAGATACGCACGTTGCAGCTGAGTTTTGGCAGTTTTATCTCCCAGTATCATCCAAGACAATCCATCAAGGATTGTCATATCTGAGAAACCCAAACGTAATGCGCCGACCGGAATACGAGATACATAGCGTGCTGATAATGGATCAAGTTCGGCAATAAGATGCGCCAACTGTTGCAATTTTTTATCTTGTGATCCCGCACCACTGGACTTTGCCATATCCACGAGTGCATCGAAAACTTGTTGTACATTCAGCTCTTTAGTCAGCAATGATGGTTGATCTGCCTTAATTTCTTGGACGATAGTCCCGATATCACCAGTTTTTTGGAATCGTTTTAGAAGGACATCTGCATCTATCTGAAACATCTGACTCACTGATTTCAGAACCATCTTTTCTGCCATACCAAAATTAAGTGGTATGTATTGTGGAGATACCCTTCCTTGAAGGAGATACACAGCGGGAACAATCTCTTTATCGTTTAATTTACTGAAAAGCTCTGCTAAAATCACCGTGATTTCATTGCGAGAGCTGATCTCTTCGATGCGGTTGATGTACGATGCAAATTCAGCAAATTTCATAAGAGTTATATTTTAACCGGTAAGGACGTATCTTGCAGCTTTAGTTTTACCTATCTTTTTCACTAAACCTTTTTCAATCAGATCTTTTACATCACGCAGCACCGAGTCTTCAGAGATTTCAGGAAACACACTACTAAATGCTTGATTTTGCAGATAGCCGATCTCTTGCAAATATTCGATAATCTTCATCTGTCGCTCCGTGAGGAAAATCTGCTGACCACCAAACCGTTCTTTCATCTTGGCGTCTTTGGAAAGACGTAAAATCTTTTCTTTCACACGTTCAAACTCTACAGATGCTGCAAAAGTGAAATACTCAAGCCAGCCAGTCATATCGCCCGCGGTCGCTTTCTGCAAGTGTTCATAATAGGTAATTGCATTTTTATCGTAATACTCTTCAAGTGAGAAAAAGCGTCGAATATCATAACCACCCACTTGCATGATGAAAGTCGCTACCACGCGTGCAGCACGACCATTACCATCGATAAACGGATGGATCCGCACAAACTCATGGTGAGCAATACCAGCCATGAGAATCGGATGAAGATCGTCTTTAGAAGTATTATTGAGCCACTGACAAAACTCTTTCATCAGATATGGTACCTCAATCGGGGTTGGTGGACGGAACGTAACTTCGCCGGTTTGCGAATTACGAATGACTACTTGCTTGGTACGATACTCGCCCGCTTGATCTGGTGAAAGGATTTTATCGACGATAATCCCATGCACATGTTTGATGAAATCTTCGTTGACTTCAAGTGTATTTCTTTTGGCTTGATCATCGATATAATCGATTACTTTGCGATAGTTGATGACTTCCTGAATATCTCGAGCACGTGCCATGACATCTTTACCACGTAGTACATTTTCAGCTTCATCTTTTTGCAGTTGGTTTCCCTCGAGATGCGTACCATGATAAACAGATCGTACGATCGCATCTTCTCTAAACTGTTTTTCCCAAAGCGGTAAAATCGGAGCATGACGAATCACCTCTTCTACGGCTTCTATCTTGGAGATAGCCGACATGATCTTGTTGGTGATGAGAAATTGAGGAGCAAACATAAAGCAATTACATTATATACAAAATTAACGTAGAATTCCCGAAGTTTAGATTAGTTACTTACCAAATCTGCGTTGACGATGTTCAAACTCCTCGATACATGCCACAAGCATCTCAGGTGTAAAATCAGGAAAAAGTGTATCTACAAAAGCATACTCTGCATAATCAGATTGCCAAAGTAGAAATCCTGATGTCCGCTTCTCACCGCCTGTACGGATAATAAGATCCGGATCTGGAAGCGCACGCGTATCAAGAGTTTGAGAAATCAGCTCAGGTGTCACTTCTGTAACCTCAGTGTTACTTTCAATGATTTTCTGAATCGATCGTACCATCTCGTCGCGTCCACCATAGTTTATGGCGATTGTAAAAACAAGTCCGGTGTTGTCTTTGGTAGTTTCTTGAGCGGTCTGAATCTGCTTTTGAGTGTCTTTGGGTAAATGTGCTATATCACCGATGGTGAGGATCTTGATATTTTTTTCATGTAGTTCTTTTAAGCGTTTTTGTAAAAAGACACCAATCAAAAATAATAAATTATTGATCTCTGTTTCACTTCTTTTTTTGAAATTCTCTGGAGACATTGCCCAAAAGGTACAATACGGCACTTTTAATCGCAGCATTTCATCATATAAAGCAGGCAGCGTTTTCTCAACTGCCACCTTATGACCTTCAAGTGGCGACTTGCCTAAATTACGTGCCCACCGACGATTGCCGTCTGGGATGATCGCGATATGTTTAACTGAATATTCCATATTGATTTTATGCTTAATTTTAACTAGAATCTATCTTATGAATCCGACAATACCCCCATTTGTAAATGCAACAAATTTTCCAGCTTCTCGGTTTGTCGA
Source organism: Weeksellaceae bacterium (assembly GCA_041730495.1). Classification (GTDB taxonomy): domain Bacteria; phylum Patescibacteriota; class Microgenomatia; order UBA1406; family GWC2-37-13; genus JBGSBR01. Next base: position 28,902 of record JBGSBR010000011.1, on the reverse strand, counting down.
TTTTAGTTCTCTACTCAATATTATAACGCCATTACTCATGATTGGGGCGGCTCTTGGATTTGGTGGCATGTTTGTCTGGATGGGATTTACAGTGCTTACTGCAGGTGGTGATAAAGATAAAATTGCTCAAGCTCAAAAAACATTAGGGTTTGCGGTTATTGGACTCGTGGTTATTATGAGCGCTTATTTGATTGTTAAACTATTAGGTTATATACTAAGTGTCAGTAACGCTATACCACTATGAACACCGTCCCTACCATTTTTGGCCAGATCTCACCACCACCAGGTCCTGACATCTATCAAAATCCCATTGCTGGCCTATCAATGCTACTGACATTTGGTATTCGGATGTTTTTGATAGTCGGCATGATCGCTGTTCTTTTCTACTTACTCTGGGGAGCATTTGATTGGATCACTGCTGGCGGCGATAAAGATAAAATTGATAGTGCTCGCTCAAAAATGACCAACTCTGTACTCGGTATTATTTTGATGGTTATTGCGCTTGGTATCTTCAGTGTGGTCAGTGGAGATGTACTAGGTATAATCAAAAGAGATCCAAACGGAAACTGGGTCTTTGGAGTACCACGTATTGGTCCTTAATCTTCTTTAGGTATAAATCTTACTCCTTCAAAATCTTGTTTAAAATCAAAATACTGTAACTTTTCGTTGTCTAGAAACTTTACTACTTGTTCTTTATCGTTGGTTAAGAAAAGAATATACCCAGAGCTTTTTTCTGCTCCTCCTGCTCCTGTCACTTTACCTGCGCCATACTGATTCAACTGAGATAATAACTGTTGAGTTGATGAAGAAACTATCCCTAACTCAATCAATAACTGTTGATTTTCGGCAATCGTATCAGCGAATAACTGAACATCCTCTTTTATCGCTGCAACAACCATTCGTTTGGTCATTTTCTCGGTTCGCATCAGCGTTTTTTCCATCAGTTGTGGCTGCTCGTTATAGCGTTTACCGACTAGCTTAACCATTTCTGCAGTGGATTCGATTGGTTTACCAGAATCAATGAGTATTAATTTATCGACGATATTTTTTGGCAACTTGAAGTTCAAAGCACTTATATTCTTGAGAAACTCAAACTCTTTTCGATAAAAGATCAATCCTCCTTGTGTCGAAGCACTCACATCGACACCTGATGGCATACCATGAAACTGTTGTTCAGCTTGATATGCTAACGTATTGATCACTTGTTTATCAGGTTGCGTAGCCGTAAATGCATGATACAAACAAGCGCTTAATGCAACACAAAAAGCAGCTGAAGATCCAAGACCTCGTCCTTTGGGTATAGCTGAGTCAATCTGATATGTAAGATGAACTTCAGTGTATTTAATATCTTTTCGCTTGAGATATGCCAACACTACATTTTTTACAAAAACAAATGTTTCATCTACAGCTTGAGTGTCTGCTGTTGCCTCTTGTACAGTACACGTCAATCGAAGATCTATTGCAGATACAAACGCAGGTTTACCATATACCACAGCGTGTTCGCCAGATAAAATAATTTTTGCTGGAGCACTGTAACGTATCATAGAGTTAATCAGTTAACTCAAATTTAAGACCATACTCAACGACTTCTTCTGCTGTAGCTTGTGCGGTTTTACGTAAAATAGAAGTTACTTTTTGACCAATTTTGACATCTTTTTGTTCGACATCCACGAGTTGTCCATACACTTTACGATTATCTTGTAACTGTACCAGTACAACCACGTATGGCGTGAGATATGAGAATCGTGGTGGAGCTACTGAGATGGTAGTCCACGAAATGATCTCACCGTACATACCGAGTGAATTACGAACTGTTTTTTGTTTACGCCAAGCTGAAACTGGACTTTTCATACGTTATACCCCCAAAATACTAACAACTGCTACTCCACCACTACCACCGACATTGTGAGTTAATCCATGTTTTACATTATTTACCTGTCTTTTATTGGCTTGACCTGTAAGCTGCAGATAAACCTCTCCAATTTGTTTGATTCCGGTGCCACCGACCGGGTGACCTGCTGCTTTTAATCCACCAGACGTGTTAACTATGAGATTATTACCAGAGTTTATATGTGTGGACATCTCTTTGGCGAGCTTTCCACCTTGACCTTTAGTCCAAAAGCCTAGATCTTCAAGAGCAAATATCTCGGCTATCGAGAAACAATCATGGACTTCCATTACCTGGACATCTGAACGGGCAATACCTGCTGTTTGAAAGGCTTTATCGCCTGCGATGCGAGTGGCTTTGAGTTCATCTAAGTTTTCTCTTTTTGAAAGTGAGATTGTATCTGTCGCTGTTTCTGCTGCTAGTACTTGTACAGATTTATGATTGTTGATCAACGTATCGACATTCGTCATAATCACGGCAGCTGCACCATCTGAGATAGGTGAACTATCCAACACTTTCAAAGGAAATGCGACATACTGACTTCCAAGTACTTGATTGAGATCTATAGCTCTTTGAAAATGAGCTTTTTCATTTAATGCGCCATGATCATGATTTTTGACTGCAATACTAGCTAAATGTTCTTCGGTATATCCATATTTTGCGAGATAATACTGTGCCATAAGCGCATATACTCCTGGGAATGTAAGGCCAGCATCTTGCTCTTCAGGACTTGCTGCTGCAGATAACGCTTCGGTAATCTCACCTGGTGAGACATCAGTCATTTTTTCGGCACCAATTACAATAACTGTTTTGCCAGAGTTAGCTTTCAGGTAATCATTGGCCATCTGGAATGCCATGCCACCAGATGCACATGCAGACTCGACTCGGTACACAGGGATATTAGTACCTAGAATCTCTGAGATATGTGCACTCAAGAGCAAGCTGCGCTCTACAATCCCACCCAACATATTTCCCAAGAAAATAGCATCAATCTGTGCAGCTTCAAGCTGAGTCTCCGCTAGTACACCATGAAGTGCTTCACGCAGCAAATCATCCAATGACCGCTCCCACAGCTCACCGAACTTCGTACTATAATAACCAATAACATTATTTTTCATAAATTAAATCATCCCCATAAATCGTAAATAAGTCGCGTAATCAATATACGTTTTTTGTTGTAGTGTTTCTGCAAATACTCTTCGTCTTTTTAAAATTTCTTTTGTTACTTTGAAACTAATCGCATCTGCTCCTGCTCCAGATCCATATGAACAGAAAAAGATTGTCTCTCCCGGTTGTGCGACTTCAAGTGTGCCAACTAATCCCATTAAAGCTGATGCAGCATATGAGTTACCCAGCTGTGGCACGATATATGAAGCTTTCAGTTGATCAACGGTAAAGCCAAGGGATTTAGCGGCTTTAAGTGGAAATGCACCATTAGGCATATGGAATGCCGCATAGGTATAATTTTCAGCTGTACGGTTAAGCTTTGTCAGTAAATTATTTGATGCAGAAAGAAGATGTTGGAAATAACCTGGCTCACCACTAAATCGTCCAGCATGAGATGGGTAATCTTGTTTACTACGACGCCAGAAATCTGGAGTATCAGATGAATACGAAGACCAACCTTCAATCTCAGCTAGCACATTTTCGTTGCCCAGCACCCAGGCATTTGCACCAGATCCCGCTGCATACTCAAGAGCGTCATTGGGTTTCGCATTTGCTCTGTCGGCTGCACAGATGAGTGCATGGTCAATTTGTTTACTAGCGACTAAGCCATGAGCTGCTATCAGCGCACCAGTGGCAGCTTTACAGGCAAACTGCGTATCAAGCGCCAAGTAACCATGAGGGATATCAAGCCATTCAGCGATCGAGGTTGAAACTGGTTTTACAGCATATGGAAAAGTTTCTGATCCAATGAATACTGCTCCGATAGATTGCTTTGTTTCTTTGATATCACCAAACGCCATTGTACTCGCTGCATATGACATAGTTGCTACATCTTCATCCAGACCTGCGACAGCTTTTTCATGTACTTTGAGTGATTTTTCAATTTTGTCATCACACTTCCCCCATTGCGCTGCAATGGTTTCGGTTTTGATGCGATAGCGAGGGACGTAATATCCGTATGAAACTATTCCTGACATATTATCTTCCTAATTTTTTATGTGCTGTAGCAAGTGTTTGCTCAGCGAGTGCACCATGCAATGACAGTTCTCCTGCAAGTACTGCTGCAACTAATATTTCTGCGATTTCGTTGGCTTGAGTGACCCCCATGATGCTCCGAGCTTCAGACTGCGTCACAAGACCTGCGCCACCGCCGACTGTGCCGATCATGATATCAGGCATATATACTGAAAAATACAGATCTTCGCCGCGGACTTCGGCATACGTGATCCCTTGGCTGACTTCGCCAACTTGAGCCAAATCCTGTCCTGTGGCTGCGAAAAACGCAGCAATTACATTGGCAAAATGGGCATTAAACCCAAGTGAACCAGACATCATTGATCCTCCCCATGACTTACGAACTACAATTTCATATAATTTTTCAGCCGTTGTTTTCAAGTTTTTCTCTAAATTATACGCAGTTAAAACTACCTCTGCCCACCCTTTGCGACCGCGTCCCTGGATACTATTGAGCCATGCTGGTTTTTTATCGATATCGAAGTTACCAGCCAGTGCCACGCACTCCACTTTTGTTTCTTGTTCGATAAAACGCACGAGTTTTTCTGTGGCGAATGTCACCATATTCATACCCATAGCGTCACCTGTGTCATAAGCAAAGCGAATATAAACATTCGTTCCCATTGGTTGTACTTGGAAGTTTTTCAGTTTCAGATGTGATGAAGTCGAGGCTGCAAGTTGTTTCAACTCTTCAGTGTGTGACTCCATCCAAGCACGAAGCTTGAAACTTTCCTCAATACCTGAGGTCTTAAATACCGGTCCACGAGTCGCACCAATGTGCTCAAGTGCAACTATAGCACCACCTGCCTCAGTGATGGCTTTACAACCACGACTGATAGACGCTACGAGTGCACCTTCTGTGGTCGCCAACGGTACATACACAGTTTTTTGAAGATGTTGACCTCGTATCTGAAGTGGTCCGGCCACACCGAGTGGAATAGTTACAGCTCCGATAAGGTTTTCACAATGGACACGAGCTTGATCATCCACCAAAGCACCGACTACTTTTTCAAGTGATGTGCTTGTTTCTGATGAAATCCACTCATTTCTAGCTTTGAAATCAGTTATATCGCGTAATGACATAATATAGTAGTCGGCATTAAGCCATAAATCATTTAAATAAAAGGAATTCGGAAATAATCAAAAGCATATAAAACAAGTGAGTATGGGATAGCAAGTAACAAATACAACATAATCATATAAATAATGCGATAGAAAGCTAACTGTGTCGAAAACCGAAGCGCAAGATACAGTAAGATTATTTTCCAGATAAGCAAAGTAATCGAAAAACTGATGTACAACATACTGAAGGCCATCCCCAATAAATTAATATTGCGTGGTGGTGGCAACAATGCGTACAAAATTGAGCTCGTACTAAACCAAATTATTGTGGGAAGCAATGTATATGCAAGTGTGGAAACTAGTGGCTTAATCTCAACTGGTTGTTTCTTTTGCAAAAACCCAGACATCATGAAGAAAAAAAGTACAGTAATCACAAAATGAACTACCGTCATCAGAAATAAGATGATCGGCTCATACTCATATTCTCTAAAACGATTTGCTGCGTGGAAGTAAACAAAAATACTCGTAAAAATGATATATACCTGCATCATATCTGTTTCATTACAGATTCTGCGCATCGTTTTATATGGCACTAAAATAAGCAGCAAAAACCGTCTCACGACGATAATTAATGCAGCTATTACCTCAAATATTCGTTGTTTAAAATCCATATTGTAAAAGACTGACAAGATGGATAATGAGATGTCCAAACATGAGATAACCAGCTAAAGCCACAGCTGCAGATAACGGGACTATAAATAAAAACGGTAATTTTTTGAGTGGACGCGTGAATAGTTTGTAAAAAGAGGTTATATACTGATTACCAAGATCATTCGGAGGGATTTGAAAGATGTCTTGCAGTTTTTGTGAGACAATTTGTTCTTGTTTGGTCTTCATGCAATGGAATGAAATGCTTTCATGAACGCTTTACGCGCTCGGAAGAGCAAACTTTCCGTGGATTTAAATGTTTTAGCTAATTTGAGTGCAATTTCATCCACAGGCTGTTCTTCTATATACTTAAGTCGTAGAACAACCTGGTAATCATGCGGTAACTTCTCAAATGTATGTTCAAGTTTCTGAGCCAGCTCTTTTTGCTCAAGCTCATCATCCATGAAAACATGCGCTAATCCTTCGACGATAAAACTCGGCATTGCAGAGAAAAGTACCTGTTTAATCTTCTTTTTACGCATGTAATCAATCACTTTATTACGAGCAATCGTGTACAAAAAAGTTTTCAACGAAGATTGATAGCGGAAATCACGTAGACTTTCGAGGAAATGGATCAAAATATCTTGAACAATCTCTTCACTTTGTTGTTTATCGTATAGACGTCTATGTACAAATTGATAGAGTGGCTTGTAGTACAACGTAAACAATTGATGTAGTGCTTTTTCATCACGAGCGATAATCTGTTGTACAAAAGCACGTTCATCTTGCATATGAAGGATATTATATCAGTTTAACAAGATTGTGTAGATCTTTTGACCGTCAAAAATATACATAACACTCTCAATTACAAAGATACCTTTTGCTTTTTTGATAATGCCTGATTGGATCTGCCGTTCATATGTGCCATTTTTATCCATAATATATACAGTGGCTGTCTGAGTACTCCAAGCATAAACTTGCTCAATCTCACTATCAGTATATACTCCGGTAATAGCAGGAGAATCGACAGGATATGTCGTTTCAAATTCATCAGTTGCTCCTTGTGTATATTTAACTACACTATCAGGTGAAGCTACATACACTGACGAATCAATTACCAAATCAGACGGCTTTGTAAGTACAGCAGATTGATCTTCGACAAAATAGTCAGTTATATCACCAAATCCATTTGCAGTGACAAGATATTTATAAATTGCCACATTATCTTCATCAAGCAGATAAATATTTCCGTTGTAAATCTCTATATCTGCGATACTACCCCAGTCACTATCAGCATCGATTACTTTTTTGGTTTTCGTCTCTGATGTAAACTCAAATACACCAGCATCAGGATTTAATATATATAGTTTATCCTCATACAGAGCCACACGTGAAGCAGCGCTTACTTCAGCCGCTGTATATTTATCAAGTGATTTTTGTTCTTGATCTAGCACATAGACAGTTTTATTTTGCTGATCGAGCATCACGATCGATCCATCTGTGTAATACACTGCATCACCTTTGGCTTTTTCATTCTCGAGTGCCAGGTCATAAAACTCTTCATATGCTTTCTCTTCTTTTTTTAGTAATGTCGCTTCTGTTGTTTGAATCCTTTTGGCGATACGCTCAACATCAGACTGCTTCTTTCCACCGACTTCTTTCTTCAAGTCATCCAACTCTTGCTTTGCTTCTGTCAGCAATGCTAACGCACCATCTAAATCAATAATTGCATCATCTTCAGCTTGTGTCAATTTTTCATTTATAGACATCTCGACTGCTTCAACGCGTTGTTGAAGCTGTGCTTCAGCACGACGTTGGTAACCAAAGACGACACTCCAGATCAAGATTGCAAAAATTATTACAGCAGCAATGACCGCTATTTTCTTGGTGCGGAGATTTTCTAAAGAGCTTAAGAACGGCAATTTAAATGATTTTTTTTCTACTGATGTGACAGGTGCTGCGGGTACATTTTGGGGCGGTAGAGTGGGAGGTTCAGAAGATAAGACTGGTTCAGCTTCTACAGATTGCAGCGGCCCTTCAATGACAGGTGGCGGTGAGATTGGGGTCGTGGGAATTGTTGGTGGTGTTACCGGTGGGACAGTTGGAGGGGCAACAGAAGATTCAGTATCATGTTTATCAGTGATAAAAGTTTCTTTTTCAGGATCATCATCAATTTCTTCTACAGTTTGAAACGGAAATGATGCTGAGCTACTCGCTGGCACAACAGGTTTCATTTCATCCATAGTATATGTGGCTTCAACTGTTTTTTCTTCACGCAGGACATGATATGGTTCATCAGCAGGTTCTGAATTGAACTCAACAAATAAACTGACAAACCCACGCTCTTCTTCGGTGTACTCTTCATTTTCCATCCTCTCTACTACATCTTGAGGAGCATAGAGATCTACAAATGCTTTTATATCAGGGTTTTCACCAATCACTTCGTGAATCTTGGAAGTCGTCAGTACTGCACAATCAAACTCTTGCAGATATCCGGATGCACTTTTATCACCATCCATGAGTTTGTCAAAATCTTTACTACGACGAAAATATATCTCACCTGCACCAACTGTTTTTACATACAAAATCTTTTCCTTAAAAAGTCCTCCTGCCAAACTAAAATGAGCTGGTACATTGAGTCGCAGCATCTGCTGACTAATAGCATTTTCAAATGATTCAAGAGTCGCAAGCGGTTGAGAGAGCAAGGCAGTTTTCAAACTTTCGAGCATTTTTTTGCCTTCTTCTGGGGTCACACCTTCTTCGATAGCAAGGATTACGAAAATATCTTGCTCAGCAAATGTCCCCACATACCCAGCATGAGGTTGTTTTCCAGTATAGCTTGCAACATGGGCGTATAACATACGTTATAAAAGAGTTAATGAGGCGATGATTAATAGTAATGCAAAAATAATTTGCAAAAACGATAAGGCAAAAATAATGGGTCCAGTATGAGTACTCAAAGTTTTATTCATAATCTGTGTTTGTCGCGTGATGATAATGGCGTAGATCAGATAAAAAAAAGCAAAAAAGACTGCAAAGGCTTTAAAAAATAAAGTAAAAAAAGCTGCAGAATTGAAAAATGCAAAAAATTCTTCCATGTGTATTTAATCTATCATATCCCTCGTATGATTAAAAGATTCTATGTTTGATTCTGTAAATCATTGATGACTCGCACCACTTCAGACGGGTACGGCACCAGATCAAACTCCATATTTTGTTCAAACCCCTGGGTTTTCACAAATACAGTGCCGTAGTTAAATAATGAACCAATAAATCCTCCAATTTTGGTAGTAATCTCACTGATTTGCTTAATTGTCGTAGCGGTAAACTCTTTATACAGCACATTATAAAAATCCAGATCAACTGCTCTTTCATTAGTGATTATTCCAACAGTAAAATACCATAACAAGAAATTAATCCACGCGTAACTAAAGGTAAAAATGATCAAAAAAAGATTAAATGTCAGTAACTGGCCTGGAGTGAAAAACTGAGGCAAAAATGTATTTCCCACATATAATCCGACAACAGGAAGCAGTATTGCATTTAGTATCCACCAAATCTGAGTTATAGGATGCTTGCGTAGTACCAGATAAACCGTTTCTGTCGGTCCCTGCGTTTCAAAACTCACATCAGGTAAGATGTTAAAAGAATGACTGATGTTATGACTCGGCTTAGTGATATCTGCCATGATTATATTCATTATAGCAAAAACCTGCCTATATATATCAATCTCAGCAGCATCACTCTTGCATACTTCATATGTCTAGGTTATAATAGGTTTGCTTGGTTATTTGAGCGATCTGGAACCAACTCTTCCCATCCCGAACAGAGTATTGAAACAGATTAGCGCCGATGATACTTGCTCCAAATCGGAGAACAGGGAAAGTAGGTCGTAGCCAGGCTTTTTTTATGGCTTAAAACTAGTAACAGCAGGAGACGCAAGCTCAAATGTAATATTAGTTGGGAGATTAAATACTGCTGTATCTACTTCAGATTTCTTACATTGCTTCATAACAGCAGCAAACGGCAACTGTGAAACTGATGCTACCTCTGGTTTATCACTCATCTGATTTAACATAGTCAGTAACATCTCTGGTTTAAAAAATGGCAAACTAGAAACCATACCGAACATAGATGCATACTGATTCACTCCACATATTTTTTGTCCAGTAAACTCTTTATCGTTCCATAAGTACACACAATCTCCTGCACGTATAATAAATCGTTTTGTTGTTTGTTCTACAATAGTTGCCGCAACTTGTTCATCTTTTATCGCTACTTTTATCTGCTGGGTTGATGTTTTATATGCACAGTTAAGCGGTCCTTTTAAATCAATCTTTATGTCAGCTGTCGTTGAAGCTTCTTGAGCGCTGCTGTTCATAGATACAGTCGGTGTGAGAGAAAGATTTTGTCTCACTACTGGCTTGGGTCGGGTAGCGAATACCAAGGCAAAAACCATAATCATAAGTGGTAGTGCAATACTAAACTTACCCACTGTATGCATCGTATCCTTGCGCTGAGTTGTAGTAGTATCTTGTTTCATGGAGTAATTTATTGTAGCAGAAATCAGAACAACTCTTGTTCGACCTCTTCACCTGGCAACTCATTCATCTGCTCGAGCTCTGGTATGGTTTTCCCAGTGATGCTTTGCAGCTCACCATGCATACCAAGTGTTGTATCCAGTACTTTACGTAGATGCTTTTCTTCACGAGACCACTTCTGTGCATACCAACGTTTTTCACGTTCAATCTCTTCTTGCATACCAGTGAAAGCTTCAAGTATCGCTTCGACACGATGACGAAACTCAATACTCGTAATATAGTTATACAAAACCTCCATCTTCCCAGCTTTACCATCTGAGGCAGCCTTAAGTGAAGCAGTTTCCAATAGTTGATTACGCAGTGCATATGCGATGCCGACTATATACTCAAATTTACAGACCCAAACACCTTCAATCTGACCAAAATGATTGATGGTATCTGGAAGCATATCAGAGATCAAAATTGCAATCTCAGCTTTTACTTTTCGTTGATCATCTTTAAGCTTGGGCACCCAAGCATTACTCCAACTCTTGGTGCGTTTGAGCTCCCAGATGATCTGACCACAAGGTTTACCTACTGCATTGCAAACAGTTTGAATGAGATCTGCTCCAGTCACACCTTTGGGGACTGGCTCGATACGATCATACGGGAATTCGTGCTGTAACATCTCCTCCACTGCAAGCTCGAGGACCTCACCTTGCATCTGTTGCGAACCTTGAGTGAGTTTACGTTGCAGATCCTCATTGGCTTTGAGTGCATCAAGCAGTTTTTTATCTTTTTCTAGCAGTTGAAACTTATACTGTTCTTCGAGACGATGCTGTTCTTGCAGCCTGAGTTTTTCTTGTTCTTCATTGAAACGTTTAGTAAGCTCAAGCTCTTTTTCTCGACTTTCATTGCGTAGCTGTCTCATCGTTTTATTCAGTTCCAGCAACTGTTCTTGAAGAAGTTTATTTTGCTCATTGAGCTCTTTGCGTTCGTTATCTGAGTCTTTGATTTTTAGCTCCATCTCTTTCGTGATTTTGATACGAATATCCGCTTCAGCACCTTTTAATGCTTTCTCTTTTTCTTCTTCAATCCTTCTTTTAGCTTGCTCGATCAGTTTGAGCTTTTCAGCTTCAGATTTTTGACGTTCTGCCTCCATCTCTTTACGATATTTTTCATCAATCTGATGGCTGATAGCTTGCGTCAGTGGTATAGGTTTGCCGCAACTTGGGCAAAGGATAGTATCGTTCATATAAATTAGTATACAACTACATAACTAGAAGTGAAGATCTTCAATAGCAGATACACTATATCACATTATTTGGTGAACATCCCAAGCACTGAGCTCACGACTGAGAGCACGATGCTGAAGAGTACTGCCCATAGGAAACCATCGACACGGAATCCTGGGACAATGTTACTAGCAAGTAAGATAATGAGTCCGTTGATGATAAAAGAAAAGATGCCTAAGGTTATAACTGTAATCGGTAATGCAAGTAATGAGAGAATAGGCTTAATAAATGTATTTAATACACCGAGCACGATTGCGACTACTATTGTTGTACTGAAACTTTCAATAGTTACGCCACCTTGTAATAAATAAGCAGTAATACCGACTGCAAGCGAGTTGATTAGTAAATTTATGAGTAATGCCATACTGTATTTGTATCAAGAATAAACTGATTCGTCAACAAGATTACATATCCGATATTACATTTTCTTTACGAAATCCACGTTTATGTTATACTCAAACTATGGAAGTCGCAGTACTTATTTTCCTCATCATCTTAGTCGCACTTGGTTATATTCAACTTCCTTTTTTCGCGATTCACGATATTGTGCTATTTAATCTATTAGGCCGTTCAATTAGCTTATATGATTTACTTGTTTTCTTGATCATTGTCTGGGTAATCGAGTTATTACCTGGTGCACTTCGTGTAATGGCCGGAGTGGTACTCCTTCTTTGGTTACTCGCATTCTTTGGTATTATCGCGATCACGGGACTCCCAAATATCTTACTTATTGCACTCGTTATCGGGCTTGCATATCACCTCTTTCAAGGCACACGAAGTGTGTAAGCTTTATCTTCACTGAAGTTAATTACGCACGGTTCAATATATATATGAAGCTATTCAATTAGTGAAGATACCTAATTTTATTGCAATCGGGTGGGTTCTCCCGAGGGGTGACCCGGCAATAAAATTGAGGTATCAAACGTTTAGTAGATTTGATTAGACTCTTTTCTTCACAAGCTTTACAGAGGTGATGATTTCATGAATCTCGCCATCTGCACCAGTGATCTGTCTCAGTCCACTTTGTTCGTAGTACTGCTCGACATAGCCGGAGATTGCATCTCTGATATCTTTGATCTCAAACTTCAGCTCATCAATTTTTTGCTGTACTACAGATAAAGCTGGATCTTTGACGAGTTTATCTTTGACAGTTTTTTTAGCTTTGTTGATATCTGTGGCTTTTTTCTGAAGCTCCATATACTCAGCATCGTTTTCTAAAGCGTCTTTCAGCATCTGATTTTGAGCTTTGATCTGATCTTGGACTTTTTCCAGATCACCCATATAACTATTGATCATATTTTCAAGTCCGATGATATTGAGAGATCCGGCAGCTTCAAAAGGTACTCGCTCTGGTTTTTCTTCCTCATCATCTTCTTCAGGTGTTTCGTCACCGAGATCTACTTCTTCAAGCTTGCCATCTTCTGTGGTTGGAGCTTCTTCGATACCTTCTGTTGATGGCTTGATTGCTTCTTCGAGGTCAACAGCTTCTGTACTATCGTCTTCTACTGGTTGATCAACCTGTACATCATCAGTTTCGGCTGGTGTTACATCTTCAACTATTACTTCGTCCATATCCTGAGCATCTTCTGGTTGGGGTTGAGTGGGTTTTGTATTATTGTCCATAGATCATTAAATATACAAACCCATAATACAAATTACAATAACGAAGTGAGTTGAGAGAAGATTATTTTGGTTGCCAGCTGGTGAAAAGCTGCGCGCAGGTACCATCTGTACAGACACCACAAGTGTATTGGAAAGCACTACTTTCGATTGCTTGACGATGGATAGTAGAGTTCAACCACCATTGAAAGTTGGCAGCAACAGAGCCCATGCCTGCCATATTTTCGGTGATCCAGAATGGTATATCACGTGCATAAAATCCTGCATGAATACTACTGTCTCCAAATATTTCATTGTTTAGCTCTGGTGCACGTGAACGAGCGATCTCACAGAGTTTTTCATCTTTTTGATAAGCAGGAAGACCAAGTGCAGATCGATGAGTATTAATCATGCTAAATATTTCTTCAGCTTCAGCTGATATTGCAGCCACAGTCGTTTCTTCCACAGTAGCATTTTCTTCATTAGTTTGAGTTTCTTCGGTTAAAGTTACTGTCGGAGTAGGTCTTTTTTTAGCAGTTGGCGTCGGAGTTGGCAACTCTACAGCTACACCTTTGACACATTCATCTTTGTCACTACAGTATTGTTGCGGTTCAAGAACAACAGGACATAATTCCTGCTTTTGACTTCGTGGTATGACTATAGTTTTTGCGTTTGTGGTGGGAGGTATTGCGGCAGCAATTATGCTCATTATGAACACAATCAGAGCTGCCTGAATAAGTTTCGTTATCATAAACGATAACAAGTATTGTACCATAAATGTATACAATATTCCAGTTCTGACTATGAAAAAAGTGTTAGGAATTTTTACAAAGACTGTCACATCGCTTAAAACACATCATGTGAGTGATATGGCTGCTGCCCTCTCGTTTTATGCCTTATTTGCCTTTATACCAGTAATTTTGATCATGTTATCGGTCGCTCGACTGATCGTAACAGATCTGACAAACCAATCAACAATTATTGGAGAAGCCAGTCTCTTATTCGGTCCTCAAGTGGGAATAATGGTTCAAGGAGTGATTAAACGGTTACTTACCAATGCAAATATCGATACCTGGGCGTACTGGGCTGGCATCGGCGGTCTATGTTTAGGAGCTTCAAGTATTTTCATACAATTACAACGATCATTTCATATCTTGTGGGGTATTGATACGTACCCAAATACAAGTATTAGCTCGCGCATTCAAAACCGTTTGATTTCCTTTATCTTGCTATGTGGATCAAGCATCTTACTATTATTCATACTTGTATCCAATTTATTATTGAGTATCTTCACGATCTCTTTAGTGAAACTAACAAGTGCTCCGACTATCTTTACCTCTATCTCTGACACATTTGTTCTCGGTCTTACCGTCATGCTGTTATTTGCATTACTATTTAGATTTGTACCTCTGAAAAAGATTCACTGGTCTGACATACTGGTCGGAGCTGGTGTGACGACCATCTTATATATGCTTGGCCGCTATGTTCTATCACTTTATTTTCACTTCGCAACAATTGGTACATTATTTGGCGCTGCAGGTTCATTGATTGTCTTCTTACTATGGCTATATTACACCGCTTTGATTTTCTTTTTTGGTGCACAGTTTACTTATATTTATGCACGTGAGGCAGGTGCAGGTATATCTTGGTTAAAGAAGTAATCATAATACTACAAGGCTGCAAACTTGCAGACAATCTGATTATTTAGTACAATTGTTTTATGAAAAAATCCCCTATCTCACTGCTTGCCATCATCGCAATTCTCCTTTTAGTACTACTTGGATCACTCGGATTTTTACTTTTAAAAAATAAAAATAAAACTGCTGACACTACAAATCAAAACTCTAGTCTTCCCACTTTCCCCGGTAGTGAAGAACCTGATAATGGCCAACCTAAAACGAAATATGATACAGATACTAATAACAACGGTATCCCCAATTTCGTCGAAACTGCCGCAGGTTATGACCCAAATGTCGATACTTGTCTGGTCGATAGTTGTGGCCTCCCTGACAAAGACACTCAAGGCAATATCGCAAATGTTGTTTTCATGATGGATTCCTCAGGCAGTATGGCTGAGACTTTGAATGGCGCTACTAAGATGGAAACAGCCAAAGCAGAGCTCAATAAACTAGCTGAGCAAATCCCATCAAATGTCGGTGTGGGACTGGGAATCTTCGGGCACAAAGGCTCAAACTCTGATACTGATAAAGCAGTATCATGTGCATCAGCTGACGAAGTCTACCCTATCTCAGATATTGATATCAATACCTTCAAAAGTAAAGTTAATAGCTTTCAACCAGTAGGTTGGACCCCACTTGGTAATGCACTTCGCAAAGGCGGAGATATCGTCAAAACCGCAGGAGGTTCTCAGAATGTAATTGTCCTTATCACTGACGGCATTGAGACTTGTGACTCCAACCCACTTGGCGCTATCGAAGAGCTCAAGGCACAAGGAATCGATGTCACAATCCATGTCATAGGATTTGATATTGCAGCCTCTGATACTGCCAGTCTCCAACAGATTGCCCAAGCAGGTGGTGGCCAGTACTTCAATGCTACTGATGCACAATCATTTCAGAATACCTTGAAATATATCCGTGATTTGCTCAAAAGTCTACAATGTCAACAATCATCTGTGAATGAATACTTAGCTTGTGTCAATAAACGAGCTGATGCTTCAGTGACCTATCTACGCAACTTAAATCAAAGTGTCTACTCTGATTACAAAGACTATAATGGAGTAACCGCTATCCAAGGAGAAGATACGAATGACTTGATCGCACAAGCGCAGACCAAGATCAATGAGTATCGTAATGCTGCAGGTACTAGATTTGCAGAGTTACAAAAACAAGTTTCAGGATTCTTAGGTGAAGTTTTTGAAGAACAACAATAATTATTATTTATACTTATATATATGGCCAAGAAACAGACAGCACAAACAAATAACTCTTCAATGATGGGGTTGCTTACTATCATTATCATACTGCTTGTAATCGGCATCGCTGGTGTAGGGTATATGCTCATGAAAGATAATAAGACAACTGCAACAAACACAAATACCCAAGAACAACCATCTACGGGTACCTCAACTACACCAAATGCTGGTGAAACAACTGAAGGAAGTATTACGACGATCGAAGAAGCAGTTGCTTTCGCCCTCACCAAAGCTGGTATCGAAAATGGCGCTACAGCTAGTATGGCCAATGTGCGTTTTATCTATGATCCTACATACAAGTTTTGGAACTTTATGTTCCGAACTGAGACACCGTCTACAAAAGATACCAGTAAGTATGATTACACCACGTATACCGTACGTGTCCGTGAAGATGGTACCTATGACACTACTTCAAATGTAAACGCAAATCGAAGTAAAGATTCACAGTTCGAAAAAGAAGCCGTACCTACTGAAGTTGCACTCAGCTCACTAATTGATGAAGCTAAGCAAAAAGTAACAGCAGGTGGAGCAACTCCTGGAACCATGGTTGCTGGACGATACGTAGGCCTCGTCACTCCAGATCACAAAGGAACATGGTTTGTGCATGTTGTGCTAGCAGGTGAAGAAGGCAAAGATAAGATGAAAACTAAGATGGCTCGATTTGAAGATACCACGTTTGTCGCACTTACTGACGATGAAATCAGTATCCAAACAGATGGACCATACTATTCATTCACTGACTAATGCTCAAACCAACAGACGCTAAAACACCCCAAGAATATATCGAAATGATCGAAGAACCACGTAGATCTGAGATTATTGAGCTAGATAAGCTAATCCAATCTACTATTCCTGAGAAACCGTTTATGATGGCGGGTATGCTTGCTTATGGCAAAACACACTACAAATATGCAAGTGGTCGCGAAGGCGATTGGTCTGTCATCGTACTAGCTAGTCAGAAAAATTACCTCTCATTGTATGCTTGTGCCACTGATGGTCAACATTATCTAGCTGAAGACTACAAAAATCAACTTCCTAAAGCCAGTATTGGCAAAAGTTGCATCCGATTTAAAAAGTTAGAACATGTAGACCAAACAGTTTTAAAAGAAATAATTACTAAAAGTTATGAGATGATGAAAAAAGATTTAGTAAAATAAAGATATATGAAAAAAAACCTACCTGTAATCCTCGGCATTATTATCATACTTATAGCTGTAATCAGTGGTGCTGTACTTATGCAACGCAGTAATAATCAGATGGTCGGTGAAGATAAACCGATTCAACCTGCTGAAGGTGGAACTGCCAATATGAAGTCCCTCCAAGAACTGATGGCAATGGGTAAAAATCAAAAATGTACCTTTGAATATAACGATCCAAACGGAGGTATCGAAGGCACGACATATATCTCAGCTTCAAATGTACGCTCTGATTTCAACAATACCGATAAAGATGGAAAGACGTCTAATGGTGGCATGATCACCGATGGTGATTTCATGTATACCTGGACAAGCGATAGTAAAGAAGGTGTGAAAACAGCAATTACTGATGATATGCAAAAAACGGTCGAGGAAGAGCGTGAAAAATTCATGCAAAACCCTGACACATATATGGATCCAAATCAAAAAGTCGAGTACGACTGTGCTAATTGGAATCCAGATGTCAAAGTCTTTACTCCACCTGCAGATATCAAATTCACAGACTACTCTGTCCAGATGCAACAAATGCAAGAAGAGCTGAAAAAAATGGGCGGTGAGCAATGCCAAGTATGCACCAATCTCACCGGTGAATCAGCGGAAGCTTGCAAAAAATCCCTCGGCTGCGAATAACTACACTAACTGTGCACGTCGCGCAGATGGATGATGCTTAGAAAACTGTTGCCATTGATAGATTAGCTGCGCTACTCTAGTCAAAATAAACAGTATTACTACCAGGACACTGATTGTATAGTTATCAATTGTGATGTTCATATAGTTTTAAATGGGTAATACTAACACTTTAGTGTTGCTATCCTAGAAACAAACTATAGAGGGGTAAGAGTAAAGTAAGAAGGATTAAGAAGTTACAAGATTTCACTACCATTCTCTTCTTCAAGCTCAGGTTCAGTGAAAATGTAGACATCAGTATTGTAGGCATCGACATAAACAAACTCTGCCTCACCTCGTATGGCGGCTTCCATCTGTTTGCAGTACATACAACCACCCTCAGGACATGGAAATCGATCAAGTGTGCGCGCTAGCTTGATCTCTTTGGCTATCTCAAGCACACGCTGGTGTGCGGCATATTGATCTGGCAATGGTTTCTCAGATAGATGCTCATCACGGGCGATATACCAATAACTCATCTTGGCCACTGGTCGAGTTTGGGTATTGGAAACCAGCAGATAATAAATCGGTAGTTGTAAAGAACTTGCTTCTTCATCTCGATTGCTGGTCTTGAAATCAATGATATGAACACTATCGATCTCTTCCATATACTCTAGCCAATCGATCTTGCCACATAAAATAATATTATCTTCTTCAGAGAGCCAGTAGTACGGTAACTCTTTTTTTATTTTGACGGCTTTTTTGACGAGTGGGCCTGGATTTTTCGAGACACGATTGATCATCTCTCGACCTCGTTCTTTATACCGAGATTCAATATCGATATGTAAAAATCCACCTTTTTTACCACTCACTTTTTCCCAACATGCTTCAAATTTACTCATCAACTCACTCGTGAAGCGTTGTTCGACCGGAAGTACTGACAATGATTCGATCACTTCATGCACAGCTTGACCAAGTGCAAGCGGTGGACTCATAATCTTGATCTTATGATTTGTTTTAGGATCTTTGTAGATGTTTTTGAGGTAATACGCACGAGGACATTTCAGATAGTCGTTGATAGAACTGTGTGAAACCCAAACTGCGGAATATCGATCAGCTGCCATAGAAGTTTATTATAACTAATTGTTGTAAGATCTTAGCGCTTTTAGACTATTATGTCAAATTTAATAGCATAATTTCCTTTTGAGCTTTCGTCATGTGCTTGATTTCATACTCGCGCTTGGAAGCGGTGCTACGATCAGGTAGCTCCTCTTGATAAACTAGCACAACCGGTGCTTTAAAACGAGTATATTTAGCGCCTTTGTCTGTTGAGTTATGTTCATCTACACGACGTTTTAAATCTGTCGTTATTCCTGTATACAGTGTGTTATCCGCACAGCGGACCATATAAACGTAGTACATCAATATAAACTTAAAAGATAGAAGTTAAAATCTAAAAGTACAAGTTAAAACTTATAACTCATACTTACAAACTCGTAATTCGTAATTGGGAATTAATAATTATTTAGTTTTAGCCTCGCGGATATCCGCATGGAGCTCATGCTTTACCTTTTGGACAGCTTTATGGATCTGATCCTCAGCGTCACTGACATGTTCTTTGACAAGTTTCCATAAATCTTCATGCTTCTCTTCTGCAAGATGCTTAAGAAAGGTTTTCTTATGCTCTTTCGGCAACTCAGATAAGACTGTATCAAGCACGACATGATGGACTGTTGTTTCCACGATCTCGACCAGCTCTTTTTTATCATCAGGATCAAGCTCCAGCTCATCAAGTGAGATGTGAATCGTTTCGATATCGATAATGTGTGAATAAAAGTGTTTTTTGCTCATAAGATTATTGTATCTCAATAGGTCCCAGTGGAACTGAGTCATTCGGATCATTGATAAAATAATACAGCACTGGCCCTTTCGCTCCTCCATCTTGACGCTCGAGATAGCTCATCACCTCAGGTGATCCACCCAAGTGTTTACCTGTGAAAGGTGCGGGTCCTGCGTCTCCGATTACAACGACCATGCCTTTGCCGTTTTCCGGATTGACGATGATCATCTTACGATGCTTGAAGAATTTATAGTGTCCATTGACATCATCTTTCCAACCAGGTGCAAGGAATGTCTGAACAGCTAAATAATATTTCTCGCGCTCGACGTCTTTTTGTGTCATCTCTGCAGCAGATGGGGCGAAATATCCCCAGGCACCTCGGCCAGGAGCCATACCAGAGCTGATGTACTTGGCTTCTTCTGGTGTCGCAAAATGAGTATCTATAGTATCTCCTGGATAACGCATCAAATGTTGCTCAGCTCCTATAATACCGTAGGTTCGATCTAACCGTTTTCCTTCGAGCTCTGGCGCCGTAGCCAGGTGGAAATACTCTTGTAGCTTCTGTGCCACTGCTTGATCTTGCTCTGGTGTCAGTACATCTATACCCGCTGGAAGCAAGGTTTTCAGATCTGAAACCAACTGCTCACGGGTGTGTACTGTGGCTACTTTGACGGGTTGATCTTGTTTTGGCTGGAAGGTTTGCGCAAGTACTGTAGTGGTCGCAGGATGCGAAAGCATGAGGACACTTGCTGCAGCGCCGACCATCATGTGTTTGGTCGTGTGATGAAGCCAGTCGATCGATTCTTGATGCCGCTCGACGAGTGATTTTTCAATCTGAGCTTTACGATCTGACCATTTGTTCTTGAGATGCAAGTATGAAGGTTTGTACTGCTTTTGCGTCATATAATCATTGTACTAGATTAAATATGATATATTTATATTATAATACAGCTGCAATGTTATGCAATTACTTAATGCACACAAGTAGCTTTTCATATGAAAGAACAACTTGATTGTAGGCGTACCGAGTTAATAAACTTAGAAAGAAGAAATGATGTAGCCACCATTCTTCGGACTCATCCACTTATTGCAAGTGGCGACACCTCACTTGTAAGACGAATTAGCGGCATAGCAACTCGTAACTCAAGTAATACTATTGTCAAACATTGGCGCCACTTGGCAGCTCAAGATAATGGCACCTTCTATACAGACCCTAATCAAGTTTCCATCATTTCTTTACCAACTGATGAAATATTAGAACTACAAGGCCAAGTAGATTTGTACAATCAGCAAACAATACCAGAAGAGGTAGAAGAAAGAATCGCAGGAAGAGTGACGGTAATACACGATTGGAATGATGAGTATGAAATCCTGCAAAAACAAAAAAGAAGCCTTGAAGTATTGCGAAATAACGGATGCATTATTTCTATTGCTCCAGAAGATGTCGAAGCTGTTAGACGAGAATATACTCCTGAAGCTGAATGTCCTGTATTAGATAAGATTAAAAATAAACGTATAGCTTCTATAAACGGTCTCAAAAGATCCAAAGTTGCACTTACAATTCATGATCTTTTTGATCATTTCTACACGTATGACACCCTCGAAAAACTTGGCATTTTACAAGAATATGCACCTTTTATGCAAAGTGTAGGTAATCCTCAAGATACTGACATGTTTAAAAGAGAGGGTGAATTAATAGCATCTATTAGCTTTGAGTGGCGATCATCCCATGTCCGCCCTACCCGGATTAACCAAATTATGACTCATTCTAAAATAGAGCATATTCTGGGTAAAGCTCAGCAAAATGGTGCCACTTTAAACCAACAACGAGCCATAGCTATATTTACTGAACTTCCTCAAGATTCAGATGAAATAATACGATTAGAATCTATGTATAGTGGTATATTAGTTGAGCTCATGGAGCAACGCAGAAAGCATGGATTTATCAATCAATTAGACCAAGATTATACTCCTCAAGGCATCCTGCCATTACTTGATCCGGAATACTTAGCTTTAATTATAGAAACAAATCACATACTTTGTAATCCGGCAACTAATGCCGAACAACATTTATTTCATATTGAAACTTTAGTGGAAAATCATTTAATACAGTTAGCTACAGGTGAACGTACAACAGATCTCGTAGTAACAATTCCTACAATCGAACAATTTGATCCCACAAAAAGTGCCGTCAGCCCTCAAAGACAACAATGGTTAAGAGAAAATTTATATCACACCTCGAATAGAGGATCTTTTTGCTAAATATGTCTCTCATTTCCACTTTAAAACAACATCTTATTGAGAAAGCGAGTGATCCTGCTTTTATTCATCATAAATGGTTTGTCAAATATCACTTAGAAATAGTAGAAAAAATAGCGCTGCAACTTGCCAAAAAATACCCTTCTACAGACAAAGACCTTTTACTCACGCTTGTATGGATGCATGATTATGGAAAAATTATTGAATTCAACAATCAATATAACGCAACGCATGAAAAAGGAGCTAAATTTATGCAAGGTATTGGTTTCAATAATACATTTATTGAGACTGTATTGAGACATATATCGGCGCTAGATAAAAAAAAAGACCTCAATAAATATCCTTGTATCGAAGTGAAAATTGTATCTACTGCTGATGCGCTCTCTCATCTAGTCGGCCCTTTTTTTGCTTTATATTGGTACGAAAATCCAGATATGCCTATCCAAAAGATCATGAAAGAAAATCTCCGAAAATTCAATACTGACTGGGAACAAAAAATTGTTCTCCCTCATATTAAAAGAAAATATAATAGTAAACGTCAATCTTTCCTAGAAATGTTCTCCGATACACATATAAACACATTTATTGACAATAATGAATGAACAACAACGAGCATTCACTTTTGATGAAGCGCAACAAACTCAACAAGAAATATGTCATGGTTTGAGTATTGAAAATAATCCTTTAGAAGCATTCCGAAGATTACAAGAAGAAGTCGCTGAACTTGGAGTAGCTATTGAAACTAATAATCCTACTAGTATCGCAAATGAATTAGGTGATATTATTACTTTGGCAGCTACAATAGCAACTCAGTTTAATCTCATGCTAAGTATAGCAGTTGGTCAAAAAATTCAAAGAAATCTTGCAAAATATCCACCTGAAGTACGTGATCAAATGCTAGCTGATGGTATCCCTTCAGATCAAATATTTCCTATCTTAAAATCTCAATGGGATACAGATAGAGATAAGGAGTTTGAATATCCTTTTGAAGGATAATTTCACTTTCTGCTTTTACTTCATAGACACATATCTTTCTTGGAATGTCATATACCGCTCAAGCTATTTGCTTTTATCACATATTGAATATATAATCTGTCCTGTAGTATTTAGATCGGGCACAAGCCACCTGGTTGAGGTATTACATTCGTACCTTAAAAACTGAGAGAAGCTACACGTCTTTGATAAGATGTGTAAAAGGAGGTAAAGGAAAACTAATAAATTTTCCCTGATTTAAACTAAATTATTACAATAAGGAGTTCACATGAATTCGTTTATAGCTGCCCTTGCCGGATTGCCGCGAGTGCGTATTATCGTCGCTGGCAATGTCAATCATGCTTATCAAACAAATAGCACGATTGTCCAACAACTTACCGATGATTTTGATGCGCTAGTCGCTGATGCACGTTTCAACTGGGATCAGTGGATCGAGCAACAATGGTGCAGTATTCAAGAAGAGCCGAATACCGTACTTGAGCGCATTGCGCGCTTGATGATGTGCCTGTCGCAATCTCTGCCGTATTTGCCAGCTCCCGAAGTAATCGAAACGTTCGCTCTACGCTGTTGGAGCGATATCGTCGCTGGAAAAATGGTCTGTGCCTGCGGCGACTATAACTGCCCAGCTCGCTTTTTACCTGAAATCATGGCGAACTTTGCTGAACTTCGCGCTATGGAAGCCGATGCTCGAAGCGACGACCTCAACGGTAATGGCGATTGGGCAAAACAAAACGACTAATCGCAAAACCAACCAAAGAGAGTGGCGCGGATGCGCCACCCTCTTGTACTCTCATGGTAAGCAGATATATTATCAATTTGAAGTTGATTTATACCTAAATTGAGCATATAATATATCCTGTAGTATTCTAGCCGCACAGTTGATGCGTGGACGGGATATTACAAATTTACCTTAAAAACTGAGAGAAGTATGCCAGGCTCAGCCTGGCGAAAGGAGACGAAATGTTGTGGAAAATTCTAGACTGGTTGTTGGGACGCTTCGGCGTCATAGACAACACTCAGTTCGTAACTCCGGAATCGGAAGCGATGTTAAATCGAAATTTATACCGGAGCCACGACCCAATCACTCTTGAAGTAAACCTGCCGTTTATTACCACTCCAATGGTGAAAAAACATTTTAAGCGTCGCGCGAAACTCTTTGCGGGAAGATCCCGCATACGAGCGCAAATGCGTGGCGGCCACGATACACGGCAATGAGAGAGTGGCGCCTAGCGCCACTCACCCCCTACTCGCTTCTCTCAGTTTTCTTTCACTTCTGATCCGGTGGATACAGATCATAGTTTGCCGCTTGTGCAGCCATCGCTCCCTCATGTACAGCCGCAGTTATCTGATGTGAATAGATCTTCGTCACATCTCCAGCCGCATATACTCCAGCCATACTTGTGCGCTGATCTTCATATGTTTTGATAAATCCCTCAGAATCTATTTCAACACCCAAAGCTATAGCAAGGGTGCTATTTGGATGTGATCCTTGTTCGTTAAACAACAAATCTAATGTTAGTTCTTTTTTATTATTCAGATACATTTTCGTCAGCTGATTATCTGTTCCTTCGACACCGATGATCGTCGCCATATGACAAGGAATTGCATATTTTTCAAGTAGTTTAAGTTTCTCCGGACTAATACCGCATTGCTCTGCTACACAATTTGTCACAAACTCGATCTTCTTCGTGTAATTCATAAACTGCAAACACGTTTGTACCGCTTCATCATTATTCCCCACAATCACAATTTTTTTATCAATTGCTTTGTATCCATCGCAGATGATACACCAAAACATCGAGTGCCCGAAATATGATTCAGCATTTTGAAAACTTGGCAAAATATCTGTCACCCCTGTGGCAAAAATAATAGTTTTTGCAGTATAAGCTTCACTTTTTCCTTGAATTTGAAATAACTGATCTTTTTTTGAAATTGATTCAATAGTATCGGTTATGAATTCAGCATCGAAACGTTTCGCTTGTTTTTTACCTAATACTCGAAGCTCTCTAGCATCGATACCTTCGGGAAACCCGAGATAATTATCATTGTGTTGCGGATAGGTCGATCTGCCATCATGATCGTCTATCACGAGTACTGTGCGGCGATAGCGTGCGAGATAAATAGCTGCAGATAGACCGGCTGGTCCAGCCCCGATGATGATCGTGTCATAGGTAGTCATTTAAGCATTGTAGCATGTAGAATCGCTGCGCTTAAGACTTTTTCATGCGATTACTGTAGTTCTCACCCCACTCATCCATGAGTTTGAAGATCGGTTGTAGCGTTTTGCCAAACTCAGTGACTGAGTACTCTACCTTGGGTGGTACTTCAGGATACACGGTCCGTTTCACGATCTGGTCTGCTTCAAGTTCACGCAGTTGCTGTGTGAGCATTTTTTGTGTGATACCGTTGATAGCTTTGTATAGTTCATTAAATCTCAACGTTTTATCTTTTAAAAGCCACAAAATAAGTGGCTTCCATTTACCGCCGATTACATCAAGTGTCGTCTTCACCTGAAGACATTGTGGTTTATGATTAGTTGTTTTTATCATACTTACTTA
This sequence comes from Weeksellaceae bacterium, assembly GCA_041730495.1. Classification (GTDB taxonomy): domain Bacteria; phylum Patescibacteriota; class Microgenomatia; order UBA1406; family GWC2-37-13; genus JBGSBR01. The sequence goes on along the minus strand of JBGSBR010000011.1, from coordinate 3,322 downwards.
TAAGTACCTTACTGACTTAATTGTGCATACTTGCCAAAAGGATAGCTTAAGACTATAGTATAGCATATATGAAATACAATCAAATTCCTCCTAACCCGGTTATCCAGAAAACTGCTGAAGCTCTGACTGCAAATGGTTTCAAAGCTGAGATCGTCAAAACCTCTGCCGAAGCTAAAACTAGAGTATTAGAACTCATCCCAAAAGGTGCAGAAGTCTTCACCTATACCTCAGTCACACTTGATACAACTGGTATCAGTGACGCACTGAATACTGATGAATACAAATCAGTCCGTAATATCATGCACGGTGCTGACAAGTTGCCAGGTCGTGAAAAACAAAAACTCGGAGCTGCTCCTGAATACGCAGTCGGCAGTGCACATGCTGTCACCGAAGATGGACATATCTTGATCGCTTCCAATACTGGTAGTCAACTCCCAGCTCATGCGTATGGATCAGATCATGTGATCCTCGTCGTCGGAGCACAAAAACTTGTCACTGATTTCAATGATGGTATGAAACGTCTGTATGAATATGTATTGCCCCTTGAGTCAGAAAGAGCTAAAAAAGCTTATGGAGCACCAGGAAGTTTCGTATCAAAACTACTTGTCTTGAATCGTGAAGTAAAACAAGATCGTATCACTGTCATCATCGTCGAAGAGTCATTGGGATTCTAATCTTTTTTACAATGACTCGGTTGCGAAAGGAATGCTTGATCTAAAGTAGGATTAATCACGTTATTCCATAATTCGTAACCTATGTCATTGGGATGAAATCGATCAGCTGCAAAAAGAGTCGGATCCTCACTGAAAACTGGACCAGTTTCCTTGGCTATTGGAGCAAGTGTCAGATTGTATTTAGTAATCACTTTTTCAAACACAGTATTGAGACGTTTTGTTTGCCAACCAGCTAATGCTCGAAGTGGTTGCATGAAACGTGGTAATGATCCCATATCTGGCGCTCCTGTCAGAATTATTTTGACATTACAGTTTTTATTTATCAATGTATTTATGACATACTCTAAATTTGTCTCAACCCTATTTAAATTGGTGACACTATTAACATCATTGCCACCCACTGCGATCAACACCACATCAGGATCTGAGTTAACTCCTACATCTAGTTGATGTTTAATAAGCTTTTCGAGCGTAGCTCCTGATATGGAAGTATTAATCATACGCACAGTTTCTTTTTTAGCTAGATGTTTTGCGGTCGAGTACGCAATACCTTTTTCATATGTACCACCTTGTCCGGCAGCAGTACTCTCACCCATGACTAGATAATTGATAACAGCTGGTTTTTTTCCAAAATATACATATTCACGTGAAGGATTGATGAAGTCTTCGCGAGGACCACTGCGAGCAATCATAATCTCTACTCCAACGATTAGTATAAATATAACTACTATAGATCCAACTAGTTGAATTATTTTAAAAACTAAATCTACATTCACGGTTTGTTTAAAATTGGTAGAATTTTAGGATAAATAATCGCTTCCCAAAGTGCATACTGTTTGGCAGATGGATGTAGTCCATCAGTATGAATAAGTGAAGGATCTACTTTCATTTGTTGAGAGACTGGATAAACATCTGCAATTGGCAAACCACGTGCTGTAGCTTCATCTAGTAATACAGCGTTAAACTCTGCAATTCCTGCTGAAATATCACGACCTGATCCATATTGAGCACCCGTTGGTGAAGCTGAAAAATCAGGAATAGTAACTATCACAATTGCGTTTCGATCAGCTAACGTATTTTGTAAATTATCTAAAATCAGCTTAATATTTGCTTGAAAATCCTCTTTTGACACACCTTGTACCCAATCATTAACTCCGATTTGCAGCGTCACCACTTGAGGTTTATACTGTTGCACCAAAGGTAGCTCATAATCGATTAACTGTTGTGTAGTAAAACCAGTTCGAGCTGGATTTGCCACAATGATAACTTCGATCCCGTCCCGATTAAGATGCGAAGCTAGTTGATTCGGCCATCGATCAGTTTCGGGGAGCCCCTCTCCAATGGTGTATGAATCTCCAAGAGGTAGATAACTAATTGCTTGAGAATTAATAGTCATAGGTTGTGCTTTAGGACTAAATACATAAATTACATATAAAACTATTATTACTATAACTGTTATGAAATATTTCATATATTAAGTATACTGCTGATTTGACGTATAATAGACTTATGGCAAGCTCACAATCCACCGTCGATTACATCGTAGATCAGATCCAAGCTGCAGGTATTATCCGTAGTCGCAAGATGTTTGGTGAGTATGCACTGTACTGCGATGACAAAGTAGTCGCCTTTATATGCGACGATAAATTATTCGTCAAACCAACAGAAGCTGCAAGAGAGTATATCGGTGATGTCACTGAAGCACCAGCCTATCCAGGATCTAAGATGTACTTCCTGATCTCAGAAGATAAATGGGATGATCATCGTTGGCTAAGTGAGCTTATCAAAGTATCTGCTGCAGAGTTACCCTTACCTAAACCGAAGAAAAAGAAATAAGAAAGTCTTATGGCACAATCTGCTGTTTACGATCGAGGTGTGAGAAGATCACGAATGACAAACCGTAACAAATCAATACACAAATACCAGCACCAAGATATGGTGATGCTACTGAGTAAGTCGCAAGTAATCCAGCTAGTATCGGTCCAATAATCTGTCCAATACTGAGATATGATGCGTTGATACCAAGCATCTCACCCTGCTCCGTTTGGTCAACCTCTTCTGAAAGAATTGTCTGCGAAAGTGGCTGAATAAACGAGTTTACAAGACCCAGTGCTATACAAGCTGCTACAAATACCGGGATTGAACGAATGAAAAACATACCAATAAATACGATAGCGACCCAAATAAGTGCTGTCATAAAGGTTCGTTTTACTCCAAATTTCTTGGTGGCAAGTTGTAATAATATGAGCTGTGATACGAGTCCGAGTGCACCAAATAGCGTGAACAAAAGTGCAATTTGATTGGCTGTCATATCCAGTAGCTTGATCGATGAAGCTTGGAATGCATAGATAAACATTGAGAATGCAACGAAATAAAACATGGTCAGCATCAAAGTCGCACCGACGGTACGATTGGTGAGAGCATGGATCAATTTCCCGAAATCAAACAATTTTGCTTTCTTCACTAGACCCATATGTTGATTTGTTTCAGGTAAGAACATGGCTGTCAAAATAACAGCGATTATCGAAACTACACCAGCAATGATAAAGGGTAAAGCTGGACTAATACCGACTGTTAAAGCAGAGATTGCAGGTCCAAAGATAAATCCAAATCCAAATGACGCACCAATAATGCCAAAACCTTTTGCA
>JBGSBR010000010.1:0-34144 GCA_041730495.1 Weeksellaceae bacterium | reverse complement strand
TAGGTTTTTACGATCACTAGATCACTCCCCGCTGTATGTAGTTGTTAAAGTGCTATGAGTTATATTTACAGCCATTAATTATACTCTTTTTGTGCTAAAAATACAAAAACTATGAGTCATCATCAGGTTTCACCCACAAAAAAAAGCCAAGGTGTTCCCTTGGCTTGATGGTTGGTGAACAATGTATCCAATAAATTAACTCAGATAAAAAATTTATCACGATAATCTTCCAGATATATTTATCATTCCAGCAAGAGCTATGATATACTACATCCCAATATGGCTGAGCGTATATCCTATTCAGGATCCACAACTTTACCGCAAGAGTATTGTGATTTATTAACGAATGGCAAACCGACTGCCACAGATATTGAAAATCTTCAACGCTCTGTGCAGCATTATTTTTCCTTTGATCCAACAACATGGGGCGGCGTCTTAATATGTCCTCCTGGAAAAGGACCAGAACGTCCATATTTTTTCCCTCAAACTGAAGCTGATTGGCTACCACAAGTACAAGCAATTGGACGATTAGGTACTCAATACGATTATTGGGGTGCTTTACACAGAAGTCTTCAAGATAAAAAGGTCAGTTTAGAAAAAATGATCTCATTTGTCGTTTTACCACTATACCAAACTCCATCTGGCGACTTTCAAGTAGAAACGGATGCATATCCAGGCATTCTTCAATCATATGCTGAATCATCAGGAGATAATCAGCCACGTTTCCCGGCATATATTTCCACTATCAACTATGGTGGTGATGCGGATTTTTATGGCTCATATGATAATTCCATATTCCCCATACGTGTAAAAACAAAAGATGGTAATGAAACACAAGTCGAAAATACAGAACTTGGCTTAGAACCTCAATTAATACAAAATGCCTGGGATAGCTGGATAACTATCGAGCAAACACATCATCAATTATCTGCTATGTCACTTATGCGAGCCTTAGACGATGGTGATTTTACTCCTACAACAGCTGGTTATTTACGCAGTTATGCTGCAGCTGGAAATAAAACATTGAAAACTTATGCGTTATATCGGGCTTTCCCGCGCGTCGGTTTTAGCTATGATTTTGATGCAATAGATGATGCAGTAGCTGTATTAAAAAGAAAGTTTGACGCTCTCTATGAAACAGATGAGCATGTAATACTTGCAGATGCGGTAGCAGCCCATGCAGAGAATCTACGAATTATGTATGATACTGCTCGTACATTCCGTTCAGATATTTATACTTATTAAGTTTTACAGTCTTAATCAAATCTACATTTAGAGGTTAATATCTAATACACAAAAAAAGCCAAGGTGTTCCCTTGGCTTAAGTGTTTGGTGGAGATGCCCGGAGTCGAACCGGGGTCCATAAAGGCTTATGTAAAAACGTTTAGTTAAAGATAGTGTACTTTTTAGCGCAAGACTGTATTGGGGAATACACCAACCGTTACAGTCAGTCAATTTTAAAGCTTAAACATAATGCAGACTGAAAACTGTATTACATCGCACTCAGAAGGTTATTAGGCTTTTGGTCCACTGAGAGAACCAAGAGCAACTTCAAGGTTACTTAGGCAGCAAAGTTGTAAGCCACTTGTGAGCGGTTTAAACCAAGCTTTTCCATAGCAAATTCTCGAAGTTCTGCGGTTGCGTCTTTGACGTTTGCAGTTATTATTTTTCCATGTATCGTATTGGTACGCTTTAACCGTTTAAACACGGGCATATCTTCATGTCGAAGCCTGTCATCCCCATGATTTATCTGGTTGAATCTATTTTTTAAGGTACTCTTTCATCTCTCGTTTCTGGTTTATTTTGATGTCTCTTGCCTTCACAAGCTTCTTTTTCTTGAGGTCTGATCGACCACGTGCCAAAGCGATCTGTAGCTTGATGTGACGTCCCTTATTATAACAAGCTAGCGGTATAATAGTCAAATTTCCAGCTGATTTAAGTTTGGTATTTAATCTCAATAATTCTTTCTTGTGTAGCAGTAATTTACGTTTTCGATTCACCTCGTGATCTTGTGCGCGTGTAAACTGATACGCGGCTACTTCAGCGTTCATCAGATATGCTTCTCCATCCACTATTTTCACATAGGCTTTTTCTAGTCGGATATTCCCAGCTTTCACCGATTTCACTTCTCCGCCATTCAAAACGATGCCTGCTTCCAGGGTTTCAATCTCTTCATAGCTGCGGTTAAACTGACGATTATCTACTCTCATACACCCGATTGTACCATGAAAGGCCGATTGACTCATAGAGATCGTTTATACTAGTGTTCACTATAGTATGAACAAACGACCACAGATCTCACCTCGAAACATCAAATTGTATTACGTCACCCAGTTTTTACACGCTCTCATTTTTACGATTCCGATATTTATCGTGTTCCTTTCAAGAATACTAACTCCAGCTCAGATATCTTTTTTAATTGGCTGGCAATATGCCATACAATTCCTTACTGAGATGCCAACAGGAGCACTAGCAGACTTATTTGGGAAAAAAACAGTCATTATAATCGGCTTTGCTATTGGTGCAATCGGTAGTGTTCTCTTTTCGGTCGCTGATTCCTTTATCCACTTCCTTGTTTTATTCTCGCTAATCGGTCTCAGCGACTCATTTCTCTCTGGATCGGTTGAAGCCTGGATTTATGACTCACTCAAACAAGACGGTATCGAGAAGAGTTTTGAAAAAGTGCTAGCAAACCAAGGTGTTTTATATCAGATTGGACTTATCGTAGGTACAGGTTTAGGTGGATTTTTATATACAATATCTCCTTCATTTCCTTATGTTTTATATAGTGTAGCGCTTGGTTTAGGTGCTCTTGTTTCATGTTTTATGTATGAGCCTTTTATTGATACCGTACAAGTGACGTTGCAAGGCTATATTGAACAGCTTAAAAAAGGTTTACATGAAATACTCTTACCACGTTTGCGAGCACTTTCACTTTTTTATATCCTTGTGGGCGGTATCAGCTGGTCATGTGCCCTTTATTTCAACCAGTATGTCTTACTCGATGTCGGATTTGATGCTCAGATGCGCGGTATTATCGAAGCCAGTTTAAGAGTTTTTAATATTGTTTTACTCAAATTTATTGTTGATAAAACAAAACTTTCTTCAGGTCGAGCACCATTTATTGTTTTCCCTGCTCTAATGATAGTATCACTCTTACCAGGTGTCGCACTAAACCAGCTAATTGCAATTCCTTTCGTAGCTGGAGCGATGCTATCATCTACAGCTCGTTGGATCATACTAGGAAACCTCGTCAATAAAGAGCTTGATTCCCGCTACCGAGCCACTGCCCTCTCTGTGCTGAGTATGTTTATCGGCATGATCTATATCACTGTCACCATGATATCTGGACCAATAATTGCCTTTGGAGGAGCGAGACTCATGTTTAGTATTCTTGGTATATTAAGTCTGATCTTTATATTACCTTTAGGTTTGAAGTTATATCGTAAATAATTATGTCTAAACACCGAGTTCTTTTTGTTGGAGCCATGGAAACTGAGATTCGCTACCTTTTAAAAGAGTTTAACGCTGAACAAACCATAAAACTACTCAATCAGTATCCTTTCTATTCAGCTCAGTTACCTCATATTGAGATCGGCATTGTAAACAGCTTTGTAGGTGATATTAATGCTACTATAGCTACAACTGAAGCAATCAAACACTTTGATCCTGATGTCGTACTTAAAATTGGATGTGTAGGCGGCAACTCTGCAGATATACGTCAAGGTGATGTGATTGTACCTACTGGTTTCTTTCCAAGCTCATCATGGATTACTAAGACAGTTCAAAACGACACACCATCTTCAAATGCGTCCACCTGGCAGTCTGTTTTTGGAGAAAAACCATATCAAGTAAATAGCTCTAACTTAGGTGATATTCCTTACTTTTTCAAACCAGATGATAAAACTAACAACCATATTGAAAGAATATATGGTGAAAATAATATTTCATACCAAACAGCATATATTGGTGGTGGAAATATGTGGTTTTTTGACCGTGATTATATGACTCATGTAGCCAAAGTCTATCTAGCAGATAAAAATACTCATCTCAGATGGGGAGCAGATATGGAGTCATATGCCATCGCACATGTTTGTCATGTGCTTAAGAAACCTTTTAGTGGATTTTATGCTATCTCAAACAGTGATTGGTATGACGAGCCATATGATCCTGAAGCTATTGCAGATATGTTTAAAGATAAAATAGTGCCTGCTATTAAGGCTTACGTAGACAGCTTTACTTCTTGATCGGAGTGATCTTACCGTCACCTTCGAGATTGAGGACGTTTACGACCTCACTTGATGTTGGGATGACATATTTTGTGTTGTGCTCAAGTACTTTAGCTGTGACCTCCATGCGACGCCAAGCTTGTGCTTTGACATCGAAATGCTTATTTGCTGCGACAGCCACGACCTCGATTGCCTCGGCTTCTGCCTTGGCTCTGAGTAGTTTCGCTTGTGCATCACCCTCTGCTTTGAGGATCTCTGCTGATTTTGCACCTTCTGCCTCGAGAATATCACTTTGACGAACACCTTCTGATTGCAAGATTGCAGCTCGTTTTTCACGCTCAGCACGCATCTGAAGACTCATGGCATCTGTGATTTCTGGAGGAGGATCGATTTTCTGTAGCTCGACTCTAGTTACTTTCACACCCCAGCCATTGGTCGCTTCATCCAGCACTTCACGCAGACTAGCATTGATACTATCGCGAGCTGTGAGCGCCTCATCGAGACTTTTGTCACCGACGATATTACGAAGATTTGTTTGTGCAAGTGTGGTGGCAGCTGTATCGAAGTCTTCGACCTCAAACTCTGCTTTCACAGGATCGACAACTTTGTAGTAGATCACAGCATCAACGATCACTGAGACGTTATCTTTTGTAATTACTTTTTGTGGTTCAACATTGATTACTTTTTCACGGACATCGACTTTGATCATGCTTTCGATATAAGGGAGCACGAAGTTGAGTCCTGGATCTGCTAGGTTTTTGTACTTGCCTAAGCGTAAAATAATACCACGTTCATACTGGGAGACGATTTTCACGGATGCGAAAACAGTAATAAGCGCAAATATAAGAAGTGGGATGAGTAACATACTCCAATAATAACGTAAAACTTTATTTATGCAATATCCACGAAAACTGTTACTCCACTGACAGATTCGATAGTAACTATCGTTCCAACCTCGATCTTTTCTTCAGATTCTGCTCTCCACTTCTCACCGTCGATCGTGATCGTCCCTGGTTTATGAGGCGTGATGAGCTTAATCACCTCAGCTTGGCGACCAATAATCGACTCAACATTGGTTTTATGTGTCGAGATACTCAGTGATTTACGCAGTGACTTGCGTCCTATTAATACATATAACAGACTTAAACCGATACTTATCACCAGTGTGGCGGTAAAAGAACCTACATAATATCCGACAGCTCCACCGATTATGAAGACTGTTCCAATAACAAATAATTCAAAGCCGGTGACCGCGCCGAGCATGACCTCGAGTGCGATCATAGCGAAACCTATGATGACAAAAAGCAGGTTGTAGTCAGTAAATATCTTCATAGTAGGTATTCTATCACAAAATCTTTTTTGAACAAATATAACTTGTAGTATTTAGCTATATTGAGTAAATCTATCACTAAATTTGTCATACCAAGTATGATCTGACCTCAAATATGCGATATGTATTTGATGTGTAAAAACACAGTTGACAACTATACACATGTGCTATAATTATTATAGGTTTAATTATAAAACCACATTTAATATACATATGGAAGGCAATTTAGGTAGACATGATATACAACCAGATACCAAAGCTGAAATTTTACCTGTAAATCAAACGGCGCAGTTCGAGCCTGTACAACCACAAGCTGAACGAAAAGGTCCTACATTAGCCCAAAAAGCAGCTCAAATTGGTATCCTGACATTTGGTATTTTGGCTACATATGCAGGTTCACAGTATCCACCAATTGCTGAGGCTTTAGCTAGACTTAGTCCTACAGATCCTCAAGGTGGATTAGTCGAACCAACACGCACTATTGTACCCACATATACATCTGAACCGTTACCTACATCCACAGCCAGACCACCAAGACCAACTCGTACACCAACCGCAGAACCAACAACGACAAATACTCCAGAACCTACAGCAACCCCAACTTTAACTGAAGCAGATGTTACAGCAACTGCTGTACAAGCTACAGCTGAGGCTCAAGCTACTATCGATGCAATTGCAACTCCTGAAGGATTTACTCCATCAGCTGAGTTCCTTAATATGCCTCCAGGCTCAGTCGGTTGTATAAGCCCAGAACTTTGTTTCGAGGGACACTATACCATCCCACCTGAGAATATGGCAGCAGTTCATAGGGTAACAATTGATTATATGATTGAAGGAAATCCAACTTTTTTTGCTAATAATGAAGTATATAGCTATGAAGATTTGGCTGCCAAAAACTTTATATTAGAATCAACTGCCGCTAACGGTTTTTTTATTCCAATGGCGCTAGATGACGGATATGCTCAAATGAATCCCGCATTAAGTACTCCTTTCCTTGGCCTAATTGACTTTTCAAAAGTAGGGGCAGGCGTAATAAATAAGGATAGTTGGGGTAAGCCTGCAACCATGCAATTCACAAACGCTCTTACGATCCCTTTGCCTTTTGGTCGTGAAGAGGGCTATACCCCAGATGAGGACGATAAATTTGGTCAAACAAGAAAAGGCTCAATAAAATATGCATGGGGATTCTTACCAGTAAACCCCAGTCAACCAACAGATGGTTACTATCCTGTTATAGTGATCGGTTCCGGTAATACAGATACGTTAGCTAAACACGCATTAATAGGTGGCTCAGATGGTGAGTATGATGCTGGAGATACTGGAGAATTAGGCCGACTTGATAGACAATGGATTACTGCTGCAAAAATGTATTCACAATTTGGAAGAAGTGGTATGACGCCAAACGAAGGATTTACAGGTGCATTTAATAATGATGAATACGAATCGACGAATTATAGAGTGTTTGCTGAAGTGCCTTCAAGTACTCCATAACATCTACTTGAGATTTAGCTTGAAAATATGCAATAATAGTGCATGCTTCAAAAAGTACTTATTGCTATTACGATAATACTTATTGTTATTGTTGTCGCCCTCTTAGGATACTTTATCTACGAAGATTTACGTCCACTTAATATTAAATCTACAGATCAGGTGAAAATAAATCCTGATAAAACTCAACTTTTTGTAAAAAGTATTATCCCATCTTTCGTACCTTCACCGCAAAATAAAATTCATATTAAATTTACTTCCAAAATTCCTAATCCCAACGAACTTGAAATTTCTCAAGTCCATCAGGATGGAATTGAAAGTGAAATTATTTTTGGCTGTAAAGTGAGTAACGACAAAGGGATTACTCTTAATATTTATCTTGATATTGAAGGTTATAAAGCAGAATTTGGTGATGAAGCTGAAAAAAGACTTAACTCAAGCATGGCATCTTGTCTTGCCAATGGACTAGATGCTATAGGAAACGGAAACGCTGACCAATACGCTAAAGAAAGGGGAAAAATTACTGATTACTTTAGTACTGTTGATAATTACTTTGTCGATTTGAGATAGACTGATATGAGATATCAATTTTTTTTATTATTTCTCCTTGGTGCTCTAACTTTATTGATTGCTCCACAGGTCAACGCCGTCTGTAATGGGAACCTTGTTTGTCCTTATTATGATGCTGAAAGTCGAGAGTGTGGTGGTGGACCAACTAGTAATGAAAGTTGTAGCGGAAACACACCAAATGCATGCAATAATTCTCCTTGTCCAGGTGGCTGTCCAGATGTAGGATTTCATTGTAATTGGGCTAGTGATCCGCCTACAAGCACACCACAACCTCCAAATCCAACTTCTGGACCTCAACCAACATCCCCTCCTCAATGTGATCCTGACTGGACTGTGACATGTTGTGATGGCTCTGGTGATAGCTTGTCTTGTCCTCCAGGACCATTCAGCTCATATAATCAGTGGGCCAATGAAGCTTGTGGCAACAACGGTGGACATGGTAGTTGTGAAGAAGAGCCGACTCCCGAACCCCCACCTGAACCAACAGGTGCTCCACCTCAATGTGGAGGTACATACACCGATTATGAAGCTCTAAACGAAAGCTGTCCCGCAGGTGGAAGCTGTGGAGGACAAAACAGAGAAAGAGACGGTGTCTGGCACAGTACAGTACCAGGTTGTGGACAGATTGACGATTGTGGAAGCACGTGTGGAGGTGGCCCTCAACCAACGCGTACACCCACACCCTCTCCTACTCCAGCCTGTGCTCCACCTAGCATACCAAACATAATCTCCGCGACCTGTAATGCAAGCAACTCTGAAGCAACATTGTCATATAGTTCAACTGGTGCTTCATCATATGCGATCCGTATCGATCGAGATCCCACCTCTTTTAATACTAGTTGTAGCCCAACAAGTGCAGGTGATACATGTATAAATAGTCATAATACAAACACATATACTACAACTGTCCCTAACAACAGCACTTATCGTGCTTGGGTTCATGGTATCAGTAGCTGTGGCGCGTGGAGCCTAGCCTCACCTCTGCGAGATTTCTCTTGTCACAAAGGTATCGTCCAAGGTCGACGCGTGGGCGCACTTGGTGCTGGAAATGTAAACCTCGTTTATCGTAATAGTGCAACCAGTGTTAGCTTCACTGTAGGTGATGTTCTCATGAGCAATCATAACGATTCATATAACTCAGGCCAAACACTCAAAACTGGAAATACCTATGAAATACTGGTGACACCTCCAGTCGGATACGATAAATATAGTTCGCTCTGCGTGAACTGCACCACACACAACAGTACTCTTTTCGCAGGAGACGGATCAGCAGTCCAGCATGCATATCAGTATGGTACTCGTGTAGCACAAATACCCACAACTTCAGTACCAGGATCAAGTCCACCAAACTATTTCAACGATCTATACTGGATGTTTGTCCCGAGACTGACTTCGACAGATCCAGCTTTCTCTGGAGGTACTGGCTCAGTGACGACAATCCCACCTGCAACTGCCGGGCTGTCTGGTTTGAAAACTACCAACGGTGGAAGCAACTATTTCAATGGCCTTCAACTTACTCAGGATTTCACTGTTGCAACAGGTGATCTCGATGATGTCAGTATGGTCGCTATGGCATTTGTACCAAGTACTTTTGATACTGGTGCTATCTGTAAAGGTGACACTGGGCGCAAATACGTACCATATGCAACACTCAAAGCTAACGTCGCAACTGCCAAAGGTGTGATGCTGGTCAAGGTCTACAGAGCAACAGGAGAGTTTGCCAATCCAGGCTACTATCTGTTCAACGGATTTAGTAGTACACCTGTGTATACCCCAACCACAAACACACTCATTGGTAATCCCTCATTCACCGTAAGTGCTCGCATGGTGAACCCAACCGCTTTGAATTCAACCACCTGGAGATTTACCTCAGCCTTAGACCTATACCCAGGTGCAGGCTCTGCGGTCAGAGGAAACCAAAACTGGAAAGCAATCGGGCACATCCGCACAAGCACTGTCGGCAGTGCACCAGAACGAGATTATACGAGTATTTGTAACTAAATTATGTGGAAATATATTGGAATTGGAATACTGTTGTTTTTAGTACTGCAGATGCGAGCAGCTATGGCTACTGATTGGAAAGCCGATCTGACACTTCCTGTCGTGGGAGTGACAAGTTATTGTCTACCCGGTGGTGCTAGTCCAACTATACCGCTTGTCACTGGCCAGGTTTGCTCAGGCTCACAAGTACGAGTAAACGTGCATTACAATGACAACACTACAAATGACTCTGGTGTCAAAGCGTATGCTCCACTCGGGATCAACTGTGCAGTCGGTCCGACTATCACCCTTGGCGCTCCTCAAGCACAGGTCACCCAAACATGTCTGATTAGTATACCCACAGGACCCGCCGCAGTCCGTACTCGTGATGCTGCCGGTAACACACGTGCTGGTACGATCCAAGCGACATTCTTACAACCTTGGTATCGTATCAAAGCGGCCTCATTTCATAAAGCGGGAACCATGAGCAATCTCGTACCGGCTATCCCAAGTAAATTTAGTAACACTGACACCGATGAAGGCAACGAATTACAACAATTTTTCCTCATGGGACAAACTTCTGGTACACCAATATCTGAGGCAGGTGTGGTAACGACTCAAGATAGTACTATCGATATCGGTGCTGCGACCAAAGTATCACGCTATAACTGGCGTACAACTTCGTATACTCGTGAGCTATCATACGGTGGTTCAATCAATGACTACATAAGTTATGTCAAAGCTCGCAAAGGATTTACCACCATCGCTAGTATCGCTGACGCTCAGTCTGACACAATCAATATTCTGCCTGGAAATCTAACGCTCGACAATACAGTCAATCTCGGTACCAAAAATAACTTTGTTTTAGTCGTCCAAGGTGATGTCAGTATTACAAGCAACTTTAATACTGGATCTCCTGCTAAAAATATTGCCATCATGTCCACCGGAAATATCAATATCAACTCAACAGTATCTGCAGTAAACGCAATCTTGATTGCTAGTGAGATCGACACTGCATCTGATCGTACCTCTGCCAATCCAGGAGCGACAGAGTTGAAGGTAAAAGGAAACTTAATCTCGTTTGCACCAATTGAAGATTTCAAACGACGTAGATCTGAGCTACAACGACCAAGTGTTTATATCGTACAAGCTCCAGATATGTACACCGCACTACTTCCGTATCTTTCGACTACCGCTCAAGAAGGAAGAACGATAGAATAAGCGTATGGAATTTCTTTTGCTTTTTTTCTTACCTACACAACTCGGCACGTATTTCTTTTTGCCAGAATCATTTGTGCATGGTGTGCGAGTAGATTATCTTGCATTAAGTTTTTTTCTAACAGATATCTTGGCGATTGGATATGTGCTGCTGAATATCAAATACCTCAAACTAAAACCGTTCAACACTCCGGCACTAATAATATTTGTATTAATCCTTTTAAATATTGTTTTTGCACTTTCACCCATTATTAGTGCATTTCATTATCTAAAAATTGGCTTATTTGGACTTGTTTCCTATATTATTAGCAAGACAAAACATCCGGCGAAACGAACTTTACAAGCATTCGCATTTGGTGCACTGCTTCAACTAGTGATCGCAGTTGCACAATTCTGGCTTCAGCATGCAATTCAAGGTCCAATCTATTTCCTGGGTGAACGCTATTTCACGCTTTCTACAGTCGGTATTGCGACCATTGCGATCGATGGTGCTGAGCTACTGCGTCCATATGGCACATTCTCACATCCCAACTCTCTGGGAGGATTTTACGTACTACTGTACACCTTTGCGCTCTTTTATAAACCATTTCAAAATTTTCCTAAACTAAAACTATTATTGCTTATGTCTTCAGCGATGCTCGTGCTAGTATCATTTTCCAAAGCTGCTATCATCGCCTTTGCACTCGTCAGCGTACTACAGCTTTTTAGCTACAAGAAAATCTGCATGTTTTGCATCGCTTCTCGTGTTCTTGTGCTCAGTGTGATCTTGGGGATTTTCCTCACTGCAACTGGAGATCCGGAAAGCTTCGGTAAACGAATATTTCTGATGCAAAGTAGTTTAGATATCATCTCAAAACATGCACTCGTGGGAGTGGGCTTAGGCAACTACATCATCGCTCAAGGTAGTATCGCCAATCCTTATCCGTACTCTTTCTTACAACCTGTTCATAATATCGTATTGTTATTGATCTCTGAACTTGGTTTGATCTTCACTGGACTCATAGGATACTGTATCTGGCATTTTAGGAAAAACATAAAACTTACGCAAATACATTTAGCACTAATTCTGGTAATTTGTGTGACTGGAATGGTCGACCATTACTGGATTACTTTACAACAAAACGTATTACTGATCGTAGTGCTCTTTGGATTGCTCCAGAGAGAGAAAGATATGCTAAAATAGGAGAACTAAATGCTTATTTAGTTTGCCCGGTCGTCTAACGGTAGGACAACGGACTCTGAATCCGTTTATCTTGGTTCGAATCCAAGCTGGGCAGCAAAATTACAACAACTGTCTGTGGATTTCATCCAAGTCTCCACCGATCCATTTTTTTACTTCTTGGCCGTCTTCATCTACTAGTACCAATGTGTGCTGCGTGATCACCTGATATTTTTTCTTGAGTTCTGTATTTCGATCATAATCGACTTTAAGGATTGTTAGATCTTTGGGTAAATCTGCTTGGCCGTGTACTTTGATCTCATCATCAAGCACCGTACATGTACTACACCAGGGTGCGTGGAAATATAATAAAGTACGACCAGAGCTTCGAGACTGAAGAAAGTTCACATCACTATACGGAATGTAATTCTCAGGATACTCTGATTTCTGTGCTTGTTTCACAGATTGTGATTTGCTGGGAGCAAAGATACTGTACCCCATCATGAACACGATGCTGAGGACTGCGATGATAAAAATATTACGATTCATAGAGGAGTTTCATTATAGCTGATTTACGAAGTTGAAGCAAAACTGTGCTGAATTATTTCTTCGCAAGTGGCAACGTAAAGTAAAATGTCGAGCCTTTTCCTTTCTCACTCTCCACCCAGATTGCACCTTTATGACGCTTGATAATCTCATTTGAAATATGCAAGCCCATGCCAAAACCTGGAAATGTTTTCACATGGGTATCACCAACTTGATACAGTCTCTCGAAGATCCGTTTTTGTTGATCTCGAGCGATTCCGATTCCCGTGTCTTTGACACTCACTTGAGCTTTACCATCTAGACGTTTCACTTCCACCACAATCTCTTTCGTCTCGGGTGAATACTTGATAGCATTGGTGATCATATTTGTGACAACCTGATAAATACGGAAGCGATCTGCATATACGATTATCGGCGTCTTCTTACGCAACGAGATGGTTTGTCCTTTAGTCGCATCTTGTAATGTTTCGATTATTTCTTCAACCAGTTTATCTAAGCGAAATTCTTCCTTTGTATATGTTAGTTTGCCTGTCTGGATGCGTGAAACATCGAGTAAATCACTGATTATTTTTTGCAGCTTACCAGTCTGCCGTTTTATATTTACGAGCATAGATTCTGACTTTTCATCCTTGTATTTATGCAGGTATTTGGTCAGTACATCCACATATAGATTCATACTCGTAATCGGTGTTTTGAGCTCGTGTGAGGCCATGTTGATAAAATCATCTTTGCGCTCTTCGAGCTCTTTTTGTTGTGTAATATCACTGATAATTGATGCTGCAGCAATAATCTTGCCTGTTCGATTTTGTATAGCTGAGGCACTCACACGTACTACTACCTCTTTTTTGTCTGGTCTGATGACCGTAAACTCTTTTCCTACAATCGGTTTACCTGACACTAAGGTTTGTGCCAGCGGTGATTGAGACGGCGTAGTGAGTTTATTACGCAGTTTAGATACGATAAAATTTTCTTTACCTACCTGAAATCCAATTGGCACATCCATGCCTAATATATGATTAATTTTATTGTTCGCTTGGACAATAACACCGTTAGCATCAGTGATAATGATGCCGACAGGCAACTGCTCGATCACATTTTGCAGTCGCCTTTTCTCATCAGATTCACGCTCAATCAGCTGATCAATTGTTTCTTTCAACCATCCAATTACGACTGCGAGAAACAAATATAAAAATCCTAAGATGACAGTTGTTTCAACTCCCTCGACAAGTTGTTGTCCTTGATACGCACGAGAGCGAATAATATAAAAGTAGTAACCTATCGTGATAGCAGTGGCTATAAAACCACCCTTTCGCCCATCTCGAAAAGCAAAATATATAATCAGGGCTACAAAAACAAAAATTGCCAATAATCCCACTGCATCAGGATCTCTGGCAATCATAAATGCATAAATCTCTAATAAAACGCAGAAAAATAATGTTCCAACTAAGGGGAAAACTGTAGAATAATGTGTTTCACCTAGTTGTGCAATAGGGCTAAGATACTTGCGCAATCTCTCTAACATATATTGAACAAATTATATCATTGGCCTATTTATATTGACTAAATACTATTGCAAGAACTATTAATCTCTTCACCTCGCATCATTTTTTCCATCCAATCGAGTGATTCTTGAAAAGATGCTTGTCGAGTTTGATAATGATTTGCATCAGCAAGTGACAGATATTCTACTTTATTACCGTTTTCACAGGCAGCTGCGACATACTCTCTCGCAGTTTGAGGACTGACGACAGTATCAAGTGCACCTTCAACGACTAAGATTGGGATCTCACTTTCTCTCAAACCTGTGTTATTAGTATCTACATATTTACCAACCTCTTGGAAAGAATCAACAAAATTATTTTCTAGTGCATCACGAAATGTGGGTGTATAAATCGCTGTCTGTGTATTGGGAAGCTTAGCGATAACATCACTTACACATTGTGTCAAAATTACATTTTCTAAATCTGTAGCCCACGGTTCATTCAGTATTTCTTTCGGATCGAAAACATCACCATAAAGATCTTTGTATGCATATACAAGGTACGGTGCTAAACGTGGATTTTCGATCAGTAATCTACGAATATTCATCGCAGATCCATATCCAATCACACCTTTCAGTGGTACATCAGGAGCGTAAGATGCATGCATGTCGCTTCCGGCATATGCCGCATGGCCACCTTGTGAGTAGCCAGCGAGAAAGACTGAACGTTGTGCTGACAGATTTTGTTGCGGATAGGTACTCATGAAGTCATACACAGCTCGTGCACCATCAAGCAATGTTTTACCCTCAAGATCTGCGACGAAGTAATGATGGATACGTCCGATATCATTTAAGCCTTCATAATCTGGGAATAAAACGATATACCCTTGAGCAGCATATGAAAGCATATGCGCATGATAATTTCCCCAGTTTGCAAGCTCAATCACCTCTTTG
This sequence comes from Weeksellaceae bacterium, assembly GCA_041730495.1. Taxonomy (GTDB): domain Bacteria; phylum Patescibacteriota; class Microgenomatia; order UBA1406; family GWC2-37-13; genus JBGSBR01. The sequence goes on along the minus strand of JBGSBR010000010.1, from coordinate 19,190 downwards.
GATGGAGCGCATTTATCATCAAGACCAGTTGTCCCCGATCCAAAGACATAGATTGGGGCATCTAAGTTTTCAGTGGCAACAGGTACATACAGTTGTGCTGCGATGGTGAGCAATCGCTCATTTTCATCAAGTGTTTGATAGGTGATTGTATATTTTTTTACATCGTATTTCGGAGTCAGCATATCACGACCAGAGTAGTAACTATCAGTGATCGTTTTTACATCGGATTGCTCATAGTATTTCTCACCATCATTGGAGATCACACTTCCAGGTTGATTATCGAGTCTATCTACTTCGATATCTTGTTCTCTAGCGACATCCGCTTCTGGTGCAAGCGGATTTGCAGTGATGGAGTTGCGAATAATAGGATTCGTATAAACGAAACGGCCAACGATAATACCCACGATTATCAAAACGAGATAAAAAATATGCTCTTTTTTCATTACCTTATCCTAACAATCTAATGTGAGATCTATGTAAGAAATTGTTGCTTATTAATCGATGGTTACTTCATCGACATAGCACCACTTCCAGGTTTCACCTGGTTCGAAGGATCTTATGATAGGATGTTTCGTCTCATGATAATGTTTGGTCGCGTGTTGATTGGGTGAGTTATCACAACAACCCACATGTCCACACGTGAGACATAAGCGCAAATTCACCCAAGAACTCCCCTCCTGCAAACACTCCTCGCATCCATCAGGAGTGTTTGGATTTACTTCTTGTCTTATTTCATCAATATGTTCACATCTCGCCATAGTATTTAAGGATTTTGGACATTGGCTTCGACCTCAGCTGGTGTGGTTGGTCGCATAATCTGCAACATATAGATAATCCCGTATGCGATGACCCAGTACACAGCCATAGCGATAAATGTCGTCCACTCAAAGATATTGTTTCCGGCATATGTCACACCTAGTACACCATAGAATGGCAACGCAAATGGATCGCTCAGAGCGTAGACTACTGCCGCAAATCCACTAGCTGGATTGGCACCCATCATCTTAAGTAGGATACGGAATGCGAGTAAGATCTCGATTACACCTAAGATATACCAAATAACTTGGTAGGTGCGGAAAATGGCCTTTTTCTTCTGATATGTGCGTGGTGTCTGAGCTGTTGAGCTCGCCGACGTCGCTGACGTGGTAACTACTGTTTCTTTTTGTACTTCCATGATAAAAAATGGAATTAGTAATACAACCACTATACTCTTATTTATCATAAATAGCCGCTTAAATAGGTAAGAAATACGTAATAAAACCCTCATTTCACCTCAAAACTATATACTTAGCTCAATCTTAATAAATATATAAATTTGAGCTTAATTAAAGTCCTATAGTATTGACATTTGTGTCAAAAAGTGCTAGTATTATAGTGTACAAACGCCCTAAAAAGCAGCTGTATAGATGCTCATAAAGTGCATCTCCTTAACAACTTGTAGTGCCAAATGAAAGGAAAAATCATGGCACCTTTGTATAGCCCAGCAATTCGGTATTGGGCAAATATGACATTGACAATTCTGTGGATGCGTCATGGTGGTTTTTATGTGCAACAAAAAACTGCACTTGTTCCGCCAACGGGCGCTCGTCTTAACGCAACACCAACTGTTCCTACATGGAATGATTGGATGGACCGATTAAATGATGAGCAACCTTTGATCGTGAATAACCGCATGACAAAAACTTTCTACAGACTGTCGCTAAGCCGCACTTTTTACGGCTTCGCACTCGAGGTTGAACCCGGCCGAAGTATATTTGCCGAAGACGTGTACACTCGTACAGAGCTGGATCAGTGGTTCATCAATGCGGGAATTCGCCAATACGATTTGGCAACTGCTTATGAGGACCCATGGACACGGTTTCTTAACTGGTGTGCACCCGTGTTCGACGCGCTTGAAAAGGCGCCGCTAATCGGCAAGGCTTTGAAAAGCTTCAGCATTAACGAAACACCGTCACTATCTTTCAAAATCTGGGGCGGTGACATGCCGTACTAGCCATACATTGTAGCTGTTAAGGAAAGGGAGGGCGTCAACATTTGTTGATAGTTAGGAGGTAGACTTGCTCTATCTCTATACTGTCGACCGATCGACGCACCTCCCTTTTCTCATGCAAAAATTTCGATTTAAGATAAAAAATTGTACACGAAAGCACTGGATTCCCGATCAAGTCGGGAATGACATATGAAACCTAATCAGTTCTGACGTAGTAACGAATTTCCTGTGAAGTATCAAGCAAGTTATATAAGTATGTAATATCTGCATCAGTGTGTCTCACACACCCCGAACTTCCTGTATTCGTACTGCTAAGCTTGCTTTCGTCACTCGCTATCCCGTGTAATCCAAATAGTCCTGGAAGCTGCCAGTTGCACTGGCCATCACACTCTAGATATGGCTCTGGTCCATATGGCTCGTTTTCACTAATTGGGACATCAAGCTCTAGAAAATATGGCGCAGTCTCTGGATTATCGAAGGCTTCATGTTTCGCAATCAGCAGCCAGTACTCTCTTCCTATGAGCTCTGGTAATGGTGTCGGCTTATTACCTGGTACACCTGGTTTGATCTTGAATGTTTTCAGGCGAATACTTCGCGATTCATCCCCTGGGGTACCCAAAAATAGCTCTTCTTTTTCAGATGCACGATGTAAGACGAACCAATACTTTGGCTTCTCTTGTGTTTGCATGGTCTCGGGAAAAAACTCTTTACGCACCACCAATGCCACAAGAGCAAAGACTCCGATGACAACGAAAAGCTTTATAATTGAGCTCAATCTATTTTTCATGGTAAAATATTGCTATGACGACCCGTAATACTATTGTCGTACTTGCACTTGTAGCTATTTTAGCAGCTTTGAGCTCGTATCTCTACTTCCGTGGTGGTTCAGATACTACGCTCACATTCCCCCGCAATGAAGTGGGGATTCCTCCTGTGGCTTCGCCCACCGCTTCAGTACAACTTGCTGTACCTCCCGCTCAGTATATTATCCCCATGCGGACCCATGTCTTTCAAAGTTTCAATAACTGTGGCCCCGCTACACTCAGCATGCAACTTTCATATAACAACATAAATGAGACTCAACAAACACTCGGACAAAAACTGCGACCATATCAAAACCCTCAAGGAGACAATGATGATAAATCTGTAACTCTCGCCGAGCTTGCAGATGAAGCCATAAACTATAATCTCATTGCATTTCATCGACCAGGCGGCAGTATCGAGCTGATGAAGCAGTTTATCAGCAATGATATACCGGTCGTCGTGCGCACCTGGCTTCATCCTGACGAAGACATTGGCCACTATCGCCTAGTGCGTGGATATGATGAGACTACTCGTGAGCTAATCCAAGATGATTCATATGAAAACAAAGATCTAAGATATAGTTATGAAACGTTCATGCAGATGTGGCAGCCCTTTAATTATGAATACTTAGTAATGGTGCCAGCAGACAAACAAGCTATAGCCGAAGCAATCATCGCAGATGCAGTCGATGTCCCTACTGCGTGGCAACGAGCTCTTGCTGATGCACAAACCGAGTCACAAGCCAAGCCTGATAACCCTTACCTGATCTTCAATCAAAGTATCGCTCAGTTTCACCTCGGCAACTATGCAGAAGCTGTGCGATTGTACGAATCTGTAGCGACACGATTACCTGCTCGAACACTTTGGTATCAGATTGAACCAATCGAAGCATATCTTGAGCTAGGAAACTACGAACGCGTCTTCGCAATCTCTGATCAGATACTCAATAATAGTAACCGTGGCTACTCTGAGCTGTATGTCCTACGCGGAAAAGCATATGAAAAACAAAATAATATCGAAGCGGCTCGAGCAGAATACGAAAAAGCAGTTTTTTATAATATCAATAATCAAGAAGCAAAAGATGCACTCGCTCGAGTGCAGTGATTAGTGACAGTTCGCACATAATCCATAAATCTCTACAGCATGATCCTGGACTTGAAAAGACTTTTCTAATTGTATTTGCTGATTCAGCAAACATTTTTCAATATCTTCGATCTTGCCACAGTTGGTACAGATTGCATGATGATGGTGTGGTCGATCAGCAAGTTCGAAGTGTAGCTTTTCATCGCTGACCCTGACTTTCTTAATCAAGCCTTCATCTGCAAACGTCGTCAACATCCGATAGACTGTTGCGGTATCTGTTTTGATCTTTTTTTTAGCGAGGTACTCTTCTATCTGTTGGGCGTCGATTGGATATTGTTGTTTGAGGAAAAAAATAAGCACAGCAAGACGAGCATCTGTGATCCGCAGTGCATGTTGTTGTAATAGCTGCTTCGCTCTATCTGTCATAACCTTAGTATACCACGTGCGACTGAATCGCATTTATATCGACACTCTTTCATTAATTCATTACTACTAAAATGCGATTATTATGTGGATAACTTGAGAGCAGGCGCTCGTTTGCATTGTTTTAAAAGCCTTTTTAAAATATGTGAATTATGTCGATAACCTGTTTATATCTGACTTAAATCATTGCTTAGGTAAAAAGATCTCAGCCAGCATACAACGAGCGCTTCCTCCACCGATTGTTTCGATTGTGGGGATACTAATTGCTACAATCTTGCCATATTTGGTAAGTGTAGACTTTTGCTCATCAGTGAATCCTTTTTCTGCAGCTGCTGACATCACAATTAGTTTTTCACCACTTGTGGATTTCACTTGTAACAAATTCCCACAAAACTGTCGCACCTGAGCCATCGAGATGTCGATGATTTCAAGATCTAAACGCTTTAGCTCTGCGGTGACCATGGCTACTTCTTCTTGTTTACTTATTGCTTCAAGACAGATGACAACATAGCCATCACCGATGCCCATCAAGACATTCGTATGATAAATCGGATTACTTTGATTATCGTAGCCATGAAAGAATACTGGCTTAAATCCTAACTGTTTACAAAATTCATTGAAAATCTCTTCATGTGTCCGCACCGACTCGATTGCAAACGCGACTTTTTGATCACGCTCAAAGACCATACTTCCTGTTCCCTCTAAACATTTCTCTTGATTTTCTGAAGCAGTGATGTCCACAAGATTTTTAATCTCAAAGCCTGCAGCTTCAAGCATCGGTTGCAATACTTCAAGCTGGCGCTCTTTACGACGATTGGGAGCTTTCATCGGATACAGCACAAATGTCCCATCTTCATGTGTCGAAAACCAGTTATTGGGGAAAACCGCATCTGGAGTCATCTCATTTTTATTACTTGGGCAGACGATGACATTCACACCAGCTGCGCGTAACGTATCAACTGCAGTATTAAACTCTGATAAAGCGAGATCTTTTGTTTCTTCTGCGGATTGTGTTGGTTTATTCTGAAATGCATTAGATTCAGCTGTAGCTGGATCATATCCAAATGCATCTGGGCTAATCATGACAACCGTATCTGTGAGTACGTTTTTCATAGATGAAAATAAATTAAAGTAATGATAACTGATCTCCAAGTTGAGTTCGTTCGCTTTCTGAGTTGAATAGTTTGATTGTACCGTAAACACCGTCATATCCTGGCTCAATCTGCACATCGCCTCGTCGCATTCGCTCAATTACAGCCGCTAGCTCAGTGAATCCTGCATCGCGGATCTGCTCGATCTCAAGTTTACGCAAAATACTAAACTCATCTCCTATGCTTGCAATGATGCGGTTGTATTCTGCTTGATTTTTTTTACTAGCCGGCGACGTACCGACTAACTCTGCCAGCAGCTCAGGGAGTGGAATAATATACTCAACGAGTTTATTACCTAGATGTTTGTATTCTTCAGGGTGATCAGCAATCTCGCTGACGCGATAATCGACACCGATAGTAAGTCCCCGATGACAGACAGGACAGATGCCATTGTGTTGTTTGGTTTCAGTTGGAGTAAACCTGACTTTACATAATCGATGTCCATCATAGTGATATTTCCCTTCTTGTGGAAAAAACTCAATCGTGCCCACCAATCGCTCATCATTCGTTTTGATGGCGTCGATAATACTTTTATAACTTAAATCTGTATTGATGATAGTCGCTTCACGACCAAGCTTCTGTGGTGAATGTGCATCAGAGTTGGAGATGATTGCGCGCGACTGGAGCTCATCAAGCCGCCAGTTCATGTAAGGGTCTGATGAGAGACCTGTTTCAATAGCTTTGATCTCTGGCGCCAACTCTTCAAACGCTTCTTCGATGCTATCGAAGCCAGACTTAGAGCCAAACATCGCAAACCAGGGTGTCCAGATATGCGCAGGTACAAACAAACTATCCGGATGTGAATCAATGGTCATCTGCAACAGCTCTTTGCTATCCATGCCGAGAATCGGCCGGCCATCAGCTTGCAGGTTACCCATACGCTCTAGTCGCGAGTTTAGTTGCGCTGCTATTTCGAAGCTTGGAACGATCAGAATATTATGCAGCTTACGGACCTTACCACCTTTGGAATAAATATTACTGATCTCAACTGTCAGGACAAAGCGCATAATATTCCCACGTACAGACTCGGGAAGTGTTTTATCGATTTCATCAGCTAGCTCATCTTTGAGTTTATACAGCCCGCCTTCGGCTGGGACAAGCTTTTCTTGCATCTCTGCAAACCAGCTCGGATGTGTGAAATCACCTGTGCCGATGATATTGATGCCTTTGATTTTGCCCCAATAATACAATCCTTCTAAGTTTGAGTGTTTACTAGTAGCACGGGAGTAATGAGAGTGAATGTGTAGATCTACAATGAGCTCCATAGCTCATATTATACCTAATTTGACTTATGTCACGATTGAGTGGAATAGGTGTCAGGAGGAAAGGGACACGTAAGCGCGCAACGAATAGTGAGCACTTACGGGTAAAGCTGACCGACAGAATCTATTCCACAAACTATCTTCGGTGAAACATCTTTTCCAGATCTTTGAGCGGTAAGCTTATATGTGTCGGTCGACCATGGGGACACGTATACGGAGATTCAGTTTCAAACAGTTTCTTGATTATCTCTTTTTGCTGCTCTACCGCAAGCTCTTGTCCTGCTTTGACGGCATTTTTACATGATAGATACGTCAGCATCCGATGGCTGATATTATCTAAGTTTGTAGCTCCACCAGTTTCGCCTAATCCATCGATTATATCTGTGAAAATCTGCTTGATATCCCGATCTTTGAACAGCTCTGGCACCTCTGTTACGACCACCGCATTTTCTTCAAGTGTGTAGGTAAAACCAAGATCTGTTACAGCAGCTTGATGCTCTGATAACACAGTTAGCTCAACGGGATTTAAATTGAAACGTATTTGTTTTGCGAGGGAGACCTGTTTCTTTTTTTGTAGCTCTGCTTGATACTCTGATACAAACTGTTCATACAAAACTCGCTCATGAGCTGCATGTTGGTCGACAATAATTGTTTCGTTATCTACAGAGGTAACAATGTAGGTGTTATGTAACTGGATATAATCACTATCTTTTGCTGTTTGCGATCTCAGTATTTTGCTTTTCAAGGTCTTGGCTGCATGTGATTTCATCGGGTTAGCTTCTTTCACCCAACGGTCACTCTCCTTTTTAGTTGTTTGCCATTTCCCTGTCGCAAATGTCAGATCATGGGCTGTCAGAGCTTCGCGGAAGCTTGCAATCAGTGTCTCTCGCATGAGAGTTGGATCTGCAAACATTACTTGTTCTTTACGTGGGTGGATATTAACATCAAGCATGTGAGCTGGAAGTGTGATTTGTAGAACCGTGAAAGGATATGAATGCACATCCAAGAGTGAAGCGTAAGCTTCTTTGATGGCCGCGTTGATGGTGCTTTCTTTCACCATACGACCATTGATGAAAATGTATATGTTCCGCGTCGATGTATAGCGAAGTGACGGTTTACCACTAAAGCCAGTCAAAACTATATACTCATACTCAAAATTAACTGGGAATACTTCTGCAGTTATCTCATCTGAAAATATATCTTCTAACCGCGTTGCGAGATTGTCAGTTTTTGGAAAAATATGCACCACACTATTGTTGTGTATCACCTCGAAGCGTACGGTATGATGCATGATCGCAAATCGCAAAATGATATCAAGCATGCGACGATACTCAGCTGTGGCTGATGCGAGAAACTTTTTGCGTGCCGGAATACTTTGAAAAACATCAGCCACTTCGACTATCGTACCGGGAGCCATTCCACAACTTTCGATCTCTGAGGCTTTACTTTGACGTATGACGATACTTGATCCGACAGATTCATGTTGCGCTCTTGATTTAATAGTGAGTGTCCCAATAGCAGCAATACTTGCCAAAGCCTCACCTCTAAAACCAAATGAGCTGATGTTAGATAAATCTTCAACAGCTGTAATCTTGCTGGTCGCATGAGGTAGATAGGCTTGTGTGAGATCTTCACGATCCATCCCCACACCATCGTCTTTGACAGTGATTGCCGTCATACCATGATCTTTCAAGCTAATCTGAACTGTCTTTGCCTGAGCATCAAGTGCATTTTCGATCAGCTCTTTCACGATGTATGCTGGTCGTTCTATCACTTCTCCTGCGGCGATTTTGGCGTGTACTTCTGGTGATAAAATCTTTATTTTCATGCAAGTTTTTTCTTTAGTTCATCTAATTTCTGTAATGCCTCAATGGGTGTGAGACTATTGATATCCAGATTTTTAATCATAGATACAACAGGTGGCTCGATATCGTGCTTTGTTTCTTTTTGTGGCGTCGTTTCCCGCTTTTCCAGTGTTTGTAAAATCTTATATGCATTGTCTGTGACCTCTTTCGGCAACCCTGCAAGCTGTGCTACTGCCACTCCGTAACTGTGTGGTGCTGCACCTTGTGCCAAGGTATGTAAGAACACCGGTTTACCTTTTTCTTCGGTGACCACCATATGAAAGTTTTTGATTGTATCAGGGTACTCATGCTCTAACTCTTGCAACTCATGATAGTGGGTCGCAAACAAGGTTTTCGGTCTATTCGTTGCGTGTTCAACTAAGTATTGTGCTACAGCCCAGGCGATACTGATTCCATCAAAAGTACTTGTGCCGCGCCCGATCTCATCCATGATCACTAAGCTTCGGCTCGTAGCTCTGCGTAAAATATCCGCAGTTTCTACCATCTCGACCATAAATGTCGAGAGCCCTTTGGCCATCACATCAGCCGCACCACTGCGGACATAAATCGCATCGACTATCGGAAGCTTTGCTTCATGTGCAGGCACAAAGGAGCCAATCTGATTCATCAGTGTAATCAAGGCGACCTGTCTCAGATACACCGACTTACCCGCCATATTAGGTCCGGTGATGACGAACAGTTGTTGATTGTCTGATAGCACCGTATCATTGGGAACAAATGCTGAAACATCTATCAACTGTTCGACTACTGGATGTCTTCCTTGAGTGATCTGATAATTATTATCTGGGCTTATAATCGGTCTAACATAGTTGTAAAGCTCGGCCAGCTCAGCGAAACTCGCCAAACAATCGAGCTCTGCAGTGTGATGCATCACCTGTTGTAGTGTCGATACCTCTTTGATAATTTTCTGGATCAGCTTTTGGTACAACTCAAGCTCAAGCGTGTTTGCCTCAGCTTCTCCTTGTAAGATAATCTCTTCTTTCTTTTTTAGCTCTTCAGTGATGTATCTCTCACCGTTGACGAGTGTTTGTTTGCGGATGTAATGTGCTGGAGCCAGATGTGCATTTGCTTTGCTAATCTCAATGTAAAAACCAAACACTTTGTTGTACTGGACTTTCAGCGATGAGATCCCGGTAGAGCTTCGCTCTTGTTCTTGCAGCAAGGTCAACCACGATTTATTGTCTGTCACATGGCTGCGAAGCTCATCTAAATGAGCGTTAACTCCTTTTTTTATCAACCCTCCTTCTTTGGTATCAATTGGTGGTTCATCTTCAAGGATTGTCTGAATCTCATCAGCCAGCAGTTGTAATGTTTTTTGTTGCACCTTGTTCATTATTTGAACATTTGTAATATTATTTTTTTGTAAAAGAGCTTCGATGTTTAATATCTGAACAACTGATTGCTTGAGTGCTACGACGTCCCGTGGGTTTCCTTGCTTGAGCGCAATGCGAGACAATAAACGCTCGACATCAGCTACACCTTTCAGCTCTCGCCTGATACTCGAACGTAAACTGCGTTTGAGGCCAAGCAGCTCTACTATTACATGTCTCTGTTGAATTGCTTTATGCGTTGCCAGTGGTCTTCGCACCCAAGCGCGTATCATGCGTCCAGCTGGTGCGGTGATTGTGTGATCTATATGTTGGATGAAACTTCCTTGATAGTCAGCATCACGTGAAGTTTGAAATAACTCAAGATTTGTAATGGTAGACTGATCAAGCTGCATCGTCTCTTCTGCTTGAAACATTGAGTAGGTTGTTATGTTACGCACCATATCTTTTTGCGTGTAATACAGATATGCAAGTAGTCTTACTGCTGCAAGAGCTATTGTTTTATGCGTTGTAAATAATTCATCAAGCAAAACACTTTTCCCAAACTGAGATACTAAAAGTTCTTCTGGGTTTTTCGTAGGAACATCGTAAGGCACAACATTTGCATGACTTACAGCTCGTAAAGCTTTGATTATCTCCGATTCAGCATAGCTACTATATGCTATGACATATTCCTTTGGTTGAAATTTTTGCAGCTCGCCAAGACACTGAGCAAGCTGAGTATTTTTATAAAAGGCAAGTGTAAACTGACCAGTAGAAAGATCTGCTAACGCAACTCCGATGTCATTTTTATCAATATCTAGTGCAATGATAAAATTATTTTCTTTTTCATCTATATTTTTATTATCTAAAAATGTACCTGGTGTCACAATTCGCACCACCTCACGGTCAACGATACCTGCGCCTTTTTGTGGCAAGCTCATCTGCTCACAGATGGCTACCTTGTAGCCAGCTTTGACAAGGTTGGCCAGATAGGCGTCCACAGCATGATATGGAACACCCGCCATGGGTATTCGGCCATCTTTACCTTTTGACCTGCTTGTAAGGGTTATTCCCAGCACCTCAGAACCGATCTTGGCATCATCGAGGAATAGCTCATAAAAATCACCCATCCTGAAAAACAACAAACAGTCTTTGTACTGCTTTTTTATCTGCAGATACTGGAGCATCATCGGGGTGTTAAACGCTTGCGTCTCGGGCATAGATTGATGTAATATACAAACTGTCACGTACAGCACGTGCAATATATCATATTACCACTTGAGTTTGAGGTATGAACGAAAAACGCACCGGATATATCATGCTTGGTATCGGCATCTTGATTATGATCTTCGCCGCCATCCAAATAGTGCTCGTTTTTACTGGTAAAGCCGTAACTATGCCGCTTTTTGAAGCTTCACAAGAAAACTCTGGTTTTGATTTAGATGGATTATTACAACAGATTCAACAAACAAGCCCTTATCAGGTCCCAACAGCAGGTACTGCTCCACAAACAACTCCAACTGTCTCACTCATGGACACAAACTCCATCAACAAAGCCCTCAATCTAATGGTCTACTACTTTATCATGCAATTTTTGTTAGGTCTTGGATACAAGTTAGCAAGCCTTGGAGTACAACTCATCCGACCAATCGAAGTTGTGATGAAAAATCGCTCATTTAATACTGAAGAACAACCAAAAAAACCAACAATAAACTAACACCAATATGAATATTCTCATCGTCTTCGAAACATACTCAAACGGCACTCAAACCGCAGTTGATGTGGTGAGTGATGTATTAAAACAACACGGCCATCAAGTGACCATGAAAAAAGCCCGTGAAACTGATCCTGTTGAATTCCAAACTCCAGGGACAATCATCTTGGCTTCACCAAGCTGGCTAGTAGATGGAAAAGACGGTCAACCACATGAATTTATGAAAGCATTTTTACAAAAAGCGACAACTGTAGATCTCACAGGGAAGTATTGTGCGGTGTTTGGTCTTGGAGATAGTACCTACGCGCGATTTACTGGTGCTGTAGATCATCTGGTAGAGTTTGTGGAAACACATCATGGTAAGCTGATCGTGGAACCTCTCCGCGTAGATGAATTTTACTTCCATCAAGAAAGAAACGAAACACTGCTTAAACAATGGGCAGAAACCCTGCATCAAGCTCTACAAAAATAGGTCAAAACCTATTTATTTATAGTATGTCTTTACTTGATAGAGAAGATAAAGACTCAGTAATGTGCCGATGATGAGTCCTCCAATATTAAATGTGACGATATTTTGTACTCCACCGATAAGTGTTGCATAGAAAAGATACATCCAACCAGTACGAGTACGATTGAATAATCCTGGAATCGCCATAGCTTCAAGAATCACGACAATTAGTGAGAAAACCATGGTGATGATATATGCAGTTCCTTCACCAGCTCCACCCAAGAATGCTAAAGGTGTGAGAAAACTACCTAAACCAAACAAAAACAGTAATGCAGGAAGGGCAAGAATGAGAAAGATTAATGTTAACCAAGGAGTAAGTTTAACGATGAGCTCTTTGATATTAGTAGGTAAAGCTGGTGCTTTATCGACTAGATACTCAGTCAATGTCTTATCTAATGTGGTTAAAAGATCTGCGAAGCCTGTTTGTTTGGATGTTGTCATATACACTAAGTATTACAAGAACTACCGGCTTGTCAAGTCGTATCTGAAGATAAGCTGTATTAGCGATACATAAGAGGCTTCTCTGTTTGTGGCAGAATCAGACTCATGCGTCGTTCTTTTGGATTAATACGCTCAATAAAGACTTTTACTTCTTGACCAACTTTGAGATCTTCTTCTCCAGAAAGCTTACTTACATGGATAAGACCCTCAACGCCAGGTTCGAGTCTGACGAAGTAACCATAACGTTCTTTACGGACAACTTCACCGACAAGTTCTTTATCTTTTGGATATTTATCTTCGATACTCTTCCATGGATCATGTTGGAGACGTTTGATCGAAAGATTAAGTTTGAGATCATTTTCATTTTTCTCAACCACCATGACTTTGATAGCTTCACCTGGTTTTACATACACAGATGCATTGCTGACTTTTTCCCATGAGATTTCTGAGATATGGATCAAACCTTCGACACCATCTACCTCACAGAAGATACCAAACTCTGATACACCGAGTACGGTTGCATCATATTCTTCGTTGAGCTTGATTGCATCAAAGCGTTTCTTTAAGTCTTTTTGTGAGATATTAAGTACAGCTGCCTTTTGTGATACAACTAAACGATTTTTGACTTCGTCAACTTCGAGTACTTTTACTTTGATTTTTTGTCCATCAAGTTTGGCTGGATCATCAAGGAAATCAGTGGTTAACTGAATCTTTGGGATGACTCCACGAATACCCATAAAGTCAACGAAAACGCCACCTTTACCGTATTCACCGCAAACAACTTCTATATCTTCTTCTTTTTGTTTCTTGTCTTCTAAGATACTCCATTTACCTTTATCGAAGAATTTGCGCATTGAAACCACTGGATAGCCTTCACGTGATTCTTCAGCAATGATATGTACTTTGACAGTATCACCTTCTTTAAGGTATGGGAGATAAGTAGAAATTTCTTTCAACTCTTTTTCACCGAGTACAGCATGTGCTTTGGCGCCGATATCAAATAACACGTTTTTACGTGAAAGACTAAGGATTGCTGCATCCATATCTTTTCCTTTTTTGATGTTTGAAAGTGTTCCTTTCTGAAGCAGAGCCTCCATTGGGTGTCCTGAGGCTGGGTTAGTTTGTGTTTTTTTATTTGGCATTTGTCATAATCCTCCTTTATTCGTAGGTATAGATTGTAAATATAACATATTTTGCGAAAAATACAATATTGAAAATCATACAAAGAGCCACAGTACCGAGTGAAGTTATATTTTGCGAAGATTTTCTTGAGAAGTTTTGTTTAGTTTCAGCAGTGCATTCACCTCATCGACCTGAAGATCGGTTATATTTTTTATCACCTGCGTTATAACTTGCTCATGTTTAGCATTACTGAGAAATAATGTTTGCATAAAATCACCTGTTGCAGAAACTCCTTGTTGTTTAGAAGTTTTCAATAGAGGAGGGATCTCTGCAAATAATGCTTCTGCTTCTTGCAGTTGTTCAAAAGCCTGACTGTCTTTGCCTTTATTCTCAAGCTCTGCTGCCATAGCAATGTGTTTATCAGACATGAGTAAATATAACTGGGCTTTTTTCATAGTGTCACGTGTCGCGAAAACTAAGACGTTATCACGTGTTTTTTTGAAGATGTAAAGTGGATGGTCTGGTAAGATCCCTGGATATGGTAAATCGTAAACTACGCTTGGTTCTCGTAGCTCGATTGACTGTGACTGCGCCATGAGATAAAACGGTGGAATCGAAAAGAATACGATAAGTAGAATCAAAAAGGGAATTAAGTATTTTTTCATGAACTGTGAATTGATAGTTAACGACACACCCCGCTCTCTCTAACCCTAATATTCTCTGTTTAAACCTAGAGAGAGCGGGGTGGTTATTAAAGCAATGGTTATTTGACCATTCTTTTAAGACTTTTACCAGCTGTAAAACCTGGGGTTTTAGTTGCTGGGATTTTAATTTCTGCACCAGTCTGAGGATTGCGTCCTTTTCTTGCTGCACGGCCTCGAACTAAGAAAGTTCCAAAGCCTGTTACTACTACTTTTTCGTTGCGTTTCATTGCATCAGAAACGGTGTTAAATACTGCATTCACTGCGTCTTTAGCAGCTTTTGAAGTAAGACCGGCTTTCTTTGCAACTTGTGCGATTAAATCTGCTTTTGTCATGTATCTTTCACCCCCTTCCATGTAAAGATGTCTTGATCAAACCTAGCGTTAGAGCCTAAGGTCATTACAAAACAACAATTATATATACAGATTATCTTGTTTTGCCTATCTTGTCAATCTATATTTAAACTATCTTATCACTACAATCTATATCAATCTTGGGCTTTTGAGAAGCCTCGGATCGAAACGCTTGTCAAGAGTTTAATCTGTATAAAATATGGCCGGATTCTTAGATACGGGTTGTTGTCTCAACGCGATGCTCTCTTAAGACAGTAATTTTGATCTGTCCTGGGAAAACATCAAATTTTTGTTCTAATTCTTCTTTAATTGTTTGTGCAAGAACAGTAGCTTCGTCATCTGATACCTGATCAGGCATTACGATTACACGTAATTCACGACCAGCTTGGACTGCGAAAGCTTCACGAACACCTTTTTTCGTTTTAGCTGCATCTTCAATAGTTTTAATGCGCTTTAGATATTCTTGGAAATCTTCATGACGTGCTCCTGGTCGACCACCTGAGACTGCATCAGCAATATAAACAATGATTGCCTCAACCGAGTTGAATGGCACATCTTCATGATGAGACTCCACACAATCAATAATCTTGGTTGGGAAACGATGCTTTTTAAGCAACTCCACACCTAAATCGACGTGTGAACCTTCTTTATCAGTGATGACTTTACCGATATCGTGAAGTAAACAACCAAGCTTAACTGCATTTACATCCGCTTTAAGCTCGTGTGCAAGTGCTACACCGATCTTGGTTTCTTCGAGTGTATGTAAGATCATATTCTGTCCGTATGAAAAACGGAACTTGAATCGACCAAGAAGTCGAGTTACTTCGGCAGGAAGATTGAAGATGCCTACTCGTTGTGCGAGATCTTCACCAGCTTTAAAGATGGTTTGATCAACCTCTTTTTTGACTTTGTCAACAATTTCTTCGATACGATGAGGCTGAATACGTCCATCTTTGATGAGTCTTTCCAAAGAAATACGTGCGATTTCACGACGTACAGCATCAAAAGATGAAAGTTTAATCACACCTTCTTCTTCTAGATCGACATCGATTCCTGTGGCAAGCTCAAAAGCCCGGATATTACGACCATCTTTACCGATGATACGACCTTTGTATTCCTCACTTGGAAGTGAGACTACTGAAAGCGTGTACTCAGAAACATAATCTGTAGCACCATAACGCATAGAGTCTACTAACATCTCTTTGGCTTTTTCTGCCACTGTTTTCTTCAGTTCTTCTTCTGAGGTTTTTATCTGTTTCGCATAATCAGCTTTAAGCTTATCTTGCCATGCGTTGAGTAAGAAGTTTTTAGCTTCATCTTTGGTCATCTGTGCGACCTTCTCAAGCTTGAGGAGAATTTTCTCTTTCTGTTCGTCGTACTGCTTGATTCTTTCTTCAAGCTCTTTTTGTTTTTCGAGGGTGCGAGCTTGTTCTTTTTGAAGTTGTCCTTCTTTACTGCTAATCTGTTGTTCTTTTTTAACAACATTCTTTTCGATCTCAAGTGCTTCGGTCATGGCTTGGCGGCCTTGTCTTTCTGCCTCTTGTTTGATACGAAGAGCTTCTTCTTGTGCTTTGAGGATAATCTCTTTAGCTTCCTGTCTTATCTGTTGAAGTTGTTCGTCAGTTTGACGCTTTCCGTTAAATAGTTGTAATAATGATTGAAACATACAATAACTGTAGTTCTGAAGGTGATTTTAGCTATGCGCGTAAGACATTCGACGTAAGGATATGTCTCTACAATGTCTCCTAGTAAATGTGTTGTGCATATACGAATATTAAAATCAATTAGTGTTCGGTCTCTATACTGATATAGTCACCTTCAGTAATTAGTAACGTCCCTATTGTACTGCTTTCCCTCGAATTCTTCAATCAGGTTTTTAATTGTGCCATAATTGAAGCCTCTGCGTCCCAGGTATCCAAGTACTCTTTTGTAGCGAATTTCTTTATCGAGTCGTGCAAATCTTGGCCAAGCTGTTTGTAATGCCTGTCTCGCCAGATCTTCATCAGGAAGATCAACTTGTTGTAATTGCTGCTCAATAATCTCATCTGGCACTCCTTTTTGTTGTAGCTCGCGTTTTAAGATATAGTGACTTTTAGGTTTGTTGCGCATGCGATCATTGATGAAGGCCATCGCAAAAACATCATCGTTTATAAGCTTTTCTTCTTTTAATGAAGCGATCACTTCATCAATGATCGGTAGAGGAATACTGAACTTTTCTGCCTTTTTGTGTAGATACAGACGCATCTCTGCTTCTGCTCGAAGCCTAAACTTAAGATAGTAGTAGGCTCGATTCAGAAGCAGACGAATCTGTGTTTCCTTATCCATACGTTATTTTTCTTCAGCTGGTGGAGCTTCTGCTGTTTTCTTTGATTTATCAGTTGGTTTGACTGGCTTTTCAGCTAGACTCGCATATACTGCTTTTGTGATCTTTTCTTTTAGTTTGGGATCTGCTTCAAGTGTGACTTTGGCTTGCTCGATTCCTTGACCGACGACAACACCTTCGTGTTTGATAAATGCGCCACTTTTGTCAAAGATACCTTTTTCGATCGCAATATCAACAAGTGCTCCAAGTGAATCAACGCCTTGGGAGTTAATCGTAAACTCAGCCAATTTAAATGGTGGTGCAACTTTGTTTTTTACTACTTTTACGCGTACTCGTGTGCCGATAACCTCATCTCCTTTTTTGATAGTTTGTGTTTTACGTACATCCATACGGATTGAGGCATAGAACTTAAGAGCCATACCACCGGTCGTTGTCTCTGGATTACCAAACATGATTCCGATTTTCATACGAAGTTGATTCGTGAAAACCACGGTACAACCTGATTTTGAAACAATTGCCGTCAGCTTGCGGAGTGCTTGAGACATCAATCTCGCTTGCAAACCCATCTGTGAATCACCCATATCGCCTTCGATTTCTGCGCGTGGCACAAGAGCGGCGACTGAATCGACGATAACAAGGTCTACTCCACCTGAGCGGACAAGAGTTTCGACGATCTCTAATGCTTGTTCTCCTGTATCAGGCTGTGCAATAAGTAAATCATTGAGATTAACACCAAGTATCTCAGCCCAAGCAGGATCTAAAGCATGTTCTGCATCGATGAAGGCAGCTGTTCCACCATTTTTTTGTGTTTGAGCAAGAAGAGATAATGTGATCGTTGTTTTACCTGAAGCTTCTGGTCCATAGATTTCGATAATTCTACCTTTGGGTATGCCACCAATTCCAAGTGCTACATCAAGAGGTAGCACACCTGTTGGCATAACCTCGACAGGAACAGTAGGTCCATCACCCAACTTCATAATAGCGCCTTTACCAAACTGACTACGAATACTTTCCAATGCAAGATTTACTGCATCGTTTTTAGGATTATTTGTTGCGGATGTTGTTTTTTTATCTGCCATATGAGTTGCTCATCAAATATTAATGGCATCATTATGACAAACAAACTGTAAGAAAGCAATGAAAATTCGGTAAGATTATGAAGATTTTCTATGTAGATACATACCAGCAACACATGCTGAGATGATGGCTGGGATAAAAGCAGTAGACACACCAGTTGCAGGAATCTGTTGTGGTGCTGTCGTTATTGTGGCGGTTGCAGTTTGATTTGTTTGGTTGTTTCGATATGTAATAGTACTTGTTGTAGGTTGTGCTGCTTGTTGAGGAGCTGCTTGAGTTGTTGGTGAGATAATCATACTTGTTGGGATAAGATTACCTCCAGCTGCACGAGTTGGGGTAGCTGTCGGATCTTTATCAAATAAGAAACCCAATGGATTCCAGCCTTTGTCTTCTTGTGCACCAGTTGGTGTAGGACTAGCTGTGATAGTAGGCGTTGGTGCGTTGGCTGTAGTACGGGTTGTGGCTCTAAATCTACCAGCGATCCAGACAAAAATTAGGATAAGCACGATAAATCCGATCACAAGTGAAATAATACGATTCATTTCCATACAGGTAGTATATCATTATAGGCTATTATTTGCAAGTATTTAGCGCTCCCCACGAAGAAGGGTAAACCCGATCACTTTTTTTATCCCAGCTTGCTTTAAAAGTTTTGCTGCTTCGTTCATTGTGGCGCCGCTCGTGAAAACATCATCCACGAGAATTACAGTAGTTGGTGTGTGTTTAGTTGAAACTAGTGTAAACGCGTTTTTTATATTCTCTTTTCGTTGTGCTTTAGTAGACATCTGTGCTTGAGGTTGTGTTTCTTTGTCTCGTTTAAGTAATGCCAATAATGGGATATCTGTTTCCTGAGATACGATCTTGGCTATTATCTGCGCTTGATTGAAGCCTCGCCATTTCAACCTATTAGTATGAAGAGGGATAGGAATTAAAACTACATCTTGCTTGCTTTGTTTCTCAAACTCTGGCTTAACCGTAGCAAAAGCATTAGTAATAAGCTCTTTGAGCGTAACAGAGATAAATTGATACTTGGCTTGTTTCAACATTTTTCGCACCACTCCTT
>JBGSBR010000009.1:0-37151 GCA_041730495.1 Weeksellaceae bacterium | reverse complement strand
GCGATATTAGGTTGGGCATTGGCCGTGCTGGTGTTCATAAGGCCCCATGTGTGGTAGATGAGCAACGCCGGTTAGCTCACGAAAACGCCGCAGGTATAATCGCATCAGCCAGACGAGACCTGCGTACCGCTTCATAGTGATGTCGTGCTCAGTTTCGAAGGTGAACGCGTCTCCCATTTCCGCATCTTGCGTGGACAGAAGAATCGTTTCGGTTCAACTGATGAGATCGGAATCTTCGAGATGAAAAAGGAAGGTCTTGTCGAAGTGAATAATCCACTCGCATTTGTGGATGAAGAGATGATGAAAGGCAGTGTGCCAGGTAAAGCGATTGTCGGTGTCATGGAAGGCAAACGGCCACTCTTTTATGAAGTTCAAACACTTGCATCCACCAGTTATCTTTCGATGCCACGTCGCGTGGTGAAAGGTGTCGATTACAACAAAGTCTTATTGCTTCTCGCCGTGATCGAAAAACAACTCAAGCTATCTCTCAGTAAATATGATGTGTTTGTAAATGTCGTCGGCGGCGTTGATGTGAAATCAACAGCAGCTGATCTCGGTATCGCAGCTTCTATTATTTCATCAGTCAAAAATATCCCGCTTTCACATCAGATGATGTTTACCGGAGAGCTAGGATTACTTGGTGAAGTACGCAATATCTATGGACAAGACAAGATCCTCAGTGAAGCTAAAAGATTACAGTTTGCCAAGACATTTTCTACCCAAAATATCAAATCTATGCAGGCTCTGATGCAGGAGTTAATGAAGTAATTGCTATTAGTGAAGTGCTTGGATATGAATTAAGCTCAATAGGCATGCTATATCTGCAATAGGTGTCAGGAGGAAAGGGACACGTAAGCGCGCAACGAATAGTGAGCACTTACGGGTAAAGCCGACTGACAGAATCTATTGCAGGATTGATTACTCCAATAAATAATCTTTTGTCACTTCCGCAGTCTTTCCGTTCGCTCCTGTCACCTCTATCGTCAATCGATTTCTCCCCTTTTGCAACGGAAACTCATAGCGGAAAACGCCATTTTCATCTGGATAAATATTCTCACCGAAGATCACAATTGCAGCCTCTGGCTGGGTTTTACCGATCACCGTGACACGCGGTGTATTACGGAAAACTGTTTCTTCTGGGGCAATAATCTCTACATTTGGAGGAGCGAGAAAGGCTTGAAACTGGACAGCTATAAAACCACCGAAAATCACAAATAAGAAAATCGCGACTCCAATAATAACTTTTTTCGTCTCTGGAAGTAATTGGAGTGATGGTACAGTTTTCTTGAACTTCACCTCTTCAGTCCGCTCATAATCGCGACGGAAATATGCGAGTACTCGATCTGGATCAAGATCAAGGAAATCTGCATATCGTCGGATCACTCCAGCGATATACACGCGTGAACTAAACGTCGTCCAATCATTATTTTCGATCCCTTGAAGATACCGTTCACGGATTTTAGTTGCTTTTTCGACGTCTTTGAAGGTCAGGTTTTTTTGCGATCGAGCTTTACGGAAAATTTCACCGACAGTTAACATAGAGATACTATAACACGTACTTATAATGAAGAAGAAACGGAGTTAGTTTACTCACGACCTGTATAAGTGCCAGTTTCTGGATCGACAGTGATTGTGTCACCAGTTTTGATGAACAATGGCACCATAACCTCAGCCCCTGTTTCAAGCGTCGCATCCTTTTTGGCTCCACTGACAGTATCACCTTTGGCAGCATCTTCAGTTTGAGTAACTTTAAGTCGTACTACTGCTGGTGGACGGACACTAAGTGGCTTGTCATGATGCATGTATACGAATAGTTTTTCACCTTCTTTGAGATATTGGATAATATCACCGACTACGGCGAGTGGCACAGTATGTTGATTGTAGGTTTGCTCATCCATGAAGAATGCATCACTTGCATCTTTATAAAGATATTGCATCTCAGTACTATTAACTTCAACAGTTTCGATAGATTCATTGGATTTGAAGGTGTAATCGACGTTTTTGCCACTCATGACATTTTTGATCTTCGTGCGCATGACGGCAGAACCTTTACCTGGTGAATAAAACTCAGTTTTCTGTACTTGGCAAATCTCACCATTATAAAGAATAAACTCTCCTCTTTTTAGATTTCCTGCAAATGTTTTCATAAGATATAGAGTATTATAGCATGCGATTATCGATTCTGGAATTGGTATAATGAGCTTATATGATACAAAATCTTGGCAACTATCTAATCTGGTCTGAAAACTATCGCGCACTTGCTGATTGGTATATAGAAAAACTTGGATTTGAGGTATATGGTGAGATCAATCACCCTGATGATACCGGTGTCAGTTTCAAGATCGGCACAGGCACAAGTAGGCTCTGGATCGGTCAACACTCTGAAGTAAAAGGTAAAAATCAAGATATGCATCGTCATATGATCAACTTAAACGTAGATTCTGTAACTCAGATGTATGAAGAACTAAAAGCAAAAGGCGTCAGATTTCTCGCAGAACCTTTCAAAGCACCAACATTTGATAAATACTTCGCTACCTTTTATGATCTAGACGATAACCTACTCCAGATCGTCGGTGATAAGTAAGTTGAATTAATGATTATAAATTATTTATAGATATGGAAATACGCCTTGGATATTATTTGATTTGGTCTGGAAACTATCGCGCACTTGCTGATTGGTACATTGAAAAGCTGGGATTAACAGTGGCCGAAGAACTCGATCATCCGGATGATACTGGCATTGATCTAAAAATTGGCGACAGAAATCTTTGGATTGGCCAACATTCAGAAGTTAAAGGAAAAAACCAAGACCCACACCGTCACATGATTAATTTTAATGTGAAGTCAGTGTCTCAAGCTTATGCAGAATTAAAAGCAAAAGATGTTGAGTTTATTGCCGCTCCATTTAAAGCTCCTACTTTTGATAAATACTTTGCTACCTTTTTGGATCTTGATGGCAATGTATTACAACTAGTCGGAGATAAGTAATTATTCAATTGAGATAAGCTTCAGCTCTTGGATGGATTCACTATCTGTGAAAATCATACCGAGTCGCTCAACACCCATTGCGATTCCTGAGCTTTTTGGCATCCCTTTTTTGAGAGATTCGATAAAGCCATTATCAGATTTATATGGATCTTTTCCTGCTTCTTTTCGAGCTTGTTCCTCAGCTTGTAAACGCTTTTCTTGTAGTTGCCAATCCGTGAGTTCTGAGTAACAATTACCCAGCTCAAGACCTGCGATATAACATTCGAATCGTTGAGCGGTTTTACCATCAGGATTAGGCGTCGAAAGTGCTGCAAACTGCACTGGATAATCATAAAGTAAGGTTGGCTTACCATTTATACCAAGCTTTGGTTCTATTTCTTGTGTATAAATCTGTGAAAAAAGATCCTCATAATGAAATCCTTCTGTAACATAACCTTTTTTCGCAGCTGTTTCTAAGAATAATTTCTCATCAAATAAAACAGCCTCTGAAATATCCGCAAAATTCTCAAATGCTTGAGTTACCGAATACTTTTCCCACTCAGTAAACGAAATCTGCTGACCACGATAAGTGATTGAATAAGTATTAAACATAGCCTGAGCAATATATCGCATCATGCCAAGCACAATATCTGCGATATCCATATAATCTGCACCTACTTTGTACAGCTCAAGCATGGTAAACTCTGGCTCATGTTTCGGCGAATGCGGTTCACTATTGCGAAATGATTTACCTAAGTAGTAGCAATCACCGATACCAGCAGTCAGCAGTCGTTTAAGAAATAATTCAGGTGAAGGTGTGAGATATAATTCTTGTTTTTGATCGAGGAAATGAAACTGCGTAGAGAATATTTCGAGATAACTTTCAGGAATGAGAGCTGGCGTTAGTACCGGAAGATCTAACTTTAAAAAATTATTTGATTGTAGATATTGTTCAATTGCTTGAGTTACTTGAAGATATTTTTTATAGGTAGCAAGATTTTGGATAGTCGTTTTTATTTCCATTATGCGAGTTCTTTTTTCAACTCTTCAAGTATTTTCTTCGCTTTCCCAGATACTTTTTCAGGAACATGGATCTTGATCACGACATACTGATCTCCACGACGTTTGGTATTTGGATATGGTACACCTTTTTCTTTGAGGCGGATCATACTGCCCGATTCGGTACCAGGTCTGACTTTGATTTTTACAGAGTCATCAATTGTTTTGACATCAATCACATCACCGAGTACTGCCTGAGCATATGAAATTTGTTTTTCGACATAGATATCTTGTCCTTCACGTTTAAATGTCGGACTTGGTCGCACATGTACGAGCACATCGAAGTCTTGGAAACGGATCCGCATATTATCATCGACACCTGCTGGCACTTTAATCTTTTTTTCTTTACCTTCAATGACGGTTGTTTTCTCTACACCATGGACTGCTTCGTCGAAGCTAATTGTCATCTCATAGATATTACGTCGTGGTCGAGCTCTACCACCAGCACTACCAAAGGGTGAACGGCCACCGAAGAACTGCTCAAAGATATCAAATGGATCAGCCCCACCGAAATCGAAATCAAATCCTTGAGTACTATAACTAAACGGTCCTTGTTGACCGTAGCCCGCGCCTGGTGCACCACCACCTGAAGCACTTCCCATGTTGCCACGGGTATAGGCATCATGACCAACCTGATCATAGGTTTGCTTTTTTTGCGCATCAGACAAGACTTGATATGCTTCGTTGATCTGTTTGAAACGATCATTAGCTTCTGGTGCTTTATTGCGATCTGGATGCCACTCAAGTGCTTGCTTGCGATAGGCTGATTTGATCTCAGCAGCAGTCGCTCCACGTTTCACTCCGAGTACTTCGTAATAGTCTTTCATAGGTTTTATAGGACAAGGGGCGTATGGTTACCATACGCCCCTCATCAGTGTTTACAAATTAGTTATTCGACAACTTCCCCTTCTTCAACTTTGCCGTCTTTTTCTTTATCGTCCTTCTTTTCATCACCAGCTTCTGAGGCTGTATCTCCTGTTGGTTGACCTTCAGTTTGTTGCTGTTGATATGCGGCTGCGCCAATCTTCTGCAAACTATCTGAGAGCTCACCAACTTTGCCATCAAGCTCTGCTGGATCGACGTCTTCTTTTGCCATCAAGTCTTTGAGTTCAGTGATTTTACCTTCGACCTCAGTTTTGAGATCTGCAGGTACTTTATCACCACCATCTTTGAGAGCTTTTTCAGAAGTATAAACGATATGCTCAGCTTTGTTCATGGCCTCGATGCGTTCTTTGACTTTTTTATCAGCATCAGCATTTTTATCAGCTTCTTCTTTCATACGTTCGATCTCATCTTTCGACAGACCAGTAGATCCCGTGATAGTGATACTTTGTGATTTACCTGATGCTTTGTCTTTGGCTGTAACAGTCAACAGTCCGTTTGCATCGAGATCAAATGTGACTTCGACCTGTGGGACACCACGAGGGGCTGGTGGGATACCATCAAGTGTAAATGTACCAAGTGATTTATTATCTCGTGCCATCGGACGTTCTCCCTGAAGTATATGGATCTGTACCTGAGTTTGATTATCAGCTGCAGTCGAGAATACCTCAGATTTTGATGTTGGGACTGTCGTATTACGAGTGATAAGTGGGGTTGTAACACCACCAAGTGTTTCGACTCCAAGTGTAAGCGGTGTGACATCAAGTAAGACGACGTCTTTGGCTTCTCCACTCAGGATACCTGCTTGAACAGCGGCACCGATTGCCACTACTTCATCAGGATTGACTGATTTATTTGGATCTTTACCGAAGAATTTCTTTACTTCTTCATTGATCTTGGGCATACGAGTCATACCACCGACCATGATGATTTCGTCAATTTGCTTGGCTTCAAGACCTGAGTCTTTGAGTGCATCTCTGACTGGTCCAAAGGATTTTTGGATCAATTCATCGACAAGTGCTTCATATTTCGCACGACTGATCTTCATCACAAGATGTAATGGTTGATTATCGCGGACAGTGATGTAAGGCAAGTTGATCTCGGCTTCTTGAGAAGTTGAAAGCTCAATCTTGGCTTTTTCAGCTGCTTCTTTGAGTCTTTGTAACGCTTGAATGTCTTTGCTCAGATCTGCACTATGTTCTTTTTTGAACTCTGAAACGATATGATCAATGATCGCTTTATCGAAATCATCACCACCTAAGTGTGTATCACCGTTGGTAGCTTTTACTTCGAAAACACCATCACCGAGCTCAAGGATCGTGATATCAAATGTACCACCACCGAGATCGTAAACGGCGATTGTATGTGCATGTGATTTATCAAGACCGTAAGCCAAAGCGGCTGCTGTTGGTTCGTTTACGATACGGACTACCTCAAGTCCAGCGATTTCACCAGCTTGTTTGGTGGCTTGACGTTGTGCATCATCGAAGTACGCAGGGACCGTGATAACAGCTTTTTCGACTGTTTCACCAAGATATGCTTCTGCATCTTCTTTGACCTTTTTCAAGATCATAGCTGAGATTTCTTGTGGAGTGTATGTTTTACCTTCAACTTCGACCTCAACACGACCATCTTTCCCTTCTTTCATGGTGTAAGGAAGCAGATCTTTGTCACGTTGCACTGCTGGATCATCAAATTTACGCCCCATGAGACGTTTGATTGAGTAAAGAGTACGTGCAGGATGAAGCACCAGCTGACGCTTGGCGACATCACCGACGATACGCTTGGTTGGATCAACCACAGATGGGATTACGTTTCGTCCCTCTTGTGAATGAATAATTTTTGGTTTGCCGGCTTCCATAACTGCAACGGCTGAGTTTGTTGTTCCTAAATCGATACCGATTGTTTTTGCCATAGTTTTAAATGTAAATAATAATTAATGTTATGAGGCTTTACTCACTTTTACTTTTGCATGTCTGATAACTGTTCCATTCAATTCATACCCTTTTTGTAAAACTTCGACAACCATATCATCTTCTTCACCTGGTACGACTTCGACTGCTTCTGCGTTATATGGATCATATGGTTTGCCAGCTAAATCTAGCTCTTTCACACCTAGTTCTTTGAGTACTTTACGAAAAGATTCTGCGACAATCTTGAGCCCTGGATCTTGGGTGAAAACCTCTGCTTGATCTATATTATCGAGCACTGGGAAAAAGGATTCGATTGTTTGTCTCTTGATTGTGTCTCTCATGCGTTCACGTTCTGTCTGCACTCGTTGCTCTAGATTTTTATAATCTGCAAGAGCTCTGAGATATCGATGATTTCCTTCATCGACTTGTTGCTGCAACGCAGCCATCTCTGTATCTTCTGCGGATTCAATAGGTTCATCAGTTTCGGATACTACGTTATCTAACACTTCTTCGTCTTCTGGTTGTTTTTTCATAGTTTGGTTATTAACTTTTTTGATCTCTGATCAACTCACCGATAAGTTGGGAAAAGAATCTGATCTGTGGCACTACCACAGGATAATGGATATGTTTAGGTCCAATTACGCCGATAATACCACGTTGATTGGGTGATTCAAACTCTCCAAAGACACTTGCCCAGTTGTCAAACATCGGATCTCGGAAATCTTCTTGACCTAAGATAAAGAGTATATCTTCATCTGTTACATAAAATTTCTTGAGTATCTCTTCCCAAAAGTTCACTTCATCAAGTCTGACAAGCAGATTTTGTGTGAAAGCTTCAGGTATATTTTCTTCATGTTGCTGCATCACATTACAGACACCGGCATAATACAGATCACCAGTACTTGTAGTAACCAGTGATAATAAACCCGTTTTTTGAGCAAGAATACGAGCTGCATGTGCTAGCATGCGATATTCTTTATCACGATCATCCCAGATACTGTGTTTGTAGGCGACTTCATCTACAGTCGACAGCTCTTTTTCTTTCATCAGATGCTGGATATAGAATCTAAATCCTTTGGCTGATGGTACGCGGCCAGATGAGAAATGAGTTTTGGCTAGATAGCCTTTTTTCTCTAGAGCTACCATCTCATTACGGATAGTTGCAGGCGAAACTCCGAGTTTATACTTTTTCTCAAGAATTTCAGAGCCTACTGGATCACCAGTTTCAGTATTTTCTTGAATAATTGTCTTCAAGATATCTATTTGTCGCTGAGTTAATTCATCCATATTAGCATTAATATAACAACTCTGCTAAACGATGTCAAGTGGCTACGTTTTTTTGTATAATATCTCATGAAATATAAAATCGGCGCCCATCAATCTACCGCAGGCGGCTACGACAAAGCTCTCGATAGTATTAGTGACAAAGGCGGCAACTGCCTCCAAATCTTCGCCAGCTCACCCTTCACCTGGCAGTCCCCACTTGTTGAACAAGATAAGATAGATCTTTTCGTCGAAAAAAAGCAGTTACTTGGCATTGATCCTGTCTATTTTCATGCCTGTTACTTGCTCAACTGTGCAGATCAAGCACAAATTGCCACTAAAACACGACTGAGTCTGATCGAAGAGCTCAAACTCGCTAAACAAATGCAGGTCCGCGGCAGCATCATCCACACCGGATCTTTCAAGGGTGGTGCTTATTCTTCCAGCGTCAGTGACATTATCAAGGAAATTCTTGCTGAAACTCCTGAAGAAACATTTTTCATCATCGAAAACGCAGGAAACAATAAAATCGGTAAAGATATCAAAGAAATCGCACGCATCATGGAAGAAGTAAACAATGATCGTGTGCGTGTATGTCTAGATACCTGTCACTTGCATGCTGCAGGCTACGATCTCAGTACTGAAGAAAATATTGAAAGCTTTTTACAAGAGTTTGATCGACTAATCGGTATATATAAACTTGAAGTCATCCATCTCAATGACAGTAAAGATCCTTTTAACTCTAGTCGAGATCGCCATGAAAACTTAGGTCAAGGCCAGGTTGGAATAGATGTTTTCAAACATCTCATCAATCATCCTAAACTTGAAACTGTACCTTTCATCCTCGAAACTCCTGGATTTGATGGCAAAGGACCTGATAAACAAAATATTGATATACTCAAAAGTATGCTAAAATAATACTATGAGTCATGAACAGCAAAGCCCACGTATAGAATTAAATCAAGGTTTAGCTTTGCAATCAGGTCAAATTTGGCAAACACTTTACCCTGATGCACCGTATATGCTAATCACCAACGCTGACACTTTATTTGCTTATGGATGTAAAATTATTGGAAATTTCGACCCTACTGACCTTGATAATATACATATACATCCTGGTGGTGGGACTATTCCAAGAGAAGAACTTGTCCAATCTACTGCAACTCTAACATTTGATCAATTTATTCAAGGTTTATATAACGTATATCCAAAAAAAAGTATTGAATATTATCAACAACTTTACTCTCCGATTTGGTCAGATAAAGTAGTATTACTACCAAGATCAAAAAAAACTACATAAATGCTTTGCTTAAATGTCTGATACAATAGCCAGTTGTATTATGAGTAGAGAAATATATAGATCTCCATACGAAACTATGCCGCTTCCAATCGCTTTTGGTCAAGTATGGCAACATGTTACTGGTGAATACTTTGTAACTACAGATACTCAAATACGTATTGATAATTCCAACCCTCTAAATCCCTTCTACACGTTTAGCGCCAACCATATAATCATAGCCCCAAATCGTCACCTGCAAGTCGCTCTATATAGTAGTACTGAAAAACCTCGACATGTCTTTAAAACCATTGGAATGCTCACTCAAGAGGAAATTTTACTGGGCATGCAGAATCATCATCATTTCAATACTCTTTGTAGACCATTACTTGACGCTTATAAAGCTGAATGGAAATATAGTAGTAATGTCGTTCTCCCATTAGTGCAAGAATCTTGTTAAAATGTACTATGCACTATTTACAATATCTTCAACTACTTTCTAGAAATCCTAACATCGATAAGCAGACCTATCAACAATTTGTAGACTTCATAAACTCCACAGATAAACTTTCACGTGATACAAATATTCCGTATCATCTCTGCAGCTTCTTCGTACCATATGATCCTGTGAAGAAATCAATCTTCATGGGTCATCACATCAAATCTGATAGCTGGATCCCTCCTGGAGGGCACATCGATGAAGGTGATACTCCACTTGAAACAGTAATCCGCGAATATGAAGAGGAGCTAGGAGTCAAACTGATTGATGAAACAATCGAGCTCTTTGATCTTTCAATTATCGATATCAATAAGCCACAAAGTACCTGCAAACGACATTACGATATCTGGCATCTCGTGCATACGACAGAACAAAATTATGGATATGACAAAGGTGAATTTCTCGAAGCTAAATGGATACCACTAGACGATGCTCCAGCTAAGATGCGCGTACCTGAGTTTCAAGAAGTGATTGAAAGATTAAAAAGCCATATGCACTAATTGTTACTTTTTCTTCTTTTTTATTTGGATATGCATAACTAATCCTATAATTACAGAAATTAAAAGACCAACTATTACTTTTGAGGGCTCTAATGGTCGACCATTGATAATATCTGGTCCAATAAAGGCTGAAAAAAATATAAGTGGGATAATAAATATATTATTGTTCAAGAAAATCACCTCTTTTCACTAAAATAACAGTAATTGAAATAATATTAATTAAATTCTAATTTCATTACAATAGACTTTGTGTATAAAGTCATACCTTGGTTTATAATACTTACATGATGACACTTCCTGATTTCGTCCAAGCTTTTATCAGCAACTTCAAGAAACATAATTTCGAGATCTTTGTCGTCGGCGGTACAGTGCGTGGGCTTGTCATGAAACGCGAGACAACTGACTGGGATTTCACGACCAATGCGACTCCAGAGGAAATCATGAAGCTCTATCCTGATAGCTTTTACAACAATCAATTTGGCACTGTCGGTATACCTCAAGACATCGATGGTAAACAAACAGTTTTCGAAGTCACAACATATCGTACAGAAACAAGCTATACAAACACTCGTCATCCAGATGCAGTAGTCTGGGCGAAAACTGTCGAAGAAGATCTTAGCCGACGAGACTTCACCATCAATGCTATGGCATATGATGGCAAAACATTAATCGATCCGTATGGTGGCCAAGCTGATATTGAAAAGCAGATCATCAAATCTGTGGGTGAACCAGATACACGCTTCAACGAAGACGCTCTGCGTCTCATGCGTGCAGTCCGACAAGCAGCGCAGCTTGGATTTACGATCGAAGAAAAGACTCATGAATCAATCAAGAAAAATGCTGAGCTAATCACCAAAATCTCATGGGAACGCATCCGTGATGAACTGTTCAAACTATTAAGCTCAACTCACCCTGCAGACGGCATAATGTTGCTGAAAGAAACTGGATTGCTCCAACATATCTTGCCGGAAGTCGAAGCCAGCTTCGCAATCAGCCAAGTCAGCCCAAAGAGACATCATATCTACGATGTCGGGACACATTTAGTTGAATCGCTCAGGCATTGTGAATCCACAGATCCAGTCACCAGACTGGCCACTTTGATACATGATATTGGTAAAGTGAAAACTTATCGTAAAGATGAAACAGGACTAATCACCTTTTACAATCATGAAGTCGTCGGAGCCAAACAAGCTGAAGTAATCGCAGATAGACTCAAGCTATCAAACAAACAAAAAGATAAACTTGTCACACTGGTGGCACATCATCAGTTTACCGTCACAGAAGAGCAAACAGACAAAGCCATCCGCAGATTTATCCGAAATGTCACACTTGAATATCTCGATGACATGATCGCACTTCGACTCGCTGATCGTATCGGATCAGGAGCTGCACCTACTTCATGGCGGACAGAACTTTTCCGTAAACGCTTAGAAGAAGTACAACAAGTGCCATTCTCGATCAGTGATCTCAAGATCAACGGTCATGATGTTATGCAAACGCTCGGCATTGATCCAGGTCCACAGATCGGTAAAGTACTTGAAGAAATCTTTGCAGAAGTCGAAGAAGGAAAACTCCAGAATGAACGAGATGGGCTGCTTAAAAAGCTCGAAGAACTAAAATCTACCTAATTTCCTTCAGTACATTAATATCATCAAAAGTACATTGATCGATACCTAACTCTTGTATCGCCAGATAATTAGCTTTAGTAGCAGGTGTCAGATGCGTATGAAGTACATAACCTTGATCATGAAACACTTCAACTAACTTCTGCGTATATATAGACTGGTCAAGATGTAAGACATTTGCACCAGTCAGTTTCATATATCCCAAAAGCATCTCGATAATAAACTCTTCTGTCATCCAAGGTTCTAACAACTTACTATTAAAAATCATTCCTATTTTTGCTGTTGGTATAGTTTCACGTACATACTGTAGTAATGGCAGTACGCTTGAAGTAATTTCATAATCTTTAGGATTTGTTTGCTCAAGTACTGTGGCCAGTTTCTTTACGATCTCTTGATTAAAAGATTTAAGTTCTATCTCAATTCTGCCTTTATCTTTAAATTTGTTAAGGATATCTGATAAAAGTGGATATTGTTGAGTCGTGTCATGTAGATAGTCGTGGACGACTATAAGTTGGTCATTCTCAAGTTGTACATCTAGTTCTATTCCATCTGCTTGCAACGCAAAGGCAGACTCAAATGCAGCAGCCGTATTTTCTGGATGATTTATAGTATCGCCACGATGAGCTATTAGTAGTGGTTTCATGAGTTTACTGAAGCAGACATATCTTTAAGTGATTGTTGTTCTTCAATCGTCGTCTCTTCACCATGACCTGAGTAGATGGTAGTTTCGGGTGGATAACTCATGATAGTTGCGATTGATTTTTGTAAGACTTCTTTTTCACTGTATTTGAAATCTGTGCGACCAATGCCATCTTTAAACAGTGCATCTCCAGTAAACATTACTTTTTCCTCTGGCAGATAAATACTTACACTTCCTGGAGTATGTCCTGGCGTGTGAATGATATTGAAAGTAAAACTACCAATCATGACTGTTTCTTCGTATAAATACTCAACAAACTGGATCGGGATCACTGCAGGCTCAGTAGTAAGAAAGTGCTCTGCACTCTCAACCACTCGATCGAGTAGGAATTGATCTTCTTCATGGATATACAGTGGGATCTCAGGATGTGTGAGCTGGATCTCACCAGTCGCCATCACATGATCGAAGTGACCATGGGTCGCCATCATACCGACCAGTAATCCATTCATCCGCTCAATCTGCTCAAGTAAAAAATCACCACTATCTGCAGGATCGATGATGAGACACTCACCATCTTGCTCGAGCAAGTAAGCGTTTGCTTGCATTTCTCCAAGTGGGAATCGTTGTATTTTCATAGGTTATTTTTTGCGTTTTTCCAGCCACACAGCTATCGGTGTAGCAACAAATGGTGATGAGTAGGTACCAGTGATCGTACCGATGAGCAGAGTTAATGCGAAATATCTGATAGTAGAACCACCGAGCAATACAAGTGCCACTAACATGAAGATGATCGTCAATGAATTATTTAACGAACGGACCATGGTATCAGTGAGTGCTTGATTGGCATAGTCAGTGATATTACCTTGACCTTTACGCTTCTGATACTCGCGGATCTGATCGAAGACGACAATCGTATCATGGACTGAGAATGACATGGTGGTCAGAAGTGCTGTGATAAATAAGGTATCCAGCTCTGCTGGGAAGAAATGTGACAGAATCGAATACGTGCCAACAACCACTAAAATGTCATGTAATAATGCTGCGATCGCCGCAATAGCGAAGTTGAAGTTACGAAATGCATAGGCAACATAAAGCAAGATTCCGAGAACAGCGATCGCAGTCGCAATTGCAGTTTTACGAACAGTTTCGGCACCAATCACAGGTCCAACAGTCTCAGATCGCAAAACAGTAATCTTGGATTTCAAGTTTTGTTCTAACGTATTTCTCAGTTTGAGTTCTTGTTGCTCATCAAGTGTTTTTGCACGGATGACATATGCATTGCCTGCTTGACGCAGCTCTTGCACTTCTACCTTGCCTGCTTCAAGCTGTGCACCCAGTGCTTCACTACTTACCTGTGGTTTGAATTGATATTCAAGATTGGTTCCTCCGACAAAATCAATCGAAGGTTTAAATCCCCAGGTCAACATAGAAATCAAACCAGCAATGATAACTACTGATGAAATAATTGCGTATAGTTTTGAGTGTTTGATGAAATCTGTCATGTTATTTGAGATAAAAAGTCTTAATCAAACGTTTAGTAACGACAATACCTGTAAACAAACTTGTAGCGACACCGATCGCAAGTGTAAGGGCAAATCCACGGATCAGTCCAAACTGTGGCAGGAACTCCCAGTTAAGTGGATTGAACAAAATAAATGCGACAAGCAATGTCGTGATATTCGCATCCTTGATCGCATCGATCGCGCGGCCGAAACCGAGGCGGATAGCCGTTTCCAGAGGTTTCCCTTTGCGACGCTCTTCTTTGATACGTTCAAAGATCAGAATATTAGAATCGACTGCCATACCGATCGAGATGAGGAATCCTGCAATACCCGGAAGAGTAAGTACAACTGGAATAGCTCGGAAAATCGCAAATGTGATCAATCCATAGATAATCAATCCGGCACATGCTATCAGTCCCAATCGGCCATAGAACAAGATCATAAACAACATCACCATACCAAGACCAACCATACCTGCAGTGACACTTCGCTGCACTTCAACAGCTCCTAGCGATGGTCCGATATTACGTTGTTCGACGAGTTTGATAGGCAGTGGAAGTGCACCAGAGTTGATCGCAACAGCAAGTTGTTTGGCATCATCGGTCGTGAAAGATCCCGAGATCACCGCATTGCCATCAGTAATACTTTGCTGCACAGTAGGAGCTGAGATCAAGATTTCATCAATATAGATACCGACAGGTTTACCCACATTTCGAGATGTTATTGCAGCAAATTGCTTCGCTCCTGTTTCACTAAATGCAAGCGCCACCTGTGGTTGACCATTATTTTGATCAAAGGTCACTGTCGCTTTTTTGACTTCTTTACCAGTAAGTCCAGTTTCTTTGGTGAGATTCATGAATATCAGTGCACTATTTGTGGCTTCTGGTGCTGTTTCGTCTTGCTCACGGAAGCTCAGCTGAGCAGTTTGACCGATCAACGCTGCAGCTTCTGCGACATTCTGTACACCTGGGAGCTCGACTGAGATACGATACTTATCACCTGTTTTCACCGTGCGTACTGATGGCTCAGAGACACCGAATAGATTGACACGACGCTCAATCACATCTCGTGAAGAGTTCAAAGCATCCTCAAGATCTGCAGCAGGTACTTTCGTTGTGTCTGTTTCAAAAACAAGGTTACTACCTCCTTGAAGATCAAGACCAAGTAAAGTTTTAAACTCTTTATAGACTGGTTTACCAAAAATCATTGCATTTATTGTCGGTGGTGCAATGGTTGTTTTGAACTCTTTGCCAAATAATCCAATATTAATCGGGATACTACGAGGGATGTCTATCCAGATGATGATGAAGGCGACGATAGCAACAAGCAGATATTTTATAAATCTCATTTCAACAGATCCTCTTCTTGGCCAACTAACATAATTTTGGGATGCTTAAGAAACTTCCAGATAAAGGGATCATTATTTTTCTTCCTGAATTTTAACTCATCTTCAGTCATAACTGTATAGTTAATATCCCATCCAAATAGTTTACGCGCTTCATTCATGATCATTTCGACCTCAGGGACGACCACAATACCGACAAACAGTACATAAATTTCATCTTCTTTGATCTGGATACGTCGTGAATATTTAGTAGAAATGGCGAGGTATTTAAGCTTACCTAGCCGACTAATATTCTTGTAAAGAAGCTCTGCCATCTCAGTCGATTTGGTGAAGATACGGAGAAACTCATCGAAGTACAGATAGTTTTTATTTAAGGTATAAAAAACCTTATTCATGCGACGTTCTTTCAACAAAACCTTACCTTCATATAAGATATCTAGCTCACGTTTGACAGCATTGACCTCTTCATCGACTTTACGCACTATCTCTCGAAGGTAAAACGTATCATCAATATGTTGGAAAAATAGCTCTAGTATTTTTCGGCGTACCTTCGATGGAATAATGTGTTGCAACATAGTTTAGTTAGCTTTTTTGGTACTAGCTGAGGTGTAATCTACCTCATTGCCAGTCGGTAATACTGAGATCCAGATCTGACCACGGACCATCGCGATTTCATCTCCACTTTCATCATAGAAACGCATCATATCTTCGGCTTCTGGTTTTTCCCAGCTGCCTTCGATGACCTCACCATTGTGGAAAATATAAGCATCTCCTTCACCAATGACATCATACAATAAATGTCCGCCTTCATAACCATCATTTGCAGGCGATTCATCTGCCAAGACTGTAATTACGTTTTTAGCTTCTAACTGTTTTTCGGTATTAAGATCTAAATGCGGTGCACCACCATTAGTTCTTTTATAAGAATTTGTCGCCTTATCATAATCCCATTGCACTGTGTAATCTGATCCGAGTGAGTTATCCCAGAAACCATAGGTTATCTTGGATACTGTGCCACGTTTGGCTTCGACTGCACTGTCGACAAACTTCCATGGTTCCCAAGCTGCATCCCATGCGTCTCCATCTGGATCAACATTGGTGAAATCACGTGATTTGGCAGCATACTCCCATAACTTTTGTGTGTTTGTATACATAGTGTGTTCTGTAGCGCGGCCTGGCAGACGATCATAGTCTCTCCAGTAATTTGGAAATGGTACGGCAAATTGATCCATGTCATTGGTACCATACCAACCCATATCTTTGATCTCACCAAGAGCATCGGCTGGTCCTGGAGTATTTGCTCCACCGACGTGCCCATATAATGGTTGATCACCAAATCCTTGTAACAGTCTGACGAAGTACATACGTGCAGATCGTACAGAACCTACGATTTTAGGTTCCTGACAGTAGTACATAGCAAGGAAACGTGTAATACCACCTTCAGCTACAACTTCATGAATTACGTCCGCTTCTGAGAGCCCTGATTGATCACGTGCTTCGACATTGTTTTGCACCATGATTCCGAGTGGTCGACGTTTTTCCCAGCGAGCACGTTGAGATTTAGAAAAGAGCTCACCATTGAGAGGACAAGGTTCAGTTTTAGGTCCAGTATTTTCGGCTGAGTTTGGATCGCCGACATCTGGCTTATCATATCCAGATGTATCTACACGTGTAGAAAAATACTTATATGAACCAAATGACGTGACAACAAATGCGAAAATTAAAACAATGATTGCTACTTTTTTATTCAACATGATCAAATGACAATTGTTAACAGAATTTCATCATTGTAATCTCTTGCATAATGCAAGTCAATATGTTTAAATGAGCTCATGCCTAAAAAGACACGTAAAGAGAAAATGCTTTCACAAAAGCGTAAACACCATCAAATCACTCCAGATTTGACAGTAGAAAACACTGTCAAAACAACACCTTCTGTCACTCCAGTATTAAAAAAAGAAATCTCAGCTGAAGCTATACATTTTCGAACTGACTTGACAAAAAGCATTCTGTTGAGCAGTATTATCCTTGCAGCAGTAATTATGCTCGCCTATGCTCAAAACATAGGCATTCTGAATATTAGCAGTTTTATCTACCGGTAAGGAGGTGACATACATGGATTCAGTCGAATTTTACGATGTAAAAAACAAACAAAAAGTATCTGTCCCAGCTGGACAAGTACAAAAAGTTACTTACGAAAGACAAACAAAAGCAGGTGGAACACAAATTCGTTATGCTTTGAAAGCAGAATTTAATGGTTCAAAGTTGACCAAATTTGTCAGTAAGGATATGTGGGACAAAATGGCATAATAAGCCATTCATTACTCCTCACCCAGTGGGAAGCTGTGTACGACCTCGTACTCAACATTTCGCTGGTGAGGAGTAATTTTGTATAAGACACATGCATTCACGGGAAACTCTACATCAATCTCCATCTTCGCTAATTTATTCTTAAGATGAAAATACTGTTGCTTCGAAGGAATTTTATAGCGAGCAATCACAATTCGAGCTAAAAACTCTTTTTTCTTTTTTTTATCATCTGGAAACAAACCTTCTACACGTTCTGCGATAGTTTCGATAGTTTTATTCCGTTGAAAGGTAGCATACAACGTGATCTGCTTATGTATAGTCATATCAGTCCCCATGGAATACATCATAGTAGGATCGACATCAAACAAAGCTTGTTGGACATGTTCGATCACCACAGGTTCATGTTTTGGCTCAAACTCGCCAATCTGAAACAAGGTAATATGGTAATTTTGCCATTCAATCCAGCTAAACTCTGGATAATCATCAGCAAGTGGTGCAAGCTGTGTATAAAGGTCTTGTTTTGTTTTTTTAGGTAAATCAATACCGATAAAGTAACTCATGAGCGTATTTTAGTGGTGGAAAATTGTGATAATAAAGGCGTTACTATTTCGACAGTAGCGCCGACTTTTTGAGCGATCATTTGCTTGTTTTCGAGGACCGGATCTCCCTCTGTGACAGCGATAACCTGTGGTTTTACAAGCTCTACAAGCTTACCATACTCTTTTTTATTTGCAAAATGTGGTAATAAGATCACTCCATCAACCCAACGCATGCTTGTCAAGATAATTGCTCGCTCTGCTTGAGTGTGTACCGGTGTACGCTGTTTCGTCTCTTGGATAAACTCATCTGATTCGAGTGCAACAATCAGAATATCTCCTCGAGCTTGTGCTTCTTGAAGAAACATAATATGACCATAGTGCAATATATCGAAGCACCCACCGACAAGTACTACCCGTTTATCCGGGAACTCTGCTTGAATATTGCTGAGATCTTCATATTTCCAGATCGCTATTTTCATATTAGAATTATAACTGTAAAACTTCATATAAGATGAATTGTGTAACAAATCACTAAATGTATGCATCTAACAACTGAAATCGAAGATCATCGCCAACGAGCCCTCATCGCCGGAT
This sequence comes from Weeksellaceae bacterium, assembly GCA_041730495.1. GTDB lineage: Bacteria > Patescibacteriota > Microgenomatia > UBA1406 > GWC2-37-13 > JBGSBR01. The sequence continues at coordinate 18,237 of JBGSBR010000009.1, read as the reverse complement.
CTGGACATAAGGAATTTCTAAACATCCTAAAAGCTAAATTAATAGCTCATGATGTCGATGTCTATACAGCTACAGAGATTCCTGAAGCTTTTTTGTCTTACGACATCATCATCTTCCTCAACGATCCACGAGTCATGCTACCGACACTCTTGGATTATCCTGACAAAAAATTCATCTTTATCTTCTTCAATCAACATGAACTTGCTCTGACATACAGTAGCTTTTCATATGAAAATAACTCTAAACATATAAAAGTCATCAGTCTCGAAAGTACACCAACTCATTTTGCAAAAGATGTGGAAACATTACTTTGGTTCTCTTTCGCTCGCACCGAGGACGCATTTTTACACCTATATCATCCAGATCTACGCTCACCGGTGAAAAAGAAAAAATCATCAAGAAAGTCATTGATTGATATGCGCGATTGGTTCACACGACCACGCAATATGGTATTGCTCGGCATCTTGTTATTTATCGTTTCAATGTTGCTATTTTTACCACCACTCGGAGCTGCAAGCTACTATCATTATCGAGCCGCTCAAGCTGTGCGGACGAGTGAAGACACTACTGTTGAATCTAAGCGTCAACAAGCTAGCTCATATTTACGTCTGAGTAAAAGCTTTTATACCTTCTCTCGACCTATCTTCAATTTCTTTAGCATCGCTCGACCAATTGATTCAATGTTTCAAATCAACGAGTCAACACAGATCATGCTCGGTTCATACAGTAGTATCAAAGCACGTTCAGGCTCCATGCTTGAACGCATGATGAGTCCAAGCATTGGTGATGATCAAACGTTGATTGAAGATAAGGAAGAGATCATGAAATCGTTGCATGAGTTTGACGATCAGCTGGCGATTGTGAAAGAAACATTTCCGACCTGGAATGCCGATATGAAAAAAACAAAAACTGAACTAAACGAAGTTTCAAATCTACTGGACTCAGTCTTTGAGCTTGAACCACATATGGATACATTGTTTGGCCGCGATGCTGAAAAGAAATATATGCTGCTATTTGCCAACAATATGGAGCTTCGACCTGGTGGCGGATTCATCGGTTCATTTGCGATCATGCGCATGAAAAACTACCATCTCGAAGAGCTCACAGTCTATGACGTCTATGATGCCGATGGTCAACTCGAAGAGCGGATTCAACCGCCTGCCGCGATCTCTGAGCACCTTGATCAACCATTCTGGTTTCTCCGTGATTCTGCCTTCTCGCCAGATTATCCGACCAATTATGCGCAAGCTGAACGTTTCCTCGAACTTGAGCTCGGTGAAGTAAACTTCGATGGTGGGGTAATGATGACCACAACCGCTGTGCAAAATATCCTGCAAGCTATGGATAAACTTTATATTGCCGATTATGACGATACGATTACTGCTGAAAATTTTTATCTAAAAACGCAGATCCATGCTGAAAAAGATTTTTTTCCAGGATCTCAACAAAAAAAACGCTTCCTCGCTAGTGTGATGGATACGATGTTACTAAACATCGGACAAGCATCCCCCACTCAACTTGTGCGCATGCTACAACGATCACTTGATGAGAAACAACTGGTGATGTACACCAAAGATGCAGAGGTTCAACAGGTAATCGAACGTAATTTCTGGGCAGGGCAGCTTCTTAAGCCAACCTGTCAGCTGGAAAGTGCCGTCAACTGTGTACTTGATTTCATCTATCCAATTGATGCAAATCTAGGAGTGAATAAAGCGAACTACTTCGTGCAACGGCCACTCGGACTTGAAGTCAACATCCAACCAGATGGCTCGATACAGAATAAATTATCCCTCGCATATCAAAATACCTCATATGCCGATGTATTCCCTGGTGGTACCTATAAAAATTATTTTCAGCTCTATCTACCGCCCAATGCTCAGATCACAACAGTCTCTGTAGATGATGAAATAATCACTGATTATGAAGAAACTAACTTCGATTTTAAAACAATTTCCATGCTTGTTGATATTCCACCCCAACAATCGAAAACAATTCAGGTACAATATGTTTTACCAACAACGATTATTTCTGGTAGTGGTATCTATCAGTTGATATTCCAAAAGCAAGTAGGATCACCAAGTAGCGATTTCTTTTTGAAGGTCACAGCACCATCGAATGTGCAGATCGTGAATAATAATTTTTCTCCTCTTGTCAACAGTTCGGGAATCAACTATAATACCACAATTTCATCAGACAAAATTTTCGTAATCGAATTTTCCAAAAAATAAAACTATGGTTTCACACAAAGAACAGAAAGAAAAAATCAATCTAGCAGCCGAAGACCGCACATTACTTGGCAAACGTGTCCGCAGTATGCGTAAAGCAGGCAAACTCCCAGCCAATGTCTACGGCAAAGGCTTTGATTCTAAATCAATCAGTATTGATACAAAAGCGTTTATCCAAGCTTACAAACATGCTGGTGCAACCAACGTCGTTTATATCGAAGTCGCAGGAGAAACAATTCCTACTTTGATCACCGATGTCACCTATCATCCTCTCACTCAGTCAATTCTTCATATTGATTTCCGCAAAGTAAACCTCAAACAAAAAGTACAAGCAAACGTACCACTTACATTTGTCGGTGAATCTGAAGCAGTCAAAACACTTAACGGTGTCCTCAACACTCAGATGGACGAAATCATCGTGGAAGCTCTCCCAACTCATATTCCAAGTGAAATCGAAGTTGATATTACTGCCCTGAGTGAAATTGGTGCTGTCATCACTGTAGCTGACCTCCCAACAACTGCTGAATATATCATCATCGATGATGCTGAAAAGATCGTCGTCTCAGTCATCGAACACGTCGAACAATCACTTGAGCCTGAAACAGCTTCTGATGCTCCTGAAATCACTGAAGGTACTGGTGAAGAACCTGGTGCTGAAGGTGAAGCTGCAGATCCTGAAGCTCCTGCTACTGAAGAAAAATCTGAGTAATCATTTTTTGCTCAATTAATCTCTTAACTGCATAATTGTTATTGCGTAAACTGTAAATAAACAGTATCATAGAGCCTATGAAAAACCTTTTTGTTAAAGATACCGTCGATCATATCGGAAAAGAAGTAACCCTTTATGGTTGGGTTGCTACCAAACGTGATCACAAAAAAATCGTCTTTATCGATCTCCGTGATCGCAGTGGTATCGTCCAGGTAATCGGAGATGAGAGACTCAAAGAACTATCATCAGAAGATGTGATCGAACTCAAAGGTCTTGTCAAAGAACGTCCTGAAAAACTCAAAAATCCAAATCTTATCACGGGTTCCGTCGAGCTTGAAGCACTTGAGTTCAAAATCCTCAGTAAAGCTGCACCATTACCGATCCCGATCGACACAGATGGTTATGAAATCGAAGAAGAAGTCAGACTCAAATATCGCTATCTCGATATACGTCGACCACGCATGGTACGAAATCTCACACTCAGATCTCAGATGACGACATTCATCCGTGAATATCTGACCAAACATCATGACTTTCTCGAAATTGAAACACCTATTTTGACGAAAACTACTCCTGAAGGTGCACGTGATTTCCTAGTGCCTTCACGTTTACAACAAGGTAATTTTTATGCGCTTCCACAGTCCCCACAACAATACAAACAAATGTTGATGGTCGCTGGAGTGGAGCGTTATTTCCAGATTGCCCGCTGCTTCCGTGATGAAGACCCTCGTGCTGATCGTGCTTATGGTGAGTTCACCCAGCTCGATATGGAGATGTCATTTATCGAACGCGAAGATATCATGCAACTGATCGAAACCATGTTTACCAAGATGGTAACAGAACTGTTCCCAGAAAAGCATATCTCACAAACACCATGGCCACGTCTTACACATGCTGAAGCCAAAGAAAAATATGGCACCGATAAACCTGATCTCAGAAAAGACAAAAATGATCCAAATGAGCTCGCTTTTTCATGGACCATAGATTTCCCACTCTTTACCGAACAATCAGATGAAGATTACTATCATGGTTCAGGTAGTGCCAAATTTGCACCATCACATCACATGTTTACTGCACCTCATCCCGATGATATCCCACTGCTTGAAACAGATCCTACCAAAGTCCGAGGTCAACAGTATGATCTTGTGCTGAATGGATATGAAGTAGGTGGTGGTAGTATCCGTATTCATCAACGTGATGTTCAGTCCAAGGTTTTCGATCTAATCGGATTTACAGAAGAACAAAAAGCTCAGTTTGATCATATGCTCACAGCATTTACATATGGCGTACCACCACATGGCGGTATTGCCCCTGGTATTGATCGATTACTGTTTGCTTTGCTTGGTGAGCCATCTATCCGTGAAGTCGTCGCATTCCCAGCGACCTCTGGTGGTAAGATTTCAGTCATGACAGCTCCGTCCCCTGCAGCTGAATCCCAACTCAAAGAACTCGGAATCAGTACCAAAACCAAATAAGGATTCGCTAGACAAGACTTGTAAGTGTCATCTAGAATATATTCATCATCATGAAAAATCGCTTCATTATTTTATTCCTTTTTTTTAGTCTATTATTCCTTTTCTATCCTGGTGATTCGCCGTTTTATCAGATCATTGCTTATGAGCGTGAAACTTTTTTACAAAATAATGCTGCTCCCAGTCTAAATATCCGACCAATTCCGACCACGAAAGGTCAAGTTTCACCTGAACTGACAGCACTTGGTGTCTATGTCGTGGAGCTCGATACCTTCACACCAGTCTTCGAACGGAATGCAAATTTGCAGTTATATCCAGCCTCAACAACCAAAGTTATTACCTCACTTGTGACTCGTGAGTTATATAAACCTGAAGATGTGATCAGTGTCCAAGTCGCCACAGCTGAAGGACAGCTCATGGGACTAGTGCCAGGTGAGCGGCTAACAATTGAGAACCTTTTATACGGTACTCTCGTCCACTCTGGTAATGATGCAGCGTATGCCCTCGCTACGGATCGTGGTTATCAAGATTTTGTGCAAAAAATGAACGCAAAAGCAGCTCAGCTTGGCATGAAAAACTCACATTTCACCAATCCTGCTGGACTAGATGAGCCAGGACAACTCAGTAGCTCATATGATCTCGCTCTTGCTGCTCGAGCATTGTTGAATGATCCATATCTTCGTAAGATTGTGGGGACGAAAGAAATCACCATCTCCGACGAAGACTTCAATATTTTCCATCCATTGACCAATGTCAACCAATTGCTTGGTGAAATCCCAGGACTGGGTGGACTTAAAACTGGTTCAACAGAGCTCGCAGGCCAAAACCTGATCAGCTTCTATCGGTACCAAGGTCATGACTATATAATCGTGGTGATGAAGAGTGAGGACCGATTTCTAGATACTACCGCACTGGTAAACTGGATCAATGATCAAGTGATCTATGTCAATCCAGAACTTCCTACTCCTGTGGGAGCAGATATTCTTCAGTGACCGCAGTGACATACGCTACGAAGTTACCTTCACCTAAGAAAACATACATTGGTTGCATGTATTCTTGATAAACCTCAGGCTCAAAGTAAGCTAAGTAAATCTTTTTAATTTTGATATCTTGGGTATTATCATCTTGTGAGATGATGGAACCTTTGCCAGCTTGCAGATCTTTCCACGCTTGGTCACTCGTAATTACGGGATATACTCCAATCTGATCTTTGGATTTCTCATAGATCGAAGACTTAGCTCGTAGTACTTGTAAGTTTCCATTGTTTAATGCATACAATACGAAGTTTGGACTATTAAAATATGTTGAGGTTACTACTGGCTTACCATCCAGATCAGCACTGAAGAAATCTACTTCAGCCATGTTTGCCTCAGCAATTGTATCTACTTTGGTAAGTTCTTTAGTTGCAGGATTATAGTTGAAATACAAGATGTTCGTCGTACCTTGCGCCAGCTCTGCAGGATATTTTTCAAGCGATGAAAGCAGTGCACGTGCTGATGTCTCGATGGCAGTCTCACTCGGCGCTCGTGTATTGTCCCAGATTGTATCATCATCTGTGATCCGATACTCAAAACTGAAATTGAAGGTATTGATATCAATAGCAAGCTTACGCTTCCCATCATCAAATGTCGCTATTTTATCATCAAGTGTGTGTTGAGTAATATCTGTATCAATATCAAATTTCTGAGCCATGGTGATGATGCGAGAAAGGAAGCCAAACCTCGATGGTGGTTGAGGTAAGAAATAAACATGTGCGGCCGAAGTGGCAACTTCAGTATTTGTCGTTCCGTCCAGTGTATCAAGCACATATTTCACACTATCCGATGATTTTGTATTAGGCAAAATAGGACGTTTGATCTTTTCGAAAATAGGATTTACAGTAAGCGGTGCAGCTGCATTGGGATTAGCTGAAGTTGAGCTTGATTCGAGATATAAAAAGAAAAGCTGAAAAGCGAAAAAGAAAACAAGCAACACCAACAGAAGTATAATAACAAGCGGTGCAAATCGTTTTACATTGTAGTTCACTTCAGTCAAAGTCATGCATCAATGATAGCAAAAAAGATGACTAGATTACCAGCCTACGAATAAAGCTTTAGTTCGTGCTAACTGGATGGTATAATATTGATTCAACCAGGGATGCCGGAGTGGCCAATCGGAACAGACTGTAAATCTGTCGGCTTATGCCTTCGAAGGTTCGAATCCTTCTCCCTGGACATACTTCTTTTGTTTTGCTGCCTTCTTCCTAAATATTTTGCAATACCGAATATAGACCCATAGCTTTATATGGAAGGTCTTAAGTGGTATAATTTACACCATGAAAGATGCTTTATCATGGTCTGAGCTAGAAATGCGTAAGGATCCTGATTTTAATCGAAGACAACTTATTGAAGCTTTAAATAGTAATCAACCGATTTATCTACAACAAGCCAAGATGAATGGAGATGATCTAATACAGATGTGGTACGCACACCAACTAGTTAGTCGCTTTTGTCTTGAGAATAATATTCAAACTACATCTACACTCGAAAATGTAAGAAACGGAAGCTTACCTGGATATCATATAACACAAAGAGTGAACGCTTATAAACACGCAAATCCAATCGAAGCTATGCCATATCTCAATAATGAATATGCAAAAATTGCTCGTACACTTGGTATACAAGAATTGCCTGAAGAGTTGGATTATGTACCTCGACCAATACGAGTACCATTTGGCGCTCTGCAAAATTATGATGCGAATGAAGTAAATACTACTGCTCAGTCTCTACGTGTGCAAACCGATGGTAAAAAACGAATTGTTATAGCTCAATCAGGGAGTGAGATGCTCAAACGATTCTCCAACCCACAAGTCAACGACATCGTTAGAATAATCAAAGTTAAGTATCCTGATGCACATATTACTGTCGTCTCAGATAGACTATTTGTTCAGCAAAAAGTAGATGTGTTTAGATCATATACTTCTTTCCCCGGATCAGATCTAGACTTTTACAATGGTCTTAGCGAATCAATCGTGCCAGATGCTGATGAACTACATATTGCTGGTGACAACATTAATGCTTTATGTGCTCGATTTGCTGCGGCTGACTTATTTATCGGCACTGATAGCTATTGGGCTTGGCTTGGAGCTGGCAGCATGGCTACTCAAGGTGATAATAAAGGCAAAATTACACCTAATCAAGCAGTAGTACTTCACACAAGATTTGACCCTGAATATATATCAGTCCCTGGGGCAACCACAGTTATCTCTCCGTATCTTAAAAAAGGTATAGAAAATGGGAGGCTAGAGAAAGGTCGTCTAAATATAGATGCAATATGCAAATTCAGAGGTGTTGATAATGCTTCAGGAATTTACTCCAGCAATTCACTAGAAATTGATACTGAATCAATCGAAATGACTGCTGATGCAGCTCTAAGAATATTAGAACAATAAAACTTAACACAACTTCTTGTATACTTTCCCTATTCATGGAAAGTGAAAAAGATAAAACAGCATCATCTCGTCTTACCGCACTGGATGGCATTCGTGGTTTAGCTATACTGCTCGTTTTCTTCAATCACATCAACTCAGGTCCGATCATACAAGCAGTACCAGAATCACTCAAATTTATCTTTTCTGGACTATTTTCAAGTGGTGTAACTGGAGTATCTTTGCTTTTCATCTTATCTGGATTCTTGATGGCTTACATCTATCCTGATCCTGATAACAAAACAGCTTTCCTGCAAAAAAGATATACTCGTATCTTTCCACTTTTCTTAAGCATGGCGACAGTCATGATGATTTTCCGACTGATGCCAGAGCTGGCATGGTACATGCGACTCGGTATCATAGCTATCGTACCTATAATTGGACATCTCATCTGGGTTTATGGCGTGAAAAAAATAGCCAGTTATACATTCTCACGAATGCTTTTCTTTGGATTTGTATTACTACAACTTGCAACAGTTGTCTGGTATGGTTTCTGGTTGATGAAGCATCCTGCTGTGTATCTCAATCAACTTCTCCCAACAGCGATCCGTGAAAGCAGTATCTATCTCACCAATGCTACGCTTACCTTGCCACTTGGCGATTACATCCCGATGCTTGATGGCGTCTACTGGAGTCTAGGATCAGAAGTACTTTTCTACATTTTGTATCCACTACTTGCTGTACCACTTGTGATTTTTGTGCGTGGAAAATCACGCATAGTACAACTCTTAATTTTCTTTTCACTAATACCATTTTTCATGGGAGTTCATCTCTTATCAAATCGTATTTTCGCATCACAGATGCTGCAGTTTCCGCTTTTTTTCTATTTCGCCACCGGTATCGCACTTGGATATATCTATAAACAAAAACGCAGCTGGCTGGAAATGATCACAGCGAAATTGAATCCGTATCTCTCAGGACTTTTGTTTATCATAAGCATCGCACTTGTCCATGTCACAGTGAATGTAGCACCAGACGCAATCGTACCATGGGTACGGATTCTCTGGGCGATACCATTGACACTGCTGATCGGGATGAGTTTAATCCCCAACAATTTACTAGCTCGCATTAGCTCACATCGGGTACTGACCTATTTAGGAACAATCAGCTACTCAATTTATCTGAGTCATACAGCAATCATCGATACCGCCAAAAAGATCTATACACCTACATCTGCGCTGACAAACATACTATTTATCGTCATTGTATTGCTAGTGGTAATCGCAGTTGCAACCTATCTCTACAAACTACTTGAGCTGCCATATTTTATGAAAACTGCTGATACCAAAAAAGTAGGTAATCATGGATGGAATCCCATGAAGATGAGAAAAGCAGTGTTACTTATTACTGCATTAACCGGTTTATATTTCATAGCCATATTCTTTGGTTATCAATCCAACTTCAATCTGACATCCATGGAACATCCAGTTAGCCGTGAAGTTATCACCACTCCCCAGATATCTGAAAATCAAAAAACAATTTCACTGCATAAAAGCCCTCAAGTTATAATGCAAATCCCTGCACGTGAGAATAATCTAGGGATAATCACCATGAATCTAAACTATAGTTTCTTGGATCTGCCAGAAGATTTGTCTCTAAAAGGTAAACAACAAGAACTTATTTTTAAAGTAAAGGAAGCTGGTGCTATAGATTGGTATGCTACATCTACTTATAAACCTGTCGAGATTGGCATTAGTCCTCAACATCCTTTTGGATTTCCACTTATCATAGATTCGAAAGGTAAAACGTATGAAATTGAACTATCACTTGCAGATACTCGTCTTTCAGAATCAATCGATATCAACATCGCAGACTCCACAGCCCGCACAGTCCATCAACTCGATAAATCACAGTTGCTGAAAGATCCCAAACAATTAGTAGCATTGGCGCAGAATCGATTAACTAATGTCATCAATCACAAAGAAGCACAATATACATTCTTACTTTTCTTGCCGTTGCTTGGATTACTTGTGATTGGATCATTAAAAAAATCAAAGTAAACAACCCACTAAAGCTTATACTATGGGTTGAAAAATATTCAATTTTTGATATAATGCGGGCATGAATTTGCGTGAGCAATTATATCAACATGAAATTGAAAAGATTGAACACTTTGGTGAGGTTCAGCTGTTTAATCATAACTTTCCCGATCCCTGCTTTTGTGAGGGATTTGTCTTCGCTACTGACGATCATGATCGAAAAGTAAAAATACAAGTTGCTCAACTAACCCCACAAGGTTGGCAGCTTGAATCTCGTGATGCTTTGGCATATTTACCAAAAGGAGTTAAAGAAAACTCTGTTTGTTGGGCTCCAGCTGTGACTCCGTATTATTTAGATACATATGGTGGCGATAAAACGTATCGAGGATATGCTTGTTTTGATACTGGTCAAGGCATGGGAATCTACTCTCTCTGGACAGATGATCTACACAAACCATTCATACCTAAAAACCTTGTTTGTAGTGGCCTTGAATACGAGTTTATAGATCCATCGGTTGAGACAACTTATACAGTAGATGAAAATGGTCATATCCTTGATCGTGAGATGACTATGTATTTTGGATCAATGAAAAATAAGCCTGTAAAAAAATTGCGACTCACTGGTGATGGTTTCCAAGCTGCCACAGATATACAAGAAGTAACACGACCAGATAATGAACTATATGAAGCTCCAGAAATCGTATCAATCAATGGTCGGGATGAACTTGTTGTCTCTGCAGGTAGTACCTGGGGTACAGATACATACTTTATTTTAAATCCAGGGTATATACAAAATGATACATTTTATCCTCATGAAAAAAATACTGTTTTAAATGGTAGACATACTAATGAACATGGACAATGGATGAATCCAGGTCATCAAGAAATTGTTAAATATGGTGATAGATACTTCATGTTCTATCATCGTAGTAAGATTGATGACCCAAATTTTAGAGCTCCGTTTGTTTGTGAAGTGCTGCCAACTACAAACGGATTTAAGGTTTGAACTGAATGATATACTAGATACATTATGAAAACACTTGAACAACTTTCACAAGAAATTGATCAACTCAAACTTCGTAACAAAACCGTCGACACGAATAAAGCTTGGGAAACCAGCTGGACACGTAAATTACTGATCATAGCTTTCACATATATCACCATCGGGCTATACATCAATATGATAGGTGTCAAAGATCCTCTGATACACGCCATTGTCCCAAGTCTAGGATTCTTACTATCGACGCTTAGTCTTCCATACTTCAAAAAACTTTGGCAAAAGTACGTATATAATAACTAATATGGCTAACACAGTTTTGCCTCCAAACTTCCTCGGCAGCGACCCACTACAACGTATCGTTGAACTACTGAAATTTATTGTCAGAGATATCTTGAAAGCCTATCCAGTTTTTGTCGCAATTGCTACCTTTTTGTTGCTACTCGTACTAACCATTCTTGCGATCATCTTCCAAGACGTTTCATTTGCTCCGTAACGAATGTGTTGGATAATTTTTTAAGTGAAATGTGTGGATGTGAGCTGTGTTCACGTGCAGACATAGACTATATGTGTAATATAAGGTTATTGCCTCTGCTTGAACACAGCGAACAGACATATATGATCGATAAAAAACACATAAGTACTGGATCCACGGGTCAAGCCCGAGGATGACAAGGAATGATAATAAATTTCTAGATTATTCAACAAGCTCAGGATGATATCGGGCATAAAAAAACCCCCGCTTACGCGAGGGTCTTTTTAGATAGAGAAAAATGTTTAGAACATTCCGCCCATACCACCCATGCCATCCATACCACTTGGTGGTGCTGGCATATCTTTCTTAGGTTCTGGTTTATCTGCGATAAGCGCTTCTGTTGTCAGAATTGCTGCTGCGATAGATGCTGCATTTTGAATAGCTGTGCATACTACCTTAGCTGGATCGATGATACCACGTTTGGTCATTGAACCAAACTCACGAGTGATTGCATCGAAACCGAAATCTGGATCATCTTGTTGATCAAGTTGATACATGACACGGCCTGGTTCCATACCACTGTTTTTGGCGATCATACGAATTGGCTCAGCGAGTGCTTCGTAGACGATATCGACACCTGTCTTTTCCTCTTCAAACTCCATCTTTTCACGGAGTGCTTTGAGGACTTTACGAGCATGTAGATATGTCGTACCACCACCTGCGACTGTACCACTTTCGAGAGCTGCTTTGGTTGCGGCGACTGCGTCATTTACACGCTCTTTCTTTTCTTTGAGCTCGACTTCAGTTGCTGCGCCCACCTTTATAACGACTACACCACCAGCGAGCTTGGCGAGTCTTTCCTGCAGTTTCTCACGATCAAAATCTGATGTGGTACTTTCCATTTCACGTTTGATCTGAGCCACACGTGCGGAGATCTGGGTTTTGTCACCCTTACCACCGACGATACGTGTACTATCTTTATCAGACCAGACTTTGTCAGCTTGTCCAAGATCTTCAAGCTCTACACTATCAAGTTTTTTACCAAGATCATCAGAGATGACGGTACCACCTGTGAGGATAGCTATATCTTGTAACATTGCTTTACGACGGTCACCGAATCCAGGTGCTTTCACGACAAGTGCGTTGAAGGTACCACGGACTTTGTTGACAACGAGTGTTGGAAGTGCTTCTCCATCGATATCATCTGCGATGATGACGATGTTTTTGGTGACTTTCATCACTTTCTCAAGTACTGGCAGAAGATCTGCGATAGCTGAGATTTTTTTATCAGTGATCAAGATGTATGGGTTTTCGACTTCTGCTTCCATTCGATCAGGATTCGTGACGAAGTACGCAGATAAGTATCCACGATCAAACTCCATACCTTCTTTGTGTTCACTTTCCATCTGAAGACCTTTGCCTTCTTCGACAGTGACTACACCATCTTTACCTACTTTTTTGATAGCTTCTGCGATCAAGTTTCCGATCTCTGCATTGGCAGCTGAGATAGTAGCGACCTGTGCGATCTGTGAAACATCATCGGCAGGGATTTTTTTAGTCATCTTTGTTGTGATATGTTTGATCACCTCTTCTGCCGCACGATCCATACCACGCTTGAGGATCATAGGATTTGATCCTGCTGTGATATTGCGTAAACCTAAGTTTACGAGTGTTTGTGTAAGTAAAGTGGAACTGGTCGTACCGTCACCGGCGACATCAGCAGTTTTTGAAGCTGCTTCTTTCACCATCTGGGCACCCATGTTCTCAAATGGATCTTCAAGTTCGATCTCTTTTGCGACTGAAACACCATCATGTAAGATTGCTGGTGCTCCCCATTTTTTGTCGATACCGACATTGCGTCCACGAGGACCGAGAGTTGTAGTAACAGCACGTGCGAGTTTGTTGACGCCGTTTGCTAGTTTTTGACGGGCTTCATCGCCGTAGATTATTTGTTTTGCCATATATGTATATATTAACTTCTAATAATTATTCAACAATTGCCATAATATCTTTTTGTTCGATAAGCAACCATTCTTCTTTTTCAACTTTGATCTCATTGCCACCCCACTTTTTATAGACGACTTTTTGGCCTACTTTGACAACCATACTGGTCTGACATTTATCATCTGTGCAATCACATTTGCATGATGCACCATCTCCGACTGCCATAATTTCTCCCATTTGTGGTTTTTCTTTCACACTATCGGGGAGTACGATACCTGAAGCGGTCATATCTTGACCTTTGAGAGGTTTTACGAGTACATAATCAAACAACGGTTTGATCGTTTGCTGAGTTGCCATAAATTTTGGTATAGTGAACTAGTAATAATAATTAAGCCATTTTACGAATACTCTAGTTATATCGAATTTTGACAATTTTGTCAAGTAGGTCACTCGTCTGCTAATCATATGGATCCTAAAGTCAATTTATCAGAACTAAATAAGTTAAAACAAAAATTGCAATCAGTGCAGATGCCTGCTAACTTGCAAACCAAGGCACTAGAACAGGTAGAACGTTTGACCTTGTCACTTCAGTTTGGGGGCAACTTCGGCCATCTGGATGTGATTGAAAAATACATCGATTGGATCGTAAATTTACCATGGTACACCGAAACTCAAGACGCCATCGATATCGCAAAAACCAAAGAAATTTTAGATAGAAATCATCATGGACTTGATAAAATCAAGCTTCGTATTTTGGAGTATTTATCTATCTTTAAACTCCAAAAGCAAAATTTGCAAACCCACTCGTTTCAGATTCGTCCGCTTTTCTTCGTCGGTCTCGCGGGTACTGGTAAAACGACTTTTGCAATTTCACTGGCTGAGTCTCTAGGACGACGACTCGTACGTATCCCTTTCGGAGGCCTTTCATCAGCAACTGATCTTCGTGGTATGACGAAGTCATCTACAGAGTCACAGCCAGGCATGATCATCAAATCGCTCCGTGATGTCGGGGTGCGTAATCCTGTGATCTTGCTTGATGAGCTTGATCGTGTGACCGAGGACGCTCGTGCTTCCATCATGGGTGTCCTACTTGAGCTCCTCGATCCCAATCAAAATATGCATTTCACTGATTATTTCGTTGATTATCCGTTTGATCTCTCAAATGTGCTTTTTGTAGCAACCGCAAACAATACGAATAACATTGCCCCTCCAGTACTTGATCGCCTCGAGCTCATCCAGATGCCATCATACACCGATGATGAAAAGATAGAGATTGGTAAAAACTTCATATTCCCGAAGATGGTCAAAACCGTCGGAATGGATCCATCGCAGGTATCTGTCGATCCAAATCTGTGGCCAGTACTTGTGCGTCCACTCGGTTTCGAGCCTGGTATCCGTAGTCTAGAGCGAATGATTGAAACCATGGTCCGCAAAGCTGCTTACAAACTCGTGAGTGGAGAGGCGACGAGTTTCTTCATCAATGAACAAAACATGAGAGAGTTTAAATAAGCTGACTTTTCTTCTTCATATAATACTGTTTCTTTTCAGCTGACATTCTTTCAATTGCATATCGCAGCATGGTGCGTGGCATGACTGCTGCATATTCCTCGAGAAACTCTTCAAGCTGATCTGCACCATCAAGTGAGTTTTTACCCATCTCTCGCAACATCCATCCAACAGCTTTGTGGATCAAATCATGCCGATCTTTTAAGAGAATCTCAGCAATTTTCAATGTATCTTCGTACTGTTCGCGTTTAATGAAATAAAACGTAGAGACAATAGCAATGCGCCGTTCCCACAGTGATTCTGACTTAGCAAGTTTATACAGAATCTTACGGTCTTTATCGATAAGATACGAACCCATGATTGTTGGTGCAGATGTATCGACGAGATCCCAGTTATTGACGCAATCAGTGCTTCGTAGATACAGATCATACAACTCTTGGGAATGTTGCTTGACTTGATGTGTCATGATGATCAATGCACATAAACGGACCTCATGAATATCATGATGCAGTAGTTTTTCAATTTGAGAAATAGGTAGATCTTTGAACTCTTTCGCAATAATTCGTGTTTGTGGGACACTCAGTCCCCACAAGATATCACCTTCTGCATATTCACCTGTGCCAGTTTTGAAAAAACGTTGCAGAAACCGTCCTCGGGCATCATCTTTGTATTCCCGCAGTCTGTTTATTACATCTTGAGCTTGAGTATTTGGCATATTGAGTATAAAATATTGCAATTTAACGCTCAGTTCACTATCATCATCTATGAACACAATAGTAACATTTTTTACACATATCGGCATTATGGATAATCAGCATGTTACTGTCGAACCTGAATCTAAATCCTTTTCTCTCCTTGTAAGTTCAAGAAAGCTTTTAATCGGTCTAGGCTTATTTGCATTTACACTTGCTGTTGCTACAACAGCTTTTCTCACGTACCGCAATCAAACTACTCGACAATCGGTAGCTACTCGTGCTTCTGATAAGCAATCCTTAGCTTTGATCCTAGAGCTTGAAAAAGATACAACTAGTGGAGAGATACGTGTATTAAATGCCACAGCAACTGATGGATATCCTCTGAAACAACCAACATCTGCACTTGAAGCTGATGGTACTCATCTTGTACTTGATGATAAAGATACACCTATTGTGTCTTTTGCATTCGAGGATTATTTAATAAGTGAAACTCAAGATCATCTTGATGGTGTCGGAGCTGCAGATCCCAGAGTGATGTACGATCATCCTAAAGCATTTATTTCGATACCTTTTACACTTGGTCAAAACTTTTTTGTAACTACTAAAGAAGAGTATCAAAACAAATCAGTACCGCCCAACAAACAAGAACTTGATAAGACTAAAATTCTCAGTGCATCTCTAAATGTACAAGAGGTCAATAAAAAACCTGACATAACTACAGTAACTCAAGGAAATTCGAGTTCTGGTTCACTCAATGATCCTGGTGATCGCATGCTCGATATTTTGTTTATGAGCAGTCATTACACTGATTTCAATCAGTTTCAAAGTGACGCAGATGCCATGGCAAGTTTTTTGCTGACCGTTCCTCCTTTTAATCGCTATTCAAATAGCATTCGTTTCCAAAAAATGAACAATACTGAAGAAACAGGTTGTCATTATAGTGGTGGCCGTTTCATTGCGTGTGATGTTGATGCAATCCTCGCAATTGCTTCACAAACTGAGTATGACCAGATTGTAGTTATCGAAAACAACGATGAATATGGAGGAGCTGGATCATCGGTAATCGGAGGTATCCCAATCTCGGTTACATACCGAGATGTCACTGCTGAGGCGCGCCAAGTCATGGTACATGAGTTTTCACACTCATTTGGTAAATTAGGTGACGAATATGATTACGGTGTACCCTATGATGGTCGCCCGCTTCGTATCAACTGTGCACTTAATCCACCTTGTAGTCGATGGGCAGGACTTCCTGATACTGGCTGCTTTCAAGAATGCGGACATTCTAACACCTATCGTTCAAGCTTTAATGGCAGCTTAATGCGCACTCTAAATCCTCCAGCAGGTTATGTTTATGGCACGGTAGGCGAAAGAGCTATCGAATCCAGACTGCAATCATATGGCTTAATAGCAAATCCCGCCACGCCTACTCCAAGCCCAAGTAATATACCTACACCGACAAGAACTCCAACTCCTACTCGTACACCTACTCCTACTCCAACACGAACACCTACTCCAGCTCCTCAACAATATACGAGTGTGGGATCAACTATTTATGATGAAGATGAAGCAGAACGAAAATTCCTTGTAAAAAATAACAAACTGTATCGTTGGATTTCATTTGAAGATGAGTGGGAGGACATCACATACTTTATCAATCCACCAACACAAGTTGGATCAGGTACTATAACTAGCTTTACAGTCGAAGAATACCTTGATGGTAGACAGCGACAGTTTCTTGTACGAGGTGGACAAATTTATCGTAGGACGCAAAATACAAATGGAAGCTGGACTGCTTGGGAAAATATTACTTACTTCGTTAATTCACCAACACAAGTTGGATCAGGTACTATAACAGCATTTGCTGTAGGCGTCTATCAAGACAATCGACAAAGACAGTTCTTAACCAGAGGTGGAGAGGTCTATCGTAGGACGCAAAATACAAATGCAAGTTGGACTGCTTGGGAAAATATTACCAATCTCTTTGAAAATGTCGGATTAAGTTCAATCGCTTCTTTCACGAGTACTGTCCATAATGGATCACTACATCAATACATCGTACGGGGAAATAAAATTTACTTCCGTACAGAAGCTAATCAAAATATCTGGAGTGATGTCACAAGTGAATATAGCTTAGTGCAATAATATTCTTCTACCCAGCCAATATATGATCTTCGGGAGTCCACGCTGGTCGTGACTCGCACTCAATCCATGTTTCATCACCAGTGGCCCAGTGCAATTGTCCAGGATGGATGACAAGTGTCTCACCTTCTTGCACCACAATATCATCTTCATCGCCGACTGAAACGCGAAGTGTACCACGTAAAACTTTGTATGTTTCTGTAGCGACTGTGTGATAATGTCTGATTGATTTATCGATCACGGCTATCGCAATACTGTACTCAGGATGCTCTGTTCCTGGTTCTGTCTCACAGATGATTTCCGTGGGCATAGATTCATCATTTTTGATGATGGTATGGCCTGGATATTTTTCTTCGAGTTCTTTGATTACAGCTTGGACGTTCATATACTGAAACTATATCAAGTTTCGGCACGTATTGTAACTTGATTCCCGTATACAATAGGCGTGGGGAAATCGATATGACCAAACTCAGCTTCCATCACAATGGGAAAACTAAAATCTTTAGTGACATCTTGTAATATTGAACGTATTGTTGTGCCTGGTGTGAACTCTGTTTCCGGTAAAACTTTCCCGACGATCATCCCAGCAAGATTATCAAAAACATTAGTCTGCTTGAGATGCTCGAG